>NZ_JADCDA010000078.1 GCF_020252405.1 Aestuariivirga sp.
GCAGGCGCGGCGGAAGACCGAAAACACCGCCTTCTCCCGCCCGAAGTCCATGGCGTAGTCGCGCCATTCGCCCTCGGCCACCCGGGCGCCGTAGAAGCCCAGGATGGTCTGCAGTTCCCTGCGGTCAAAGGCGACGCGCTCGGGCGGTTTCTGCGGGTTTTGCTGGCGCGGTGGCGCCTGTCCGGCCGGGGCATTCGCTCCCCAGGGCCGGAGCGGAATGATGTCGTCCGTCTTGTCCAACTGGGTGATCCCGCTGCTCGTGACAGGCTGATGACGACCGGGAGGATGAACCCGTTCCGCCGCCTTGGCAAGCGTTGAGCAGAAATCATGTTTTGGCCGCATTGCGGGCAAGCTGCCGCCCATGTCGGGGACCATAAATCCATCGTTGCCTCTAGCGGCCCGGCTGGTGTTGAGCTTCGGAAACTCAGCCCCCCCCAGCCCCCCGGATCTCGCAAAGCCAGCCGGGCCACCCCAAGTTTCAGGTGTGTTCGAGGCGTAATCTCGAGAGAGTCCAGAAGGCCGGAGCACCCCCCGCTTCGGCCTTTTGTCTTTTGTTTTGGCCCTCTTGACCAGCGGGCAGCGGCATCCGATATCCACCGGCATCAATCAGACACAGGCTCTTGAAGAGGCTGACATGGCCAGTGACACCGCGACCGGCAGCGCCACCGCGACTTCCCATCAGTTCCAGGCGGAGGTGGCGAAGCTCCTCCATCTCATGGTGCATTCGGTCTATTCCGACCGGGACGTGTTCCTGCGCGAACTGATTTCGAATGCCGCCGACGCGCTGGACAAGCTGCGCTACGAGGCGATTGCCCAGCCGGAGCTGCTGGAGGGCCAGCCCGGCCTCACCATCACCATCACGCCGGACAAGGAGGGAAGGACCCTCACCATCGCCGACTCCGGAATCGGCATGAGCGGGCAGGAGCTGATCGACAATCTCGGCACCATCGCCAAGTCCGGCACCCAGGCCTTCGTCGAGCAGGTGAAGGCGAAGCAGGGCGACGTGCCCCTCATCGGCCAGTTCGGCATCGGCTTCTATTCGGCCTTCATCGTCGCCGGGACGGTGGACGTCATCTCGCGCCGCGCGGGCTCGGAGGAGGCCTACCGGTGGTCGTCCGGCGGCGCGGGCAGCTTCACCGTCACGCCGGCCGAAAGCGCGCCGCGCGGCGCCTCCATCATCCTGCACCTGCGCGACGATGCGCTGGAGTTCCTCGAGGACTGGAAGATCGAGAGCGTGGTGCGCACCTATTCGGACCACATCGCGCACCCCATCATGCTGGCGGTGGGCAACGGGACGGCGAAGCAGATCAACTCCGCCAGCGCCATCTGGACACGGCCGAAATCCGACATCACGCCGGAGCAGCACAAGGAATTTTTCGGCCACATCTCCGGCAGCTATTCCGATCCGGCGCTGACGCTGCATTACCGCGCGGAGGGCCGCAACGAGTATACCGTGCTGCTCTATGTGCCGGGCGAGCGCCCCTTCGACCTTTATGATCCGGAGCGCCGCGGCCGCCAGAAGCTTTATGTGAAGCGCGTCTACATCGCCGATGACGTGGAGCTGCTGCCCGCCTACCTGCGCTTCGTGCGCGGCGTCATCGATTCGGAGGACATGCCGCTCAACATCTCGCGCGAGATGCTGCAGAACAATCCGCAGGTGGCGGCGATCCGCAAGGCCGTGACCGGCAAGGTGCTCTCGGAGCTGAGGAAGCTCAGCGAGACGGATGATGCGGCCTACGCCAGGCTGTGGGAGATCTACGGCCCGGTGCTCAAGGAAGGACTCTATGAGGATATGGAGCGCCGCGACCAGCTCCATGAGCTTGTCCGCTTCAGATCGACCAGGAGCGACTGGGTGAGCCTCAAGGATTACATCGCTGGCCTCCAGGAGAACCAGACGGCAATTTACTATCTCACCGCCGAGGACATCACCAGGGCCAAGGCCTCGCCGCAGCTCGAGGGCTACAAGGCGCGCGGCGTGGAGGTGCTGCTGCTCACCGATCCGGTCGACAGTTTCTGGGTGCGCACCGCGCTGGGCTATGACGGCAAGCCCTTCAAGCCGGTGACGCAGGGCTCCGCCGATCTCGATCTCATCAAGCTGAAGGACGGGGCGAAAGCGGATGCGGCGGATGATGCGGCCACCGCCGTGCTCAACGCCGCGCTGAAACAGGCGCTGGGCGACAAGGTGAAGGACGTTCGTGCATCGACGCGCCTTACGACAAGCGCCGTCTGCATCGTCAACGACAGCATGATGGACCGCACGCTGGAGAAGCTGCTGTCGCGCCAGAAGGACTCCGGCATCTCGGTGTCGGCCCCGGTCCTTGAGGTGAACCCCGGCCACCCGCTGATCAAGGCGCTGGCCGCGCTGGTGAAGGCCAGGGGTGCGGGCGCGGTGGAGGATGCCGCGCAACTGCTGCTCGACCAGGCCTTCATCATCGAAGGCGAGCAGGTGCCGGACCCCACAGGCTTCGCGAAGCGCCTGACGGATGTGATGACGAAGGCGCTTGGGTGATATGACTTGATGCCGTCACCCCGGCGCCCTTCATTCCACTCACCTTGCCCCGGCTTGACCGGGGCATCCTTTTTCGCGGCCACCAAAAAGGATCGCCCGGTCAAGCCGGGCGAAGGTGAGATGTTGGTGGTGGTGTCAAACGAGAATGCCCGGGTCAAGCCCGGCCACAAGCCTCAGTCCTTCGCGCGCTCCACATAGGCGCCGTCTTCCGTCTGCACCACGATGCGGGTGCCCGAGACGATGTGCGGCGGCACCATGGTGCGCACGCCGTTGGAGAGGACCGCGGGCTTGAAGGAGGAAGACGCCGTCTGGTTCTTGATGGCGGGCTCGGTCTCGACGATCTCCAGCGTCACGCGCTGCGGCAGTTCGATGGAAATGGGCGCCCCGTTGAACAGGGCGATCTGGCACTCCATGCCTTCCTGCAGGAAGGGGGCCTGCCCGCCCAGCATGTCGCCCGAGACCTGGATCTGCTCGTAGTTTTCGGGGTTCATGAAGATGTAACTGTCACCGTCCTGGTAGAGGTAGGAATGCGTGATGGTCTCGACGAAGGCGCGCTCGAGGGGGTCGGTCGTCTTGTAGCGCACCACCGTCTTCACGCCGTCCGAGATGCGGCGCATGTCGATGGTCGTGGTCGGCGTGCCCTTGCCGGGGTGCATGGATTCGGCCTTCAGCACGACATAGAGCTTGCCGTCCTCATGCTCGATGACATTGCCCTTGCGGACACCGCTTGCGATTACCTTGACCACGTTGTTTCCCGTTTCTCTCGAATTGCCGGAATTGGTTGCGGGGGGTATTAGCAGCGGCCATTCCGGAAGCCAACCCCCCAGGAGGCCAGGCCCTTGGCCACCCCGTCCCGCTGGTTCGACCCTTCCCGCCATGCCGACCGCCGCCCCTTCCTCATGGCCCGGAACCGCATCGTGGCGGCGATGCGCCAGTGGTTCGCCGAACGCGATTTCGTGGAGGTGGATTGCGCGGCACTTGCCGTTTCGCCCGGAAACGAGGCCCATCTCCATGCCTTCGCCACCGGGCTGATCCGGCCCGATGGCTCGAGCGAGCCGCGCTATCTCCACACCTCGCCCGAATTTGCCTGCAAGAAGCTGCTGGCGGCAGGGGAAACCCGCATCTTCAACCTCGGCCATGTCTGGCGGAACCGGGAGCGCACGCCGACCCATTCGCCGGAGTTCACCATGCTGGAATGGTACCGGGTGCGGGAGGATTACGAGGTTATCATCGCCGACACGATTGCCCTCGTCCGCCTTGCCGCCGAGGTGGCGGGGACCGCGCGCTTCCACTGGCGGGGCCGCGAGGCCGATCCCTTCGCCGGGCCTGAGTGGCTGACGGTGAACGACGCCTTCAAGACCCACGCCGGGGTGGACCTGCTGGCCACGCTGCGGGCTGACGGAACGGCGGATGCGCAAGCGCTGGCCGCCGTCTCGCCCGTGGCCTTCGGCAAGGACGAGAGCTGGTCCGACATCTTCAGCCGCATCCTGTCGGAGATGGTGGAGCCGCAGCTGGGCAATGGCCGCATCACGGTGCTCCATGAATATCCAGCCGTCGAGGCCGCACTGGCCCGCACCGCGGCCCACGACCGCCGCGTCGCGGAGCGTTTCGAGCTTTATGCCTGCGGGGTGGAACTCGCCAACGGCTTCGGGGAGCTCACCGACCCCGGCGAACAGCGCCGCCGCTTCATGGCCGAGATGGATGTCAAGGAACAGGTCTATGGCGAGCGCTATCCGATCGACGAGGAGCTGCTGGAAGCGCTGGCGATGATGCCGCCCGCCTCGGGCGTGGCGCTGGGGCTCGACCGGCTGGTGATGCTGGCCTCGGGCGCCACGCGCATCGACCAGGTGCTGTGGACGCCGGTGGAGTGACGGACGCAAAAAGACTACCGCACCATCAGCGCCCAGTAATCGAGCTCGAGGATCACGCCGGGCTTGTCGGGTGCGCCGTCCTCCAGGGGGAACTCCGTACACGGAAGATCGCGCGTCGCCCGCGTCACGATGCGCAGCGCGCCGACATCGCCGCGCCCCGGCAGCTCCGCCGTCTCGACGATCTCCGACCAGGCGAAGACCGTGCCGCCCGCGAAGAGCGGGGCCACGTGGCGGCCGCCGTTGATGGCGGCGATGTGGAAGGCGTTGGCCAGTCCGTTGAAGCTCAGGGCGCGGGCGAGCGAGATGACGTGGCCGCCATAGATGAGCCTGCGGCCGAAGCGGCCCTGCGCTTCCGAATGCCGGTTGAAATGCACCCTGGCGGTGTTCTGGTAAAGGCGCGTGGCGAGCATGTGCTCGGCCTCCTCCACCGTCATGCCGTCGACGTGATCGATCTTCTCGCCCGCCGCATAATCCTTGAAGCGGTGGGAGGAACCGGCGAGGCCGTTATCCCACTTGCCGGTGTCGATCGCCGGGCAGGCGCGGCCGAGTTCGGCGAGGTCGACGCGCTTCGGCAGCGTGGGCGCCACGGCTTCTGGCGCAGGGGCCGCCTCATCGCGCTTGCGCACCATCACCCAGCGCACATAGGAGAGAACCTCTTCGCCCCGCTGGTTCGTTCCCACCGAGCGCACATAGACGGCGCCGGTCTTGCCGCTGGAATTCTCCCTGAGGCCGATCACCTCGGAGACGGCCGACAGCGTGTCGCCGGGATAGACGGCCTTCAGGAAGCGGCAATCGGCATAGCCGAGGTTCGCCACCGCATTGAGCGAGACATCCGGCACGGTCTTGCCGAACACCACATGGAAGGTGAGCAGGTCATCGACCGGAGCCTGCGGGTATCCCACCGCCCTGGCGAAGGCATCGGAGGACTGCACGGCGAAGCGCGGGCCGTAAAGCGCGGTATAGAGCGCCACGTCGCCAGCCGTCACCGTGCGCGGCGTGGCGTGGCGGATGGTCTGGCCCAGGCGGAAGTCCTCGAAACAGTTTCCGGGGTTGGTCTTGACGCTCACGAATTCGCCTCCGCAATGGCCGTCATGCGCCGGGCCTGCAGAGAGCGCCGGGTCTGACTCCGCACATCTGGTCTTTTCCGTCCCCTGCCGCGCCGCAGGCTAAAGCATGATCCGGAAAAGTGGAACCGGTTTTGCGACAAGATCATGCTCAGGCCGCATGACGTCCGCCCTTGTGGGAGCCTGCCGCTTTGGGCAATGTCCGCCGCCATGAAAACTTATGACGTCGTGATCGTGGGCGGCGGCGTGGTGGGCAGCGCCAGCGCCCATTACCTGCGGAAAAATGGCCACACGGGCGCCATCGCCCTGATCGAGAAGGACACCAGCTGGGCATTCGGCTGCACCGCCCGCTCGGCCGGCGGCCTGCGCCAGCAGTTCTCAACGCCGGAAAACATTCATCTTTCGAAGTTCGGCGTGACATTGGTCAAGAACCTGAAACAGGAGTTCGGGCCGGATGCCGACATCGGCTTCCGGGAACAGGGCTATCTGATCTGCTCGACGCCCGGGGGCCTGCCCATTCTTGAGGAGAATCACGCCGTCCAGACCGCCAATGGCGCGGACAATGTGCTGCTGCGCGGCGATGCGCTGGCCCAGCGCTTTCCCTGGCTGGTGACGGAGGGGATTGCAGCCGCCTGCTTCGGCCTGTCGGGCGAGGGCTGGGTCGACCCCTATATGTTCGCCGCGCTGTTCCGGAAGTCGGCCATCGCCAGGGGCGTGGAGCTGATTCAGGGAGAGGTGACGGGTGTGACGCGCGAGGACCACCGCATCACAGGCGTGAGGCTGGCATCGGGGGAGGCGGTCTCCTGCGGCGCCCTGGTCAATGCGGCGGGCACGGGTGCGGGCAAGCTCGCGGGCCTTGCGGGCATCGACCTGCCGGTCGGCCCGCGCAAGCGCTATGTCTATGTGCTCGATTGCCCGGCTGCGACGGACGCGCTGCGCAAGGCGCCGCTCACCGTCATTCCCGGCGGCGTCTATTTCCGCCCCGAAGGCCGCAACTTCATCGCCGGCCTCTCGCCGGAAGAACATCAGGAGCCGGACACCTTCGACTGGGAGGTGGATTACAACTGGTTCGAGGAAATGATCTGGCCGGCACTCGCCGGCCGCGTGCCGCTGTTCGAGGCGGTCAAGGTCATCGGCGCCTGGGCGGGGCATTACGATTACAATGCGCTGGACCAGAATGCGGTGATCGGCCCGCACCCGGAGATAAGGAATTTTTTCTTTGCCAATGGCTTCTCCGGCCATGGGCTGCAGCAGGGGCCTGCCGCGGGCAACGCGATTTCGGAGCTGATCATCGATGGCCGCTACAAGACCATCGATCTTGCGCGTTTCGGCTTCGAGCGCATCCGCGGCAACCAGCCGCTGTTCGAGAGGAACGTGATCTGATGAAGGTGCTGAGCATCTCCAGCCAGGTCGTCTGGGGCCCCGTCGGCAATTCCGCCGCCGTTCCGGCCCTGCAGGCGAAGGGGCACGAGGTGCTGGCGCTGCCCACCGTCATGCTGTCGAACCACCCGGGCCATGGCGCGCCCGCGGGCTTGCGCGTGCAGGCGGAGGACATGGCGCGCATGTTCGCGGCTCTCGAGGCCCTGGGCGCGCTGTCCGGACTCGACGCCCTGCTCACCGGCTATTTTGCAAGCGTGGGGCAGGTTGAAGAGGTGGCGCGCCTGCTCGACCGCATCCCCGTTCCCTTCCTGCTGGCCGATCCGGTGATGGGCGATCATGGCAGGCTCTACGTCCCGCGGGATGTGGCGGAGGCGATCCGCCGCCATCTGCTGCCGCGCGCCAACTGCCTCACGCCCAATGCCTTCGAACTCGCATGGCTCTCTGGCAATGAGGTGACGGACGAGGCGAGCGCCATCGCCGCCGCGCGTTCTCTGTCGTTGCCGGAAGTGCTCGCCACCTCCGTTCCCGCGCATGACGGCCTCGCCACCTTGCTGGTGACACCCGACGGGGTGCACCGCATCACCGCGCCGAAGCTCGTGAAGGTGCCGAACGGCACGGGTGACTTCCTCAGCGGACTTTATCTTGCCGCGCGCCTCGAACAGGCGCCGCGGCAGGCTTTCGCGTCAGCGATGCGGACACTGGCCCGCGCCATCGCGCTCAGTTCCGGCACAACGGTGCTGAACGTGGCGGGCGCGCTGCACGGATCATGACACCCGTCATCGGCGTCGATGGCTGCCCCGGCGGCTGGATCGCCGTGCGCTGGGCGGAGGCCGTCTCGCATCATCTCTGCCGCGGCTTTGCCGAGGTGCTGGCGATGGATGCGGCGGTGATCGCGGTGGACATGCCGATCGGCTTTCCGCAGGGCTCCGGCCGTGCGGCCGAGCGCGAGGCGCGGGCGAGGCTCGGTGATCGGCAGTCGAGCGTCTTCTCCGTGCCCTCGCGCGCTGCCGTGATGTGCGCCGACTATCGGGAGGCCTGTGCCGCCAACCTCGCGGCCTCCGATCCGCCGAAAAAAGTGTCGAAGCAGATCTTCCACATCTTCCCCAAGATGCGCGAGATCGACGCGCTGATCACGCCGGCCTTGCAGTCAGGCCTCGCCGAGGTTCATCCGGAGCTCGCCTTCTGGGCGATGAACGGTGAGGCTCCCCTGCCGCTGCCCAAGAAGCTGAAGGGCCAGCCGCACGCGCCCGGCCTCGATCTGCGCAAGAGGCTGCTCGCCAGGGCGGGGTTCCCGATCATCGATCTTCCGCCCTCCGCCTATCGCCGCGCCGATGTGGGTGCGGATGACCTGATCGACGCCTGCGCCTGCGCCTGGAGCGCCAGGCGGATTCTCGAAGGCCGGGCCGTCACCTTTCCCGCCGATCCGCCGCTGGATGCGAGGGGCTTGCGCATGGCGATCTCGGCGTGACAAAGAAACGCTCAACCGAGGACAACAACCGCCGATGACCGCCCACACCGCGTCCCGCCCGACGATCACGCGTGACGCCATTACCCGCGCAGCCGCCCGCATTGCGGGCCATGTGCGGCGCACGCCGGTCATCGACGTGAGGGTTGACGGCGTGGCGCTTCCCGTCACGCTGAAGCTCGAACTCCTCCAGCATGCGGGAAGCTTCAAGTCCCGCGGCGCCTTCAACACGCTCTTGCAGGCGAGCGTGGGGCCGGGCGGGGTGGCCACCGCCTCGGGCGGCAATCATGGGGCGGCGGTTGCCTATGCCGCGCGCCAGCTCGGCCACCGCGCGCGCATCTTCGTGCCGGAGATCTCCTCGCCCGCCAAGGTCGCGCGCATCGCTTCCTACGGGGCGGAGGTCGTGCAGCAGGGCGAGAACTACAATGCGGCACTGGCCCTCTGCGATGCCTATCTCGCGGTCAGCGGGGCGGCGGGCGTCCACGCCTATGACGCGGTCCCCACCCTCGAAGGCCAGGGCACGCTGGCGCGTGAACTCGAGGAACAGGCCCCCGGCATCGATACGCTGCTCGTGGCCGTGGGTGGCGGCGGGCTGATTGGCGGCATCGCGGCCTGGTACCAGTCGCGGGTCAAGGTGGTGGGTGTCGAGCCCGTCACCTGCAACACGCTGCACGCAGCCCTTGCGGCGGGAGAGCGCGTGCCGGTGAAGGCCTCGGGCCTCGCCACGGATTCGCTTGGCGCCACCACGGTCGGAAAGCTGATGTTCGACATCGCCCGCGACCACGTCAGCAGTGTGGCGCTGGTCACGGATGACGACATCCGCAACGCCCAGCGCCATCTCTGGCGCGAGACGCAGCTTGTCACCGAACCCGGCGGGGCCGCCGCCTTCGCCGCCCTCCTGTCGGGCGCCTACAAGCCGGAGAAGGACGAGCGCGTCGGCGTCGTCATCTGCGGCGCCAACACGCCGATGGACGTGTTCGGCCAGCTGATCGGATGAGCCCCGGCAAGGCGCAAGGCATGCAAGGCGCGAGGCATGGAAGTGCGCCGGGCCAAATTGACCACGCTGCTGCGCCGCCGCGGCAGATCAGCGCGTGAACCGGGCCACGACCTCGACGTGGGATGAGTATTTGAACTGGTCCACCGCCGTCACCTGCTTCAGCGAAAAGCCTCCGCCGATGAGAATCTCCGCATCGCGCGCGAAGGTGACGGGATCGCAGGAGACGGCCACCGCCGTCTTCACCTTGCTCCGCGCCAGCTGCCGCGCCTGCGCCTCTGCCCCCGCGCGCGGCGGGTCGAAGACGACCGCATCCAATCCCTCCATCTCGCCCGGCGCCAAAGGCTCGCGGAACAGGTCGCGCACGGCGGCCGTCATCGGCTTGAGGCCGGAGGTGGCCTTTATCGCGGCGTTGAGCGCCGCGATGGCCGGCCTGTCATTGTCATAGGCCGCGACACGGGCGCGCTCGGCAATGCGGAACGCAAAGGGGCCGATGCCGCAGAACAGGTCAGCGGCATTCCTCGCCTTGCCGAGCGCATCGACGACAAGCCGCGCCAGCGTCTCCTCGCCTTGTGCTGTCGCCTGCAGGAAGCCGCCGGGCGGAAGAGCGACGGTGGCCTTGCCGAGTTGAACCCGCGGCGCCGCCGCCGAGGCGATCACCTCGCCATTGACCGAGAGCCGCGCGAGTTTCAGCGCGTTGACGAAGCTTGCGAGACTGCCGTGCTCGCGCGCCAGAACGTCACGCCCGGCCTTCACGCTCACGTCGGGGCCGGCGCGCGTTGCCGTCACGCCGACGTCGCAATCGCCAAGCGTCGCGCCCAGCGCGCGGGCGATGTCGAAAGCCCGCTCCAGCGCGGGTTCGAGGACCGGGCAGTGGCCGATGTCAAGCAGCGTGTGGCTGCGCGCCGCCATGTAGCCCGCCGTCACCACGCCGTTGCGCTTGCGCACATGCAGCGCCACGCGGCGCCGCCCCGCGCCATGGGCATCGATGCAGTCAGCAACGGCGGCTTCAAAGCTACGCGCCTTCAGCGCCCCGCTGACGAGCGAGGCCTTCCAGCTGCGATAGGGCTGCTCACGCCAGTGCTGCAGCTGGCAGCCGCCGCAACGGCCGTAATGGCGGCAGAAGGGCGCCACGCGGTCGGGCGATGCGGTGACGACGGCGGTCAGCGACAGCCGCTCGCCCGCGCCTTCCGCCGTCACCTCTTCATCGGGCAGCGTGTAAGGCACAAACACCGTGCGTCCCCCGGTGCGCGCCACGCCCTCTCCGCGCCGTCCGACACCTTCGATCGCCAGCGCCACGTCAGCCATCGATGTGCTGCGGCGGATAAGCGATGGCCACGCCATGGCCCTCGACAAGTCGGATCGCCACAGGCCCCAGCGCGACGTTGGAGAGCGTAAGGGTCGATCCCACCGGCACGTCGCGCTTGCTCAGCGGCCATTTCACGCCCTCGAGATCGAGGCCGAGAAGATCCGTGAACGGAATGATGCTGAGGCGCGTCTCCGGCGGCAGGTCCACGACCATGCGGCCGCCGATCAGCGGCCAGGCCTCCTCCGTGCCGCTGGTCAGCATGCAGGCGACGCCCCGCCGCGCGATGGCGACGCTCTGGCCGAGGAGGCCTGCCGTGTGGTCCGTCTGGCCGCCCAGGCCGCCGAGCAGCATGATCTGGCTGGCGCCGCGGCGGATCGCCTCTTCCACCGCGATGGCGCCGTCGGTCGCGTCCTTCTCCGCGGGAAAGGTCTCGCGCGGCACGTCGCGGTACTGCATGGTGAGTTCGGAGCCTGCGGAATCGAAATCCCCCACCCAGAGTTCCGGCACCACGCCCAGCGTTGACGCATGCATCATGCCGCTGTCGGCGGCAATCACGCGGGCCCCCCTGATCTGGCCCTTCAGCCGCGGCGTCGCCGTCAGGTCGCCGCCCAGCAAGATTGCAAATCGTGTCATGCGCCGCTTGTAGCAAAAGCCGCTTGCCAGCGCACGCGGGAAGCCTTAGTTCTGATTTCGCTCTCAACGGGGTGCCGCGCCCAAGCGGCTGAGACGGGGCTTATGCCCCAAACCCGCTGAACCTGATCCGGATCATGCCGGCGGAGGGATTGCGAGCGGGCGTTCTCACCCAATGCCCAATCCTCCATCCAACGGCCAATGGAGGTATTATGAAGAAGACACTCACAGCTCTGTTCGCGCTCCTCACGCTCACCGCCCCCGCGATGGCGAAGGACACGCTCACCGTCTACACCTATGACAGTTTCGTCGCCGAATGGGGCCCCGGCCCCAAGGTGAAGGAAGCCTTCGAGAAGACCTGCGACTGCACCGTCGAATGGGTCGCCCCCGGCGACGGCGTGGCACTCCTCAACCGCCTGAAGCTCGAAGGCAAGAACACCAAGGCCGACGTGGTGCTGGGCCTCGACACCAACCTGACGGCTGAGGCCGCCAAGACCGGCCTCTTCGGCAAGCACGGCATGGACGTGAAGGAGGCGAAGACACCCCTTCCGTGGACGGATGAATATTTCATGCCCTTCGACTACGGCTATTTCGCCGTGGTCTATGACAGTGAGACCATGAAGGACCCGCCGAAGTCGCTGGACGAACTGGTCAACGGCGACCCCAGGCAGAAGATCGTGCTGCAGGACCCGCGCTCCTCCACCCCGGGTCTCGGCTTCCTTCTCTGGATGAAGCAGGTCTATGGCGGCAGGGCGGCCGAGGCCTGGAGGAAGCTCGAGCCGCGCATCCTCACCGTGGCGCCCGGCTGGTCCGAGGCCTATGCGCTGTTCACCAAGGGCGAGGCGCCGATGGTGCTGTCCTACACCACCTCGCCCGCCTATCACATGATCGCCGAGAACACCGACCGCTACAAGGCGGCCTCCTTCGCCGAGGGCCACTACCTGCAGGTCGAGGTCGGCGGCATCATCGAGGGCAGCAAGCACAAGGAGCTGGCGCAGAAGTTCCTCGCCTTCATGATGCAGCCGGGCTTCCAGGACCAGATCCCCACCAACAACTGGATGTTCCCGGCGGGCGCCACCTCGGCGCCATTGCCGCCGGCCTTCGACCGGCTGGTGAAGCCCGCAAAGACGCTGCTCTATTCGCCCGACGAGGTGGACCAGAACCGCCGCGCCTGGATCGACGAGTGGCTGAACGCCACGGCGAAGTAACGCGCGCGGGGTGATCGCCTACCGACCATCGCGGGCGCCGGGTTATGCGGCGCTCGCCCTTCTGGCCCTCGCACTCGCGGCGGGCTTCCTGCCGGTGCTGCGCATGGGGCTGGAGCAGGGCTTCTCCGGCCTCGATCCTTATGTGTTCCGTGTGCTGCGCTTCACGCTCCTTCAGGCGGGGCTGTCCACCGTTCTCTCGCTCGCCCTCGGCCTGCCGCTGGCCCGGGCCCTCGCGCGGCAATCCTCTTTCCCCGGGCGGGCGCTGCTGCTCAGGCTCCTCAATCTGCCGCTGGCGCTGCCGGCCATCGTGGTCGTCATCGGCATCATCGAAGTCTATGGCGCCGGGGGCTGGCTCGGCGGGGTGTTCGACATTTACGGCCTGCAAGGCATCCTGCTGGCGCATGTGTTCTTCAACGCGCCGCTCGCCGCGCGGCTGATCCTTGCTGATCTCGAGCGCATCCCGGCGGAGAGCTGGAAGCTCGCCGCGCAGCTGGGCCTCCAGCCCACCGCCATCTGGCGGCTCGTCGAATGGCCCGCGGTGAGGAGCGGCGTCGCGGGCGCCGCACTTCTCATCTTCCTGCTCTGCGCGTCGAGCTTTGCCGTGGTGCTCACGCTTGGCGGCGGCCCGCGCGCCACCACGCTGGAGGTGGCGATCTACCAGTCGCTGCGCGCCGACTTCGACCCGCAGCGCGCTTCCATGCTGGCTTTGGTGCAGCTCGCCCTGTGCGCGACGCTGGCCCTGACCGCCCAGGCCTGGGGCGGCCTCGCCGTCGGCTGGCCCATGCTGCGGCTGCAGCCCAGGCGCCATGATGGCCGTTCGGCAAGCGCCCGCCTGTTCGATGGCGGGGTGGTGGTGCTCGCCCTTCTGTTGCTCGTGCCGCCGCTGATGGCGCTCGTCGCGGCGGGGCTCCTCCACATCCGTCCCTCGGCCCTCCTTGCGCGCGCGCTTGCGACGAGCCTCGGCCTCGGCGCCGCGAGCGCCGCGCTGGCCTTCGCCGTGGTCTGGCCGCTCGCCGTGCTGGCTGTGCGCAGTGATGCGTGGCGGAAGGCCGCCGCCATTGCGGTGCTCGCCTCGTGGATCGTTCCGCCGGCGGCGCTCGCCACCGGCTGGTTCGTCAGCCTCATCGCCCATGCCGGCATGACGGGGCTTGCGGCTTTCCTCGTGATCGCCATGAATGCGCTGATGTCGCTGCCCTTCGCCGCCCGCGTGCTGACGCCCGCCCTCGCGCAGTCCGCGGAGGCGCATGACCGGCTGTGCATGAGCCTCGGCCTCTCCGGCTGGAGCCGTTTCCGGCTGGTGGAGCTGCCCGTGATGAAGCGCGCCATCGGCCTCTCCCTTGTCATGGCGCTCATCCTGTCCCTGGGCGACCTCACCGCCATCTCGCTCTTCGGCACGCAGGACTTCGTGACGCTTCCCGCCCTCATCCACCGCCAGATGGGCAGCTACCGCTTTGACGAGGCCATCGGCACGGCGCTGGTGCTGGGCGCGCTCGTGCTCGCCTTCTCCTCGCTCGCGGAACGCTGGAGCGGCCAGCGATGATCCGTCTCGATGACGTAACATTCCGCCACGAAGACATGCGGATGCGCTTCGATGCGGAGTTCCCCGCCGCCTCCCTCACCGCGGTGATCGGCCCCTCGGGCGGCGGCAAGTCGACGCTCCTCAACCTCATCGCCGGCTTCGAGATGCCGGAGAGTGGCCGTGTGCTCATCGGCGGGCGGGACGTCACGGCGCTGCCGCCGGACCAGCGCCCGGTCAGCATGATCTTCCAGGACAACAACGTCTTCGCCCATCTCGACCTGTGGCAGAACGTGGCGCTGGGCATTTCGCCCTCGCTGAAGCCCGATGCGGAGCAGAGGTCGCGCGTCGATGCCGCGCTGACCGAAGTCGGCCTCGGCGCGCTGATGCACAGGAAGCCCGGCGAGGTTTCCGGTGGCGAGCGCCAGCGCGTCGCGGTGGCCCGCGCCCTGGTGCGCGACAGGCCGGCGCTGCTGCTGGACGAGCCCTTCGCAGCACTCGGCCCCGCCATGCGCAAGGACATGCTGGAGCTGGTGAAGACCATGCAGCGGTCGCGGAAACTCACCGTGGTGATGGTCACGCACCAGCCGGAAGACGCACTTACCGCCGCCACGCACACGGCCTATCTCGAAAGCGGTCGCGTCCTCGCGCTGCGCCCCACGGCGGAGCTCTTCGCGGCTCGGGACCTGCCCGGGCTCCGCGCCTATCTGGGAGACTGGAGAAGCTCCGGGCTTTAGGCTACAGCCTTGGGCCTGATGAGCAGGATTCTCCTTCACCTCCGCGGCATCGGCCTCACCTTTGGCGGACGTCCCATCCTCGGGAATGCCGAGCTCGCGGTGGCCGAGGGCGAGCGCGTGGCGCTTGTCGGGCGCAACGGCTCGGGCAAGTCGACGCTGTTGAAGATCGCCGCCGGCATGGTCGAGGCCGACATGGTCGAGGCCGACATGGTCGAGGCCGACAAGGGCGAGCGCTGGGTGCAGCCCGGCGTCACGATCCGCTATTTGCCGCAGGAGCCTGACCTCTCTGCCCATGCGACCGTTCTGGACTATGTCGCGGCGGGGCTTGGCCCGGCCGATGATCCGCACCGCTGCACCTATCTGCTGCGCGAACTGGGCCTCACCGGCGATGAAAATCCGCAGCGCCTGTCGGGCGGCGAAATCCGCCGGGCCGCCATCGCCCGCACGCTGGCGCCGCAGCCGGACGTGCTGCTGCTCGACGAGCCGACGAACCACCTGGACCTATCCGCCATCGAATGGCTGGAAGCGGAGCTCAAGTCGCTGCGCTCAGCCTTCGTGCTGATCAGCCATGACCGGCGCTTCCTGCAATCGCTCACCAACCGCACGGTCTGGCTCGACCGCGGCGCCTCGCGACGCCTCGACCGCGGCTTCGCCGATTTCGAAACCTGGCGCGACGAGGTGCTGGCGAAGGAAGAGGCCGAGCAGGCGCTGCTCGCCAGGCGCATCGAGGCGGAGGAGCACTGGATGCGCTATGGCGTCACCGCGCGAAGGAAGCGCAACATGCGCCGCGTCGGCCTGCTGGCGTCGCTCCGCAAGGAGCGCAGGGAACATGTGGGCCAGCAGGGTGCGGTGCGCATGGCCGCCACCTCGGGCGACATGTCCGGCAAGCTGGTGGCGCAAGCCAAGGCCGTGTCGAAGACCTTCGGCGAAAGGCCGATCGTCGCGGACCTCGATCTCCTCGTCATGCGCGGCGACAGGCTGGGCATCGCCGGCCCCAATGGCGCGGGCAAGACGACGCTCATCAAGCTGCTGACCGGCGCGCTGGACCCCGACAGCGGCACGATCCGCCTCGGCGCCAATCTTCAGACCGTGACGCTGGACCAGAGCCGCCAGAGCCTTGATCCCGGTGCGACTCTGGCGGACGTCATCACCGATGGCCGCGGCAATTCGGTCACGGTCAATGGCGAGACCAGGCATGTGGTCAGCTACATGAAGGACTTCCTCTTCCCGCCGGACAAGGCGCGCACACCCGTGCGTGTCCTTTCGGGCGGCGAGCGCGGCCGGCTGATCCTGGCGCGCGAACTCGCCAAGCCCTCGAACCTCCTGATCCTCGACGAGCCCACCAATGACCTCGACCTCGAAACGCTCGACATGCTGCAGGAGATGCTGGCGGACTATGCCGGCACCATTCTTCTGGTGAGCCACGACCGCGACTTCCTCGACCGCGTGGCCACCTCGGTGCTGATGGCCGAGGGCGATGGCAGGTGGACCGAATATGCCGGCGGCTATTCGGACATGGTGGCCCAGCGCGGGGCCGGCGTGGAAGCAGGCAAGTTCAAGGCGGAGGCCGCCAGGCCATCATCCTCATCCGCGCCGAAGACCGAGGCCCCGCAGGCGCGGCGCAAGCTCTCCTTCAAGGAGAAACACGCGCTGGAAACATTGCCCGCGACGATGAAGAAGCTGGAGAACGAGATCGGCACACTCGAAGCGAAGCTCGCCGATGCGGCGCTGTTCGCACGCGACGCGAAGGCCTTCGATCAGGCCGCGTCACGCCTCACGGCGGCGCGCGGGGATTTGGCCAGGGCGGAAGAGCAGTGGCTCGAACTCGAAATGAAACGCGAGATGCTGGAGGGGTGACGCCTTCGCCGTGCCCGCCCAACCTTCACCTTGCCCGGGCCAGACCCGGGCATCCTTTTCCCGGCCGCCAAAAAGGATACGCGGGTCAAGCCCGCGCAAGGTGAATTGGGAGACGTGAGGTGGATGGAAGGCGCCGAGGCCGCGCGCGAGGCCGCGGCCAGTGGCGGCGCCGGCGCTCAAGATGGTTCGGCCGTGAAGAAGGAGCGGATGACGTGGAGCGAGCTGCGCGATTTTAGGCAGATCATCCACTCCTCCATCTCCGTCGTCCAGTCCGGAATGGCGAGCGCCGCCAGCCGCCCGTCGGGCACGAGTTCGCCTTGCGACATGATGGCAAGCCCCAGCCCCTGTGCCGCGGCCTCGCGCGCGGCCTCGCGGCTTTCGATCTCGATCGCGCCGGACAGCGCCAGCCCGCGCCTGCGCGCCTCCTCCAGCAGCAGGCTGCGCGTCATGGAGCCTTCCTCGCGCAGGATGAGCGGCAGCTTCACAAGCTGCGCGAAGGGCATCTCCCTCAGCTTCGCCAGCCGCGAGGAACGCTGCACCACCGCCACCAGCCGGTCGCTCCTGAGTTTCTTCGCCAGGAACCCCGGTTCCGCCGGCCGCCCGGCGGTGATGGCGATGTCGATGGAAAAATCCTCGAGCCGCCTGACCAGCTGCGCGGAGTTTCCCGTCACCAGCCGCACCGAGAGCCTGGGGTGCCTCAACCGGAAGCGGGCAAGTTCCGGCAGGATGTGCACGGCGGCATCCGCCCCGATGGTCAGCTGGCCTTCCTCCAGGGTCTTGCCGCGGGAGAGGAGTTCGAGCGCCTGCGCCTCCGCCTCGAACTGGCGCTCGGCGATGGCGAAGAGCTTGCGCCCCATGCCGGTCAGCGCCACGCCGGAGGGCGCGCGGGTGAAGAGCTGCACGCCATAGGTCTCCTCCAGCTTTCGCACATGGTCGGACACGGCCGGCTGGGTGAGGCCCAGGGCCTCCGCCGCGCGGGAAAATCCGCCGTGCACGGCAACGGCGTGGAAGGCCTTCAGCTGGGCGTGTCGCATATCAGTCACACTTATGTGGCACATAAGAACATACGATTTGACTGATAGGGGTCAAGCGCCCATTTTCCGGTTCGCATCCGGGAGGTCACCGACATGGACAAGCAGCCCCACCGCTTTGCCGGCCCGCCCGGCCAGGAAGACATGCCCTATCTCCTGACGCCTGGCCCCCTCACCACCTCGCGCGGCGTGAAGGCGGCGATGCTGGCCGACTGGGGCTCGCGCGATGTCGAGTTCCGCCGCCTGGTCTCGGATATCCGCAAGGGCCTGCTCGGCCTCGCCGGCTGCAACGACTCTTATGAATGCGTCATCATGCAGGGCTCGGGCACCTTCGCCATCGAGGCTGCCCTCGGCGCCTTCTGCCCCAAAGCCGGGACGAGGACGCTGGTCGTCGCCAATGGCGCCTATGGCGACCGCGCCGCCGCCATTCTCTCGCACCTCGGCCGCCCGGTGGTGACGATCGACAAGGGCGACAGCGCCGCGCCCAGCGCCGATGAGGTGGGCGCGGCGCTCGACGCCGACGCGTCGATCAGCCACGTGTGGATCGTCCACTGCGAAACGACCTCGGGGATCGTCAACCCGATCGAGGAGATCGCGCGGGAGGCGAAGGCGCGCGGCAAGTTCTGCATGGTCGATGCCATGTCGTCCTTCGGCGCCATCGCGCTCAACATGGGCGCGGGCATGGACGTGATGGTGTCGTCCTCCAATAAGTGCATCGAGGGCGTGCCTGGCTTCTCCTATGTGCTGGCCAGGCGCGACATGCTCCAGGCCTCCAGGGGCATGAGCCATTCGGTCGTGCTCGATCTCCACGAACAGTGGAAGGGGCTGGAGACCAACGGCCAGTTCCGCTTCACGCCGCCCACCCATGCGCTCGCCGCCTTCCACCAGGCGATGAAGGAACACGCCGCCGAAGGCGGTGTTCCGGCGCGCGGCGCCCGCTACCGGAGGAATGCGCGGATTCTCATCGAGGGCATGCGCGGCATGGGATTCTCGACGCTGCTGCCCGACGACCAGGCGGGTCCCATCATCCAGACCTTCCTCACGCCCCGCGACATGAACTTCCATTTCGAGACTTTCTACGAGGAGCTCCGCCGCCGCGGCTTCGCCATCTACCCCGGCAAGCTGACAAAGCGTCCGTCCTTCCGCATCGGCACCATCGGCAAGGTGGACGAGACGGTGATGATGAATGTCCTGTCGGCGATCAAGGAGGTGCTGGCCAACATGAAGGTCACCGACCTGGCGCCGATTGAAGCGTGACTGTCTCTTGTCGTCATCCCGGCGAAAGCCGGGAACCAGCTTTCCGCTGGGACGACGCCCGAAGCTGGGCCCCGGCTTTCGCCGGGGCGACGCCAAATGAGAAAAGAAGTGGACTCGACACGCATGAAAACCGTCACCGTCAATGGCCGCAGCTACAACTGGCCCTCCGCCCCGCTCGTCGTCATCTGCTGCGACGGCTCCGAGCCCGCCTATATGGAAATCGCCATGGAACGGGGGCTGATGCCGAATCTCAGGCGCATCATCGCCAGGGGCGAGAACCGCCGCGGCCTCTCGGTGATCCCGAGCTTCACCAACCCGAACAACCTGTCCATCGTCACCGGCCGCCCGCCGGAGGTGCACGGCATCTGCGGCAACTATCTCATCGACCCGGCCACCGGCCTGGAAACGATGATGAACGACCCCAAATGGCTGCGCGCACCCACGATTTTCGAGGCCTTCCAGAAGGCCGGTGCGAAGATCGCCGTGGTGACGGCAAAGGACAAGCTGCGCCTGCTCCTCGGCAAGGGCCTCGTCTTCGACGGCACGGCCGTCGCCTTCTCCTCGGAAAAGGCCGGCGAGGCGAACCTCAGGGACAACGGCATCGAAGACGCCTGCTCCCTCGCCGGAATGGGGGTGCCCGATGTCTATTCCGCCGAGCTCTCGGAATTCGTCTTCGCCGCCGGCGTCCAGCTGCTTCGCCGAATGAAGCCGGACCTGATGTATCTCTCCACCACCGATTATGTGCAGCACAAATATGCGCCGGGCTCGGAGGGGGCGAACCGCTTCTATGCAATGATGGACAAATACCTGGGCGAACTCGATGCGGGCGGCGCCATCATCGTCATCGTCGCCGACCACGGCATGAAGGACAAGCACCTGGGCAACGGCGAGCCGGACGTGCTCTATCTTCAGGACGTGCTCGATGCGAAGTTCGGCGCCGGGATGACAAAGGTCATCCTGCCGATCACCGATCCCTATGTGGTCCACCACGGCGCGCTCGGCAGTTTCGCCACCGTCTATGCCCATGGCCCGGACGTGAGCGGGATCATGGCTGCCATCGCCCTTCAGCCCGGCATCGACGCCGTGCTCGACCGGCAAACCGCCTGCGCCCGCTTCGGGCTTCCCGAGGACCGCATGGGCGACGTCATCGTCATCTCCGGCGGCCCCACGGGCTCCAAGGTCATCGGCACGTCGCGCGGCAAGCATGATCTTTCGGGGCTGACCGAGCCGCTGCGCTCCCATGGCGGCCTCACCGAGCAGGAGATCCCCGTCATCGCCAACCGCAGGTTCAGGAATGCGCCGGAGCAGCTGCGCAATTTCGATGCCTTTGCGCTGGGCTGCAATCATCTCGTGGAGGCCTGAACATGAACATCGCCGCAGCAAAGCGCCCGGTCATCAGGGAAATGATGCGTATCGGCGGCAGACATGTCGATGCCGAGGGCGTTATTCCCGTTCATTATCCGTATACGAATGAAATCATCGGCACCGTGCCCGCGGGCACGGCCGGTCATGCCGCGAAGGCCTTCGAAATCGCCCGCAACCACAAGCCGAAGCTCACCCGCTACGAGCGCCAGCAAATCCTGTTCCGCACGGCGGAGCTCATCAGGTCGAGAGCGGACCAGCTCTCGGACCTCATCACGCTGGAACTTGGCCTTTCCAAGAAGGATTCGCTCTACGAGGTGGGCCGCGCCTGTGACGTCTATTCGCTGGCGGGTCAGCTCTGCATCCTCGACGATGGCCAGATCTTCTCCTGCGATGTCACGCCTCAGGGCAAGCCGCGCAAGATCTTCACCAAGCGCGAGCCGGTGGGCGTCATCTCCGCCATCACACCCTTCAACCATCCGCTCAACATGGTCTCCCACAAGGTGGCGCCCGCCATTGCCACCAACAATTGCGTGGTGGCCAAGCCCACGGAGCTGACGCCGCTCACCTGCATCGCGCTGGCGGACATCCTCTACGAGGCCGGCCTGCCGCCCGAGATGTTCCAGGTCGTCACGGGCTGGCCCGGCGACATCGGCGACGAGATGGTGACGAACGCCAACATCGGCATCATCACCTTCACCGGCGGGGTGCGCGTCGGCAAGATCATCGCCGCCAAGGCGGGCTACAGGCGCGCCGCGCTGGAACTCGGCGGCAACGACCCGCTGATCGTCCTCGACGATCTCTCCGATCAGGACCTCGACAGGGCGGCGGAACTCGCCGCCGCCGGCGCCACGCGCAACTCGGGCCAGCGCTGCACGGCGGTGAAGCGTATCCTGGTGCAGGAGCGCGTGGCCGACAGCTTCGTCGAGAAGGTGTTGGCCAGGGCCAGGGCCATCAAGTTCGGCGACCCGATGGACCCCGCCACCGACCTCGGCACCGTGGTGCACGAACTGGCGGCCAAGACCTTCGAGGACCGCGTCCACAAGGCCGCCGAGCAGGGGGCGAAGATCCTCTACAACCCCGGCCGCCAGGGCGCGCTGCTGCCGCCCATCACGCTCGATTTCGTGCCGCATCAGTCCGAGCTCGTCTTCGAGGAAACCTTCGGACCCATCGTGCCCATCGTGCGCGTGCCGAATGATGATGCGGAGGTGATCAGGATCTCCAACTCCACGCCATTCGGGCTCTCATCGGGTGTCTGCACCAACAGTCTTTCGCGCATCACGAAATTCGTCGACGGGCTGGACGTCGGCACGGTGAACATCTGGGAGGCGCCGGGTTACCGCATCGAGATGTCGCCCTTCGGCGGCATCAAGGACTCCGGCAACGGCGTGAAGGAAGGCGTCATGGAGGCCATGAAGTTCTTCACCAATGTGAAGACGTGGTCGCTCCCCTGGCCGCAGTGACCGCGGGCCGGAAGCGGCATGCCGCCGTCAGCCTATTGCCCCCTCGCGGCGGCCAGCCGCCCCGCCGCCCTCCGTTCATGAAGGGGAAGCCGGTGAAGCTGGTGAAGACCCGGCCTCAGGCCACTCCTTCCGCCCTCAGCACCTGGCGCACCGAGGCTGCGGTCTTCTCCACGATCTCGGCCAGTTCGGCATCCGTCGCATTGTAGGGTGGGGCGAGGATCACCACGTCGCCGTTGACGCCGTCAACGTTGCCGCCCACCGGATAGCAGATCAGCCCATTGTCGAAGGCCTGCTGGCGGATTTTCATGAACAGCCTCTTCCCGGCGTCGAAGGGCTTCCTGGTCTTGCGGTCCGCCACCAGCTCGATCGCCTGGAAAAACCCCCGCCCGCGAATGTCGCCCACCGCCTCCATGTCCTTCGTCGCGTCCGCCAGCATGGCGCGGAACTGCGGGGCCCTGGCCTTCACGCGCTCGACCAGCTTTTCGCGTTCGACGATCTTCTGCACGGCGACGCCCGCAGCACAGCAGGCGGTGTGGGCGGTGAAGGTGTGGCCGGTCATCGGTGCGCCATGGAGCCCATGGATCGCATCCGCCACCTTGTCATTGTAGATCGCGGCGCCCAGCGGCAGGTAGCCGGCGGCAAGGCCCTTGGCGACCGACATGATGTCGGGCTCCACGCCATCCTGCTCCAGCGCGCGCCAGGAACCGGTGCGGCCCGCGCCGCACATCACCTCGTCGGAGATCAGGATGACGCCGTACTTGTCGCAGATCTCGCGCACGCGCTTCGCGTAACCCCCGGGTGCCGGCACGCAGCCGCCGGCGGCGCCCACCACGGGCTCGAAGATGAAGGCGCAGACCGTGCCGGGGCCGACGCGCAGGATCTCGTCTTCAAGTTCCCTGGCGCAGGCCTCGCCCACGGTCCCGGCATCAGCACCGGCAACCGGGCGATAGGCATTGGCGGGCGAGAGATGCGAGACGTCGAGCAGCGAGCCCTCGAAGGCGCGCTTCCTCTCGAGGAAGCCCGAGACCGAAAGCGCGCCCAGCGTATTTCCGTGCCAGGAACGCTCGCGGGCGATGAAGCGGCGGCGGCTCATGTCGCCGCGCGCCGCGTGATATTGCAGTGCGAGCTTGAGGCAGGATTCGACGGCCTCGGAGCCCCCCGTGACATAGACCATGTTGTTCAGCGTGCCGCCGCAGCGGGCGCGAATGATCCCGGTCAGCTCCTCCAGCGCATCGGAGGAGAAGTTGTAACGATAGCCATGGGCGATGCGGTCGAGCTGGCTGGCGATTGCGGCATTCACCTCCTCGTTGGAGTGGCCGATGCAGTAGACGGCGGGGCCGCCGGAGCCGTCGATATATTGCTTGCCGTCCACGTCATAAACATAGGCGCCCCTGGCCCAGGCGACTTTCGGCAGGTCACCGGTGGAGTGGATATGCTTGGGGAGTGCGGAGGACATGGTGGCCAAGCCTTGCTTTGCTGTGAATGCTCGCCCAAAATCCTAGCAGCAAAACAGAGGCCTCGGCAAACCGGTGATCACCGTCTTCGACGACACGCAACGCTCCCATGCACCGCGCGAATTCATCGTCGCGGGCAAGCCCCAGCCGATACCGGAGCGTCCCCAGCGCATCGACATGCTGATGGAAGGCGTGCGCCGCCTGGGCGGACCGGTTGTGCCGCCGCCCGAAATCTCCGGCGACACCATCGCACTCGTCCATGACCGCCGCTACATCCAGTTCCTCTCCACCGTCTGGGAGCGCTGGCAGCGCCTCGCCGACGCGGCGGAAACGCCCGCCGCCAATGTGTTCGCGCTCGGCCGCCCCGGCTTGCCGCCGGCGCATTACCCGGACAGCGTGGTGGGCCAGTGCGGCTGGCACCTGGGAGACGGCTCCGCGCCCATCACGGCGCAGACCTGGGCGGCGGCGCGGGCCAGTGCGGCGACAGCCGCGCATGGCGCGAAACTGGTGCTCGAAGGCGAGCGCATCGCCTATGCGCTGTGCCGCCCGCCGGGCCACCATGCCGCAGCCGACGTGGCGGCGGGCTTCTGCTACCTCAACAACGCGGCCCTGGCCGCGGCTCTGTTTGCCGGGGCCGGCAGGCGCACGGCGGTGCTCGACATCGACGTCCACCACGGCAATGGCACGGAGGCGATATTCTATGACCGCGCCGACGTGCTCACCATATCGCTCCACGTCCACCCCGGGCGCTTCTACCCGTTCTTCTGGGGCTATGCGGAGGAGACGGGGCGCGATGCGGGCGAAGGCTTCAACCTCAACCTGCCGATGGAGCGCGGCACGACGATCAGGCCCTATCTCGCCTCGCTCGAAGCGGCCCTGCAGCGCATTGCCGGTTTCGGCGCGGAGGTCGTTGTGGTTGCCGCGGGTCTCGACATCGCGGTCGACGATCCTTTCCGGGGCTTCGCCATCCAGACGGCGGAGTTCGCCGAGATCGGCCGTCACATCGGGATGCTGCAACTCCCCATGCTGGTGGTGCAGGAGGGTGGCTATCCCTCGCCCAATCTCGGCCTCAACCTCGAACAGCTGCTGAGGGGACTCTCCGCATGAGTCTTGCCGTGCGGCCGATGCACGCGGATGAGGCGGACGCCGTGGCTGGCATGGTGCGCGGCCTCGCGGAGCACATCGGCTCGGATTTCGTGCCCGCGCTGACCGGCGAAAAGCTGCGCAAGGCGTCCGATCTCATTGACGTGGTTGTCGCCGAAGACGGCGGCCGCCTGATCGGCGCCTGCCTCGGCCTCATGACCTTCTCCACCTGGCGCGGCGCGCCGGGGCTCTATGTCGTCGATCTCTTCGTGCTGCCGGAGGCGCGCGGGCGCAATGCCGGGCTCGACCTGCTGCGCTGCTCCGCGCGGCGCTTTGCCGCGCGCGGAGCGCGTTTCGTCAAGCTTGAGGTGGACGAATCCAACAGCGGAGCCGGGCGCTTCTATGCCCGGCTCGGTTTCAACAAGAAGGCGGAAGACAGGCTCCACATTCTGGAGCAGGATAAGTTCATGGAATTTGTGGGAGGGCAGTCATGACCATCAAGCGCGTCGGCCTTATCGGCGCCGGCCTCATGGGCCACGGTATCGGCAAGAACATTCTGGAGAAGGGCTACGGGCTCACCGTGATGGCGCACCGGAACCGCGCGCCCATCGACGATCTCGTGGCCAGGGGCGCGCATGAGCGCAACAATCCCCTCGCGGTGGCGAAGGAGTCGGACCTCGTGATCCTCTGCGTCACCGGCACGCCGCAGGTGGAGCACATCGTGCATGGCGAATATGGGCTGATCAATGCCGTCCGCCCCGGCCTCGTCATCGCCGACTGCTCGACGGCGGAGCCGGAGTCGACCAAGCGCCTCGCCGCCGATGTGGAGGCCAAAGGCGGCCATTTCGTTGACACGCCGATGACGCGCACTCCGAAGGAGGCCGAGGCCGGCAAGCTGGGGCTGATGACCGGCGGCCCGCAGGAGGTTATGGCGAGGATCCGCCCGGTGCTGGACTGTTTTGCCGACACCATCGTCCATGCCGGCCCCGTGGGCTCGGCGCACCAGCTGAAACTCATCAATAATTTCCTGTCGATCTGCCATGCGGCGGTGGCGGCGGAGGCGATCACGGTTGCCGCCAAGGCGGGCGTTGACATGCAGGCGCTCAAGGACATCGTCATGTCGGGGGGCGCCAATTCGGTGATGTTCGGCCGCCTCATCAACGTGCCGCTGGCCGATGACGACAGCCATGCCAGGTTCGCCATCCGCAACGCGAGGAAGGACCTGCGCTACTACACCAACATGACGGAGGAGCTGCCCGTCGCCTCCTTCCTCGCCGAGACGGCGCACCAGATCACCGTGATGGCCGACAACATGGGCTATGGGGAGCGCTTCATCCCCCGCCTCATCGATGTGCTGATGAAGGTGAACGGTGTGAAGAAGCAGTCGGCGTCAGGGTGAGGGCGTCCTGCCCTCCAGCACTTCGGCAAACTTCGGCATGTCGATGTTGCCGCCGGAAAGGATGACGCTCACGCGCTGGCCCCTCATCCTGTCGCGCTCCTGCATCAACGCGGCGAGCGGCGCGGCGCCCGCGCCTTCGGCGATGGTGTGGCAGCAGCGGAAATAGAGCCGCACCGCTTCCGCGATCTCCTCGTCGCTCACCGTGACGATGCGGTCGGCACCCTTCTTGATGCGCGCGAAGGCCTCCCCGTTGACGACGCGCACGGCCATGCCGTCAGCGAAGGTCGAAGCCGTGTTGGTGGAGACGGGCGTGCCCGCCGCGAAGGACAGGGCCACCGCATTGGCGCCTTCCGCCACCACGCCGATCACCCGGGTCCTGAGACCCAGCATGTCGCGCGCCGCGATGGTGCCGACGATGCCGGAGCCCATGCCGATGGGAACGTAGACGGCGTCGAGTTCGCCTGCCGCGCGGAACAGCTCATGGGCATAGGTGGTCACGCCCATGACGAGCTCCTTGCCGAAGGAGGGGATGAAGTCGAGGCCGCGTTCCCTGGCGATCTCCATCGCCGTCTCGCGCGCCGCGTCGAAGTCGTGGCCGGTCTCGATCAGTTCGGCGCCGAGCGCGCGCATGGCGGCGTTCTTCTCGGGCGAGTTGCCGACGGGGCAGACGATGGTGGAGCGGATGCCGGCGCGGGCCGCGGCGAAGGGGATGGACTGGCCATGGTTGCCGCGCGTGGCGGTGATGACGCCACCGAGCTCGCCGCGGTCTTTCCGCATCATCATGTGGACGAGGCCGCCGCGCAGCTTGAAGGCGCCGGTGGGCGTGTGGTTCTCATGCTTCACCCAGGTTTCGCAGCCGGTGGCCTCCTTCAGCAGGGGCCAGGCATATTGCGGGGTGGGCGGCATGGCGGAATAAACGATCCGGCTGGCCTGTTCGAGCTCGTCGGCGGTGTACATGGGACGAGTAAGGCCGATCCGCCCGCGGCGGTCAACCTTGACTCGGACCCCGCCGCATGTTTCGTGCGCCTGAAATGCAGGAATCACCCGAGGTTTCAGGATGACAACGGCCTTCATCTTCCCCGGCCAGGGCAGCCAGGCGGTCGGCATGGGCAAGAGCCTTGCCGAAACTTTCGCCTCCGCCCGCGCCGTTTTCGGGGAGGTCGATGCGGCGCTGGGCCAGAATCTTTCGGCGCTGATGTGGGAAGGCCCGGATGCCGAGCTGACGCTGACCGAGAACGCCCAGCCGGCGCTGATGGCGGTGTCCATGGCGGCGATCCGCGTGCTTGAGTCCGAGTACGGCATCACGGTTGCGAACACAGCGAGGTTTGTGGCGGGGCATTCGCTGGGCGAATATTCCGCGCTGGCTGCCGCGGGCGCCTTCACGCTGGCTGATGCGGCGCGCCTCCTCCGGATTCGCGGCCAGGCGATGCAGAGTGCAACCCCCCTCGGCACCGGCGCCATGGCGGCGTTGCTGGATCTCGACTTCGCCACTGCCGCCGCGGCCGCAGCCGAGGCCGCGCAGGGCGACGTGTGCCAGGCGGCCAATGACAACAGCGACGGGCAGGTCGTCGTCTCCGGTTCCAGGGCCGCCGTCGAACGCTGTGCCGAGATCGCCAGGGCGAAGGGTGCCAAGCGCGCCGTGATGCTGGCCGTCTCCGCCCCCTTCCACTGCGCGCTGATGCAGCCCGCGGCGGATGTGATGGCGCAGGCATTGTCGAGCGTTGCGATGAAAGCCCCTGTTGCGCCGGTGGTGGCCAATGCCGGCGCAGCGCCGCTGACCGAGCCTGCCGCGATCCGGGAGAGTCTCGTCGCCCAGGTCACCGGAACCGTGCGCTGGCGCGAGTGCGTTGCCTACATGGTGGCCCACGGGGTCACCCGCTTCTACGAGATCGGCGCGGGCAAGGTGCTGACGGGCCTGTCGAAGAAGAACGCGCCCGAGGCCACGGCCTTCGCCGTCAACACGCCCGAAGACATCGCCGCGGCGGCGGCCCAGATCAAAGGATAAGCGCCATGTTCGATTTGACCGGAAAGACCGCCGTCGTCACCGGCGCCACGGGCGGCATCGGCGCGGCCATCGCAAGGGCGCTGCACAAGGCGGGCGCCGCCGTCGCCATCTCCGGCACGCGCGCGGCTGTGCTGGAAGAGCTGAAGGCGGAGCTCGGCGGCGGCCGCGTGGTCGTGCTGCCGTGCGACCTGTCCGATGCCGCCGCGGTGGAGAAGCTCGTGCCGGAGGCCGAAGCCGCGATGGGCCCGCTTGACATTCTCGTCAACAATGCCGGCATCACCAGGGACGGGCTTGCGATGCGCATGAAGGATGAGGACTGGTCCGCGGTGATCGACGTGAACCTTACCGCTTCCTTCCGCCTCGCCCGCGCCGCGATGCGCGGCATGATGCGGAAGCGCTGGGGCCGCATCGTCAACATCACCTCGGTGGTGGGCGTGACCGGCAATCCGGGCCAGGCCAATTACGTGGCCTCCAAGGCCGGCGTCATCGGTCTCACCAAGTCGCTGGCGCAGGAACTCGCGGCGCGCAACGTCACCGTCAATGCGGTGGCGCCGGGCTTCATCGCCACGCCGATGACGGATGTGCTGAACGACAGGCAGAAGGAAGCGATCCTCGGCCGCGTGCCGGCGGGCAGGCTGGGCACGCCGGATGACGTTGCCGCGGCGGTGCTCTATCTCGCGTCCAACGAGGCGGGCTACGTGACCGGTCAGACGCTGCACGTCAATGGCGGCATGGCGATGATCTGAGGCGTAACGTCTCCCTCCGGGCCCCCGCCAGGGCCCAAATGTCAAGTCCGATGCAAGGCAAAAACAACAATTGCGGCGTTCGGCGCATGCCTGGACGTTGTCAGGCTGTTGGCGGTGTTCCTTGCGCGTCCAGTCTGCACGGACTAGATAGGTCCGACAGCTTTCATGGAGGAACGACAATGGCTCTCGAACTGCCCGCCCTGCCCTATGCCTATGATGCACTTGGCCCCTATATGTCCAGGGAGACTCTCGAGTATCATCATGACAAGCACCACATGGCCTATGTGACCAATGGCAACAACGCGCTGAAGGACAGCCCGCTCGCCTCAAAGTCCGTCGAGGAGATCTGCAAGACCGCCTTCGCCGAGAAGAACGCCCCCCTCATCAATAATGTCGGCCAGCACTACAACCACGTCCACTTCTGGAACTGGATGAAGCCCAATGGCGGCGGCAAGAAGATTCCGGCCAGGCTGCAGGCCGCGATCGATGCGGACCTTGGCGGCTATGACAAGATGCGCACCGACTTCATCCAGGCCGGCGTGACGCAGTTCGGTTCCGGCTGGGCCTGGATCGCCAGGAAGGACGGCAAGCTCGCCATCATGAAGACGCCGAATGGCGAGAACCCGCTGATGCACGGCGCCTCGCCCATCCTCGGCGTTGACGTGTGGGAGCACAGCTACTACATCGACTATCGCAACCTCCGCCCCAAATATCTCGAGGCCTTTGTCGATAACCTCGTCAACTGGGACTATGTCGACGAGATGTTCTCCGGGGCGTGACCGCCCGCCGGACAAGAAACGCAATGAACGGCCGGGTTTTGCCCGGCTGTTTGCCTGACGGGGGATGAGATCTTGGTTGCAGTCTTCGATGGCCACAACGACGTGCTGCTCCGCCTGTGGAGCAAGAAGCAGGGCGACCCCGTCGCTGACTTTCTGAATGGCGACAATCAGGGCCATCTCGACCTGCCCCGCATGATCAGGGGCGGTTTCCAGGGCGGCTTCTTCGCCATTTTCGCGCCGAGCCCCGATGACGCGTCACTCGTCGACGACGAGGACATGAACCCGCCGCCCGCCAACCACGTGGGCCAGGCGGGCGCGCTCAACGCCACCATCGGCATGGCCTCGATCCTCCACCGCATCGAAGAACGCTCCGGGGGCCGCTTCAAGCTGTGCCGCACCGCCGCGGAGATTCGCGATGCAGTGGCCCAGGGCAAGATCGCCGCGATATTCCATATCGAGGGTGCGGAGGCGATAGACCCGGACCTGAAGTCGCTCGACGTGCTGCACATGGCAGGCCTGCGCTCTCTCGGCCTGGTGTGGAGCCGCAACAATGCCTTCGGCGAGGGCGTGCCCTTCCGCTTCCCCTCCTCGCCCGACACCGGCTCTGGCCTCACCGGGGCCGGCAAGGCGCTGGTGCGGCGCTGCAACGAACTCAAGATCATGCTCGACGTCTCGCACCTCAACGAGAAGGGTTTCTGGGACGTGGCGCGCCACTCCACCGCCCCCATCGTCGCCACCCACTCCAACGCGCACGCGCTGTGCCAATCCTCACGCAACCTGACCGACGACCAGTTGAAGATCATCGGCCAGACAGGCGGCATGGTGGGGCTGAACTTCGCCAATGGCTTCCTGCGCGCCGATGGCCGCTGGCAGAGCGAGAACGGGCTGGACACCATGCTCCGCCACCTCGACCACATGATGAAGCTGGCGGGCGAGGACCATGTGGGGCTGGGCTCCGACTTCGACGGCGCCCGCATCCCCTCCCAGATCGGCGACGTGACGGGCCTCCCCCGGCTGGTCGAAGCCATGGCCGCGCATGGTTATGGCGCGGACCTCAGCCGCAAGCTGTGCTCCGGAAACTGGATGCGGGTGCTGGAACGCAGCTGGGGCGAATAAGCCGCAGAGGGGCTTTGCACAGAACTATTAGCGGTGCTAATAGCACCCTCATGAAGCTTTCCGAGTGGCTCATTAATAGCGGTATGTCGCAATCCGAACTGGCGCGGCGGCTGGGGGTCACCCAGGGCCGGGTCTCGCAGCTCGTGGCGGGGGCGCAGCCCTCCCTTGATCTCGCCAACAAGATTGCCGCCGCCACGGGCAACAAGGTGCGCGCGCAGGATTTTGGAGACCAGACCATGCCGAACCAACACAAGCCCGACCCTGTCGAGGACGCGATCAAGGCGATTGCCGCGGGCGAGATGGTGGTCGTCATCGACGACGACGACCGCGAAAACGAGGGCGACCTGATCGCCGCGGCCGCCAAGATCACGGCTGAGCAGATGGCCTTCATGGTGCGCCACACCTCCGGCATCGTGTGCACGCCGATCACCGCCGAGGACGCCAGGCGCCTGAAGCTCGACCCCATGGTGGCGCTGAACGATGCGCCCATGGGCACCGCCTTCACCGTGACGATCGACTACAAGGAGGGCCTCACCACCGGCATCTCGGCCAGGGAACGTGCCGCGACCTGCCATGCGCTGGCCAACCGCAATGTGGTGGCGGATGATTTCGTGCGTCCCGGCCACATCTTCCCGCTGGTCGCCAAGTCCGGCGGGGTGCTGATGCGCTCGGGCCACACGGAAGCGGCCGTGGACCTCGTGAAGCTCGCCGGCCTCCACCCCGCCGGCGTCATCTGCGAGCTCGTCAATGATGACGGCTCGGTGAAGCGCGGGCAGCAGGTCATGGCCTTCGCGCGCGAGCATGGCTTCAAGATCATCTCGGTCGCCGACCTCATCGCCTATCGCCAGCGCCTGGAGCGCCTGGTCGAGCAGACCGCGCAGTTCGACGTCGAGACAGTGATCGGCAAGGCCAGGGGTTATTCCTTCGTCACCCCCTTCGACCAGGTGGCACAACTGGCGCTGGTGTTCGGCGATGTCTCGCCGGGCAAGGCGGTACCGGTGCGTCTCCACCGCGAGAACGTGCTGGAAGACGTGTTCGGCACGCGCGGCACGCTCAACAAGGTGTTCGAGGTGTTCAGGCGCGAGGGTTCGGGCATTCTGGTCTACCTGCAGGAAGGGGCCGCCGGCGTTCCGGCAGGCCAGCTGGCGGGTGCGGAGAAGACCGGCAGCGCCGCCCGGCGCCAGCAGTCGTGGCGTGACGTGGGCCTCGGCGCGCAAATCCTGCGCGACCTCAACGTCAGCTCCATCCGCCTCGTCTCCTCCTCCAACCGCCACTATGTCGGCCTTTCAGGCTTCGGCATCGTGATCGCCGAAACGATCAAGCTCGACTAAAGCCGCGCGCCCGGCCTAAACTGGACTCATGCGGACGGCGCGAACCAGACAGCCGGGGGACGGCCAGCCGGTGATCATCGGCTGGCGCGAAAAGGTCAGCCTGCCGCAGCTGGGTGTGGGCGCCTTCTCCGCCAAGATCGACACCGGGGCGCGCCTGGCCGCGCTGCACGCCACCAACATCGAGCGCGACGACCATCACGTGAACTTCGTGCTGCCGCTGCCAAAGCGCCGCCACCGCTGCCGCCTGCCGCTCAAGGGCATGCGGCGCGTCAAAAGCTCCAACGGCCAGACCGAGACGCGCGCCGTGGTCGAGACCGATGTGAAGATCGGCAAGATCATGCTGCGCATCGACGTGACGCTGACTGACCGCACCGACATGGGCGTCGCCATGCTGCTGGGCCGCGGCTCCATCGGTCATGACTTCCTCGTGCACCCGGCGAAGACCAACCTGCTTTCGGCGAAGAAACGCAAGACGCCATGAAGATCGCGCTGCTGACAAGAAACCAGAAACTCTATTCCCACCGGCGCCTGATCGAGACGGCGGCCAGGCGCGGACACGAGATGGTGCCGGTCGACTATCTCAAATGCTATATGAACATCACGTCCAGGAAGCCGGAGCTGCGCTTTCAGGGCGAGAAGCTCGAGGGCTTCGACGCGGTGATCCCGCGCATCGGCGCGTCGCACACCTTCTATGGCATGGCCGTGCTGCGCCAGTTCGAGATGATGGGCGTCTATCCGCTGAATGAATCGGTGGCCATCGGCCGCTCGCGCGACAAGCTGCGCTCGCTGCAATTGCTGGCGCGTGACGGCGTGGGGCTTCCCGTCACCGCCTTCGCGCATGACTCCAAGCGCACCGATGACCTGCTGGACATCGTCGGCGGCGCCCCCGTCGTCATCAAGCTGCTGGAGGGCACGCAGGGCATCGGCGTGGTGCTGAGCGAAACGCACAAGTCGGCAAAGTCGGTGGTTGAGGCCTTCCACGGCGCCAATGTGGCCATCCTTGTGCAGGAATTCATCAAGGAGGCGGAGGGCAGCGACATCCGCGCCTTCATCGTGGGCCGCTCGCTGGTGGCGGCCATGGAGCGCAAGGGCGCGAAGGGCGACTTCCGCTCCAACCTGCACCGCGGCGGCACCGCCAGCATGATCGAACTCACGCCGCTGGAGAAAGCCACGGCGCTGAAGGCGGCGCGCTCGATGGGCCTCAACGTGGCGGGCGTCGACATGCTGCGCTCTTCGCATGGGCCGGTGGTGATCGAGGTCAATTCCTCGCCCGGCCTCGAGGGCATCGAGACGGCGACGGGCGTGGACGTGGCCAGCACCATCATCCGTTTCGTCGAGCGCCATGCCAAACCCGGCCACACGCGCACGCGGGGCAAGGGATGAGCAGCTTTATCCTTGGCGAGGCCAGCGTCGGGCCGGGCCAGCGCGCCACGGTGAACCTGCCGGTCAGCACGCTGTCGAACCACACCCACGTGATGCTGCCCGTCCACGTGGTGCATGGCGAGGAGCCGGGGCCCGCCATGTTCCTCTCGGGCGCCATCCACGGCGACGAGATCCAGGGTGTGGAGATCATCCGCCGCATCCTGAACCATCCCGCGCTGCAAGGCCTCCGCGGCACGCTGCTGGCCGTGCCGATCGTCAACAGCTTCGGCTTCCTCAACCACACCCGCTACATGCCGGACCGGCGCGACCTGAACCGCTGCTTTCCCGGCACCGACCGCGGCTCGCTGGCGAGTCTCGTGGCCGACATCTTCTTCCGCGAAGTGGTGCTGAAGAGCCAGTATGGCGTCGATTTCCACACCGCGGCGTTGCACCGCTCCAACCTGCCGCAGGTGCGCCTCGCACCCGACGAGCCAGAACTGCTGAGACTGGCGCAGGCCTTCGCGCCGCCGGTGATCCTGATCTCCAGGCTGCGCGAGGGCTCGCTTCGCCTGTCCGCCCGCGGGGCCGGCGTGAAGGTGCTGCTCTATGAAGGCGGCGAGGCGTTGCGCTTCGACGAGCCCGCCATCGACGCCGCGGTGCGCGGCACGCTGCGCGTGATGGCGCATCTCGGCATGGTGGAGCCACACCCGCGGCCGGTGGGCCAAACAGTGTTGTCGGATGCAAGTTCGTGGGTGCGCGCGCCCGAAAGCGGCATCCTGCACACCACGCGGCGCACCGGCGACCGCGTGGGCAAGGGCGAGGTGGTGGGCGTGGTGGCGGATCCATGGGGCCAGTCATCCCTGCCGCTGTTCGCCGAATGGGACGGCATCATCGTGGGCCGCACCAACCTGCCGCTGGTGAACCGCGGCGACGCCGTGTTCCACATCGCCAGGGCCACGCCGCTGGCGGCAATTCGTCAGCACCCGGATGAAGCGGCGGCGCTGGCGGACGAGGATGAGATCATCTGAGGGGAAGGACTGCCCCTGACCGCCGTCACGTCCGCACCGCGCCACATCTCACCTTCGCCGGGCATGACCCGGCGAGGTGAACGTGTGGGTGAAGCGGACTCACCATTTCTTCAAACTGCCCAGAATCCCCCGAATCAGCATGTTGCCGATCTGGCGGCCGGCGGTGCCCGCCATGTTCTTGACGAAACGGTCGGTGGCGGTTTCGCGCCCGCTCGTGCGGGACTGGACCTTCGCCTGCTGGTCCGCTTCCTTCTGCGCGGCCTTGTTGGCCTTCTCCTGCTCGCTCGCGGCACTGCGCTCGCTGGCCCGCTTGGTCAGTATCTCGTAGGCGGACTCGCGGTCTTCCGCCTGTTCGTAGTTTCCGTAAACCGGCGAATTCCTGACGATCCTCTGGCGCTCCTCCGGCGTGACCGGCCCCATGCGCGAGGACGGCGGGCGGATCATGGTGCGCTCCACCATGGTGGGCACTCCCTTGAGGTCGAGAACCGAAACCAGCGCCTCGCCCTTGCCAAGCTGGGTGATTGCCTCTTCCGTCCTGAAGGCGGGGTTGGGCCGGAAGGTGGAGGCGGCTGTGGCCACGGCCTTCTGCTCGCGCGGGGTATAGGCGCGGAGCGCATGCTGGATGCGGTTGCCCATCTGGGCCAGCACGCTTTCGGGCACGTCGAGCGGGTTCTGCGTCACGAAATAGATGCCGATGCCCTTGGAGCGGATCAGCTTCACCGTCTGCTCGATCTTCTGAACGAGGCCTGCGGGCGCATCCGAGAACAGAAGATGCGCCTCGTCGAAGAAGAACACCATCTTCGGCTTTTCGGGGTCACCCACTTCGGGCATCTGCTCGAAGAGTTCGGACATCAGCCAGAGCAGGAAGGTGGCGTAGAGCTGCGGCGAATTGATGAGCGTGCCGGCGGCGAGCACGTTCATATAGCCCTTGCCGGCCGCGGTGGTGCGCATGAAGTCATGGATGTCCAACGCAGGTTCGCCGAAGAACTGGTCGCCGCCCTGTTCCTCCAGCACCACCAGGCGACGCTGGATGGCGCCGATGGTGGGAGCGGAGAGATTGCCATACTCGGTGGCGAGGTCCCTGCCGCGGCCGCCCAGGTCCTTCAGGAGCGCGCGCAGGTCCTTCAGGTCGAGAAGGGCGAGGCCCTCCTTGTCGGCCAGCCTGAAGGCGATGTTGAGGGCGCCCTCCTGCGCATCCGTCAGTCCCATGAGACGCGACAGCATCAGGGGGCCCATGTCGGAAATCGTGGTGCGGATCGGGTGGCCCTGCTCGCCGAAGAGGTCCCAGAAGATTGTGGGAATGGCCGCGAAGCCATAATCGTCGAAGCCCATGGACCTGGCACGCTCGACGAGGGCCTCCCTGGGCTCGCCTTCCATGGCGATGCCCGAGAGGTCGCCCTTCACGTCCGCCGCGAAGACCGGCACGCCCGCGTTGCAGAAGCCCTCCGCCATGATCTGCAGCGTCACCGTCTTGCCGGTACCGGTGGCGCCGGTGACGAGGCCGTGGCGGTTGGCCATGGCGAGGAACAGGTCCACCCGCTTGGTGCTGTGGCCGATGAAGACCGTCGAACCGGACATGGACAGTTTTTCCCCCATAATTCGCTTCCAACAAGCCTTTCTTGCTATAAGCATCCGGGTTTCGCAATGAGCAGGACGAAAGCATGCAGGAACTGATCGGCCGGATCGTGATGGCCAGCGGGCTTTCGCCGGAGAAGGCCCAAAAGGGGCTCGGCATTCTGCTGAACCTGATCCAGACGCAGGGAAACCGGAACAAGGTGCAGGAGCTGTTCGACAGGCTGCCGGGTGCTGCGGACCTCGCCCGCGTTCAGGGCGGCGACGGGGCCGGCAGGAGCGGCGGCCTCCTCGGAATGCTGGCCGGCGGAATGATGGGCGGCCCCCTCGCCGCCATCTCGAAACTCTCCGCCGCGGGCCTGTCCATGGACCAGATCAAGGCGCTGAACACGACGGCGCTCGACTATGCGAAAGAGAGGGCAGGCGCACCCCTCGTCAAGGAGGTGGCAGGCTCCATTCCGGGGCTTTCCGGCTACGTCTGACAGCGCCCGATCGGACCATGGGAGGTTCGCGGCGGTGCTCTGTCTTCGCTGGAGCATGATCCGCAAAAGTGAAACCCGCTTTTGCGATAAGATTACGCCCCAGCATGTGATCCGGCGCATGTTCCGGCCAGGCGGTTCCGCCTGAACTGAAACTGCTTTAGTGTTTTCGTATTCGCAAGAGACTGGGTTGTCGCGGGACCATGGGTGATCTGAAACTGGCCTCCGAATTTCCGGCCATGAGCCGGGCCGGGTGGATGAAGCGCGTCGAGGCGGTGCTGAAGGGCGCCAGTTTCGAGGAGAAGCTGGTCCACACCTCCGCCGACGGCATCCGGCTGGAACCGATATACGGCCAGCTTGCCGGCCCGCGCGCGGCCCGCGCAATGCAGGCGCCGTGGACGTTGTTCCAGCGCGCCGACCACCCCGATGCGGCCCGCGCCAATGAACTGGCGCTCGACGACCTGTCCAATGGCGCCACCGGCCTCGTACTGGTGAGCAGCGATTCGGCCACCGCGCGCGGTTATGGGCTCGATCCGGCCCGCCTCGCCCGCGTGCTGCAGGGCGTGCACCTGCATGCCGTGGCGTTGCGCGTCGAGGGCAGCGGCTCCATGGCGATCGCCGAGTTGATCGCCAGGGAACCCATCGACCCCGAACGCCTCAGCGTCTCCTTCGCGGTCACCTCGCCGGCCGAGGCGGCGGAACTCGCCCGGCGCGGCTATACCGGCCCCTACATGGAGGCTGACGGCCGCATCTGGCATGAGCAGGGCGCAACCGGCGCGCATGAACTGGGCGCCACGCTCGCCACCGCCGTGGCCACGCTGCGCTCGCTCGAAGGCCTCAACGACCTGCGCCTTGTGCGCTCGACCGGCATCACGCTGGCTGCAAACCAGGACATGTTCGCCACACTCGCCAAGTTCCGCGCCATGCGGCTGCTCTGGCGGCGCGTGCTGCAGGCGGCTGGGCTGCCCGATGCCCCGCTCAGGCTTCACGCCGAAACCTCCTGGCGCATGATGGCGGTGAAGGACCCGCACACCAACATCCTGCGCGCCACGGCGGCGGTGTTCGGCGCAGGGCTGGGCGGCGCGGATTCGATCGCCGTTCTTCCCCTCTCTCTGGCGCAAGGCCTGCCCAACGCCTTCGCCCGCCGCGTGGCGCGCAATGTGCAGAACGTGCTGACGGAGGAATCGAACCTGTGGCGCGTCGCCGATCCGGCGCTGGGTGCGGGCTACATCGAAACCCGCACGCAGGGCCTGTGCGAGGCCGCGTGGAAGGTCTTCCAGTCGGCGGAGGCCGGCGACTGGCCCGCGCCCAATCCGGACTCGAAGGCGAGCCTGCCCATCATCGGCGCCGCTGCCTATCCCCTGGGCCAGGAATATGCCCCCGAAACGGAGGCCCCGCGATGAGCCGCATTCCGGACTTTTCCAGGATCGCGCTCCAGACCTCCTCCGTCGATGGCTGCGCCGCGCCGGACTGGCTGACGCCCGAAGGTCTGCACGTGAAGTGTGCCTACGGCCCCGGGGACATGCAGGGCATCGACTTCCTCAACACCTGGCCGGGAGCGCCGCCCTATCTGCGCGGCCCCTACCACACCATGTACACGACTCAAGCCTGGACGATCCGCCAGTATGCGGGCTTCTCCACGGCGGAGGATTCCAACGCCTTCTACCGCCGCAACCTGGCGGCGGGGCAGATGGGCCTGTCCATCGCCTTCGACCTTGCCACGCACCGCGGCTATGACTCGGATCATCCGCGCGTCGCCGGCGACGTTGGCATGGCGGGCGTGGCGATCGACTCGATCTATGACATGCGGACCCTGTTCGACGGCATCCCGCTCGACCGGATGACCGTGTCAATGACCATGAACGGCGCGGTGCTGCCGGTGATGGCGCTCTATATCGTGGCGGGCGAGGAGCAGGGCGTTCCGCCGGAGAAGCTCGCGGGCACCATCCAGAACGACATCCTCAAGGAGTTCATGGTCCGCAACACCTTCATCTATCCGCCCGCGGCGTCGATGAAGATCGTCTCCGACATCTTCAAGTTCGCCGCGGAGAAGATGCCGAAGTTCAACTCGATCTCCATCTCCGGCTATCACATGCAGGAAGCGGGCGCCACGGCGGATCTCGAGCTCGCCTATACGCTGGCCGACGGCCTCGAATATGCCAGGGCCGGCGTGGCGGCGGGATTGAACATCGACGAGTTCGCGCCGCGCCTCTCCTTCTTCTGGGCCATCGGCATGAACTTCTTCATGGAAGTGGCCAAGATGCGCGCGGCCCGCATGCTCTGGGCCAAGCTGATGAAGCGCTTCGACCCCAGGGACGAGCGCTCGCTCAGCCTGCGCGCGCACTGCCAGACGTCCGGCTGGTCGCTCGCCGCGCAGGATGTGTTCAACAACGTGACACGCACCTGCATCGAGGCCATGGCGGCGACGCAGGGCGGCGCCCAGTCGCTGCATACGAACTCGCTGGACGAGGCCCTGGCCTTGCCCACCGACTTCTCGGCCCGCATCGCGCGCAACACGCAGCTGTTCCTGCAGCAGGAGGCGGGAACCTGCACGGTGATCGACCCGTGGGGTGGCAGCTATTTCGTCGAGCGCCTCACCATGGACCTCGCGAACAAGGCGTGGGAGCACATCGGGGAGATCGAGGCGATGGGCGGCATGGCCAGGGCCATCGAAGCCGGCATCCCGAAGTCGCGCATCGAGGAGGCCGCCGCGAGGACGCAGGCCCGCATCGACTCGGGCGAGCAGGCGGTGATCGGCGTCAACAAGCACCAGGCCCTGGACGACGCCAGGATCGACATTCTGAAGGTCGACAATTCCGCCGTGCGCGCCGCCCAGATCGAGAAGCTGCGGCGGCTCCGCGCCGAGCGCAACGGGGCGGAGACGCAAGCCGCCCTCGCGAGGCTCGCCGAAGTGGCGCGGACCGGACAGGGCAACCTGCTCGAAGCCGCCGTCGGCGCCGCGCGCGCCAAGGCCACGGTGGGCGAGATCTCGCTCGCATTGGAGAGGGTGTTCAACCGCCACACGCCGACGATCCGCGCCATGAAGGGCGTCTATGCCGCAACCCCGCGCGACACGCACAAGATCGAACAGGTCCGGCACGCCGTGGCAGCCTTCCGCGAGGCCGATGGCCGCGCGCCGAAGCTCCTGGTCGCCAAGGTCGGGCAGGACGGACATGACCGCGGCCAGAAGGTGATCGCCTCGGCCTTCGCCGACATGGGCTTCGATGTGGCGATCGGCCCGCTCTTCGCCACGCCGGAAGAAGTTGCCGCGCAAGCCGTGAAGGAACAGGCCCATGCCGTGGGCGTCTCGACGCTGACCGCCGGGCACCTGACGCTGGTGCCGCTGTTGAAGGCCGCACTCGACAAGGCAGGCCGCTCCGACATCATGATCGTGGTCGGCGGCGTCATTCCGCCGGAGGATGTGCGGACGCTCATCGACATGGGCGCCGCCGCCGTGTTCCCGCCGGGCACGGTGATCCCCGATGCGGCGATGTCACTGCTGGAAAGGCTGAACCGGAAGCTTGGCTACGCCCAGCGCGCGGCGGAATAGATCAGAACTTCACCTTCGCCATGGTGGCGCGGTGGTCGCTGGGCCACGGCGTCACCACGATATCGGCTTCAGGCGCCTTCTCGCCGACGATGCCGGCCTCGATCACCTGCAAGTCCCTGGCGCGGGCCAGTGCGAAGTCGATGCGGTCGTGGTGGTCGTCCTTGGCGGAAGGCTCCGTGGTGGGCGTCCAGGTCATTCCCGGCTTCACGCCGGCATCGGGGTAGACCGCACGGAAGGTGTCGACAAAGCCCTTGTCCTCAATGGCCTTCACTGTGGGGAACTGCACCGCCATCGGCTGGTTTCCGGCCTTCACGGCAGACTCAGTCCAGTCACGGTGCGAAGGCTCGTTGAAGTCGCCGAACACGAAGGCGGCGTCCGCCTCGCCCGCCGCGGCCATGTCGTCGAACAAGATCTTGAGGCCGGGACCGCGCGTTGCTGCCGCGGCCTTCACCGCCTCCCCGGCCGTCTTCAGGAAAGGCGTATCGCCGTAGGCAATGCCGAGCAGCTGGTAGGGCTGGTAGGGCGAGTCATCAAGATGGATATTGAAGGCGTGCACCCTGCGCCCGTCGATCATGATCTCGACGCCGGTGTCGTTGGGCGTCGCCTTGCCGATGGGATAGCGGCTGAGGATGGCATTGGACCAGAGCGCGTCGTTCTGCCTGGTCTGGTCATAGTAATGGTAGCCAAGCGCCGCAGCCAACTTGGGCGCCACGCTGTCGCCGGCAGGCGGGCAGGAATCGGCGGTGCAGGGGTCGCTCTCGAGGCGCGTCTCCTGGATGCCGATGATGTCCGCGTTCACCGCCTTGATGACGGCCACGGTTTCGTCCACCGGTTTTTTGGCGTTGCCGCCCCCGCCCCAGATGTTGAAGCTCATGATGGTGAGTTCGGTGGCCTGGGCGGAGGCGGCCAGCGCGGCAAGAACTGCCGTGGCGAGAAGCATCTGTCGCATGCGGGTTTCCGGATTGGTCAGACAAGCATTGCGCGGCGATGTGACGGGCGCGTTACAGCCGCAGCCCCCGCACTTCGCCCACCCCGATCTTGCGCCAGTTGGCGAGGTCATGGCGGCGGAAGCGTTCGAGCGTGGCCTTCTCCCCGGGCGTCCACACGTCGAGCCCGGAGAGCACCGCCGCGATGCCCACTTCGGCGGCGCGCGCCGCGCCGTCGTCAATCTTGAGGGCGATGCCGAGGCCTGCATGTGGAATGCAGGCGCAATAGACGCCCTCTGCCCCGGTCTTGATGAAGAGGCGCGGCGCCGCCTCCATGATGAGCGTGTCGAAGTCGCCCGTGCCCGCCACCATGAAGGGATGCTTGCGCACCGCATCGATGATGCGGCGGGCGGCCTTGTTCTCAGGGTCCGCGAAACGGGCGAAGCCCATGGCAAGGTTCTGGAGGGGAATGGCCCAGGTCGGCGCAGAGCAGCCATCGATGCCGACGGGCTGTTGCGAAAGCCCGATGCCGCAGAGTTCGCCGATGCGCCTGGCGATGGCCTGCTGCACCGGGTGGTCCGGCTTCACATAGCCATGCGGGGAGACCTCCAGCTGCCGCGCCAGCGCCAGCATGCCGGCATGCTTGCCGGAGCAGTTGTTGTGGACGGCGCCACAGGGCTCGCCGTTGCGGATGAGATCGAAGCGCGCCTCCTCGAAGGACGGCCAGTGGGCGCCGCATTCATAAAGGCTCTCGGCATTGCCGGCCTTGGCCAGCATGGCGCGGGCCACGCGCACATGGTCCGGTTCGCCATTGTGCGAGGAGCAGCACAGCGCGATCTCCTCCTCGGTGAAGCCAAAGCGGCCGGCCGCGCCAGCCTCGATGACGGGGAGGCACTGGAAAGCCTTTACGCCTGATCGCGGATAGACGGCGGCGGCGATGCCGCCCCCGGCGGCCACCACCTGGCCCGCCCGGTCCACAACGGCATAGGCGCCGCGGTGGCGGCTTTCCACGATGCCGCCGCGGGTGACTTCGGCGATGACAGGATTGCTCATTGGCGCGTCTCCTTGTGCGGCGGGGCCGCGAGATACCAGCCATAGGCGGAAAACGGGGCCAGCAGGAAGATGCCGATCGCGCAGCTTTAACCCTCAAGGCTGTAGCGGGTCGCGCCCGCGGGGAAAAGCCCGATCCTGACGCCCGCCAGTTATTGCGCGGCGAAGGCGCAGACGAAGAGGGTGACGTTGATGGCGGCATCGGCCCGGCCTGCCGCGTCGCGCCCCGGACGGGCCTTAATCCACGGATAGGCCAGCACCGCCACCACGTCCGCGGACGGAATTCCGACCATGAGGGCGATGGCAAGATAATGCCGATCTGTACGCCGGATGTCGTGGCGGGATGAGGCGCCAGTTGCCAGGGCATGATCCGCGAGAGCGGAACCGCTTTTGCCCATCATGCTCAAGCGATTGACTTGGCCCCGGTCCTGGGGTGACGGCAGCGTTGGAATGACGCTTGATCATCATGAGAGCCGCTTCTGACCCTGAAGATACCCAAGACCGCTCCCAGACGATCAACCCAACCATCCGGGACGTCACACGAAGGCCGGGGTGACGGTGCCGAGAGGAAACCCGCCGCAAACAATCCTCGCGCCGCGGCGATGCGCGGTCTATAGCTTTCCGATGATCGCCTGGGTTCTCTTCGGCTTCATCCTCGGCCTTCAGCACGCGCTGGAGCCCGATCACATCGCCGCCGTCTCCACCATCTCGGTGGAAAAGCGCGGCATCGGCCAGATCGTGCGGCATGGCGCTGTCTGGGGCATGGGGCATGCGCTGATGCTCGGCGCCTTCGGCGGCGCGGTCTATGCTCTCGAACTGACCCTCAGCGAGAGGCTGGCCAGCGGGCTTGAATTCGCCGTCGGCATCATGATGGTGCTGCTCGGCGCGCGGCTGCTCTACATTCTGGTGCGGGACCGCATTCACTTCCACACCCACCGCCATGGCGGGGATGCTCACTTCCATGCCCACAGCCATGCCGGGGATGTGAAAAACCACGCGCTGAGCCGCCATGCCCATCCACATCCTGCCGGCGGCTGGAAGCGCAGCCTCGCCATCGGCATGATGCACGGGCTTGCCGGTTCGGCGGCACTGGTGGCGCTTGCCGCCTCGACGGCGCCCTCGGCGCCGCTCGGCCTCGCCTTCATGCTGCTGTTCGCCATCGGCTCGATCGCCGGCATGGTGATCTTCTCCACCGTGATCGCCGTGCCGCTGTCATACACCGCCATGACGCTCACCTGGGCCACCCGCGGCTTTCAGGCGCTGGCCGGCGTCTTCGCCATCGGCATCGGCCTGCGCACGCTGGTGGAAACCGGCGCGGTGCTGTTCGGCTGAGCCCGCCGTATCTGCTTGTTCGGTCGCAGTTCCGCCGGTCAACCGGTGTCCAGTTGGCGTGAAAATACTCTATCGATCAGACGCGTGCGCCGACCAGGCGATTCCACCTGATCTGAACATGCGCGATGTCACCGGCTGCTTCACCAGCGCATGAACCATGCGCGGCAGATCATGGGGGAAGCGGGCCCGTGCGGCCTGTTCATTCGGGGCTCCTCCCCAAGGCGGGACGCATATCGGGAATTGACAAGAGGCGCGGGACGGTTTGTCCTGCGGCCCGTGCTTGGGAGGGCACGTCGGATGAAGCTGGGATTCAATCTTCTGCTGTGGACGCCGCATGTCACCGCGGCGCATGAGCCGATCCTCAGGGCGCTGAAGAAGACGGGCTATGACGGGGTCGAGATCCCGATGTTCGAGGGAACGCCCGATCACTACGCGAGGCTGGGCGAGCTGCTCGACAAGATCGGGCTGGAACGCACCGTGGTGAGCGTTATCCAGGGCAAGAACCCGCTGTCGCCCGACAAGGCCAGCCAGGCCGCCGCGCTGGACCATGCCAGATGGACGGTGGACTGTTCCGCCGCGCTCGGCGCCACCATTCTTGGCGGGCCGATGCATTCGGAGCTCGGCTTCTTCTCCGGCAACCCCGCCACTGCGGCGGAGCGCAAGCGTGCGCTGAGCTTCCACAAGAAGGCGGGCGATTATGCCGGCAGGAAAAACGTGACCTTCGCACTCGAGGCGCTGAACCGTTTCGAATGCTATTTCCTGAATACCATGCAGCAGCTCCGCGACTATCTGGACGAGGCGAACCACCCGCATATCCGGGGCATGTATGACACCTTCCATTCCAACATCGAGGAGAAGGACCCGGTTGGCGCGATCAAGACCATCGCGAAGCACATGGCGCATGTGCACATCTCCGAGAATGACCGCGGCACGCCCGGCAAGGGCCATGTGCCGTGGGCTGAAACCTACAAGGCGCTGAAGAAAGCGAAGTATGACGGCTTCCTCACCGTCGAGGCCTTTGGGCGCTCCATGCCCGCACTCGCCGCGGCGACGCGCGTGTGGCGCGACTTCGCGCCCTCGCCTGAGGAGGTCTACAAGCTCGGCTTCCGCAACATGAAGCAGGGCTGGGCCGGGGCGTGAAGCCGGTCTACGTCATCGGCACCTGCGACACCAAGGAGGCGGAGCTGCGCTACGCCATGGAGCGTGTGCAGGCTGCCGGCGCCCCGGCCTTGCTGGTTGACATCTCGACGGCACGGAGCCATGCGCAGGCCGACGTGACGCCGGAGACGGTGGCGAAACACCACCCCTCCGGCGCCGCGGCCGTTATGGGCCATGCCGACCGCGGCAAGGCCATCGCCGCCATGGCGGAGGCGCTCGGGAACTACCTTGTCTCGCGCGGGGACATCGGCGCGGTGCTGGGGCTGGGCGGCGGCGGCAACACGTCCATGGTGACGGAGGCGATGCGCCAGCTGCCCATCGGCGTGCCGAAGCTGATGGTCTCCACCATGGCATCGGGCAATGTGGCCCCTTACGTCGGCCCCACCGACATCATGATGATGCATGCGGTGGCGGATGTGGCAGGCCTCAACGCCATCACGCGGCGGGTGATCGGCAATGCCGCGCATGCCGCAGCCGGCATGGCGATAAATGCCGCGGCCGGCATGGCGATAAATGCCGCGGCCGGCATGGCGATGAATGCCGTTCCCGCAGGCCATGAGGCCGGGCGCGCCGTCGGCCTCACCATGTTCGGCGTGACCACCCCCTGCATCACGCAGATCCGGCGCCTGATCGGGGGCGGCTGCGAATGCTTCGTCTTCCACGCCACCGGCGCCGGCGGGCAGTGCCTGGAGAAGCTGATCGACTCGGGGCTCATCACGGCGGCCCTCGACATCACGACGACGGAGGTGGCGGACCGTCTGTCCGGCGGCGTTCTGCCGTGTACGGAGGACCGCTTCGGCGCCGTCATCCGCACGCGCATCCCCTGGGTGGGTTCGGTGGGGGCCTGCGACATGGTGAATTTCGGCGGCCGCGACACGGTTCCGGCGCGGTTCGCGGGCCGCAACCTCCATGTCCACAATGCGCAGGTGACGCTGATGCGCACCACGGCGGAAGAGAATGCCGCCATCGGCCGCTGGATCGTGGAGCGCGTCAACCGCATGGAGGGTCCGGTGCGTTTCCTGCTGCCGCTCCACGGCGTCTCCGCCATCGACGCGCCGGGCAAACCTTTCCACGATCCGGCGGCGGATGCCGCATTGTTTGCAGCGATCCGCGCGGCATGGACGCCCGCGCCCAACCGCCAGCTCATCGAGATCGGCGCCCACATCAACGAGAAGGCCTTCGCCGAAGCCGCGGTCCACGCCTTCCGCGACATTACCGGAGGACAGTAGAATGGCCCGCGCCTATGCATCGATCATCCTGAAGGCCCCCGTCGAAACCGTGTGGTCCATCGTGCGCGACTTCAACGGCTTGCCGAACTGGACGGGCGGCGGCGTCACCAGCTCGAAGATCGAGAAGGGCCTCGACGCGGACGTGGTGGGCTGCATCCGCTCCTTCCACCTCGCCAATGGCGCGCATGTGCGCGAGCGCCTGCTGATGCTGGACGATGCGAAGCGCCGCTTCAGCTATAATTTCGAGACGCCGGCTTTTCCGGTGAGGAACTATCTCGCGACACTGGGGCTCCACCCCGTCACCCACACCGACCAGACCTTCGCCGAATGGGAGGCCACATTCGACGAAGCGCCGGAAGACGAAGGCAAGTATCGGAAGATCGTCTCCGACGGCGTCTTCGCCGCCAATTTCAGATCGCTTGCGGCGCTGCTTGCCAGGACGAAGCCGGAGAAGCCCGCAGGCGCCGAGCGCTGGAAGGGATTTCAGCCCAACAAGGTGTGGACCTCGCGCGCCATCAAGGCGCCGGTCGATGATGTGTGGAAGGCGATGCGCGACTTCGCCGGCATGGGCGGCTGGCACGGGGAGATCACCAGGATGCGCATGCTGAAGCGCCAGCGCTCCGACAAGGTCTCCGGCATCCGCGACTTCTATTTCGGCGAGGGGCGCCTGAACGAGGAACTCCTGCACCTCGACGACCGGGAGCGCAGCTTCTCCTACCGCATCACCAAGTGCGAGATCCCGTGGATGAACTATGTCTCCGGCCCGCGGTTATGGCCGGTGACGGCGGACAACACCACATTCGGCGTCTGGACCGGCGACTGGGTGGCGAGCCCGCAGGACGACGTGGTGCTGATCCCGCGCACCGAGCAGAACGTCTATCAGCGCGCCTTTGCGGAGCTGGAGCGGAATTTCCTTGGCAGGAAGCGGAAGCGGTAGTCCTCACTTCCCTTCTCCCGTTGCGAAGCAATGGGAGAAGGGAAATCTTCCGATCAATCCGTGTGGAACACGTTCTCCATCTCCGCCCACCATTCGCCCTCCTTCCTGGTCTCGAAGGGCGTCTGCATGGGGTCGGTGATCTTCCACCACTCCTGCATGCGCGGGACGTCCGCCATCTTCCTCATGTCGGCCCCGAAATCGCTGCCGTGATATTCCCAGTAGGCGAAGAGCATGTTCTCCGGCTCCTTGAGGAAGATCGTATAATTCCGGATGTTCGAGTCAGCGATGGCCTTCAGCACCTCGGGCCAGACGGCGGCGTGGATGCGCCTGTATTCCGGGATGACCTCCGGCTTCAGCTTGATGACGCGTCCCATTCTCTGCATATGCGGCTGTCCTCTCCCTGCCATTGACCGCTGGCGTTCGGCACGGGAAGATCGCCAAAAACGGGAGGCGAGACAATGGGTGACTGGACGAAAAGATTTGGCCTCAAGGGCAAGCATGCGCTGGTGACAGGCGCCAGCAAGGGCATCGGGCTTGAGACCGCCAGGGTGCTGGCGGATGCGGGTGCGGACATCGCCGCCGTGGGCCGCGACCGCGGGGGACTGGCGGAAGCGAAGGCAGCCGTGGAGGCGCTGGGCCGGCGCTGCGTGGCGATTTCCGCCGACATGGCCACGGCCGATGGCCCGGTGAAGGCGGCGCATGATGCGCTGGCGGCTTTCGGGCACATCGACATTCTGGTGAACAATGCCGGCATCGCGCTGATCGACCGGCTGGAGGATGCCAAGGTCGCCGACTGGGACGCCACCATGGCGGTGAACCTGCGCGCGCCCTTCCTGCTGGCGCGCGAGCTCGTTCCCGGCATGATCGGACACAAGGGCGGCAAGATCATCAACGTCTCCTCCCAGGCGGGCGTCGTGGGGCTGGAGGGGCACGCGGCCTATTGCGCTTCCAAGGGCGGCCTCAACATGCTCACCAAGGTGATGACGGTGGAGTGGGCAAAGCACAACATCCAGATCAACACGGTGTGCCCCACCGTGATCCTCACCCCCATGGGCGAGCAGGTGTGGGGAAAGCCGGAGAAGGGCGACCCGATGAAGGCCAAGATCCCCGGCGGCCGCTTCGGCAAGCCGATGGAAGTGGCGGATGCGATCCTGTTCCTGGCGTCCTCGGCCTCGGACATGATCTGCGGGCATGACCTGCTGGTGGATGGGGGCTACACCGCCATCTGACGGCGCGGCGCGGTCGCCTGCCTCAATAGGTGGCGCGGCCGCCGGAGACGTCGAACACCGCACCCGTCGAGAAGGAGCATTCCTCGCTCGCGAGCCAGCAGACGAGGCTTGCCACCTCGTCCACCTTGCCGAGCCGGCCCATGGGGATTTTCGACAGCATGAAGTCGATGTGGCTCTGCGGCAGCTGGTCGAAAATCGGTGTCCGCACGGCGGCGGGCGTCACGCTGTTCACCGTGATGTTGGTCTTCGCCAGTTCCTTGGCCAGCGACTTGGTGAAGCCGATCACGGCGGCCTTGGAGGCCGAATAGGCGGACGCGTTGGGGTTTCCCTCCTTGCCGGCGATCGAGGCGATGTTGACGATGCGGCCATAATCATTGGCCAGCATATGCGGGACAACCGCGCGGTTGGTGAAGAAGGCGCCATCGAGATTGATGGCGATGGTCTTGTGCCAGTCCTCGATCCTGACGTCGAGCACGGTGGCGGTGGGCCCGGCGATGCCGGCGCTGTTCACCAGCACGTCGATGCCGCCCAGCTGCCTCACGGTTTCCGCAGCGGCGGCCTCGACCGAATCCCAGTTCGAGATGTCGGTTTTTATGCCGCCTTGCATGTCCCAGACAACGACCTTGCCGCCCTCGGCTGTGATGCGCCTGGCCACCGCCTCGCCGATACCCGAGAGACCGCCGGTGACGACGGCACGCCTGCCTTGAAATCTCATGTCCCGATTTTCCCGTTCTTCATCTTGCGCCGATTCAGGTCCGCGTCCTGTTCATCGCGGTGATGGCGAGCGCCAGCACGGCCGCCGCGGCGGCGATGCCCCAGACCAGCGGCTGGCGCCAGAAGGGCGGCGTCGCCAGCTGCGCCTTCCCCGCCAGCGTGTTGGGATCAGGCGGCCTGAGAAAGAAGGCGCCATAGAGATGCGCCGCACCGATCGCAATCAGCAGCACGATCAGGAAGATCATCGCCACCACCATGGCGACGGTGACGACGCTGCGGACCTTCACGCCCGGCTGGGCCATGGGCAGCAGATTGTTGATGAGACCGGCGATCACCACCAGCACGCTGCCCACCGCGAAGAGCTGCAGGCTGAAGGGCTGGAAGATCAGCAGCAGCGCGAAGATGCCGAGGCCTATGATGACAAATTCGAGGCGCAGCGCCTGCTGGCGCGCCATGCCCGGATCCTGTCGGTGCTCTTGGCTGCTCATGCGCGCACCGCCTTGCCGTCCTCGCCGAAGAAATGCGTCTGCCGCGGGTCGGGGCGCAGATGCAGCGCCTCGCCTACCTTCACCCGCTTGTCGCGCGGCACAACCACGCGGATGTCGCCGCCCGACGCGGTGCGGGCATGGATCAATGTCTCCGCTCCCATCGGTTCGATCAGCTCGGCCTGGGCCGCGATGGTGTCGCCCGCCCTGTCCTGCGCCGCGGTGAAGGCGCGCGGCCGGATGCCGACGGTGATTTTCGACGGCCTCAGCCGCGACACGGCAGGGTCGGCCGCGATGCTGAGCGGCTGGCCGGCCAGCATCACATCCGCCTTGCCGCCGCCGAAGCTTATGAGATCGGCCTCCACCAGGTTCATCTGCGGCGTGCCGATAAAGCTTGCGACGAAGACATTGACGGGTTTGGCGAAGACCTCGTGCGGCGTGCCCACCTGCTCGATCACGCCATCCTTCATGATGGCGATGCGGCTCGCCATGGTGAGGGCCTCGAGCTGGTCATGCGTGACGATGACGGTGGCCTTGGAGAGGCCGGTCAGCACCTCCTTGATCTGGCCGCGCATCGAGTGGCGCAGCTCCACGTCAAGCCGCGACAGCGGCTCGTCGAAAAGGAAGCAGTTGGGATCGCGCACGATGGCGCGCGCCACCGCGAGGCGCTGCTTCTCGCCCTCCGAAATCTGGTTCGGCATGCGGTCCAGCACCCCGGTGAGGTGCATGATCTGCGCAACCTTCATGACGCGGGCATCGGACTGGGCCTTGGACAGGCCCTCATAATGCAGCGGCATGGCGATGTTCTGGCCCACGTTGAGCGCCGGATAGAGCGCGTAGAACTGGAACACCATGGCGATGTCGCGCCGCTGCGGCGGCAGATCGTTCATGCGCTGGCCGGCGATGATGACGTCTCCGCCGGTGGCGCGTTCGAGCCCGGCGATCATGCGCAGCGTCGTCGTCTTGCCGCAGCCCGAAGGGCCGAGCAGGCAGACCACCTCGCCGGCCTCGACCTTCAGGTCCGCATCCTTCACCGCGGTGAAGGCGCCGAACTGCTTGGTGACTTTGCGGATTTCGATCGTCGGCATGTCAGCGCTTCACGGTTCCGAAGGTCACGCCCCGCAGCAGGTGGTTCTGCAGGAAAAAGGTGACGAGGAAGACGGGTATGAGGAACAGGGTTTCGATGGCCGCCAGCAGCGTCCAGTCGGTGCCGCGGCCGCCGGACGAGACGGCCTGGTTCATGGCGACGGGCACGGTGCGCGTGTCAGGACCCGACAGAAGCAGCGCGAAGAGAAACTCGTTCCAGGTGAGAATGAGACCGAAGACGAAGGTGGCGGCAAGACCCGCGATAACCTGCGGCAGGGCGATCTTGAAGAACACCCCGGTGTCAGACGAACCGTCGATGCGCGCGGCATCCTCCACGTCGAGCGAGAGCTCGTCGAAGAAGCTCTTCATCATCCAGATGGTGAAGGCCAGGTTGAAAGCGGTGTAGAGCAGGATGATCCCGGTATATGAGCCGGAGAGGCCCACCACGCGGAACATCAGGATGACCGGGATGATGACAACGATGGCCGGCAGCATGCGCGTCGTCAGGATGATGAAAAGATAGGTGTCATTGCCCTTCAGCGGATAGCGCGAGAAGCCGAAGGCGGCGAGTGTGCCGATCACCAGCGCCAGCAGCACGGAAGACGAGGCGATGACGATGGAGTTGAAGAAATAGCGGTCGAAGCCCGTGGGCTCCGGCGCGCCCCCCGCCGTCATGGAGCGCATGAACACCGAGCCGAAATTCTCCAGCGTGGGCGTGAATACGAACTGCTCCGGGATGAGGCCGAAAAGCGAGGTGGGCGACAGAGTCGGCGGCACGGACAGGGCCGCGTCCTGCGGTTTGAAGGCGGTGAAGATGATGAACAGCACGGGCAGGAAGTAGATGAAGGACACGATGGCGACGGCCAGCGTCCGGCCCCAGCCCGCCTCGCCCACGCCGCTCGCCTTGCGGAAGCCAAGCGTCTCCCAGATGGAGTTGTGTTCGGCCATGGCTCAGGCTCCCTGGCTGCGGCGGTTGGCGATGTAGAGGTAGAGATTGGTGAGCACGATCACCATGAACAGCATGAGATAGGACAGCGCAGCGCCTTCCGATGTCTTGTTCTGTTCGTTGGCGATGCGGATCAGGTGGTAGGAGATCGTCATGGTGTCATTGCCGCCCTTGGTGAGCAGGATGACGAGGTCTGCGAGCTTGAAGGCCTCGATGGTGCGGAACAGCAGCGCCAGCATCAGCAGGCCGCGGATATAGGGGAAGGTGATGGTCCAGAACTGCCGCCACTTGGACACGCGGTCGATGGCGGCCGCCTCATAGAGGTATTTCGGCACCGAGACGAGACCCGCCAGCACAAGCAGCATGACGAAGGGCGACCACATCCAGGCATCGGCGAAGACGATGCCGGTGACCGCGCCCACCTTGGAGCTCATCAGGATGAACTGGCCGCCAGTGATGGAATTGACCACGTAGGAGAGGATGCCGAAGGTCGGGTCGTAGTAGTAGGTGAAGAACACGCCGGACGCGACGACGGAGAGCATCATCGGCGTCAGCACGAGAATGAGAAGGTACTTGCGCAGCGGGAATTGCTTGGCAAACAGCATGGCCAGCAGGAAGCCGACGATCATCTGCGCCGTGACGGTGAGGACCACGAACATCGCCGTGTTGATCAGTGCATCCCAGTTAGCGGGCGCCGCGATTTCGTTTGTTAGAACCTTGATGTAGTTGTTGAGGCCGATGAAGCGGATCGACTGCTGGTTTGACTGATAGGCGAAGAAGGATAGGCCCAGCGACCACAGCAGCGGAAAGATGTTCATGACGAAGAGCACGGCGATGGCCGGCGCCACGAGCAGGCCGCCATAATACTTGCGGCGGTAGGCATTGACCACGAAGGCGGCGGCGATCATGGCCGCCATGGCGCCGACGATCCAGAAGGCGATGCCTGCGGGCAGCGCCAGCACGGCCACGACCGAGACGACGAGCCCTACCAGGATGGCGAGCTTCCAGTTGTCCAGCGTCACGCTGAACAGGGCCGGAGGGGCGGCTGTGGCAGTCATGGACATCGTTGCATGGATTCCGGGTGGGAGAAGCAAAGAGGGCGCGGGGTTGGCCAGGCCACCCCGCGCCCCGGTTCAGTCACGTTACTGGATCAGGCCCGCTTCGGTCAGCAGGTTCTGCTGGAACTTGGCGATGTTGTCGAGCGTGGTCTTGGCGTCCTGCTTGCCGGTGATGGCAAGGTCGAACTGGTCCTGCTGCTGGGTAAGCAGTTCATAGAACTGCGGCACGTGCCAGACGTCCTTCTGCCAGTCGAGCTGCGGGGCCCAGGCGCGGTTCCACGGACGGTAGGTCACGTATTTGGGATCCTCATAGACCGACTTGATGGCCGACTGGCCGCCGCTTGCTGCGAACTGGTGCTGGATATCGGGGCTGAGCCACCACTTCACGAATTCCACGGCTTCCTTGATCTGCGCGTCGGTCGTCCAGGTGGTCAGCACGAAGGGCTGGCCGCCGATGTTGGACCAGCGCACCATCTTGCCGTCAGCACCCATGGTGCCCGGCATCTGGCCGAAGACCAGCTTGTCCGAGACCTTGGAGGTCTTGGGATCGAGCGAGGCCTCGCCAAGCCCGATCCAGTTGATGTTCATGGCCACCTTGCCTTCACGGAACAGTTCGTCCGTCTTGAAGATGTCCATTGTGCCGGTTTTCGCAACAGGCGGCATGAACTCAAGCATGCTGAGATACTTCTCGAACGCGGCCACGGCCTCCGGAGAGTTCACGACACCTTCGGCCTGGCCCTTGGGTGCTTGGGTTTCATCCCAGACGTTTCCACCCATCTGCCAGATGAACCCGTTGATTTGCATCGACGAGAAATCGTAGACTTTGCCCGCTTGGTAGGCGATGCCGTAGAAGTCGTCATCGGCAGGCTTTCCGGCCAGCATTTCGCCCTTCTTGCGGCGGAAGAATTCGCCGACGTTACGGAAGTCGTCCCACGTCATCGCGTCGAGTTCTTCACCCGTGCAGGGGAGTTTCTTGTTGTACTTGGCCTGGAAGTTCTTCTGCTCTTCCTCGTGGCAGAGGATGTCGGAGCGCGCGAAGTTCACAAGCACATCTGGAAACTGCGGGAAGCCATAGAAATTCGGCGTCTTGTGCGGGTACGTCGAGTATGCATCACGAGGATTCGGATGCATGCTCTCCATCACCGCCTTGAACTCAGGGTCGGCGTCAAGAAGGTCATTGACCTTCCGGAAGTAACCGCCCTCGACAAACGCGCCGAGCCACTGCGAGTCAGAGACAACAAAGTTGTACTTCTGCTCTCCGGACGTCAGCGACGCGTTGACCCGCGTGTAGAAATCTCCCCACGGAATGAAGTCGACATCGAGCTTCACGGTGTTGCCGGACTTCGGCTTGTACTGCTCATCGAAGAATTTCTTCATGATGCGGGTTGGCGGCCAATCCGGCACCGCCATGGTCAGCGTCACTTCTTCCGCAAGGGCTTGAGCCGCCCCTCCGGTCAGCAGGGTCGCGGCGAGGCCTGCGGCGGCCGCGAACCCTTTCATCTTCGTCATTACGGTCATGTCAGGTTTCCTCCCATGGTTAACCGTTAGGCTTCTGGCCGCTTGGCGTTAGGTCATTGCCTGTCCGCTGGCGGCACGGAAGATGTGGATCTTGCTCAGGTCTATGGCGATCGGAACAGCGTCGCCGGGCTTGAGGCCCGAGGCGCTCTGTTCGGGAAGCACCATGCGCAGCGTCTCGCCCCCGGCCTCCACCGAGACGACGGTCACGTCGCCCAGGGGCTCGATGAGGTGAACGCGGGATGGAACGGCGGCCTCGCCTTCGATGGCGGGGCGAAGGTCGCTGGGGCGGATGCCCACAAGAGCGGCCTCGCCCGCGGCGCCGGAATGAAACTTGCGGCCGGACAGCAGCTTGCCGAGCGGCGTGTCGAGGCTGGAAAGATCGGCGCTGAGCGTTGCCCTGACCATGTTCATATGCGGCGAGCCGATCTTGCCCGCCACATATGTATCGACCGGCCGCTCGTAGAGTTCGTCCGGCGTGCCGCGCTGCACCACCGCGCCGTTGCGCATCACGGCGATCTCCTCGCCCATCGACAGGGCTTCGAGTTCGTCGGGTGTCGCATAGACGATGGTCATGCCGAACTGGCGGTGCAGCCGCTTCAACTCGGCGCGCATGTCATGGCGCAGCTTGGCGTCGAGATTGGTCAACGGCTCGTCGAGCAGCAGGATCTTCGGCCGGCGGATCAGCGAGCGGCCCAGCGCCACGCGCTGCTGCTCGCCACCCGACAATGTGTTGGGCTTGCGCTCCAGGCGATGCGAGAGCTTGAGCATCGCCGCGGTCTCCTTGACGCGCGTGTCGATCTCTTCCCGGCCAACGCCCTCTTCCTTCAGGGGATAGGCGAAGTTCTCATGGACCGTGAGATGCGGATAGAGCGCGAAGGACTGGAACACCATGGAGACGCCGCGGCCCGCGATCGGCGCGGTCGTCACGTCATGCCCGTTGATCTCGAGCCGGCCCGCATCGGTGGCAACGAGGCCTGCGATCGTCCGCAGCGTCGTCGTCTTGCCGACGGCGCTGGGCCCGAACAGCACGAAGAAGCGTCCCTCCGCCACGTCGAAGGAGAGATCGTCGAGCGCGCGCACCTTGCCGTAGGACTTCGAAATCCCCGACAAACGCAGCGCTGGAACCTTGCTTCCTGCCATTCCCATTCCCTGTTCAGCGGCCCTGAGGGCTCTTCTTAGGCGAGAGACTAACCTGTCCCGGACGATTTGCAAGACGCCTTTCAGCGCTTGCAAAAGCTGTCGCGCTTGCAGTTGCTGCCTAAACTTAGTGCAAGTTGAGGCGTCAGCCCTTGGCGCTCTCCCACTGGCCGGTTTTGGCCGACCTCAGCACCGCATCGGTGACGAGATCGGTGGCCAGCGCATCGCGGAAGGTGGGTGCGGCAGGCTTGCCTAACGTCAACCCGTCGATAAAGTCGGCGGCCTGATGAATGAAGGTGTGCTCATAGCCGATCTGCAGGCCGGGCACCCACCATTTGTTCATATAGGGGTGATCGCCGTCGGTGATGTGCACCGAGCGCCAGCCGCGGGTGCGGCCCTCGTCGCGATGGTCGAAATACTGCAACCTGTGCAGGTCATGAAGGTCCCAGAAGATCGAGGCATGCTCGCCGTTGATCTCCAGCGTATAGAGCGCCTTGTGGCCGCGGGCATAGCGCGTCGCCTCGAAGCTGCCGAGCGAACCGTTATCGAAACGCGACAGGAACAGGCTCGCGTCGTCGATCCCCACCTTCTCCGTCTTGCCGGTGATGTTGTGGTGGCGCTCCTTGATGAAGGTCTCGGTCATGCCGGTGACCGAGGAGATGCCGCCGTTGAGCCACATGGCCGTGTCGATGCAATGGGCGAGGAGATCGCCCGTGACCCCCGAACCCGCGACCCCCACGTCAAGCCGCCACAGGCCCTGGCCGCCCTGCGGCAGGTCCTTGGAGATGGTCCAGTCCTGCAGGAACTTGGCGCGGTAGTGGAATATCTTGCCCAGCCGCCCTTCGTCGATGAGCTGCTTCGCCAGCGTCACGGCCGGCACGCGGCGGTAATTGTACCACACCATGTTGGCAACGCCCGCGCGCTCCACGGCCTCCACCATCTTGGCGGATTCGGCGGCTGAGCGGCCGAGCGGCTTCTCGCACATCACCATTTTGCCTGACTGTGCCGCCGCGATGGCGATTTCCATATGCGTGTCGTTGGGGCTGGCGATGTCGATCAGGTCGACCGATTTGTCATCGACCAGCCTGCGCCAGTCTGTAACGCTTGATTCATAGCCCCATTGCTCCGCGAAATCCTTGGCCTTCTCGGCGTTGCGGGCGCAGATCGTCTTGAGCACCGGCGTGCAGCCGAGATCGAAAAAACGCGGCGCCTGCGCGAAGGCGTTGGAATGGGTGCGGCCCATGAAGCCATAGCCCACCATGCCGATGTTGAGGGTTTTCTTCGCCATCCGGTCAGCCCTCCCAGCCATGCGCGTCGCGGACCTTGATCATCACTGCGAGGATGTCGTTCCAGGTCTGCTGCTTCAGCATCACCTCATTGGGGAACATGCAGCCATCCCAGCAGATGTGCTTCATCGCCTTGGTAAGGCTGCCGTCTTTATTCCTGAGCCACAGCCCCGCATGCTTCACGATGTCGAGGCGGCCGTTGGGGTCGGTCACCATGCAGTGGCGGCCTGTCTTGTCATGATAACCCATGCCCTTCACCGTGCCGTCGTTCTGGGCGACGTGGAAATCGATGGTCCAGGGGCGGAGCAGGTCCGTCATCCTGACGAGTGCGGCATCGAGCTTGGCCTGGTCCTTCCAGTCGAAGCCTTCGGGCAGCAGCGCCGCTTCGGGCGCGTTGTAGCCCATGGTGTAGAGCAGCGTGTGGGCCATGTCGGCCTGGAAGCCGATGATGCCGGGACGGTCGGTCTGTTCGAGGGTGTCGATCATCGCCTTCCAGCTGTGCATGCCGCCCCAGCAGATCTCGCCCTCCGCCGCCAGACGCTCGCCATAGTCCCTGGCGACGTCGCAGGCCTCGCGCCAGGTCTGGGCGATGAGCTTGGTGCTGGCGGCCGGGTCCTTGGCCCAGTCGGCCGGGCTCGAAGCCGAATCGATGCGGATGACGCCATATTTGCGGACCCCCAGGTCCCGCAGCGCCTTGCCCAGCTCGCAGGACTTGCGAACATTGGCCACGAATTTCTTGCGGTCCTCGGCTGAGCCCATGGCCGAACCGCCGCCGACGGGTGGCCAGACGGGAGCGACGATGGAGCCGATGGCGAGATTGTGCCCCGCCGCCTTCTCCGCCAGCGCCTTGGCCTCATCCGCCGTGAAGTCGATGCTGGTGTGGGGCGCGGCATGGAAGATGTCGATGCCGTCGAACCTCACGCCATCCACCTCCGCCGCGGCGGTGAGCGCGATCATCGCATCAAGGCCGATGGGCGGCTCCGACTCCGGCCCCTTGCCGACGAGGCCAGGCCACATCGCATTGTGAAGCTTGGGAAAATCATTCTTGCCCGCCATGGTTCCTCCCCTGCGGTTTGCATTTTTTGGTGATGCTAGACTCAACTCCGGCTTGCTGTCCAGAATTGCTGTGTGGGTATCCCGGCCATGCCGTTGACCTTTCCGCCCTCCGCCTGGCCGGCGCGCGGCAGCATCATGTGGCGGTGCCGGCCGGGCCGGGGCTGGGGTAGGAGTGTTTCGCCGAGGCTAAAGCATTTTCAGGTCAAGTGGACACCGGTTGACCGTCGAAAATGCGACCAAACAAAGAGATGGAGCAGGTTTCGAGTCCACTGAACCGAAACCAGCTCTGGCTCCCAAATGGCGTCACCCCGGCCTTCGCCTGGATGCCGACAATGAGGCGGGAGACTTGCAACGTCCATACAAAGACTTTCGACGTATCTGAGGCATGTCCATTTTTCCGCACAAGGCCCGCCGCATGCTGACCTTCCTCGCCCTGGCGCTTCTGGCCATCGTCATCGGCCTCGTCGGCGTCTGGTATGTCCAGACGCGCAACGTCGAGGTGGCGCGCTATGAGGTGGTCAAGGCCGACGGGCCCATCGAAATGCGCTCATACCCGGCGCTGACCGTGGCCGAGGTCATCCGCACCGGAACCCGCGACCAGGCCGTGCGGGCGGGCTTCGGACCTCTGGCGCGCTACATTTTCGCCAGCGATCGCGGCGGCGACAAGATTGCCATGACCGCCCCCGTGACCCAGAGCGAAAAGGACAATTCCTGGACCATCCGCTTCATCATGCCCGCGGGCTACACGCTTGCCAGCCTGCCGCAACCGTCCGGCACGGATGGATAACGTACACAATCTTTCGCACTTTTCAAAGACGGCGGCATCTTTCACATTGAAGAAGGAAAGAGGCCATGAAGGAAGAGAACGAAGGCAGATCGATGGGGCAAGTTATCAAGATCGACGAGGCCCGGATCCGCGACCA
>NZ_JADCDA010000079.1 GCF_020252405.1 Aestuariivirga sp.
CAACCAGACAAAGAGAGAGCATGCTCTGGCCCCGCCACATGCCGTAACGTCGGCCAAAGCTGGCGCCCGGCTTTCGCTGGGGTTGCCGCGCCGTGGAGCCGAGGCCATTTATTCGGCTGCCGCGAGATCGTTGTCTTGCACGAGGAAGCCGCCGGACTGGCGCTGCCACAGCGAGGCATAGAGCCCGCCCCTGTCGAGCAGTTCGCGATGCGTGCCATCCTCGACGATGACGCCCTTGTCCATGATGACCAGCCTGTCCATCGCCGCGATGGTGGAGAGGCGATGGGCCACCGCGATCACCGTCTTGCCTTCCATGAGGGCATAGAGATTCTCCTGGATCGCCTGTTCGACCTCGGAATCCAGCGCGCTCGTTGCTTCGTCCAGCACGAGGATGGGCGCGTTCTTGAGCAGAACGCGGGCAATGGCAATGCGCTGGCGCTGGCCACCCGACAGCTTGACGCCACGCTCGCCCACATGCGCCTCGTAGCCGCGGCGGCCCTTCGGGTCCATCAGCGTGGCGATGAACTCGTCGGCATGCGCCTTCCGCGCCGCAGCCTCGATCTCGGCCATGGTGGCGTCCGGCTTGCCGTAGCGGATGTTGTCGATTACGGATCTGTGAAGGAGCGAGGTGTCCTGCGTCACCACGCCGATCCCGGCGCGCAGCGAATCCTGCGTCACATGCGCGATGTCCTGCCCATCGATGAGGATGCGGCCCTTCTCGAGGTCGTAGAAGCGCAGCAGCAGGTTGGAGAGGGTGGATTTGCCGGCGCCCGAGCGGCCTACGAGGCCCACCTTCTCGCCCGGCGCGATGGAGAGGGTCAGGTTCTGCACCACTGGCCTGTCGCGCGCGATCAGCGGCTTGCCGTAGTTGAATGTCACGCCATCGAACAGGATGGCGCCTTTCCTGACGGTCAGCGGCTTCGCATCCGGCGCATCCCTGATGGAGCGCTCGCGGGCGATGGTTTCGATGCCGTCCTGGATGACGCCGACATTCTCGAACAGCCCCGCCACTTCCCAGATGATCCACTGCGACATGGCCTTCAGCCGCAGCGTGAGGCCCACCGCGAAGGCGATGGCGCCCGTTGAAATCGAGCCAGCGTGCCACAGCCAGATCGCCATGGCCGACATGGTGAAGATGAGCACGCCCGAGAGAATCTGCAGCGCCGTCGTCATCAGCGTCGACATGCGCATCGAGTCGTTCACCGATTTCAGCATCCAGTCCATGCCTTCGCGCGCGTAACCGTCCTCGCGGTCGGCGTGGGCGAAGAGCTTGACGGTGGGGATGTTGGTGTAGCTGTCCACCACGCGGCCCGTCACCAGCGAGCGCAGCTCCGCCTGCACCTGGGAGAGTTTGCCCAGCCGCGGCACGAAATACCAGCAGGCAGCGGCATAACCCGCAAGCCAGATCAGGAGCGGGATCATCAGCCAGCGGTCGGCCGCCGCCACCAGGATCAGCGCGCCGAGGAAATAGACCGCCACATAGACCAGCACCTCGGTGAACTTCATCACCGCATCGCGCACGCCGAGCGCGGTCTGCATCACCTTGGTCGCCACGCGGCCGGCGAAATCATTGGTGAAGAAGTCCATCGACTGGCGCAGCACATAGCGGTGCGCCACCCAGCGGATGCGCATGGCATAACTGCCGCGCAGGCCCTGGTGGGAGACGGCTTCCGAAAAGAAGTTGAGGACCGGGAGCAGCACAAGCGCCACGCCGCCCATGATCATCAGCTGCGTGCCGTGATCAGCCCAGAAGGTTTCGCGGTTCGCCGCCGTCAAAAGGTCCACGAGCTTGCCGAGGAAGGCGAAGAGATAGACCTCGAGAAGGGCGATGACCGCCGAGAGCAGCGTCGAGACCAGCAGCAGCGGCCAGAACGGCTTCGTATAATGCCAGCAGAAGGCGAGGAAGCCCTGGGGCGGCATGTCCGGCTGCTCGGGCGGGAAAGGGTCGACCAGCGACTCGAGCCTGGTGAAGAAACGGTCAAACACAAAAATGCTCCGGGGCGCGCGGGCAGGCGGGCAGGGGCGCGCCAAAAGGGTCCGATTCAGTGTGAGGCGACTTATAAACGCGGGAAATCGGGCCGGAAAGGGGCAGCGGCCCCGGGGTGGTCCACGGCGCCCCTGCGTTATCGGCATGAGTCCGGAAGCTTGGCCCGTGGTATTTGGGCGCCATGTCATCCTCCCGGCTGATCCCCCTCATCATCGCCTCCGCACTGTTCATGGAGAACATGGATTCGACGGTGATCGCCACCTCGCTCCCCGCCATCGCCAGGTCGCTTGGAACCGATCCGATCATGCTGAAGCTGGCCTTCACCACCTATCTGCTCAGCCTCACCGTCTTCATCCCGGTCAGCGGCTGGCTGGCGGACCGCTTCGGCTCGCGCCACGTCTTCCGGGTGGCGATCGCGGTGTTCACGCTGGGTTCGCTGGCCTGCGGCATGGCGAGTTCGCTCGGCGGCCTCGTGGCGGCGCGCGCCCTGCAGGGGATCGGCGGGGCGATGATGGTGCCGGTGGGCCGCATCATCCTGCTGCGCACCGTCCCCAAGGCGGAGCTGGTCGATGCGCTGGCCTGGCTCACCATTCCGGCGCTCATCGGCCCCCTGGTGGGGCCGCCCGTCGGCGGCTTCATAACCGACAGTTTCGGCTGGCGCTGGGTGTTCTGGATGAACCTGCCCTTCGGCATACTCGCCTTCGTGCTGGCCACGGTGCTGATGCCGGAGATCCATGCCGACAAGGCGCCGAAGCTCGATGCGGTGGGCTTCCTGCTCTCGGGTCTCGGCCTTTCGTCCTTCATCTTCGGGCTCACCATCATGGGGCGAGACCTGCTGCCGGGCTGGACGCCCACGCTGCTCATGGTCCTCGGCGCGGTGCTGGCCGGACTCTATGTGCGCCACGCACGGCGCACCGAGCACCCCATTCTCGACCTGTCACTTCTCAGGATCGAAACCTTCCGCGCCGGCGTCGTCGGCGGCAGCCTGTTCCGGGTGGGCGTGGGGGCGGTGCCCTTTCTGCTGCCGCTGATGTTCCAGCTCGCCTATGGCATGAGCGCCTTCCAGTCCGGCATGATCACCTTCGTGGCGGCGGCGGGCGCCATCTCGATGAAGCTGGGCGCGGCGAAGATGATCCGCCGCTTCGGCTTCCGCAAGCTGCTGCTGGTCAACGGCGTCATGGCCAGCGTGTCGATCTCGGTGATGGGGCTCTTGTCGTCATCCACGCCCTATCTGCTGGCGCTCTCGCTGCTCTTCGCCGGCGGTTTCCTGCGCTCGCTGCAGTTCACGGCGCTGAACGCCATGTCGTACTCGGACGTCGATCACCGGCAGGTGAGCTATGCGACCAGCCTTTACACCGTGGCGCAGCAGCTCTCGCTGTCGCTGGGCGTGGTGTTCGCCGCCTTCGTGCTGGAGGCCGCGCAGTGGTGGCGGGCGGATGAGACGCTGACGCCGATGGACTTCACCATCGCCTTCGCCGCGGTGGCGGCCTGCTCGCTCACGGCCTGCCTGCAGTTCCTCGCCCTGTCACCCGGCGCGGGCGAGGCGGTGAGCGGCAAGAAGGTGGCGGCCTGAGCCGCGCGGCTCAGGCCCTGGTCACGAAGCTGTCGATCACCCGCTTCTCGCCCGCCTTGTCGAAGTCGATGGTCAGCTTGTTGCCCTCCACAGCGCTGATCACGCCATGGCCGAATTTTTCGTGGAAGACGCGCTCGCCCTTGGCATATTTCGCCGCCTCGGCGCCCCGCGCCACCATCTCGCCCTCGATGAAATGGGGGGTGGAGCGCTGAGCCTTGCCTTCCGACCAGCGTTGTTGGGCGCGCTGCCAGCCGGGCGTGGCATAGCTGTTGCCGAAAGGCCTGGGTTCTTCGTCAAAGCGGCTCTTGCCATAGGTGCCGAGCCCGAAGCCGCCATAACTCGTTGCCATGGGGGCCACCTCGACATGCACTTCGGGCAATTCGTCGATGAAGCGCGAAGGCAGCGCATTCTGCCACAGATTGTGCACGCGCCGGTTCTGCGCAAAGGAAATGGTGGCGCGGCGCTTGGCGCGGGTGATGCCCACGTAAGCGAGGCGGCGCTCTTCCTCGAGGCCTGCGCGGCCCTTTTCGTCGAGCGAGCGCTGCGAGGGGAAAAGGCCCTCCTCCCAGCCGGGCAGGAACACGGTGCCGAATTCGAGGCCCTTGGCGCCATGCATGGTCATGATCGAAACCTTGTCTTCCCCGGCTGACTGTTCGACGTCCATGACGAGCGCGATGTGCTCAAGGAAGCCCGCCAGGTTCTCGAAATCGCCCATGGAGCGCACGAGTTCCTTGAGGTTGTCGAGGCGGCCCTGCGCCTCCGGGCTCTTGTCGTTCTGCCACATTTCGGTGTAGCCGGACTCGTCGAGCACGATTTCGGCAAGCTCCGTATGGGGCAGACCCTGTGCCATCTGCCGCCAGCGACCGAAGCTTTCGATCAGCTTGGCGAGCGCGCTGCGCGTCTTGGCGGGCAGCTCGCCGGTGAGCGACATGGCCTCCGCGGCGCGGTAGAGCGAAACCCCTTGCGCCCGCGCAATGGCATGCATGCGCTTCACCGAGGTGTCGCCGATGCCGCGCTTCGGCGTGTTGATGATGCGCTCGAAGGCCAGGTCATTGTCGGGCGAGGCGACGATCTTGAGGTAGGACAGCGCATCGCGCACTTCGGCGCGCTCATAGAAGCGCGGACCGCCGATCACGCGGTAGGGCACGCCCAGCGTGATGAAGCGGTCCTCGAAAGCGCGCATCTGGAAGGAGGCGCGCACCAGGATCGCCATATCGTTCAGCTTCTCGCCCTTGCGCTGGAAATTCTCGATGTCCTCCCCGATGACGCGGGCTTCCTCGTCGCCGTCCCAGTGGGCGCGCACGATGACGGTCTCGCCATCCTCGCGGCTGGTGTGCAGCGTCTTGCCAAGCCGGCTCTCGTTCTTGGCGATCAGGCCCGAGGCAGCACCCAGAATCTGCGGTGTGGAGCGGTAGTTGCGTTCCAGCCGGATCACCCTGGCGCCGGGGAAGTCCTTCTCGAAGCGCAGGATGTTGTCGACCTCGGCCCCGCGCCAGCCATAGATCGACTGGTCGTCATCGCCCACGCAGCAGATGTTTCTATGGCCCTGGGCCAGGAGCCTGAGCCAGAGATACTGCGCCACATTGGTGTCCTGATACTCGTCCACCAGCATGTATTTGAAGCGGCGCTGATAGTCCCTCAGCACGTCCGGGTGTTCCTGGAAGATGCGCAGCACCTCGAGCAGCAGGTCGCCGAAATCCGCCGCATTCACCACCTTCAGCCGCTGCTGGTACTCCCGGTAGAGCTGCCCGCCGAGGCCGTTGGCGAAGCCATGCGCCTCGCCCGCGGGCACGCGGTCCGGCGTCAGCCCGCGGTTTTTCCAGCCGTCGATCAGGGAGGCGAGCTGGCGGGCCGGCCAGCGCTTCTCGTCCACGTCATGGGCATCCAGCAATTGCTTCAGGAGCCTGATCTGGTCATCCGTGTCGAGGATGGCGAAGCCGGAGCGGAGCCCCGCGAGCTCCGCGTGGTTGCGCAGGATCTTGACCCCGATCGAATGGAAGGTGCCGAGCCAGTGCATGCCCTCCACCGCGCCGCCGATCAGCGCGCCGATGCGGTCGCGCATCTCGCGCGCCGCCTTGTTGGTGAAGGTCACGGCAAGGAGCTGCCCCGGCCAGGCCTTGCCCGTGGCCAGGATGTGGGCGAGCCTGGTGGTCAGCACCCGCGTCTTGCCGGTGCCGGCGCCCGCCAGCACGAGGAGCGGCCCATCGGTGTTCTCGACGGCGGCGCGCTGCTCGGGGTTGAGGCCCTTGAGGTAGGGCGGTTCCCCCTGCTGACCCATGGCGCGCGCCGCCAGTCCCCCGGGCCTGATCGCGGGGGCGGGCTGCTCGTCGCCCGGCTGCCCGTCCCCGAAGTCATTCAGGTCAAAATTCTTGCTGCTCATTCCAAAGGTCCGAATCTATCGGACCAATATAGGGCTTCCGGGAACGAAAAGCGAAACTTCAGGCCGCCTGCAGCTTCGCGCAGTCGGAGGGGCGCTTCAGGCTGCGGACGGCGCCCTGAAGCTGGCGCCACGTCTCCGCCGTCTCCATATCGCCCAGGCGTTCGCAGATCTGGGCATGTTTTGCGGCTTCCGATTCGGCGCCGAGCCCGTGAACGAAAACAAGCGCTTCCGCGAACAGGTTGAGACCGGTGTTCATGATACTCGCCTCCTTCGTTGATTCTTCAGCACGTTATGAAGGCTTAATGCGCCGTTAATGTTGCGCGAATGTGACGTCTTGCGGTGTCAGGCCTTTTTCCGGATGCCAATCTTGTGCCCAACTTGCGGCGGCGTCGGCAGATGGCGGTGCGCCTCGCGCATTGCTTCGATCTTTTCCATCACATCGGGCGGGAAGGGCGCGGATTTCTTGATCCCCATGTCGATGTGCATCACGATGATCTCGGTGACGCAGGAGAGCCACCCCTCTCCGGCGTGGAACATCTGCTGCACATAGTGCACGCGCTTGGCGTCGCAGTCGAGGAACTGGGTTTCGATCCGCACCGAATCACCGGCGTGAAGCTCGCGCACATAGGTGTTGTGGCATTCCAGGGTGAAGAAGGAGTGGTTGCGCTCCTTCACATAATCCGGCCCCAGCCCCACCGCGGCGAAGGCCTCGTCCCCGGCGCGGTCGAACAGCACATTGTAATAGGCCATGTTGAAATGGCCATTATAGTCGATCCACTGGTCCTCCACCTTGAGCAGGGACCCCGTAAAGGGGGCTGGATAACCCATCGCAAAAACTCCGGTTTGCGGTTAGTTTCGGTTTCATGGATAGCCCGCTTCCCAAGACCAGCACAACTCAGACCATCGCCGACATCCGCTCCTGGCTGGGCGACCGTCTCTCGACTGCCCCCGCCGTGCGCGAACAGCATGGCAAGGACCAGACGTGGAACCCCGGCGCACCGCCCGACGCGGTGGCCTTCGTGAGGAGCACGGAGGAGGTGCGGAGGATCGTCGCCGCCTGCGCGAAACACGGCACGCCGGTCATTCCCTATGGCACGGGCACCTCGCTCGAAGGGCATTTCTCCGCCCCCTTCGGCGGCATCTCCATCGATGTCTCGCAGATGAACCACGTCCTTGAAGTCAACGCCTCCGACCTCGACTGCCGGGTGCAGGCGGGCGTCACGCGAAAGCAGCTCAACGCCCATCTCCGCGACCAGGGCCTGTTCTTCCCCGTCGATCCGGGCGCGGATGCCAGCCTCGGCGGCATGACGGCCACGCGCGCCTCCGGCACCAATGCCGTGCGCTACGGCACCATGCGGGAAAACGTCCTCAACGTCACCGCCGTCATGGCCAATGGCGAGATCATCCGCACGGGCTCACGCGCCAGGAAGTCGTCGGCCGGCTACGACCTCACCCGCCTTCTGGTCGGCTCCGAAGGCACGCTGGGCGTCATCACCGAGGTGGCGCTGAAGCTCTATGGCATTCCGGAAGCCATCGTTTCCGCTGTCTGCCCCTTTCCCTCGGTCGAAGCCTGCTGCGATGCCACGATTGCGGCGATCCAGATGGGCATTCCGGTGGCCCGTATCGAGCTGGTGGATGCCGAGCACGTGAAGGCCTTCAACGCCTATTCCAATCTCGGCCTCACGGTTGCGCCCACGCTGTTCCTCGAATTCCATGGCACCGAGGCGTCCGCGCAGGAGCAGGCGGAAACCTTCGCGGCCATCGCCGGGGAGCTGGGCGGTGGCCCCTGCGGCATCGCCACCAGGGAGGAGGAGCGGCAGAAACTGTGGCAGGCGCGGCATGACGCCTTCTGGGCCACCAAGGCGCTGATGCCGGGCAAGGAGGCCTTCGCAACGGATGTCTGCGTGCCGATCTCGCGGCTCGCCCGCTGCGTGACGGAAACCCAGGCCGATCTTGCCGCCAACAACCTCTATGGCCCCATCGTCGGCCATGTGGGCGACGGCAATTTTCACGTGGTGCTCTATTGCGACCGGTCGGATGCCGAAGAATACAAGCGCGTGAAGGACGTTTATGGCCGCATGATCGACCGCGCCATCGCCATGGGCGGCACCTGCACCGGCGAGCATGGCATCGGCTCGGGCAAGCGCGCCTATCTCGCCAGGGAGCATGGCCCCGCGCTGGCCTTCATGCAGCAGATCAAGCGCGCGCTGGACCCGGAGAATATCATGAACCCCGGCAAGAACGCCGCCCTCTGATGGCCCGCCGCAAGCGACAGAACCCGGGGCGAAGGACGGTGTGGAAATCCCCCGTTCTCTATTTCGGCATCCTGCTGGTCATGCTGGTTGCGGGTCTGCTGGCCGCACCCTTCGTCATCGACTGGAATAGCTACCGCGCCGACCTCGAGGCCTATGGTAGGAAGCTGACGGGCCGCGGGGTTGTCATCGACGGGCCTGTTTCGGCGCGGCTCTTCCCGTGGCCGCGCCTCACCATCGAAAACCTCCGTGTCGGCAGCCCGGAGAGCATGGACGCCAGGGACTTCGCCTCGGCGCGGCGGCTCACGGTCAACATGACGCTGCAGGGTCTGCTGCAGGGCGGCATCGACGTCGAAAGCATCGCCATCGAGCAGCCGGAACTCACCATGGAACGGCTGGAAACGGGCGAGGGCAACTGGATGCTCGAGCCCTCGGCTGACCTCGTCAACAGCGACATCCTCTCGCGCGTCAGGCTCGACAGGATCGCGCTCACCGGCGGCACGGTGAAATTCCGTGACCGCCGCCGCGACGAGACGGTGACGCTCGATGGCATTGACGCTGACGTCGCCTCGCCCGGTGTCGCGGGCCCATGGCGGCTGCGCGCCGGGGCTGTTTACAACGGCACGCCGGTGAACATCGCGCTCAACACCGCGGCTTATGTGAAGGGCCAGCCCTTTTTGTTCGGCGTCAAGCTGCAGGCGGCGGACAATTCGGGTGGCGTCTACAGCTTCGATGGCAGTTACAAGGACGGACTGGCCCAGGGCAGCGTTCAGGTATCGTCGGCGCAGCGAGAGGGCGGCGGGGGCGATGCCGGGGGTCAGTTCCGCCCGCTGATCTTCACCGCCAGGGCCAGTGGCAATCTCGACCGGGTCGATTTCACCGACATCGAGCTGGCGCGTGATGACCCGGCCGATGCAACCGCCATCGCCACCGGGTCCGCGTCGCTCAGTTTTGGCCGTCATATCGACGCGGTTGCCGATCTCTCCGCCTCGGTTCTCGACCTCGACGAACTGGCGGGCGCGAGGTCGCGCGATGTGCTGCGCCAGGCGGGCAGCATCGCGGTTATTGACGGCCTTCTGGCGCTGCTGCCGCAGGACATGAGCCTCGGGGGCAGCGTGAGGGTGACCTCGCTCAGAAGCGGGGGCCAGAGCTTCGACAATGTCGAACTCGTCATTGCCGCCGACCGCGACCGGCTCAGCATCAAGCGTCTTGCATCCGGCCTGCCCGGGCGCAGCGACATGCTGTTCAGGGGCAGCTATTTCACCGCGCCTGGCGGCGGTGAGCTGTCGGGCGACCTGGGCCTTGAGGTCAATGACCTGCGCGAATTCACGCTGTGGCTGTGGCCCGGCCTGAAAGAAGGCCTCGCGCCGCTGTGGACCGGAAGCCGCGGCCGCCTCAAGCTGCAGACCGGCCTCAGCCTCGCGCCGCAGGGCCTGCGCCTCACGGGGAGCCAATTCGAACTCGACGGCGAGCCGGGCAAGGGTTCGCTCGCCGTAACCTCAGCCGGGCGGGGTGCGGTGGATGTCGATGCCGAAAGCGGCCGCTTCGACCTTGATGCCTATGCGCCGCAGGGCATTCCGGCCATCCAGGCCGCGGCGCAACAGGGCGCGGACGGGCTTCTCGGCGCGCTGCTGCCGCGGCCCGATGCGCCGGACCTTCGCCTCATGGTCAAGGCCGGCGAACTCGCCATGAACGGGGTGACCGCAAGGGACGTGACGCTCGACCTGCAGTCCGGGGCCAATGGCATGGACCTCCGTACACTGAGCATCGGGGCGGTGGGCGGCGCCAGTGTGGCGGCCTCGGGCCTCATCCTCGATAATGGCAAGGGGGCGGACGGTTCCATCAGTCTCGACATCAAGGCCGGTGACCCGGGCGAACTGATCAGGCTGATGGGGCTGGCAGGCGCCGCCGGCCTGCCGCCATGGGCGCAAAACCCCGGCGCCACCGTGCTGCGCGCCGATCTCGGCGTGAATCCGGGGAAGGGGGGCTCCGTCATCACGCTCAAGGCCGGCGGCACGGCGGGCCCGCTTACCCTTGCCGCCTCCGGCAGCGTCGCGCCGGACAACAGCTTCACCGGGACTGCGAAGATCGATGCGGCGGCTTCGCGTCCCGTCCTCGCGCTCATCGGCCTCGCGCCACTGGGGCAGGATGCGCTGCCCGCAAGCATCGCCCTCGCGGCGCGGGGCCGCATGGCGGCGGGCTTCGACGCCACGGCGACACTGCAGGCGCTGGGCGGGCGGCTGGATTACGAGGGCGCTTTCGATCCGCTGGCGGAAGGTTTTGGCATCAACGGCAAGCTGGCGCTGCGGGCCACCGATGCGGCGCCGCTCTTCGCGGCGTCGGGCCTGCCGGTGGCGGATTATGCCGGCGGTGTGCTGGTGGGGGATGCGGCGCTGGGCTGGGCCGATGGCAAGTGGACGCTCGCGGAAATCAATGGCCGCCTCGGCGCCGCGCCCTTCAGCGGCGCGGCGAGCCTCACGCCCGCCATGGTGCTGGACGCGCGGCTCGACACCGGCACGCTGCGCCTTGGCGACCTGATGGCCGCAACCTTCCTTGACTGGTCCGGCCCCGGCGGCGGGCTGGAGACGGGCTTTGCCACCGCGCTGCCCTTCGGCCTCACCGGGCAATTGTGGCTGACACCGGCATCGCTGGACGTGCACCGCCATTTCACGGCGAGGAGCGCCTCGGTGGGGATCGCGGCGAAGCCCGGCGAAATTCACCTTGCCATGCTCGGCAAGGATGAGGGCGGGCGCGGCGCTCAGCTTGATCTCACGTCGACGGGAACGGCGGAAAGCCGCGTGCTTTCCGGCAAGATGCGCATGCCGGTCGATCTCGCGCGGCAGCTGGCATTGGCGGCGGGAGGGCCGGTTGCCGCGGGCGTGGGCGAGGTGGACCTTACTTTCCGCAGCGAGGGCCGCAGCCCCGCCGCGGCGCTTGCCGCTGCGCAGGGCCAGGGTCAATTCGCGCTGGAGGGCTTCACCTTGCCCGGTGTCACGCCGGCGGCCTTCACCACCGCGCTCAATGCGGCGAAGGACGCCAGCGCCATCGCCGCCGCCTTCGCGGCGATGCGCCAGGGTCCGGGCCTCGCATTCGGCGCGGTCAGCGGCATCATCGGCCTTGCCGGCGGCGAGATGACGTTCGCGACCGTGCAGCACGTCGATGACGACGCCGGCGTCTATGTGAAAACGGTCGCCGACCTGGCGCAGGGCGAGATCGACATGGAGGTGGGCGTCTCCCTCAAGGCACGGCCCAACCTGCCGCGGATGAGCGTCGCCTATGCCGGGCCGCCCCTGGCGCTGGTGAGGAGCGAGGACAATTCCGAGATCGCCACTTCGCTCGGCGTCAGCCTCATGCAGCAGGGCATCAGCGAGCTTGAGCGCCTGCAGCAGGAGCAGCTGCGCCTGGCGCGGGAGGAAGAGAGGCAGCGCGCCGAGGACGAGGCGCGGCTCCAGGCCTATTACGCCCAGCGTGACGAGCTGCTGCTGCGCAAGCGCGAGCTCAAGGTTCAGGGCGAGATGCAGGTGATGGCGGCAGACCGGCTCCGCCGCCAGATCGAGGCGGAGCGCGCCGCCAATGCCGAGATCAACAAGCAGGAGATGCGCCAGCGCATGCGCGAGATCAGGACCTGGCGCAGGACGGCGGATGCGCGAGGGTCGAGACCGGTCTTCGGGCAGAACAACGATGCGGCGCCCACCCGCCCGTCACCCAACATCCGCAAGCCGCCGAAACCCGGCCCGGTGATCCTCGCCAACCCGCCCGGGGCACCGGTGATCATTTCCCCGCCGCCGGACAAGGCCTTCTCGCAGTAGCGACCATTATTGCCAACACCCGGGCCAGGGCTGGCGCCCTGGAGCGGCGGGCGGTCAATTGACTCCATTAGGATTTCCCTCCCCCTCGTGGGTGTACAGACCGGGGAGATAGGTAACGGGTGTTCGGGGACATAGGTAACGGTTTTAGCATTGTTGGGTTGGCTTTGCGAGGTCGAAGCTGGCGATGCGTTGGTGGCGGTAATGGACGTGGTAGGCGCCGTCGGTTTTTGTTGGTCTGA
>NZ_JADCDA010000008.1 GCF_020252405.1 Aestuariivirga sp.
CCAGGCGGCACAAAGTCATGAACCGAAGCCGGCAAAAGCCACGCCTGATCTACTTCCCACGATCGAAATGTCTTGCTCATAACCCGAGTGAATCAAATTCTATCCCCGCCGTCTAGGCTGTTTTCCAGACAGGCTCCTAGGCGCCCTCGCCTGCGCCAGCGTGGTGAGCCCGATCCCCAGCGCCACAACGGCGATTCCCGCCCACACAAGCGGCGGATAGCGCTCACCCAGAAACCACACCCCAACGGCGACGCCGACGGCTGCGGCCACATAGCCGATCTGGGAGAGGTAGGTGGGCCCGCCCACCGCCTGCAGCCGGAAGAAGGTGAGATACATGATGGTGGAGGCCGCAAGCTGGGCCGCCACGAGGCCCGGAATGGAGCTCAGCGGGGCGAGGTTCAGCCCGCCCCCGAGGCCGGCCAGCACGAGGAGCGGCAGCACGGCGGAAAGGTTTATGGCAGCGCCCAGCCGCATCGGCCCTGCTCCCTTCGGCCAGGCAACCGTGCGGTAGACGTTGCCCGCTCCCAGAAACACCGGTATCAGCGCCGCCAGCAGCAGCCAACGCGACTCCGTGGCGCCGAACCCTGCATTGCGGGCGATGATGATGGTCACCGCTCCGGCGAGACCCACCGCAATACCGGCAAGGCCCAGCGGACCCGGCGGCCGCACCCGGAAGGCCATGGAGAGAATGGCGGTCGTCGCCGGCGAGGTCGCCACCAGGATCGCCGCCAGCCCGCTGCCGATATGGGGGATGGCCGCGAAAGTGAGGGCCAGCGGGATGACGTTGGAGATGACGGAGGAGATGGCCGCATAGCGGTAGAGACCGGGCGCCGCGCCGCCGGTCGCCTCGAACAGCCACGCCGCAACCCCCACCGCGCAGCCCGCGCCGAGGCAAATCACCGCCGCCCACAGCGCCGGGTTCACCCCCGCCGCCACGGCGAGCTTGCCCAGCGGAAAATTGCAGCCAAAGGCCAGCCCGGTGATGAGCAGCAGGACGAGCGGACGGTTCATAGGAAACCGATCAGGGTCTCGGCGGTGAGCCCGCGCGGTCCGTGGCGCCCCGCTGCCTCTCCATGCAGCCACACCGCCGCGCAGGCCGCCTCGAAGCCCGGCAGGTCCTGCGCCAGCATGGCCGTCACGACCCCCGCCAGCACGTCGCCGGAACCCGCCGTGGCGAGCCAGGGCGGCGCGTTGACATTCACCCGGGCGCGGCCATCGGGTGCGGCGATCACCGTGTCCGCCCCCTTCAGCACCACCACCGCGCCGGACCGCTCCGCCGCTGTCCGGGCCAGTTTGAGCTTCGACTCACCTGTTGCGTCGAGTCCCGCAAAAACACGCCCGAATTCTCCGGCATGCGGCGTCATCACGACGGGCCGCCCAGGGACGATCTCGATGAGGCGGAACAGCCGCCCGGTCTCCTCCGCGAAGGAGGTCAGCGCGTCGGCATCGAGCACCGCCGCCGCCCCGCTGAGCAGCACTGTTTCAACCAGGTCACGGGTGCCGGCCCCCACCCCCGCCGCCGGGCCGATGCACACGGCATTCTTGCGCCTGTCGGCCAGCAGTGCCGACAGATCCATGTCGGACAACATGACAGCCGTGACGTGTGATGCCTGAACCAGCAGCGCCTCGCGCCGGCCGCAGAGGGTCACCAGCCCCGCCCCCGACTTCAGCGCCGCCTCCGCCGCCAGCCGCGAGGCCCCGGTGTTGAGCGGCCCGCCGGACACCACCACGGCATGGCCGCACCCATATTTGTGGCCGCCCAGCGCCGGTTCCGGATGGTGGATTTCGCAATTGATGGCGTTCCCTGGGCGGATGTCCCGCAGAACAGAATCCGGAATGCCGATGTCCGCCAGCACCACCTCGCCGCAGAATTCGCGGCCCGGCAGCAGCACATGGCCGGGCTTCTTGCGGAAGAAGGTGACGGTAACTTCCGCCCTCACGCTGGCGCCGCGCGGCTGGCCCGTCAGCCCGTCGAGGCCCGACGGCACGTCCACCGCTGCCACCGGGCAGCCCGCCCGGTTGATCGCGCCTGCCAGCGCCTCCGGAAAATCCCTGGACAGCCCGGCCCCGAACAGCGCATCGACGATGAGCCCCGCCCCGGCCATCGCGCCCACCGCCTCCACCGGTCCGCCCCAGCGCGCCGCCATCGCCGCGGCGTCGCCCTTCAGCGCCGCCCGATCACCCAGCAGGGCGAGCCGCACCGGCCAGCCCCAGGCCTTGAGGTGGCGCGCCACCACGAAGCCATCGCCCCCATTATTGCCCGGTCCGCACAACACCAGCGTGGCCCGCGCCCCATAGCGCCGCACGATCTCGTCCGCCACCGCCCGCCCGGCGGTCTCCATCAGCGTGAGAGAGGGCACGCCGGCCTGAACGGCCAGCGCATCGGCCCGGTACATCTCTTCCGGGGTCAGCAAATCGTGGGTCATGAGGTGAGGCTATCGCATGTTCCGTTCAGGCGGAATCGCGTGAACAAAAAGAACGTGCGCCAGATCACAAGCTTGAGCATGATCTTGTCGCAAAACCGGTTCCACTTTTGCGGATCATGCTCTCCAAGGGCTTTATCGTCCAGTGTGAGTTGAAATGGCCCCCCGTGAACAATTCCCCAGCCATTGAGTTCAGACCCTGACCGCGTCGTTTGAAGTCTTCGCTTTTGCTGGAAAGCGGGGCGGTGGCTGAGGTTTCCCTGCAATCCCAACTTGCGGTCCACGACGGTCGCGAAGCGCTGCTCACTCTGGAGGGCGAACGGCGGAGGGATTCGGGGATGAAACCGGTTGAGCGGCGCGGGTCGGGCGAGTTGGACCTGTTCCGGTCACGCCCCGGGACCAGATCATCAATATGAACCCTGAGTTCCTGCGGCTGTCGAAGACGGTGTCGCGGGAAGCGGCGGCCACACGCCCGCATTCCCGCCGATGCCGCATATCGCCGCCGCAACGCCCCGCTCTCTTGCAGGATCAGGGTCTCCACCTCCGACCGGAAACGCCGCATGACGCCCGCCACCAACCGCGACATGCGCCGCCATCGAGCCAGTTATCTGCTGCAACGCCCGCCTTCCCCTCACCTGGCGGAGGCTTCTTTGAGCCTGATTGCCAGCGTCATCGTGACGCCATCATCTCGCCCGCACCGGTTCCAGATCGCATGAAAGATGATTGTTCACGGGAGACGGCTTGCAGGCTGGTGGGCGATGAGAGACTCGAACTCCCGACATCTTCGGTGTAAACGAAGCGCTCTACCAACTGAGCTAATCGCCCGCCTTTGGGCTGGCTTAGCGCCGGGGCTCCACACAATCAAGCCAAACGAAATGCCCCGTGCGGGTTCTGAGGGCGCACGGGGCTGATGTGATTTGAGTGGTTCCAGAAACTAGCTCTTGGCTGGTCTGTCTCCTCGCTGCCGTTGCCACACCCGAAACGCTTTACACCCTCCATCTGTGGCTGATTCGTTGCGAATTTCAAGCTTTTGCGGGGCAACGCCACGGCCCCGAATCCGGGTTGAGGGGTGTTTGCGATGATCCGCGCCATGTAGGCTGGGTTTCGCGCGACGATTGTGACCCAGGGCGTGGAGTGAATTCTGGAGGCGAAGCCGTTCACGATGAGCGCCCGGGAAGCGCTGAGGCGAGCGAACGGCTTTCGGTCTTCACCGGAGTTTCCGGCTGGGTCTGGTTGCGACCTCAACCCCAGACCGGAGAACCACCGGTGACCGGCGGCATGATGAACCAGCAAAGCCTTCTGGAAAAGATGGCAGGAGCAGGTTTCGGTTCAGTGGAATCGAAACCTGCTCCATCTCTTTGCTTGGTCGCATTTTCGACGGTCAACCGGTGTCCACTTGAGCTGAAAATGCTGTATCGCATGATCCGCAAAAGTGGAACCGCTTTTGCGATAAGATCATGCTCAAGCTTTTGATCTGGCGCATGTTCTTTTCGTTCAGGCGATTCCGCCTGAACGGAACATGGGCTAGGCAACGAGACTTTCGAGAGCACTGTTGGTCTTTTCGATCTGCAGTTTCAGTTCGTCCTGACGGTTCTTGAGCAGATCGAGGTGCTGCTTGAGGTGGCGAATGGCCTTCTCGCTCGCCAGCACGTCTTCCTCCGGCGTGAGCATGTCCAGGATCTCGCGGATCTGGGCGATCGGCACACCCAGGCGGCGGAGCGTGAGGATATTCTTCAGGCGGCGCACATCGCTTGCCAGATAGGTGCGGAAGCGGCCATGGCGGGGCGGTGAGATGAGTTCGACCCGCTCATAGAAGCGGATCGTCTTGGGATCCGTGCCGGTCAGCTTGGCCAATTCCCCAATGAACAGAAAGCCGTCCTGCGGGAGAACACTGCCTCCTGACGACATAACCGTGCCGTCGTCGATCTGATTGTCCATGGCCTTGCATCTCCTCACAGTTGAGCAATTCACCGGAGTGCAACTTTAAACATTGCGGGAATCTGCCGTCAAGAGTGTATGACAATTCATTTACATCTTTGTCGTGTTCAAACAAGATTGAACGCTTTCCATTTCTTTGCTTCAGTTTGGCAAATACACCTGGTAACATCTTTTACACTTACTGTTATAAAAACAAATACCGTGATGAATAAGCTTGGAAGACTATCTTATTTCCAGTATCAATTTATAATACTACTATATTTTAACTAAATATTAACGGGCTGTTCTTGAAACTGGCGCTGTCAACCGCGTGAGTCCTTTCGCCGGGCTCGCCAACAGGGAAAGCATATTGCCACCATGATCATTCTCGTGGACGACCGCATCGAGGTGACAGACGCCTATCGCAACAGCTTCGGCCGGGAGGGTATTTCCGCCGCGAGCTTCACCCCCACGGATTTCGCCAACTGGTTTCACTCCACCAGCGGCCCCGACCTCGCCGCCGTCGAGGCTTTCATCCTCGGCGATTTCCTGCAGCGCGAGACGGTGACCCGGGCGATCAAGACACGCTCCGAGGCGCCGGCCATTGCGCTCAACGATTCGACGGGCCTCGAATCGACGCTCAAGCTCTTCGCGGCCGGCGCGGACGATGTGGTGCGCAAGCCCGTGCATGCCCGCGAGATCATTGCCCGCATCAGCGCCATCCGCCGCCGCACCACGCCCGCAAGCAAGGCCACCGACCTCGGTGACCTGCGCGTGTTCAACGACGGTCGCGACCCTGAGGTGGCGGGGCGCACCCTGGTGCTGCCGCGGCGCGAGCGGCGCATCCTCGAGTATCTCGCCGCCAACCGGAACCGGCGCGTGAGCCGCAACCAGATTTTCAATGCGGTCTACGGCCTGTTCGACGACGAGGTGGAGGAGAGCGTGGTGGAAAGCCACATCAGCAAGCTGCGCAAGAAACTGCGCAACATGCTGGGCTACGACCCGATCGATACCAAGCGCTACCTTGGCTATCAGCTGCTGAACCGCGAGCAGGCCGCCTCAGAGGCTGCCTGACAGGGCCGCCGCAATCTCGCGGAACGGATCGGCCGACGGCGGGTCCGCGGCCTGCTGGCCCAGCACCCTGTAAAGCTTCGGGATGAGGTCAACAGCACGGTCGAGTTCCGCATCCGCTCCCGGCACATGGCCACCCATGGCGCGCAGGTCGCGTGTATCCTCGAAGCGGGCGGCGAGGCGCTTCAGTTCCTGCACCACCCTGGCCTGGTCGGCGGTCCACACCCGCTGCGCCAGCCGCGACAGCGATGAGAGCAGATTGACCGCCGGATAGCGGCCCTGCTCGGCAATGGCCCGATCCAGCACGATATGGCCGTCGAGCGTGCCGCGCACCGTGTCGGCCACGGGGTCATTGTGATCGTCGCCATCGACGAGCACGGCATAGATGCCGGTGATGGCGCCCTGACCCCCGATGCCGGGGCCGGCGCGCTCCAGAAGCTGCGGGAGGTCGCTGAAGACGGATGGCGGATATCCCCTGGCCACCGGGGGCTCTCCCGCCGCCAGCGCCACCTCGCGGCAGGCATGGGCATAGCGCGTGACAGAGTCCATGATCAGCAGCACATTCTGCCCGAGGTCGCGAAAGTGTTCGGCAAGCGCGGTCGCCAGCTGCGGGGCAAGGCGGCGCATCATGGCGCTCTCGTCACCTGTGGCGAGGATCGTAACCGCCGTCTGCGCCGCAGCACCCAGCGTGTGCTCGACGAATTCTCTCACCTCGCGGCCGCGCTCGCCCACCAGCGACACGATGACGCTGTCGAAGGCGGAGGCCCGCGCGATCATCGACAGCAGGGTGGACTTGCCGACACCCGATCCCGCGAAGACGCCGAGCCGCTGGCCGAGGCAGAGGGGCGTGAAGGCATCGAGCACCCGCACCCCGGTGCTGAATCCCTTCGACACGATCTGGCGCGACATGGCCGCGGGAGGTGCGGACGCCAGCCGCACGGCGCGCCCGCCCCGCACCAGGGCTTCGCCGCCGTCGGCGGGCCGCGCCAGCGCATCGATAATGCGGCCGCGCCAGCTCTGATGCGGATAATAGAGAAGTTCGCCGCGCGGATGCACGGGATCGCCGAGCGCCACGGAGGCGCGCTGGTCATAGGGTTTGCACTGCGCCACGTCATGGTCCAGGCGGATCACCTCCGCCAGCACCGCGCCACGCGCCGTGCCGATCTCGACGAGCGAGGCGAGCTGCAGGCTGCGTGACAGCCCGCCGACTTCGACGACCGAAGGTCCCAGGCTGCGCACCTCTCCCACCGGTCGCGCGAAGGGCAAGTCCTGCGCGGCGGCGCGGATACGCCGGGCAAGCGCCTGCAGGGGAAGCCGGGAGCCTGTGGCCGTCATGCTCACCCGCCGCGGGCGCCGAGGCCCTGGATGGTTTCGCGCAGCGCCTGGTCGCGCTGCTCGAGGCTGGCGCTCATCGCCTCGAAGGCGCGCTGCACGGCGATCAGCCGCGTCATCTCCAGCACCGGATTGACGTTCGACTCTTCCACGAAGCCCTGCACAATGCCGTCGCGGGCAAAATCATCGACGGGCACGGCGGCCGCTGCCGGGATAAAGGCGGAATTCTCATAGCGGCTGTAGCCCCTTGCGAAATCGAGGGTGAACAGCCCAAGCGCGCCAATGGTGCGCCCGTTCTGCCGCATGGTTCCGTCATTGCCGATGTCCAGCGCGCCGCCATCGGGATCGGCGGTGAGCGGCGCGCCGCCGGCGTCGAGCACGGCGTGACCTTCGAGGGTTACGATATCGCCCGTGGGCAGCATCTGCATGCGCCCGTCGCGGGTGTAGGCGGCGCCTTGCGGCGTGGCGATGGCGAGGAAGCCCTGGCCGCGCACCGCCACATCAAGGGGATTGCCGGTCTGCTTGAAACCTCCCCCGGACAGATCCACGTGCGGGCCGCCGCCGAAGGCGAAGCTGGTTTGGAATGGCTGGGTCTTCGACACCACCGTGGCGAAGGTGACCGCCTCGGACTTATAGCCGGCGGTGCCGGCATTGGCGACATTGCTGGCGATGGTCTCAAGCCGCCGGGCAAGGGCGATCTGACCGGAGAGGCCGACGGGCGCGTTGATGTCCATCAGCGGCCATAGCCCCGGAGCGTCTGCATGCTGAGCAGCAGGGAATTGTCGAAGCTGGCCAGCGTGGGGCGGGCAAGCCCCACTTGCGGCACCGTGGCTCCAGGAACCCCGTTGGCCGCCTGCCAGCGCGCGGCAAAGCGCGTGAGGAAATTGTCGAGCTTCACCGGATCCTTGAAATCCTCGACGTTGATCTTGGCGCTTATGAAGGCCGCCTGCTTGTCGATGTCCGTGTTGGAGTAGGCCGCGGGAAGGCCCAGCGCCGTCTGCACCACCTTGTACAGAGCGGGATCGCCCATCAAACCATAGACGCTCTTCGCATCCGGAGCCTTGCGCTGGAAATAGAGAGCCAGCTTCACGCCCTCGTCGCTCCGGCCGGCATCGGCCTCGAGCTGGATGCGCAGAAAGCGATCGACCGTACCCTGCTGGGCGCGCTCGAAGGCCGTGGCTGTGCCGCCATAGCGCGCGAAGTTGAAGGTCTCGGCGAAATCGCGGAAGCGCGGATCGGCAAGCTGCAGGGCGAAGCTTTTCTGGTCATCCACGCCCTCGGTGAGCACCTTGCGCATGAAGGCCTTGCCGTAGATCATGTCCTTCAACCCGAAGGCCGTCATCGCGAAATTGTAGAGACGGTCGTTGCGCAGAAACTCGTCCGCCGACTTCACCCTGCGGATATTGGCGAGGTAGTAATCCGCCTCGCGCTTGACGTCCGGCCGCTGCGAAAGGGCGCCGAGCGTCTTGTCGATATTGCGCGCGATCTGCTGAAATCTGGCGACAGTGCCGAACATGGGCTTTCCTCCACCCGCAGAATGACCGGCGGGCCTTGCCCCGGCCTGAAGAGCGCCGCCGACAGGCCCGCGCAAGCCGCGCACCCTAGCCAAAGGCATGAACACCAGGCGTGAAGGATACCGCGCTCATGAGCTTCGCCATCGGCATGGTCATCGTTTTCGGCTGCCTTCTCGGCGGCTTTGCGGCGATGGGGGGCCACATCAGCGTGCTCTGGCAACCCTTCGAATATGTGATCATCCTGGGTTCCGCCATCGGGACCTTCTTCGTCGCCAATCCGATGAAAGTGGTCAAGGACACCTTCAAGGGCGTCATGGAGGCCATCAAGGAGGCAACGCCGAAACCGCGCGACTATCTCGACACGCTGGCCATCCTCTATGCGCTGATGCGGGAGCTGCGAACCAAGACGCGAACCGAGATGGAGGTGCATGTCGACAACCCAAGCGAATCCGAAATCTTCAAGGCGTTTCCAAAGATTCTGGCCGAGAAGGACCTGACCAACTTCATCTGCGACTACTGCCGGCTCATCATCATCGGCAATGCCCGCACCCATGAAATCGAGGCGCTGATGGACGAGGAGATCCAGACCATCCAGCGCGACAAACTGAAGGTTTACCTTGCCCTGTCGGCGGTTGCCGACGCTCTCCCCGCGCTGGGCATCGTGGCCGCGGTGCTGGGCGTGATCAAGGCCATGGGCGCCCTCGACCAACCGCCCGAAGTGCTGGGCCACCTCATTGGCGCGGCGCTGGTGGGCACATTTGCAGGCATCCTTTTCTCCTATGGAATCTTCGGTCCGCTCGCCTCCAAGGTGAAGACGGTGCGCGAGAAGAAGGTGCGGCTCTATGTCATCATCAAGCAGACGCTGCTCGCCTTCATGAACGGGGCCATGCCTCAGGTGGCGCTGGAGCATGGCCGCAAGACCATCTCCGCCTATGAGCGCCCCTCGATTTCGGAAGTTGAGCAGGAGACGATGAACTCCGGCTCGGCGGATGCCAAGGCCGCCTGAGATGAAGTCCCTCGACGCAAGCCTGTTCAGGAACGCGCCGCGCGCCGCGCTGGCGGAGCTGCCGGGACTGGCGAAACTTACCGCGGGCATCGCCCTCGGCCTGAACAGCGGGCTGACGGCGTGGCGGCCTGCGCCATGGCGCGTTGCGCCGGATGGCGTGAAGGAGGATGCGGCCACGGGCGCCGGCGCCGAAGGCCGCCTGGTGCGCTTCGAATCCGAGCGCGGCTCGCTGACGGCACTGCTGCTGCTGGACCGGCCGGCGACATCCGCAGTTATCGAAGTGGCCATGGGCGGGACGGGTGCGGAGCCGGCCTTCGAGATGTCCGGCCGGCCACTCTCCAAGATCGAGCACGGCGTTCTGCGGCTGGCGCAGGCCACCCTCGCGCGTCAGCTGACGGAGTCGCTGGGCGATGCGCTGATGCGCCCCTTCAGCCTGTTTGACGGCGAGCCGCCGGGAATCGAGGTGGGCACGGGTGTTGCGCAGTTGCGCTTTATGCTGAATGTCTTCGGCTACAGCGGCGAGATATCCCTTTTCTTCAGCCGCGCCGAACTGGAGCGCGAACTCGACATGGCCGGCGCCGGTGCGGCGGCGGCGGGCGCCATGCAGCAAAGGATGCTGCAGCAGGAAGTGGGACGCTCGATGGTGAGCCTGGAGGTGACGCTGGGCCCCGAGATGCTGACGCTCGATGCCATTGCCGGACTGAGGCCCGGAAAACTGATCGCACTCACCGCCACCGCCGGCAGCCCGGTGACGTTGTGGAGCGGCGGTGTCGCGGCCTATGAGGCCACGCTCGGCCGCACGGGCGACAGATATGCCGTCACCATCACCACGGCGCTCGCGTGACCACCTTCCCGCAAGCCGGATTTGCCACACTGCACGGCAGGAAGATGCCTTCCAGGACGACAAAATGATGACCAGCTTCGGCGAGCAATTGCCAGACCTTGCAACTCCGGACCCGCAAACGCCGGATACCGGATCCGCGGTATCCTCGCTGCCGGGCGCGGTGCTGCGCATTCCGGTGTCCGTGCAGGTCGTGATCGGGTCGGCGCGGCTGCCGCTGTCGCAGGTGGCGAAGCTCGCCCCCGGCACGACGCTGACGCTGGACGAAAAACTGGGCGCCCCGGCGCGCATGCTGGTGAACGGGCGCGAGGTGGCGCGCGGCGCCCTCTTCGTCGTCGACGAAACCGAAGGCAGGCTGGGCCTCACCATTACCGAGGTCGCCGGACCCGCCGCCGATCCCTGAGGAAAGCATGGAGATGCCACTGCGTCCGGGCCAGGTCCCGCTCTCCGGCCGTGGCGGCCGCGAGAAGGTGGCCATCCTGCTGCTTGCGCTGGGCGACAAGCTCGGAACCCAGCTGCTGCAGAGGTTCGACTCCTCCGAGGTCAAGGCGATCATGAGTTCGGCGGCCTCCATCAGCCGCGTGGAGAAACAGGACCTCGATCTGCTGGTGGACGATTTCGCCGCCAATTTCGCGCGCGCCCTGGGGCTTGGCACGGATTTTGACGCCGTGAAGGGCATGGTCGAGCGGGCATTTTCGCCCAGCGAGCTCTCCCGCATGCTGGGCGCACAGATCATGCAGGCGGGCGAGCCCGCCTGGCGCCGGTTCGAGAGCGGCATGGAGAACACCCTCGTGCCCTACCTCCTCGACGAGCATCCGCAGACCATTGCCTTCATCCTCTCGAAGCTTGATGGCGACTTCGCCTCGCGCTGCCTGTCGGTGCTGCCGGGCGATTTCCGCATCACGGTGGCGCGCCGCCTGCTGAAGGTGCAGCCGGTCGAGGACGCCGTCACAAAGCTGGTGGAGCAGGTGCTGGAGGAGGACCTCTTGGCGCGCCAGGATGCCGGGCTTGAGGCGGAGGGACGCGGCCGTCTGGCCGCTATGCTGAACAAGCTGGACCGCGAGAAGTCCGGCGAGATTCTGGCGGGCGTGGCCGCCTGGAAGCCGGAAGAGGCCGCCAGACTCAAGCGTTTGATCTTCTCCTTCGAGGATCTGGGCAAGCTCTCCCAGCAGGCGCGGCTGGCGCTGTTCGACAAGCTGCAGACCGACCGGGTGGTGCTGGCCCTGAGGGGCATGGACGCCGCGCTCAAGGAAGTGGCTCTCTCCTCGCTCGGCGCCCGCGCCCGCCGCATGGTCGAGGCCGAACTCGCCAGCGACAAGGGCGTCCGCACCAAGGAAGGCGATGCGGCGCGTGCCGCCATCGTGGCACAGGTGCTGGAGATGGTGCAGCGCGGCGACATCGAACTGCCCAGCGACGAAGCGACTGCCGCCTGACCTCCCATGGCTGAGGAGGAAGACCGCGAGAGCAGGACAGAGGATGCGACCGAGAAACGCATCAGCGACGCGATCGAGAAGGGCAACGTGCCGATGGCGCGCGAAGCGATCCTGTTCGGTTCGATCGCCGCGAGCCTGGGAGCCCTGCTGCTGCTGGGCGGCTGGATGCTGGAGCATCTGACGGAGGCGCTGCAAACCGCCCTCGCGGCTGCCGGCACCATGCGCATCGGCGACCGGGAGGCAGCCGCCTCCTATCTCGTGTCGGTGCTGCGCGACGCAGGCCTTCCGTTGCTGCCGGTGCTCGCCTTCATCGCCGCCGGCAGCATTCTGGCCTCGCTGCTGCAGAACGTGCCCTCCGCCGCGGGCGAGCGGGTGAGACCCAAGCCTTCGCGCATTTCTCCCCTGGCCGGCTGGAACCGGCTGTTCGGCCGCGCCGGCCTTGTCGAATTCCTCAAGGCCGCGCTGAAGCTTGCCGCCGTGTCCGTGATCCTGTGGCTGCTGTTCAGGCGCGATCTGCCGCAGTTCGTCACTGCGCTCGCCATGGACCCGGCGCTGCTGCCGGACCTGCTGCGCGACCTCGCGGCGGGCGCGTTGCGGCCGCTGCTGGGGTTGGCGCTGCTGCTGGCCATCGCCGACGTGGCGTGGTCGCGCTACCGCTGGCGGCGCGACCTGCGCATGACCAAGCAGCAGGTGAAGGAGGAGATGAAGGAAGCCGACGGCGATCCCTTCATCAAGGCCCGCATCCGCGGACTTGCCCGGCAGCGCACATCGCGGCGCATGCTGGAGAAACTGCCGGAGGCGAGTGTGGTGATCACCAATCCCACCCACTATGCCGTGGCGCTTCGCTACCGGCGCGAGGAGGGAGGCGCGCCCGTGGTGGTGGCCAAGGGCGTCGACCACATGGCCCGCACCATCCGCGAGATCGCCACGGCGCACGAGGTTCCGCTCGTCGAAAACCGGCCTCTGGCACGAAGCCTCCATGACCAGGTGGAGGTTGACGCGCAGATCCCGCCCGAGTTCTACCGCGCAGTGGCCGAAATCATCCACTACCTCAACAGCACGGGCCGCCTGCCGCGGCATACGCTGGGCCGCTAGATATGCAACGGGCCTCAAGCACATCCGGATTTGAGGGCGGAAAACTGCGCCAGCTTTTGACTCTGGCGCATCACGCGCGCCGCGGGTTTTTCCGCATGCCCGCACGATGCTCCGGGCGGGCAAGGCCTGGACAAGCTTCTCCGCCTATCACGGAGAGGCTCTATTCACGGAGACACCGCGGTGTATCTCTTCGATCTCGCCTCGCGCCACATGACATGGCTTTCCGAACGGCAGGCCGTCACGGCGGCCAACATCGCCAATGCCGATACGCCGGGCTACCGCGCGCAGGGCGTCGGGTCCTTCTCGGCCTATCTCGACGGACCCCCGGTGCAGATGGCCGCCACGTCTCCGCTCCACATGATGCCGCCGCCGGATGAGGCGCGCCCGGTGGGCCGCGACGCGGGGGGCAGCTGGGCCTCCAGCCACTCCGGCAACAACGTGTCGGTCGAGCAGGAACTCATGACCGCCAGTTCGAACAACCGCATGATGGGCATCGACGCGGGGCTGGCGCGCAGCTTCCACCGCATGCTGCTGGCCAGCGTGAAGGCCTGACCATGCTCGATCCCCTGCTCTCCGTGATGCGCACGGCCTCCTCCGGGCTGCAGAGTCAGTCGATGCGTCTGAAGGTCGTTTCGGAAAATCTCGCGAACATGGATTCGACCGGCACCGCACCGGGAGCCGATCCCTATCGCCGCAAGATGGTGACGTTCACGCAAACCCTCGACGAGGCGACCGGCGCGCAGATGGTGGGCGTTGACCGCATCGTCCGCGACCAGAAGCCGTTCAGGACCGAGTACGACCCGGGCCACCCCGCCGCTGACGCATCAGGTTACGTCAAGCGGCCCAACGTCGAGATGATGGTTGAGATGGCCGACATGCGGGAGGCCTCGCGCTCCTACGAGGCAAACCTGCAGATGATCAAGCAAGCCCGCGAGATGACGGCGCTGATGGTCGATCTGCTGAAGGGACAATAAGCCGATGCTGAGCCTCAACATCGCGTCGGGTCTGCCCGAGATCGGCCTGCGTCCGGCAGGCGCCGGCCTCGCGTCGGCAACGGCACAACCCGCGGGAAGCGACTTTGCCAGCCTGCTCGGACGCCTCGCCAGCGATACCGCCGCGGGCGTCCAGCAGGGCGAAGCGGCGGCGCTTGCCGGCATCCAGGGAAGCCTGCCGCTGCAGACCGTTGTGGAAAGGGTGATGGCGGCCGAGCGCACGCTGCAGGCGGCGCTTGCGGTGCGCGACAAGGCGGTGAGCGCCTACCAAGAAATCAGCCGGATGCAGATCTAGGAGCAGCAAGATGCGCGCACTGTCAATCGCCGCCACGGGCATGTCCGCCCAGCAGCTCAATGTCGAGGTGATCGCCAACAACATCGCCAACATCAACACCACGGGCTATAAGCGGACGCGGGCGGAATTCACCGATCTCCTGTATCAGGTGGAACGCGTTCAGGGCATTCCCGCCCAGACCGGCGACAGCGTGGTGCCAGAAGGCGCGCAGCTGGGCCTTGGAACCAGGCTGTCCGCCATCCGGCTGCTCAACATCCAGGGACCCCTGTCCGAAACCGGCAACCAGCTTGACCTCGCCATCAACGGACCGGGCTGGTTCCAGGTGGCGAGTCCCAATGGCGAGACGCTCTATACCCGTGCCGGCGCCTTCAACATCAGCGCCACGGGCCAGATTGTGACCGGCGACGGCTACCCGCTCGAACCTGCGTTGACCCTTCCCGCCGGCACGACGGGCGTCGAGTTCAACCAGACGGGCGAGGTCTTCGCGCGCATCGAGGGCCAGGCCGACATGGTCCCGGTCGGACAGATCACGCTCGCCAACTTCACCAACCCTGCCGGCCTCAACGCGCTGGGCGGCAACCTCTTCCAGCCGACTGACGCCTCGGGCCCCGCCGTCACCGGTCTTCCGGGCAACCCGTCCTTCGGCAAGGTGCAGCAGGGCTACCTCGAGAACTCCAACGTCGACCCGGTGAAGGAAATCACCGAGCTCATCTCGGCCCAGCGCGCCTATGAGATGAACTCCAAGGTGATCCAGGCGGCCGATGACATGGCCGGCGTGGTGAGCAAGGGCATCCGCTGAGCCATGACGCTGTTGCGCCTTCTGGCCAAGGGGCTGGCCATCTGTGCCGTGGCAGGCAGCGCCTGCGCGGCGGGCGACGGCACGACGGTCCGCGCCCTTCCGGTGCCGCGGGAAACCATGTTTCCAGGCGACGTGATCACTGCCGACCGGCTCACCGATCGCCAGTTCCAGACCACCGAGCAGTCGGTGCGCGGAATCGCCACGAGCAGCAGCGAGGTGATCGGCAAGGAAACGCGGCGGCGCCTGGTGGCCGGAATGCCCATTGCCCTTGGCGGCCTCGGAACGCCGCTGGCGATCAGGCGGGGCGCCGCCGCCGTTGCCGTTTATCGCGACGAAGGATTTTCGATCTCGACGTCCGTCATCGCACTTTCCGACGGAGCGGAAGGGGACGTGATCGACGCCCGCGCCCTCGAGACGGGCGCTGTCATCAAGGTGCAGGTCCTGCCGGACGGCGCGCTGGCGGTGCTGGGCGAATGAGGCGCGCCCTGCTTGCCATTGCACTCCTTTTCTGCCTGGCAAGCGCGGCCGGCGCCATGTCGCGCATCAAGGACATCACGGATGTCGATGGCATCCGTGACAACCAGCTTGTCGGCTATGGGCTGGTGATGGGGCTTGCCGGCACGGGCGATACGATGCGCGGTTCACCCTTCACCGAACAGTCCGCCCGCTCCATGCTGCAGCGTCTCGGCGTGGCCGTTCCGCAGGGATCGATCAAGGCGCGCAACATGGCGGCGGTGATCGTCACCGCACGGTTGCCACCCTTCGTATCCGCCGGCGAACGCGTCGATGTCAGCGTCTCTTCCATGGGAGACGCCACGTCGCTGCGCGGCGGAACGCTGGTGATGACGCCGCTGTCCGCCGCCGACGGCAATGCCTATGCCGTGGCGCAGGGGGCGGTGTCAGTCACCGGCTTTCAGGCCAGCGGCGAAGCCGAGAAGCTTTCGGAGGGAACCCCCACCGGCGGCCGCATTCCCGGCGGCGCGCTGATCGAGCGCGAACTCTCGGCCGATTTCAATGCCGTCGATTCGCTGTCGCTCAAGATCAGGAATCCCGATTTCACCACGGCCTCACGCATAACCGAGGTGATCAACCGGTTCGCTGTGAAGACCTATGGCCAGCGCATTGCCCAGGCGATGGATTTCCGCACCGTGTCGATCGAACGGCCAAAACGGACGACGGCCTCGCGGTTGATGGCGGCGGTGGGCGATCTCATGGTCGAGGCCGATTCGCCGGCGCGCGTGGTGGTCGACGAGAAGACGGGAACCATCGTGATCGGCAGCAAGGTGCGGGTGTCGCCCGTCGCCATCGCCCATGGCGCCATTACCATCCGCGTGACCGAGTCTCCGCAAGTGGTGCAGCCCGCGCCCTTCTCGGACGGCCGCACCGAGATCCAGCAATCCACCAATATCGATGCCGAGCAGAAGGGCGCCAAGGTGGCCATCCTGTCAGGGCCCAGCCTCGAGAAGCTGGTGCATGGACTCAACCGCATCGGCCTCAAGCCCAGTGGCATCATCGCCATTCTCCAGGCCATCAAGACCGCGGGGGCGCTGCAGGCAGAGCTGGTGATCCAATGATGTCGATGCGCCTGGCCTGCACCTGCCTCGTTCTTGCGGAGCTGATCGCGCCGGCAGCGGCCCAGCAGCCAAGCGGCAGCCCGGATAAGACCGAGCTCCGGAAGGTGATCGAGGAGTATTGCACCGCCGTCACCGACCTTGCGGCGGAACGGCGGGCGGCCCGCCAGGCCGCGGCACTGCAGGAACTGCAGGCGAAGGTGGATGCGCGGCTGACACTTCTCGAGGACCGCGCGAGAGAACTGGCGGACCTCATCGCCAAACGCGATGCGCTGCGCAACCTCGCCCGCAAGGAACTCGTCGAAATCTATGCCGGCATGGACCCCGAAGCCGCGGCCGCTCAGATGGAGAAGCTCGACATGCGGCTGGCCTCTTCCGTGCTGCGCCAGCTGAAACCCCGTCAGGCAAGCGCCATCCTCGACGTGATGAAGCCCGAACTCGCGGCGCAGATGGTCCGCCTGATCGCCGTTCCAGCGGCAGACGGAACATCCCCGCCATGACCCTGCATGCCCGCTTCATTGCTTTGGCGCTGGCCCTGCCCATGCTTGGCTGTTCGCCCGATCTTGAGGATTTCAACCGGGCGCCTCCGCTCTCGCCCGTGGGGCAGGGACTTGGTGCGGCGGCGGGGGAGCGCTCGCTGGGCGAGGTGGAAACGCTCTCGGAAGCATCGCGCAGCTGGATCGGCGGCAGCGCCGACTATTTCCGCGACCCGCGCGCAATCCGCACCGGCGACCTGCTCACCGTGCACATCGGAATCGACGACCGGGCCACCCTCAACAGCACATCCAACCGCAGCCGCAAGTCCTCCGCCGACGGCAAGCTGGGCCTCAACCTGAACTGGATGGGCACAACCAAGGCTGAAGGGAGCGGCAAGGCCAATGTCGACTCGAACACCAGCAGTGCGGGACAGGGTACCACCGCACGCTCCGAACGGATCGAGCTGTCCGTGGCGGCCATGGTTACCCGGGTGATGCCCAACGGCTCGCTTCTGATCGAGGGAAGCCAGGAGGTGTCGGTGAATTTCGAGCAGCGCATACTCCATGTTTCCGGGCTTGTGCGGCCGGTCGATATTTCGCCGGACAACTCGATTTCATACGAGAAGATTGCGGAAGCGCGCATCTCCTATGGCGGCCGCGGGCGGATCAGCGAGGTGCAGCAGCCGGGCTGGGGCCAGCAGATCTGGGACCGCGTTTCCCCGTTCTGAGAGGCATGAACACCATGGCGGCAAGCGGGGGAAAGAGCGGGTTGATGACGACGGCCATCGTCGTCCTTCTGCTGAGCCTGATGGGCGCGGGCACGGGCTTTGCCGTCGGGGTCTTGCTGCAGCCTGGCAAGGACAGCGGCAAGGAGACGGCGAAACCGTCGGGCGCCACGCCTGCGGCGGAGACAGAAAAACAGGCCGATGCCGAAGGGACAGCGGAAGGAGAGCCGGAAGCTGCGGCGGAGGCCGAGGGCGCCGGGGACGCCGGGGCCGAGGAAGAAACCGAAGATGCCGATGTCAAGATCATCCCGATCCCGCCCGTGCTCACCACGCTTGCAGATCCGCCGGGAACATGGATTCGCCTCGAAGCTTCGATACTTGTGAAACCCGGTGGCCAGAAGACTCCTGAACTTCTGGCCGAGCAGGCGGGAGAGCAGGTTCTGGCCTATCTGCGCACCGTGCGGCTCAGCCAGCTCGAGGGACCATCCGGACTGCTGGCCTTGCGCGACGACCTGAACGAGACGGTGCGGAGCCTGTCGCAAGGCGATGTCCGCGCAATACTGATCCATGGGCTGCTGGTGGAATGAGACTGCTCATCGCCATCCTCGCACTGGCGCTTCTTGCCAGCCCCGCGGTGGCCCAGGTGCCGGAGCTGGGGAAGCTCATTCCCGCCGGCGATCCCAGCGTTTCCGGGCGCATTCTCCAGTATGTCGTGCTGCTGACGGTGCTGTCGCTCGCGCCGGGCCTGCTGATCATGGTCACCAGTTTTACACGCCTGGTTATCGCCTTTTCGTTCCTGCGCTCGGGGTTGGGGCTGCAGAGCACGCCGGCCAATCTCGTGATGGTGTCGCTGGCCTTGTTCCTGACCTTCTTCGTGATGGCGCCCGTTTTCGACAAGGCGAAGACCGAGGGCCTCGATCCCTATATGGCGGGTCAGATCGGCGAGACGGAAGCCTATCAGCGCATCACCGGCCCATTCCGCGATTTCATGACCAAGAATGTGCGCGACAAGGACCTGGCGCTGTTCGAGGCCATGGCCCGACAGCGCAACATCGCCATATCCCCGGATGGCGAGATCGATCTCCGCATCCTGGTTCCGGCCTTCATGATCTCGGAACTGCGGCGCGGTTTCGAGATCGGCTTCCTGATTGCCCTTCCATTTCTGGTGATCGACCTGATCGTTTCGATGCTCACCATGTCGATGGGCATGATGATGCTTCCTCCCACCGTCATCTCGCTGCCGTTCAAGGTGCTGTTCTTCGTGCTGATCGACGGCTGGCATCTGCTGGCGGGAAGCCTCGTCAATTCCTTCATCACTTCTTAACCGCTTCCCTTAGCCGCGCAGTAGCAAGTTCCCCGTAGGATTGGGTCCGACGGGGAGGGCTGCCCCCTCTGGCATGAAGCGATCCCGTCCCTCCGGTTCCGCCCCGGAATGTTCTCATGTTTGTGAACACGGGTAAGGGGACAATTTCACCTATGACCAGCATCATGACCAACCAGTCCGCCATGACTGCGTTGCAAAGCCTGACCACCACCAACAAGAACCTCAGCCAGACGCAGACCCGCATTTCCACCGGCTACCGCGTCAGCAGCGCCGAGGACAACGCCGCCTACTGGTCGATCGCCACCACCATGAGGTCGGACCGCGGGGCGCTCTCGACCGTGAAGGACGCGCTGGGCCTTGGCGCCGCCACCATCGATGTCGCCTATACAGGCATGAACAGCGCCATCGATGTGACCAAGGAGATCAAGAACAAGCTTGTGGCCGCCCGCCAGCCCGGCATCGACCGCGGCAAGGTTCAGTCGGAAATCAAGGAACTGCAGAATCAGCTCAAGAGTATCGGCGATTCCTCGGTGTTCTCCGGCGAAAACTGGATATCGGTCGATTCCAGCGCGGCCTCGTACAACGGCACCAAGACGATGATCGCATCCTTCTCCCGCAGCGGCGGCAACGTCGCTGTCGGAACCATCTCCATCGACATCAGCAGCGTCAAGCTCTATGACGCCAACGACCAGTCGGGCATCCTTGACAAGGAGGACACCACGGCCAACGGCAACGTGAACTACGCGGTGTCCGATCTCGATATCTCCGGAATCAAGGACACGGACAACGATCTGGAAGATCTTCAGCAGATGATCGGCTATGTCGACAGCGCCATCGGCTCTATGACCACGGCCGCCAGCAACCTCGGCGCGATCAAGCAGCGCACCAAGACGCAGTCGGACTTCGTGTCCGCGCTGATGACGGCGATCGACACGGGCGTCGGCGCCCTGGTCGATGCCGACATGAACGAGGAATCGACCAAGCTTCAGGCCCTGCAGGTGCAGCAGCAGCTCGGCATCCAGGCGCTCAGCATCGCCAACCAGAACAGCCAGACCGTGCTCTCTCTGTTCCGCTAAAGCTTTCACCGACCCGGCAACGCGGCCTGTGCTTCGGCACAGGCCGCGTTTTTTGTTTATGGCTTAAGGGAATGGAAACCGCGGGCGTTTACCTTAACGGGCTGTGACGGAAGCGGCTAAAATCCGCTCAGGCATCATGCCCTTTCCCGTCGTACCGGAACCCAGCTCCGGATGTCCCCAGTCAGTATTGTGTTCCAAGGGACAAGTGCTTCATGGCCAGCATCATGACCAACGCCTCCGCAATGACGGCGTTGCAAAGCCTCAACTCCACCAACAAGCAGCTCTCCGTCACCCAGGCCCGCATTTCCACGGGCTTCCGCGTGGCGGCAGCCGAAAACAACGCCGCCTACTGGTCGATCGCCACCACCATGCGGTCGGACAACGGCGCGCTCTCGACCGTGAAGGATGCGCTGGGCCTCGGCGCCGCGACGATCGACGTCGCCTATACGGGCATCAACAAGGCGATCGACGTGACCAAGGAGATCAAGAACAAGCTGGTTGCCGCGCGCCAGCCCGGCGTCGACCGCGCCAAGGTGCAGTCGGAAATCGCCGAGCTTCAGAACCAGCTCACGAGCATTGCCGAATCCTCGGTATTCTCCGGCGAGAACTGGCTCTCCGTCGACTCAAGTCAGGCGACCTACAATTCCACCAAGACCATCGTGGCATCATTCTCGCGATCGGGCGGCCAGGTCTCTATTGGCACAATTTCGGTGGACATCACGAAAACCGAGCTGATCGACGCCAACGACCAGTCCGGCATTCTTGACACACAGGACACAACGGCAAACGGCAATGTCAACTACTCGATCCTGTCGCTCGACATCTCCGCATTCACCGACACGACCAACGACCTCCAGGACCTCGAGCAGATGATTTCCTTCGTCGATGGCGGTATCGGCAAGATGACCACCGCGGCAAGCAGCCTCGGCGCGGTGAAGCAACGCACAAACATGCAGAAGGACTTCGTGAGCTCGCTTATGGACGCGATCACCAGCGGCATCGGCACGCTGGTCGATGCCGATATGAACGAGGAATCCACCAGACTGCAGGCCCTGCAGGTTCAGCAACAGCTGGGCGTTCAGTCGCTCACCATCGCCAACCAGAACAGCCAGCAGATCCTGTCTCTGTTCAGGGGATAGCGCATGTTCCGGTCAGGCGGAATCAGGTGACCGGTAGGAACATGCGCCAGATTAAAAGCTTAAGCAGGATCTGGTCGCAAAAGCGGTTCCACTTTTGCGGATCATGCTCTGGATCAGGTTTCGATTCCACTGAACCGAGACCTGCTCTGTCTCTTTGCTTGGTCGCATTTTCGACGGTCAACCGGGGTCCACTTGACCTGAAAATGCTTTAAGGGTGCGACGCCGCCCGGACGCCTGACCCGGGCGGCGCACCCCATTAACCAATCGCTAACCATAAGCGGATTATGAAGAGCATGGCGGGGCTGCAGTTCTGTGGCAGCTGGGCATGATGCCACCACCGTCGGCCGGCCTGGCTCCGGAATGTTCTCACTCATCGACTCCGCTTAGGGACATCCGCGATGGCCAGCATCCTGACCAACGGCTCTGCAATGACCGCATTGCAGAATCTGACGGCGACAATCCGCAAACTCGACGAGACGCAGACCCGCATCTCGACCGGCTTGCGCGTCGGCAAGGCGGAAGACAATGCGGCCTACTGGTCGATTGCCACCACCATGCGCTCCGACAATGGCGCGCTTTCGACCGTGAAGGATGCGCTGGGCCTCGGCTCCGCGACGATCGATGTCGCCTATACCGGTGTCAACAGCGCCATCGACGCGGTGAAGGACATCAAGAACAAGCTGGTCGCCGCGCGCCAGCCGGGTGTTGACCGGGCCAAGATCCAGTCGGAAATCACCGAGCTTCAGCGCCAGCTCACGTCAATCGGCAGCACCTCGGTGTTCAGCGGCGAAAACTGGATATCGGTTGACTCCTCATCCCCCGACTATACCGCCACGAAGACCATCGTGGCCTCCTTCTCGCGGGCCACGTCGGGGATCGCCATCGGGACCATTTCGATCGATGTGGCGAACATCAAGCTCTACGACGCCGCCGACCAGTCCGGCATTCTCGACTCCACGGATACGACGGCCAACGGCGGGGTGACTTTTTCCGTCGCAAACCTCGATATCTCCACCCTCTCCAACAGCGACACTGACGTGGAGGACCTTGAGCAGATGATCGCCTGGGTCGATTCCGCCATTACCAAGATGACCAGCTCGGCTGCAAATCTCGGCGCCGTGAAGCAGCGCGTGAACCTTCAGAAGGACTTCGTGGGCTCGCTGATGGATGCCATCACGCGCGGCGTCGGGGCTCTGGTTGACGCCGACATGAACGAGGAGTCGACGAAGCTTCAGGCACTCCAGGTTCAGCAGCAGCTGGGCGTGCAGTCGCTCAGCATCGCCAACCAGAACAGCCAGAACATCCTCTCGCTTTTCAAGGGCTGATCTTTCCCGAAGCGAAACCGGAATGGAGGATGGTGGGTGAGGCGGCGCCGGACGGGGGGCCGCGGCAGCGGAGGTTGGCTTGAACGGCATGTTGGACATTCTCAGGCGGCTGCGGGACAGCCTCGCGGCGCTCGGAGCCCGGCGCCTCGTGGCCCTTGGACTCACGGGACTGACGGTTTTCCTGCTGGTGGGCGTCAGCGGCTATCTCCTCAGCCGCCCGCAGCAGGAAGTGCTTTACTCCGGTCTCGACCCCCAGGACGTGACCCGCATGGGGGCGGCGCTTCAGGACGCGGGAGTTCCCTTCGATGTCAACAGCAATGGCGATTCGGTCCTCGTTGCCTACGGGCATGCAGCAAAGGCGCGCATGCTGCTGGCGGAGAAGGGCCTGCCGCGGAGCGACAGCTCGGGTTACGAGCTCTTCGACAAGCTGGGTTCGCTCGGCCTCACCACATTCATGCAGCAGGTCACCAAGGTGCGGGCGCTGGAGGGCGAACTGACGAAGACCATTCGCCTGACCGACGGCATCAAGGCCGCGCGCGTGCACCTCGCCCTGCGCAATGAGGGCAGTTTCCGGAGCAGCAACGATCAGGCCACGGCATCCGTCATCGTCAGGGCGGAGGGCGACGCCGGAGAAAGGGCTGCGGCGGCCATCCGCCACCTCGTCGCAGCGGCAATTCCCGGACTGTCGCCGAACGACGTCACCATCATGGGCGCCGACGGACGGTTGCTCGCATCCTCCGACGATTCCGTCTCCGCCGCCCCGGAGAAGCTGATCGGCCTGGAGCGCGGTATCTCCAGCGACATCGAGTCGAGGATCGCACGCACCCTCCTGCCCTATGTCGGCGCGGAGAACTTCCGCGTGAGCGTGAATGCAAAACTCAACGCCGACCGGCGGCAGACCAGCGAGACGACATTCGATCCCAATTCCCGCGTCGAACGCTCGGTGCGCACCATCAAGGAAAGCGGCGAGGCGCAAAACGCCCAGGGAGCCGCGGGCGTGACGGTGGAGCAGAACATTCCCGTCGAGCAGGCCACGAACCCGGCCGGCGACAAATCGAGCGAGAAGAAAGACCGCAAGGAAGAGCTCACCAATTACGAGATCAACTCGCGGTCCGTCTCGACCACATCGGACGGATACGGGGTCGACCGGCTTTCGGTTGCAGTCGTCCTGAATCGCGCGATGCTGGTCAAGGACCTCGGCGCCTCGCCGGCACCAGAGGCTGTCACCGCGAGGATAGCCGAGCTTCAGAAGCTCGTCATCTCTGCCGCGGGCATCGTCGAGTCGCGGGGCGACACGGTCACCATTACCGCCACCGACTTCCTGCCTGAAGAGGCCGCAGCGCAGGAACCGCCGGAGGGCGTGCTGTCCTGGCTCGCGAACCACTCCGGCAGTCTCATCAATGCCGGGGTCCTCGTGCTGATCACCCTTCTCGTTCTTTTGCTCGGGTTGAGGCCAGCACTGCGCATCATTGTGGCGGAGCGCCCGGCGCTTGCCGGGATGAACGCCGCCGCGCTTCCCGGCATGGCAGACCCTGCGGGAATGCCGCTGGCCGACATGTCAGCCGGAAGCGCGGCGCTCGACAGTTTCGCCCTGCCGCAACTTGGCGGGTCTGAGACGGATCCGCTGCTCGACAGCCTGGCGCGCGAGGTGGCGAGCAGCCCCAAGGACAGGCTCGCCAAGATCGTCGAGCTTGATCCCGAGCGCGCCGTCGAAGTCCTGAAACAGTGGCTGAACGAGCCCGAGGGACGCGCCGCATGATTCCTCTGGAACGGTGGCTCCGGAACCCGGGCGGCGCCTCGGCTCCCGCGATGGCGGAGGAGGGGGCCTCCAGCAACGGCTCGGACGACGCGATGGCTGAAGGCCTCGCCTGGGTCGAAGCGGCGGACGGCGGCGCCCGGCGCGTGCAGGAACTGGAGGAGGCGCTCGCCGAAGCTCGTGATAAGCTGACAGCGCAGCAGGCCGAGGCCGCGCTGCGGGAAGCGGAACTCGCGGCCCGCCTCGGCGCGGAGCTTGCGGCAGGGATTGGCCACGAAGTCGCGGCCGGCCTGCGGTCGTTGCAGGAGGACATCGAAAGCGCCGTAACCGGCATCCTGCAGCCGTTCCTCGGACGGCACGCCGCCTTGCGGGCAAGCGCCGAACTTGCCGGTCTCGTCGGCAAGTCGCTTGGCGCCTCGCACGAACCGCTACTCGATGTACGGGCGCCCATCGACCTGCATGAGGCGCTGCATGCCGAGCTGCGCGGCCGCGGCCTGGAGGTGCAGATGACCGAGGCGGCGGCGGTGGAGCTTGTCTTCACCCGGAGGCGGGAGCGCTTCGAGCTTCTCGCCGCGCACTGGATCGGCATCATAACGGAGCATGAGGGATGAGCGGCGGTGCGGACGCAGACAAGCCGGAAATCGTCATCGTGCGCCGCCGTGTCGTGGATGATGGCGCCGCAACAAAGGCGGGCGCCTGGAAGATTGCCTATGCCGACTTCGTGACCGCGATGATGGCCTTCTTCCTCGTGATGTGGCTGATCAACGCCTCCAACGAAGAGACGCGCGCGCAGGTGGCCAGCTATTTCAACCCGATCAAGCTGACTGACACCTCGACGGGTTCGCGCAGCCTGAAGGACGTTAAGGACACACGTAATCCGCAAAACCGGAAGTCGGGCGAAACAGGCGAGGGCTCGCCGCCTGCAAAAAAGGATACGCTGGAAGAAGCCGAGATGATGGCCAATCCGCCCAAATCGCTCGACCGCGTTGCGAAGACGGTGTCGAGCTCGGAGTTCCGGAATGCCGGGCTGGAAAGCGACGTTGAGATCGCGCCGTCACTCAAGCCCGACAAGAGCAACCCCGGCGTGGGCGATCCTTTCGATCCGCGGAGCTGGGAGAAGGCAGGGGCAGCCGGCATCACGAAGGGCGATCCGGCAACGCAAGGTGCTGCATCAGATCAGCAACCCGGACAGCCCGGAAAGCAGACAACCGAAGAGGCCGGGAAGGACAAGACGGTTTCCCGAGAGGCTGCCGGGCTGCTGAAGGAGGTCGCAAGCCGCCTCGGACAAGCGCCGCAGCAGCTGTCGAGACAGGTCGAGATCAAGGCCATCAATGGCGGCGTGCTGGTGAGCCTTACCGAGAGCGCCGATTTCGAAATGTTCAAGATGGGTTCCGCCGAGCCAGAACCCCGGATGCTGAAGCTGGTGGAGGCCCTCGCCAGCGCCCTCCAGTCACGCCCGGGCAAAATCATCGTCCGCGGCCATACGGACTCGCGGCCCTATCGCAACAAGTATTACGACAATTGGCAGCTCTCGACAGCGCGCGCCAACCAGGCGCGCTACATGCTGGTGCGCGGCGGCCTTGACGGGAAACGCATCCGTCGCATCGAAGGCGTTGCGGATCTCGAGCCGCGGAACGCGGCGGATCCCCAGGCGCCGGAAAACCGCCGGATCGAAATCTTCATGGGGCAGGAGACCCCATGATGCGCAATGCCTTCGCCTGCCTCGTCTGCTTGGCGGCGTGGCTCGCAGGCGCCCCCGTCATGGCCGGAGAAGAGGCGGGTGGAACGGCCGCCGCCGCTCCGCCGCAAGCATCATCCCAGGCCGAAGATGACATCAAGCGCCTGCTGTCCCTCCAGGACGCTGCCGCTATGGGCAGCATTGCCGCCATCGACGAGCAGAAGCGCCTGCTGCGCAGCATTGACAAGGCTCTCTTAGCCGAAACCGGCCATGCCGCTTCGCCGCCGGCCACAGCAGTCGCCGCCTATGTCCTCAGCGGCGGGGATCCGCAGGTGGCGGAGCGGTTGGCGAAAGCACCGGACACCACCGCGCATGACCGCAGGCTGCTCGAAGCCGCTGCAGTCTTCATGCGCGGAGATCGGGCTGCCGCGGCGGGCCTCATGGCGAAGCTCAATCCGCTGCAGCTGCCGGCGCAGATCGCCGGACGCATGGCCCTGGCCCAGGCCCTGCTGGCGCGGGAGGATGCAAGCCAGGACCATTATGCCTTGGCGCTTTCGGTCATGCCGGGCACCGCCATCGAGGAATCAGCCTTGCGACGATCGGCGCTGGCCTATGCCGATGCACGTAACGAAGCAGCCTTCTGGCGGCGGCTGGAGCGTTATATCCGGCGCTTTCCGGCATCGGTCTACAAAGAAGGCTTCTGGGATGAGGTCACGGCCCAAATCGTCACATGGACAGAGAAGGGGCCAGGACCAGACCTCAAGACCCTCGACCGCGTGCTCGGCATGTTGTCGGCGGAGGAACAGCGCCGGATCTATGTGGCTCTCGTCCGACTGTCCGCCGCAAGGGCAAATGCCCCGCTCACCGGTTTTGCCGCCGCGAGGCTGGAGCGCCTGGCGGAGGACGGGAGCGCGGAGGATCAAATGGCCTCCTTCTACCTGTACCTTTTCAAAATCGTGTCTCCCGAGGGCGATGAGGCATTGCACAAGCTGCGGTCGATCCGCGCCGATCTTCCAGGCCCCCAGGAACGGACGCTGCTGGAAGCGGCTCTCGTGGTGGGAGAACAGATCGACCGGCCGGACACCCCGGCGGGTTCGAGCGTCGCAGCGGACAAAACCGAGCCGGATGCACGCGAGCAACGCGGCTCCAGCCTGCTCGCAGCAACTTCCAAGCTGATCGGGGAACTGGACTGATGCCGCGCATCCTTTGCCATATCATGGACGCACGTTACCTGGCGATGCCCAATCATAGGCACACTCCGGCGCAACAGGGCGGCGTGGTCGACTTCGCGGCGCTTCTCGCGGAGCCGGGCCTGCTGCAGCCCGAAGCCCAGGGTGAAGCGCATGACAGGGAGGCGGTGGAAAGAGAAGACGGTTCGTCACGCGATGGAGACCAGCTCGCTCCGCAGGAACAACCGGCCAACCCGGCGCCTGGCCCGGCATGGAACCCGGTGAATTTTTCCACCGCTCTGCCGCCGGTGACTGTGTGCTCTGTTGCAGCGGGAAGGATCACGCCGGGAAGCGATCAATCCCCTGCCGCTTCGCCGGCCCCGGAGCCGGAAGCCCGGCTCGACGCGGAGGTGAAGAAGCAAGAGAACCCTCAGGCGGTAAACGAACTCGCTCCGAAGCCTGCGCAGGCACATGGCGCTTCAACGCTGAAACTGGACGATCGCCATGCTGACGAGGACTCCCGCTCCGCCGGCGGCGGCGATCGTGACAAGCATTCCCGTCTGCCTGCCGTGGCACAGGACCAGCACGGTGAGCCAACGTCAAAGGCAATTTCGGATGCACGGGCCGAAGAGCCGATGGCCGTGTCCGATACGGCTGCACCACCCATCACGCCTACAGCGCAGAAGGCGGCTGCCCAAACGCCAGCCTCCCCATCGGCGGTTCATGCTCCGCCCGTGCCGGAGACGCCGGTGACCCAGGCGCCTGTCAGGCAGATACTCGCTCTTTTGGACACCCCGGGCGCGGTGCTTCCCATGGTGACGAACACGCTTCTCAACGCCTCGGGTCCCACTGGCGAAATCCGCGTGTTGCGGATGAAGCTCCGTCCGGAAGCGCTGGGCGAGGTGGACATAACACTTCGGCGGCGCGGCGCTGACATGCGCATCGACATCACCGTCACGACCCAGGCCGCCGCAGACGCATTGCGAACCGATCTTGGTCTTCTCAAGGAGCGTGTTGGCAACCTGTTGCGGCCGGAGGGTGCCCAGTCCGTCGTGGTGGTGGTTCAGTCCGCCGACAGTCTGCCCACCCCGCAGGGCGGTGCAACTGGCGATGCGGGCAGTGCCATGGGCGGAAGCTTCGCGGCAGGTGGCGGGGAGAGATCACCTTCACGCAAGCGGGAGACGCCATCTCCTGCGAGGGAAGGTGAGAGCCATGAAGAAATTCGTCTGCAGCCTGCTTCTGCTGATCTCGTTGTGTGAGGCCAGCGCTGCTGCGCCCGCCGGAGCGGGGGGTGTCTGCGAGCGCGAGATGTCCGGAGCGGCGGCGGAGGCAGGGGTGCCGCTCGGCGTGCTCTATGCGGTCGCCATGACGGAGACCGGCCGCAAGGGTTCGCTTCACCCCTATGCCCTCAACATCGAGGGGCTCACAGTCATCACCACCACGAAGCAGGATGCATTGGCCGAATACGACCGCGCCCGGCGCTCCGGCAAGAAGCTCATCGATCTTGGCTGCATGCAGGTGAACCATCACTATCACGGGCGCGCCTTTGCCTCCGTCTCGGCGATGCTCGATCCGGCTCTCAATGTCAGATATGCGGCCCGTTTCCTGAAAGACCTGCGGCAGAAGGAAGGAAGCTGGGCCATGGCCGTGGCCCGCTACCACGCGGGACCGCACAACGATCCTGCCCAGAAGCGCTACATCTGCGCCGTGATCCGCAATCTCGTCGCCACCGGTTTCGGCGCCTGGACGCCTGCCTCACGCCAATTCTGCAGGTGATTGCGTGCATCAGTCCGGCGCAAGCCAAACGCCGCATGCTGCGGAAAGGGTTAGCAAAGGGTTCAGGCAATGAGTCTTTACGGCGTGATGCGCACCGGCGTGTCGGGCATGAATGCCCAGGCAAACCGTCTTTCGGCAGTGGCGGACAATGTCGCCAACGTGAACACCACCGGCTACAAAAGCGCGAGCTGCGAATTTTCCAGCCTGATCCTGTCCAACTCGGATGCCGCCTATGAGTCGGGCGCTGTGCTGACGGACGTCCGCTACAACATCGATGCGCAGGGCGGCCTTGTGGCAACCTCGTCGATCAGCGACCTCGCAATCAGCGGCAACGGCTTTTTCATGGTGGCGAACCCGGCGGGCACGCCATTCCTCACGCGGGCTGGCGCCTTCGTGCCCGATGGCAGTGGAACTCTGGTCAATGCCGCCGGCTTCGCCCTGCTCGGTTACAAACTTAACCCCGGCCAGCCGACCGTGACGCTGAATGGATTCGATAACCTCACGCCGGTCAGCTTCGGCGGACCATCGCTCTCGGTTACGCCATCCTCTCAGGGCGCCATTCGCGCCAATCTGCCGTCAACCGCAAGCAACGTCGCGATGACCAACCTCCCATCGTTGAACAATGCATCTTCGACTTACACGGCAAAATCCTCGCTGATAGTCTATGACAATCTGGGCGCCAAGGTGACGCTGGACGTCTATTTCGCGAAGACTGGAACCGGAAACTGGGAGATGTCGGTCTATGACTCGCGCGACGCTGCCCCCGGCGGCGGCTTTCCCTATGGGACGGGTCCATTGACGACACAGTCTCTCGCGTTTGGCGCCGACGGCAAGTTCGTTACTTCGCAATCGACGGCTTTCACCTTCACCATCCCGGGCGGGGCCGACTTCACGCTCGACGTGGGCGGAACAACGCAATTCGCGACCGGATATACCGTTCTTTCCGCGTCGGTGAACGGTACGCCGGCAGGCGAGCCCAAGAACGTCGAAATCTCGCGCGACGGATTCGTATATGCCATCTACGATGGCGGCACCCGCATTCCGGTGTTCCGTATTCCCCTTGCCAATGTGACGAGCCCCAACCTGCTCACGCCACTCGCGGGGAATGTGTTCCAGGCCTCGTCCGAGACCGGGGGCATTACGATCGGTTTTGCGCAGTCCGGCGGGCTTGGCGATATCATCTCCAAGACGCTTGAGCAGTCCACCGTGGACCTGGCCAGCGAGCTCACCACCATGATCGATGCCCAGCGCGGATACACCGCGAACTCAAAGGTGTTCCAGACCGGTTCGGAGCTCATGGACGTGCTGGTCAATCTGAAGCGCTAGACGGCATGACGGCGGCATGAGGCCCCTGCAATGGCAACTCTTTCTTCGGCACTGAACTACGCGCTGGCGGGTCTCTCCGTCAGTGCGGCGCAGTCGGCTGTCGTGTCCCGGAACGTCAGTTCGGCGGGTGACGAAAACTATTCCCGCCGCACGGCCGAGATCGTCACCTTGCCGAACTCCGGCCCCGTTGTGGCCCAGATCGCGCGCAGTACCGACCGCACGCTGCTCGACAAGCTGCTGACATCCACCAGTGGCGCGGCGGGGCAGCAGGTCACGCTCGAGGCTCTGCAGCGGATGAGCGCCATCACCGGTGACCCGCAAGACGACCAGTCCATCGCGGCGGCTCTCGGAAAGCTGCAGACGGCGTTGCGCGGCTATGAACAGAATCCCGCCAGCTCCAGCCTTGCGCGCGCTGCGCTGGAGGCCGCTCGCGGCGCGGCCCAGAAGCTCAACACAGCTTCGGACCAGGTCTCCTCCATCCGTTCCGAGGCGGATCGGAGCATGGCGGATTCTGCCGAACGCATCACTCATCTTCTGTCGCAGTTCAAAGTGGTGAACGACACCATCGTTCGCGGCCAGGGGACAGCGGGCGATCTGACGGAATCTCTGGACCAGCGCGACGCGATCCTCAAGCTGCTCTCGGATGAAATCGGCATCCGCACCACCGTGCGGCCCAACAACGATGTATCGATCTACGCGGAAGGCGGCGCGGTTCTGTTCGAGGCAAGCCCGCGCAGCGTGAGCTTTGCGGCCTCCGGCCACCTGGCTGCCGGCAGCGCGGGCAATGCGCTGATAATCGATGGCGTGCCGGTGACCGGCGCCGGCGCGACGATGCCTGCTTCCGGCGGCAAGTTGTCGGCCTACGCGGCATTGCGGGACGGACTTGCGCCACAGCTTTCGCTGCTGCTGGATCAGATTGCCGCGGGACTCATCAATGCATTCTCCGAGGCGGATCCGCAATTGCCTGCAAGCCTGCCGACAGTGGAGGGTTTGTTCCAGGGCACGGGTGCGCTCCCCTTGCTCAGCAACCCGAATGCCGGGCTGGCGGGCAGGATCCGGATCAACGCTCTGGCCGATCCGGACCAGGGCGGCACACCGCTGCTGATCCGGGACGGCGGTTTCGGCGGACCTGGCTATCTACGCAACGCTACAGGCCAGGCCGGCTTCCAAACCCGCATCGCCGAGCTTGCAGACGCGCTCGACAGGAAACAATCATTCGGCAACTGGGGTGGCCTCGGTGGTGACGCATCGCTGACAGATTACGGGGCCAGATCCGCCTCCTGGGTCGAAGCGAAGCGGCAGGACGCGCAGGCCTCAGGCGATGCGGCGGCAGCGGGCAAGTCCCGCGCCGCTCAGTCGCTTGCCCGGATCAATGGCGTCAACATCGACCAGGAAATGGCGACACTGCTCGACCTCGAGAAAAGCTATCAGGCGTCATCCAAGGTGCTGACAGCCGTCAATTCCATGTTCGACACCTTGCTTGAGGCCGTAAACTGATGGGGATAGTGGACTCCATTCCCACCCGCCTGCTGCTGCAGCCGCTGCGTCTCGCCACGGCGGAGAGTCAGAAACGGCTGGCGCAGGCGCAGGCCGAGTCCGCCTCCGGCCGCCACGAGGACGTCGGCCTCGCGCTTGGCGCACTCACGGGCGCGGCCATCAGTCTGCGGGTTCAGCTGGCGGGGCTCGACCAGTCAGCCGCCAGCCTCGGCCTTGCCAGCGCCCGGGGCGAATCCGTGCAGGCCTCCCTCTCCTCTCTCAACAAGTTGACGGAGCAGTTTCGCTCCACGCTCACTGGGGCGCGCAATTCCGAAAACGGGCGGGCGCTGAGCGCCGCGCTGGCGCGAACCTCCCTCGACTCCATGCGGGATACGCTCTCCGTCACCCAAAACGGACAATATCTGTTCTCCGGGCTGGCCAGCAACACGCCTCCGCTTGCCGATTATGACGCGGGGCCGCGCCAGGCCATCGCCAGCGCCTTCCAGGCGCAGTTCGGCTTCGCGCCGGACGATCCGGCGGCGGCCTCTCTGAGCGCCACGGACATCGGAGGTTTTCTAGATGGCGCCTTCGCGGCTCTTTTCACCTCGCCCGGCTGGACGTCCACGTGGTCGGCGGCAGCCGACGAGACGCCCAAGCTGCGGCTCCCCTCCGGCGGCGCTGTCGATGTATCCAGCAGCGCCAACGCACCCTTCGCGCCACTTATGGCCCAGGCCTTCTCGATGATGGAGGTGCTGGGCCGCGGCAAACTCAACGCGACGGCCTTCATAGCCGCCACCGACCGGGCGCTCGTCCTGATTTCGCAGGCTCAGGCAAGACTCGGCGAGGAACAGTCACGGATTGGCATCGGCCAGTCGGGAGTCAAGGCGGCGCAGGCGGAGATCGACGGGAAGAAGCCGCGGCTCACGGCTGCGGTCAACGCTCTTGAGGGTGTCGACCCTTATGAGGCGGCCACGCGCGTCAACGTGCTTATGACCCAACTCGAGAGCTCTTATGCGCTGACCGGCCGGATCAGCCGCATGAGTCTTCTTTCCTATATCTGAAGCGGAGCCCGGACCACCATGGGAACAGATGAGCATGTATGAATCGACCTATATGGCGATGCTCGAAGACACCACCGAGCAGATACGCGACAACGAGCGGCGGGCCTTCGACACCGCGATAGCTCTGCTGAAACGCGCCCAGCAGGCCGGCCGCGGCACGCGCGACTCGGTCGAGGCGCTGCTCTTCGTCAACCGCCTCTGGACGATCCTGCTCGAGGATCTCGCGGATGAGGGCAATGGCCTGCCTGAAGCCCTCCGCGCCAGCCTGATCTCCATCGGCATCTGGATGCTGCGGCGTTCCGAGGACATCCGCCAGGGGCATGTCGACGATTTCTCCGCCCTGATCGAAGTGTCGGAGACCATTAGGAACGGACTGGGAAGGAACGCACATGTTCATTCATCTCAAGCGTGGTGAGAAGCTCTACGTCAACGGCGCGGTGCTGCGGGTGGACCGCAGAACCTCCCTCGAGTTTCTCAACGACGTGACTTTTCTGCTCGAGAACCATGTCATGCAGGCGGACGAGGCGACAACTCCGGTAAGGCAGCTCTATTTCGTGGTTCAATCCATGCTCATGGATCCGGCCAACGCGGGCATGACGGCGGAACTCTACAAGCATCTTTCCTTCCGCACGCGCCAGGCGACCGATGACGAGAGCGTACGCCAGCAGATCGACCTCGCCGACCAGAAGGTGGCTGAAGGCCGGTATTTCGACGCCTTGAAGCAACTGCGGCTGTCCTTTGCCGGCGGCCGGAAATCCGAAGCCAGTGAGGAGGCTGCCTGATGACCCCCGTAAACCCCACCGCAGCCGCCCCTGCTACCACTTCGAGGGCCGCGGCCCAACCGTTCAAGACCAATATGGATTATGAAAGCTTCCTGCGGCTGTTCATGGCGCAGATGAAGAACCAGGATCCGACGAAACCCAATGATCCGACAGAAACGCTCTCCCAGCTCGCATCCTTCTCGACGGTCGAGCAGTCGATCAAGCTGAACGGCAAGCTGGATTCGCTGTTGTCCTCGTCCAATGCCACACTGGGCTCGGTGCTGATAGGCCGCAAGCTGAGCAGCCTCGATGGGTCGGTGTCCGGCGTGGCGACGAGCGTGACGATGGGCCAGGACGGCCTCGTCGCAACGCTGAGGGACGGCCGGACGCTGGCCCTGGGCGGTGGCTACACTGTGAGCGCGGCATGAACGAAGCCGACGCGCTGAAGCTGGTGCAAGACGCAATCTGGGCTGTCATCGTCGGGGCGGGTCCTGCGGTGGGCGCGGCCACCCTGATCGGAATTGTCATCGCGCTGATTCAGGCGCTCACCCAGGTCCAGGAGGCCACGCTCACTTTCGTGCCCAAAATTCTTGCGGTGTTTGCGGCCTTGCTTCTGCTCGCCCCGGTCGCGGCAGGCCAGCTGATGAGCTTTACCGAGCAGGTTTACGCCCACATCGAAACCGGCTTCTGACGATGCATGTCGCCCGGCATGACTGACGCATCGCGAATCGCTCCCGCTGGCCCGGCTCCGCGATCGGGCAACCGTGACATCGGCTTCGCGGCGGGCGTTGTCGCGATCCTCATTGTCCTATTCCTGCCAGTACCGCCGTTTCTGCTCGACCTGGGACTTGCCCTCTCGATCTCGCTGTCGGTCGTGATTCTCATGGTTGCGCTGTGGATCGGAAGGCCGCTCGACTTCTCGGCCTTTCCCACCGTTCTGCTCATTGCCACCATGCTGCGTCTGTCGCTGAACGTGGCGACCACGCGGCTCATTCTGTCGCACGGGCATGAGGGGCCCACGGCCGCCGGCCACATGGTCGGCGGCTTCTCCCGCCTGGTGATGGGCGGGGATTTCGTCATCGGCGTCATCGTCTTCGTCATCCTCATCACCATCAATTTCATGGTGATCACCAAGGGCGCGTCCCGCATCGCGGAGGTGGGAGCCCGATTCACGCTTGATGCGATTCCCGGTAAACAGATGGCGATCGACGCCGATCTTTCGGCGGGGCTTATCGACGAGAAGGAAGCGCGCCGGCGGCGCTCCGAACTCGAGCAGGAGAGCGCCTTCTTCGGGTCGATGGACGGCGCCTCGAAGTTCGTGCGCGGCGACGCCATCGCCGGGCTCATCATCACCGGCGTCAATGTCTTCGGCGGCATCATCATCGGGATGATGCGCCATGGCATGAGCTTTTCGGAATCGGCGGACGTCTACACCCAGCTCTCGGTGGGCGACGGCCTCGTCACCCAGATTCCCGCGCTTATCGTGTCGCTGGCCGCCGGTCTCCTCGTGTCGAAGGGCGGGAACCGGGGCGAGGCGCAGGAGGCGATCTTCACCCAGCTCGGCGCCTATCCGCGCGCTCTTCTGGTGGCCGCCATGCTGCTCGGCATACTGTCGCTGGTTCCGGGGCTTCCCTTTCTGCCTTTTGCGCTTCTGGCGGGCATTGTTGCGGGTGGTGCCGTCACCATCGTAAGGCAGGGTGCGCGCGAGCGCCAGGCCGCGGATGACAAGCAGCGCCGGGATGAGGCGACCCGGCAGGAGGAAGAGAAGAGCTCCGTCAAGGAGCTCCTGCGGACGCCCGAGATCGAACTGCGCCTCGGCCGCCAAATCTCGAGCGCGATGCTGGTGTCGCACGGCGAGCTTGCCCACCGCGTGGCCAAGATGCGCCGCCGTTTCGCGCAGGATTATGGCTTCGTCATTCCGGATATCCGTTTGGGGGACGACCTGCTCATTCCGCCACGGAGCTATGCCATCCGCATCCACGGCACCACGGCCGCGAGCTTCGAACTGCGGCTGGGCGAACTCCTGGTCATTCCCGGCGGCAAACCCAAGCCTGACCTTCCCGGGGACGACGTGCGCGAGCCTGCTTTCGGCATGGAAGCTTGCTGGTATCCGGACGTCTTCGCCGCCGAACTGCGCGCCAATGGCCATATTCCCGTCGATCCCATGTCAGTGATGCTCACGCATCTCTCGGAAGTGATCCGCAGCAACCTCGCGAACCTGATGTCCTACAAGGACCTGCGCGCCCTGACGGACCGGCTGGAACCGGAATACAAGCGGCTTCTCGACGAGACCTGTCCGTCGCTTCTCTCCTTTTCGGGTTTCCAGGCCATTCTGAAGCTGCTGCTGGCCGAACGCGTATCGGTGCGCAACCTGCACCTCATTCTCGAAGCCATCGCCGAGATCGCGCCGCATGTGCGAAAGCCCGAGGCCATCGTGGAGCATGTGCGCCACCGTTTGGCCCAGCAGATCTGCGGTGACCTTGCGCAAGACGGACTGCTGAAGGTCGTGCGCCTCGGAAGCCGGTGGGACATTTCGTTCATCCAGAGTCTGAAGCGCGACGGGAAGGGCGATGTTTTCGAGTTCGACCTCGACCCGAGGTTGATCGAGCAGTTCGCGGGCGAACTTTCCACCGCGGTCAAGCCGCTCGTGGACCGGGGCGAACAGTTCGCGCTCGTTACCGCGCCCGAAGCCCGGCCCTATGTCCGCATGATCGTCGACCGGCTGCTTCCTGCCATCGCGGTGCTGTCGCATATCGAAATCGCGCGGAGCGTGAAACTGGACGTGATTGCATCGCTTTCATGACCGAGCCGTTGCAGACCCAATTGCTTGGGCTGGTCCTGCTGTTCTGCCGGATCGGTGGCTGCCTGCTTCTCGCACCGGGGCTTTCGAGCCCGCGCGTGCCGGTGCATGTGCGGCTGTTTGTGGCGCTGGCCATCACCGCCGCCGTTTCACCCATGATCGTGCCGGAGATTGTGAGTCAAACGGGCTCGGCTTCTCCTGATCGCCAGATCTGGCTGATCATGCAGGAGACCGTCATCGGGGCGCTGCTCGGCCTTCTGGCGCGCTGCTTCCTTTTGGCTCTGCAATTCGCCGCCACCGCCATTTCCAACTTTATCGGGCTGGCCGGAATTCCCGGCATTCCGCTCGAGGAGGCTGACACCGGTTCTCCCCTTGCTACGCTCGTCTCCACAGCTGCCGTGACGCTGATCTTTGCAATGGGTCTCCACATCGAACTGCTGAAGGCGGTGATCGACTCCTACGCTGTCATGCCCCCGGGCGCGCCGCCTGGCGCCGATGCCCTGCTGTCGAACCTGCTGCAAACGCTCAATGAGACCTGGCTTCTTGCGCTCAGGCTGTCGGGTCCATTTCTGCTCTATGGCGTGATCGTCAACTTTGCGCTCGGCATGGGTAATCGTTTCGCCCAGCAGATTTCCATGTATCACGCAACCACCGGCGCGGTGATGCTGGGTGGGTTTCTTCTATTTTACCTGGTGTGGGTCGACTGGGCGATGATTTTCGCCGGCGCCTACCGGACCTGGCTGGTGGAGGGCGGTTTTTGAGTGGCGATTCCAAACGCCTGCTGCGCCTGGCTCGGGCGCAGGCCGATCTCACCCGGTTACTCGAAGGCAAGATTGCCGCGGAGCGGCAATGCCAGGAAGAATTTCGGCAAACGCGGCTCGACACACTATCGGCGCTGGAACAGGTGAGCGCCGCCGGCCTCGTCTTCTACCCCGCTGCCCTGCGACGCCTGTGCGACATCGATGCGTCGATTGCCGCCAGCGAGCGGGAGGCACGCGCGCTGGCGGCCAGACTTCTCATGGCGCGGGGCCGGGAAGATGTTCTGCTGCGCAGGGCTGGGGAAGCCGCGGCCCGGCGGCAGCGGCATGTCGCAATGGAAGAGGGCCGTGAGGCCGCTCTGGCCATGGCGGAAAAAGCCCCGGGCAAGCCAGGCGTGGTGAAGTGAGGGTTCACTTGGAAAAAACGCCATGGCCGTAACCCTTCCGTCCGACCTCGTTGCCGACGTGATGCGCGCTGCTGATCCCGCGCGCCGGACCGCCGCTGCTGCCCGGCTCACGTCAATGAGCGGCACTACGGCAAAGTTCGAAACTCTCGTGGATGCGGAGATACCGAAAGCACTCCCCATCGATAACGCTGGGGTCGCTCCGGTGCTGTCCGCACCGCCAGGAACACCGGCACGTGCGGACGATCAGACGCCGGCCTATCAGGGTTTCGAGCGCATGGTGCTGCGCAATCTTTTCGAGACGCTTCTGCCGGAGGAGGACTCCGGGGCTTTCGGCGGAGGTCCTTCCGCCGGCATCTGGCGCTCGATGGCGGCGGACCAGTTGGCCGGGGTCTATGCCGCGAATGGAGGCGTGGGGATCGCCGGAATGCTGGCCTCTTCGGGGTCCGGGCCCGCGCCGCAACGCGACGCGCAGTGGCCTTATTTCTCAATGGACGCCCTCCAAGTGATCGGCAAGCAGGGATGATGGCCTCATGACTCCACCGTCGGTTACCGGCACGGCCGCAGCGCCGGCCCTCCTGAAACTCATCGAAGCAGTGGATGAAGAGAACGCTGCCCTTCGCGACCAGCAGATCTTCACGCACGCCGGTTTCACGGACAGGAAAAACCAGGCGCTGCGTGAACTGATGGCGGCCCAGCGCAAGGAGATCTCCACGGCGGCCGGGCCGACCCTGGGGCCTCTGCTGCGCAGGCTTTCGCATGCACTTCAGGAAAACAGCCGCCTGCTGAAGCTGCACATCGCAGCCGTTGGCGAGATCAGCGACATTATTGTCAGTGGCCTCAGGGATGCGGAATCCGATGGAACCTACTGCCGGAGCGGTGCGCGCGGCTGGTGACCGATCATGCTGAAACTCGCGGCAATCGGGGTGTGGGTGATCCTGGTGACGGCTGGGGCTACTTTCGCATCGGTCTATCTCGGTCAGCCGGCAGGCGAACCTAATTCCACTGAAGACCAGGGTGTGGAGCAACTGACGTCGGAGCTCACCAGCGTTCCGGTGATCCGCGGCGGCGACGTGGTGGGTTACGTCATCCTTCAGCTCTCCTTCGCGGCCGATCGCGCATTGCTGGCCCAGAAGAAACTGGACCCCATGCCCTACATCAAGGACTCCGCTTTCCGGGTGATCTTCACGAGCAGCGACGTCGATTTCCGGCGGTTGAAGCCGGAAGACCTCGATAAACTCACCGGCGCCATTGCCGGGGAGGCGAACAAGCGACTCGGCATGGAGCTTGTGCGGCACGTGCTGTTGCAGCAGCTGAACTATGTGAAGAAGGAGGACATCCGCACCAACTGGATAAATGGTAATGGCAATTCCAATTGATGGGTCGGCGGACACGCCAGGCGAGATGCTGGCCGAGCTTGGCGCAGCGCGCGCTCGGGCTGCGGCAGCCGGGAGCCGGGAGCATGATCTGATGCGGCTTGCAGCCAATCCACTCCTTCTTCAGCGCCATCTGCAGCGTGAGGAGCCTCCGCCGGGATCCCGCCCGGTGGTCGTGGGCTTGCCGTTGCTTGCGGTCGGCGGCAGGGGTGCCCCATTGTCCGCCTCGCGGCACTCCTTTGGGGCTGAAGCTGCGGAACCTCTTTACGCTTCTTCCCTCGAAGCAGAGGCATTCACGCCATCCGCCGATGATATTTCTGGCGCTATGGACTTTCCCCGCAGCGAGCCAACGCGTCATGCCACGTCTTCCGGCCGGTGGCCGGTGGCAGCCTGTGCGGCAGGCGGATTGCTCCTACTGCTCTTTCTGCTTTCGTGAGGTCTGGCATGCTCCTTGCTCGTCCGTCTCGAAACGGGATCGGAACATGGAAGAGCGGGCATTCGAAACAATCAGGCTTCTGCCGCGCCGGGAGCTGGAGGCCTTTGCCGTCAGAGCTGCCGTGCACATACGTGACGCCCGTAGAGAGGCTGAGGCAGGCCGCTTCTTTTCGGCGATTCTGGTCGGATTCCTGCTTGGTGCGCTGGTCACGTCGGCGGCCTTCCTGCTGGGCGCCAGCCTAGGTTGAGGCCGCGCCCCGCGGAATGACGTGGCCGACGAAGGGCAGTTCCCTGAATTGATGCGCCATGTCCATACCATAGCCCACAACGAATTTGTCTGGGCATTCGAAGCCCTTGAAATCCGCTGCGATGTGGGCGGCGAGATGACCGGGCTTGTTCAACAGCACGGCGGTATAGGCGCCCCTGGCGCCGCGCGCGGCGAGCAAGTCCTTGGCGAATGCCAGGGTGCGTCCCGATTCGAGAATGTCGTCGATCAGCAACACGTCACGGTCACGCACGTCTGTCTCGATATCGCGCAGCACCGTCACCTGACCGGAAGACTGCGTCGATTTGCGGTAGCTGGACAAGATCATAAAATCGACTTCGGGCGAAAGCCCCGCATGATGCATGGCGCGGATCAGGTCCGCGGCAAAGACGAAGCTTCCCTTGAGAATGGGAACAACGAGCAGGTTGGCCGGCTGGCGGGCTGCTATTTCTCCCGCAATCGCCCTTACCCGCTCTGCGATTTGCGCCTGGCTGAACAGGATGCCGATGCGGTGGCCGTCGATTGTGAGCTCGCTCATGGCCCGTGATCCGGTCCGATTTCATTAGCCCGGGCAAACCGTACTTCGAGGTTTTGCGCCGCGTCGGGAGGAGAGGCAAGGCGCGTGACGAAGTTGGTGCTCTCACCCGGCCGGAGCGGACGCACTTCAGTGTCAAGCGTCCAGTGATAGACCTCTGCGTTGTCCTTCGAGCGAAGACCGAATCGCAGCATGGGGATACTGCGTTCCATCGAGGAGATATTGGTGAGTTCGCCCTTGATCGCGATGACCTTGCGGCCATCGACGATCAGGTGCTGGAGGTCGACCCGGCGGATTTCGAGGCCATAGATATTCACCTCCCGCCCCATCCAGCCATAGAGGCCGATGCTGCCCGGCGCCGCCGCCACGACCTGTTCGGGAAAGGCGAGCACACCGATGGCCGGCGCAAAGGTGAGAAGCGCGAGCCCCGCCCATGCCGCAAGCCGCACGCGGCGCGCCCGGCGCCGCAGGCGAAATTCGTTCTGGGCGCCTCGGGCAGCCCCGATGAGCGGATGTATGGCGCCGGTTTCCGGAACCGGCTCCGGGCCTGTTTCGTCCTGCGTGAGGAGTTCCGTCACATCGGCGGGTGGTTCCACCCACGTATGTCCGCAGCTTGCGCAGTCGACCAGCGTTCCGCCTCCGTCAAGTCTTGGCGCCGGAATGTCATGGCGCGACGAGCAGATGGGGCATCGGGCAATCATGTGAGGCGCCAATCCAGTGAATCTTCCGCGGAATGAGTACATTTATTCTCCGCCGTGGTTAATGCCTCATTAAAGCTCGGATGGTTTAAGTAGACTTAGTGGGACGAGAGGGAATGGCTCCGTGTTGCGGCTGGAGAATGTAGGTTTGCGATATGGCGATGGACCGGAAATCCTTCGTGACGTGAGCTTTGCCGTGCGCACGGGGGATTTCTATTTCCTCACCGGACCGTCTGGGGCAGGCAAATCATCGTTGCTGAAGCTGCTGTTCCTGGCGCTGCGGCCGACGCGTGGCACACTGAAGATATTCGGCGAGGACGTGACCGGTCTCAGCCACAACAAGCTGCCTCCAATCCGCCGCCGCATTGGCGTTGTGTTCCAGGAGTTCCGGCTGCTCGATCATCTGTCGACATATGACAATGTGGCGCTGCCCCTCCGCGTGGCGGGCAAGTCAGAAGTCTCCTACCGGCGTGACGTGATGGACCTTCTCGACTGGGTCGGGCTGGCGCAGAAATCCGCCGACCTGCCGCCCGTGCTGTCCGGTGGGGAGAAGCAGCGGGCGGCCATCGCCCGTGCCGTCATCGCCAAGCCGCAGCTGCTGCTCGCCGACGAACCGACGGGCAATGTCGATCCGGTTCTGGCAAAGCGCCTGCTGCATCTGTTTCTTGAACTCAACCGCCTTGGCACCACCATGCTGATCGCAACCCACGACAAGGGCCTGGTGCGCCAGGCCGAGCGTCCGGTGCTGCATCTCGAGCAAGGTGTTCTGAACCTGCAATGAAGCCGGGCGCCATTATACCCGCCACTGCGGCCTCCCTCACCTCGCTCACCGTGACCATGGCCGTGATGTGCTATCTCGCGTGCCTCGCCATTGGCGCGTTGATCCTGGTCGACCGCGCCGTGACGAGCTGGACCAGCGGATTGTCACGCGAGATGACGGTGCAGGTGCGGGTCGTCCGTGATGCCGTCATTGCCCGGGAGGTCGAGAAGGCGCGCGCCATAACCGCCGCATTCCCCGGCATCGTTGAGGCGGACGTGCTGGACGAGAGTGCCGGCGCCAAGCTGCTTGAACCCTGGCTCGGCACACGCTCCCTTGCAGGGCTGCCCGTGCCGCGGCTGATCCGGCTTGTCTCGGACGTCAACAACCCTCCCGATGTTGCAGCCTTGGAACAGGCGCTTTCGCGGGTGAAGGGTGCAAGGCTCGATACTCACCAGAAATGGGAAGCGGAGTTGACGCGCATGGCGCGCGCCTTGTCCGCCGTGTCCTATGCAATCCTGCTGCTGATCTCTGTATCGGCCATCGCCATCGTGATCTTCGCCACCCGCGCCGTGCTGCAGGCCAACCGCCATATTGTCGACCTGCTGCATCTCGTCGGCGCCCGCGACAGCTACATCGCGCGCCAGATCGACGGGCGGTTCCTGCGCACCGGGCTGCTTTCCGGTTTCATCGGCGTTGGTCTTGGTCTGTTCACCTTCCTGCTGCTCGGGCTGTTCGGCGGCGGCAGCGAAACCGGCGTCGCGGCCGCCAGCCGCGGGCTCCTGTTCGCCACGCCCAGCATCGCTGTTTGGAGCTATGGGGTGCTGTTCGCCGTGCCGGTGACGGCCACGTTCATCTGCCTTGTGACAGCGCGCATCACGCTGATGCGCCGGCTCGGTGTCGTCACGTGATCTATCTCCGTTCCGCGCTGTTCAACGTCGTCTTCTATATCAACCTCGCGCTGTTTCTCGTGCTCGGCTCGGGCTTCTACGTCACGCCGCGCAAATGGTCGATCCGCGCGCTCCAGCTGTGGGCCCGGGCCTCGCTGTTCTGGCTCCGGACAATTGCCGGCATCCGCCTGGAGGTGCGCGGCAAGGATAATATTCCGCAAGGTGCGTGCCTCGTGGCCGGCAAGCACCAGTCCTTTTGGGAAACCTTCGCTATCCTGCCGCTATTGGACGACCCTGCCATGGTGCTGAAGAGGGAACTGACCTACATCCCGTTCTTTGGCTGGTTCATCCATAAGTTCCGCATGATTCCCGTGGAGCGCTCGGCCGGGACACAGGCCTTGCGCACCATGATCGACTCCGCGGAGAAAGCCATCGCCATGGGACGCCAGGTGGTGATCATGCCTGAGGGAACACGCCGGGGGCCGGATGATCCGCCGGACTACAAGCCCGGCGCCGCGGCACTTTATGGCAAGCTTGGCGTGCCCTGTGTGCCATTTGCCCTGAACTCCGGCCTGTTCTGGCCGCGACGCCAGTTCCTGCGCTGGCCGGGCACCGTGGTGATCTCATTCCTCCCGCCAATTCCGCCCGGACTGACCAGGAAAGCGTTTCAGTCGCGACTGGAAGCTATGATTGAAACGGAAACGGCGCGGCTTGTGGCAGAGGGCCGGTCTGGCGTCCACAGCTGCGTTTCGATTTAGCGCAATCAGAACGCTCTTCTGTCTGTTATCTGTCCGTTTTGTCGCATTTTCTGCGTTCAGCCGGATGCCATTTGGCCGGAAAGTGCGTCAGGTACAAAAAGAGAACAAATACTCGACTCCGCTGCGCTTTCGCGTTACACTCCGCTATAACCGGAGGTTCTGCAATGGATATCCCCGCCCAACCGTCCCTCGCCCCTATCGCACGTGAAATATGGGCGATGAAATACCGTTATAGCCCTGGTGATGGCATGGAGGCCGAAACCGGGATCGAGGACAGCTGGCGGCGCGTGGCGCATGCGGTGTCCGCCGCCGAGGGCTCCGATGGGAGGCTGGTGTGGGCTGACAGTTTCTACCGCATCCTCGAAGACTATCGCTTTCTGCCCGCCGGCCGGATTCTCGCCGGGGCGGGCACTAATCGCCAGGTGACGCTTTTCAACTGCTTCGTCATGGGCCGCATCCCGGATTCGCTCGACGGCATCTTCATCCAGCTCAAGGAAGCTGCCCTCACCATGCAGCAGGGCGGCGGGATCGGGCATGATTTTTCAACCCTTCGGCCGCGCGGTGCGCCGGTGCGCGGCGTTGGGGCCGATGCCTCGGGACCCATCAGCTTCATGGAGGTGTGGGACGCGATGTGCAAGACCATCATGTCGGCGGGTACAAGGCGCGGCGCCATGATGGGCGCCATGCGTTGCGACCACCCCGACATCGAGGATTTTATTGCCGCCAAGCAACAGTCCGGGCGGTTGCGCAATTTCAATCTCTCGGTGCTGGTGACCGACGCCTTCATGGCGGCGGTGAAGGCAAAGGCGGAGTGGCCGCTGGTTTTCGAGGGCCGCACCTTCCGCATCGTTCCGGCTGCGCGGCTTTGGGAGCAGATCATCCGCGCGACATATGAGTATGCGGAGCCTGGCGTAATCTTCATTGACCGCATCAATGCGGAGAACAACCTCTCCTATTGCGAAACGATCGGCGCCACGAACCCCTGCGGCGAGCAGCCGCTTCCACCCTATGGCGCCTGCCTGCTCGGCTCGTTGAACCTCACACGCTTCGTGTTGAACCCTTTCTCCCCGGATGCCTGCATTGATGAGTCCGCGTTGCGCCGCACGGCGGCGACGGCGGTGCGCTTCTTGGACAATGTCATCGATATCTCGCATTACCCCTTGCCGAAGCAGCGCGCCGAGGCATTCGCGAAGCGCCGCATCGGGCTCGGCATCACCGGCCTTGCCGACGCGCTCGTGATGTGCGGCTTGAACTATGGCGCCTGGGAGGCTGCTGAAGTGGCGCGTCAATGGATGGCGGCCATTGAACAGGCGGCCTATCGGGCGAGCATTGCCCTCGCGGAGGAACGCGGTCCATTCCCGCTCTTCGACGCCAGCCGGTTTGGCGCAACGGGCCATGCAGCGAGGCTGAGCGAGGAATTGCGCGGCGGCATTGCGCGCCATGGCCTGCGTAATGGGCTGCTGACCTCGGTGGCGCCGACGGGCACGATCTCCCTCATCGCGGGCAATGTGTCGAGCGGCATTGAGCCGATCTTCAGCCTGCGCTATGAACGGAAGGTGGTGCACCCCGGTGGCAGCACGCGCAGCGAAGCGGTGACGGACTATGCAGCCGCGCTTTACTGGCAGAAATACGGCGCCGATGCTCCATTGCCGCCGGCCTTCGTCACCGCAGACCAGCTGACACCCTCGGCCCATCTCCTGATGCAGGCGGCAGTTCAAAAACATGTCGACAGCGCGATTTCCAAAACCATCAACATTCCGGAGGACTTTCCATTCGAGGGCTTCAAGGACGTCTATGAGGAAGCCTACGACCTTGGCCTCAAGGGCTGCACCACCTATCGCCCCAATGCGGTGACCGGCAGCGTGCTATCCAGCGCCCCGCCCAACCACTTGGCGGGGGCCGGCGATGACAAGCCGCGCCAGCGCGAGGAGGCGCTGCCCGGGATGACCTACAAGCTTCGTTGGCCGGAGTCCGGCCACGCGATCTACATCACCATCAATGACGTTGTGGAAGAGGGCGTGCGCCGGCCGTTCGAAATCTTCATCAACTCGAAAAACATGGAGCACTATGCCTGGACTGTGGCGTTGACGCGCATGATCTCCGCCGTGTTCCGACGCGGCGGCGATGTGTCCTTCGTCGTCGAGGAGCTGAAAGCGGTGTTCGACCCGCGCGGCGGTCAATGGATGGATGGGCGCTATGTGCCGAGCTTGCTTGCCGCCATTGGCGGCATCATCGAGCAGCACATGATCGATTGCGGATTTCTCGATCCAGGCCGTGAGAGCCTGGCTGTTTCCGGCTCAACAGCACGCAGCCACATTGCATGCCCGCGATGCGGCAATGCCATGCTGTTGTTCCAGGAAGGTTGCGCCACCTGCCTCTCTTGCGGCTATTCGAAATGCAGTTGAGGGCTTGACAGCCGGACTGTTTGTTCTATATTTGTTCGCATGATGCAAGGCTTCCCCCTCTCTGCTTCCCTGCCCGAGGATCCCGGCCTCGGCGAACGCTTCTGGTACTGGCGCGGCGCTTCAGGCCGTGCCTACATCCACTCGATTTACCTTCCCGACCATTGCCCGCCAGTTGCCGGGGCAGTCTTCGTCCTCGTCCGTAGCAGCGGCGGCGTGAGAACCGCGGTGTCGGTCGGTCGGTTTGGTGCCGATGGTCTTTGCCCCTCAGGAGCAGCGTCGCCGATGCCGGGCGATGAGATTCACGTGCATCTCCTGACCCGTGACGCCGATGCTGCCGAGGCCGTGCTGCATGACCTTGCCGCAACGCTGGAGGAGGGGGTGACTCCGCCGCGGGCCGAGCCGAAGCTTTGGGGAAAGCCGGTTCAGCTTGAGTTGCTGGCGGCCTGAAGGTCCAGCCGACGGGCGAGCCGCTCCAGCGCGGGGTCTTGGATTCTCATTTCGCGCAGATGAGCAATGGTGTTCTTGACATAGTCGGTGCAGTGGCCTGATGCGCCCTGACCGAGCCGCACATGGTGCTCCAGCGCATCGTCATCAAGCACGCCCGCATATTGCCGATGCGCGCGGTCCACGACATAGGTGGTTGCCTCAACTCTTTGGCCGCTGCCGATCAGCGTTACGGTCTTGCGTCTCTCGAGGTAGACCGACGTCACCTGTTCGCGCGCGCGGAGATAGGCAATGGTGTCTTCCCAGCGTTCCGCTGCAACTTCAAACGCCACGCCGTGGCAGGAGCCACCACGGTCGAGGCCAAGAACCAACCCCGGCTGTTCCGGTGTGCCGCGATGAACGTAGGAGTAGACGCAGAGGCGGCGGTGATAACCGTGGACGCGCGCCGGCTCGCTCCTCAGGAAGGCGAAGCCCGGCCGCCACATCAGCGAGCCATAGCCAAAAATCCAGAACTGCTCCATTCTGCCGATCTGACTAGAGGATGATCCGCAAAAGTGGAACCGCTTTTGCGACAAGATCATGCTCAAGCTTTTGATCTGGCGCAGGTTTAGGTTCAGTGGAACCGAAACCTGCTCTATCTCTATCTTTGGTCGCATTTTCGACGGTCAACCGGTGACCTCTTGACCTGAAAATGCTTTGTCGCGAAAGCCGATCTGGGATCAAATGCCGAATGCCGCCCCTCGCCCGTGGAGGATGTTCCTCCCGCTGGCCATTGTCCTCGCCCTGGCGCTGCTCTGGTCTGTCTGCTGGTTTATCGCCTCCGGCATCGCCAAGCAGCGTTTCGCCGCAACCCGGGCAAATCTCGCTGCGCAGGGCCTGACACTTGCCTGCGGCGAAGAGAGCTGGGGAGGCTACCCCTTCCATTTTGAGTTCACCTGCCCGTCACCCAAACTGAGTTGGAACGGCAGCTTTGAGCTGCACGCGGCGCATCTGCTGATGGTCACGCTGGCATATGCCCCCTGGCAGATCGCAGCTCTGGTCGATGGCCCCACCATGCTGAGGGGTCCCGTCACTGCAACGACGGAGATCAAGCACCAGCGGGCGCTGGCGGCGGTCACCTTCGGAAGGGACGGACAGCCATCCTTTTCGGCCGAGTTGCCCGCCGCTTCCGCCGCCGGAGTGGGTCAAGCCGGCAAGCTGATGCTGTTCACCCGGCCCAGCGTTGCGGGCGCAACAGAGATTGCATTCGATGCCAGCCAGGTCACCTTCCAACCCACCGGCAAACCGCCGGTCACGCTGGACACGGCCACACTGCGCGGAACGCTCAACGCCGACCGGAGCCTCAGGATTGACAAGATCGAACTTCAGCAGGGCCAGCTCCGCTGCTGGGGATCCGGCACGCTGACGCTGGAACCGGAGCACCGCGTCTCGGGCCGGATCGACGCCGAAACCAATGACATCCGCGCGCTCCTCGCCGCTGCAGGCCCGCAGCTCGGCCTCTCGGACAGCCAGCTTGCCAATCTCCGCATGATGCTCGGGCTTCTCGGCAACGACGCCAGGGTGCCCATCATCGCCAGGGACGGCGTGCTGTATCTCGGCCCCTTTGAGGTGACGGAGCTGAAACCGCTATACTGAGCTTCAGGGCGTCTTGGGCGCACCGCGTCCGAAATCCGGTGAGGCCGTATCTTGACCGGCCGCGATAATGCTGCGGCGGACCTGCCGCGAACGGGTGAAGACATCGAACAACATGTCCCCGTCGCCCCAGCGAATGGCGCGCTGGAGTGCGGAGAGATCCTCCGAGAAGCGGCCGAGCATTTCCAGCACGGCATCCTTGTTGTTCAGGAACACATCGCGCCACATGGTGGGATCCGACGCGGCAATGCGGGTGAAATCGCGGAAACCGCCGGCGGAATACTTGATGACCTCGGAGGAGGTCACTTCTTCGAGGTCGGCCGCCGTAGAGACAATGTTATAGGCGATGAGATGCGGGAGATGGCTGGTGATGGCAAGAACCAGATCATGATGCTCCGGCGTCATGGTCTCGACGTTGGAGCCGCAGGCGCGCCAAAAGGCGGCAAGCTTCTCCACCGCGTCAGGATCAGCGTCGGGCACTGGCGTCAGGATGCACCAGCGGTTGATGAAGAGTTCGGCAAAACCCGATTCCGGGCCGGATTGTTCGGTGCCGGCGATGGGGTGGCCCGGTATGAAATGCGCATGCCGCGGAACGTGCGGCGACACGTCCTTCACCACGGCGCCCTTTACCGACCCGACGTCAGTGAGAATGGCGCCAGAGTTCAGCGTGGGGCCGATCTCCTGCGCGAGGGCCCCATAAGTTCCCACCGGTGAGCAGAGGATCACGAGGTCGGCATCCTTCGCGGCCTTGGCCGCAGTCGGACAGACATGGTCCACGAGGCCGAGTTCCAGCGCCTTGGCCCGCGTTGTCTCGCTGCGCGCGTAGCCCGCGATCTCTCCCGCCAGCGCCTGCTTGCGCATTGCGCGGGCCAGTGAAGAGCCAATGAGACCGATACCGATCAGGGAAACGCGATCGAACAATTTCGTCATGACAGAAAATCTCTCAGGCAGACCACGAGGCCGCGGTTCGCCTCCTCGGCGCCGATGGTGACGCGCAGCGCCCACGGAAGACCGTAGGCGTCCATGCGGCGCACCACGAAGCCATGGTCTTGCAGGAACGCATCCGCCGCACGGGCATTGTGCCTGTGATCTGCCGGAAAATGGACGAGCACGAAATTACCCACGCTCGGCGTCACCTCAAGTCCCAGTGAGGATAGTTCCCCGGTGATCCAGGGCAGCCATTGCTCGTTGTGGGACACGGCACGCTCGACGAACTCATGGTCCTCGATGGCGGCGACACCGGCGGCGATCGCCGGGGCGCTGATGTTGAAGGGTCCCCGCACGCGGTTCAGCACATCCGCCACATGGGCGGGGCAATAGGCCCAGCCAAGCCGCAGCGCGGCGAGGCCGAAGATTTTCGAGAAGGTGCGCGTCATCACCACATTGTCCGAGGTGGCAACGAGCTCGCTTCCGGCCTCGTAATCGTTGCGGCGTACATATTCGGCATAGGCTGCATCGAGCACCAGCAGCACATGGAGCGGCAGACCCGCGTGCAGACGCTTCACCTCGCTGAACGGAAGATACCGGCCCGTCGGATTGTTGGGATTGGCAAGGAAGACGATCTTCGTGCGCGGGCTGACACGCCCAAGAATCGCGTCCACATCCGCCAGATAACCCGCCTCCGGCGCCACAACGGCTGTCGCGCCGTTCGACTGGATGGCAATCGGATAGACCAGGAAGCCGTATTGGCTGTAAACCGCCTCGTCGCCCGGGCTCAGATAGGCATGGGCGAGAAGCTGCAGCAACTCATCGGATCCCGCGCCGCAGACGATATTCTCCGCCTTCAGCCCGAAGCGGCCGGCAATGGCGTTGCGCAACAGCGTGGCGGCGCCGTCGGGATAGAGTTCCAGCGTGGCCGCGGCGGCCTTGTAGGCCTCGACCGCCCTCTGGCTCGCGCCGATGGGCGACTCGTTGGAGGACAGCTTGTGCACCTTGGCGCCCTTGGGACCGCTCTTTCCCGGCACATAGGCCGCGATGTCGAGGATGCCGGGCTTGGGCTGGGGGCGGGTAGCTGTCATGGCGAAACCTTGAGCGGACGGGGATAGCGCCCCACAATGCGGGCGCCAGGATGAAGGGGTGGCGCGTGGTCGAGAAACCCGGCAAGGCTGGCAAGCGTCGCGGCGCCGGAATGCGCCTGCCAAAGGGCTCCCGCCACGGTGACCTTCTCGCAGGGCAACAGGAGCAGCGTTTCGTCATCGCCGCTCGGCTGCGGGGCAGCATGGCCGAACACCAGAAGCTGCGGCTGGCCGCCCGTGGCAAACACAGGAAGCGTCGCGGTCACCTGCGCGCTGCCGGCCGCACCGCTGGCAAAACCGGCGGCCCAGTCTGCATCGGGCGCGATCAGCGCCAAATCGCCCTGTGCCCTGCCCACCGCGTCCAGAGCGCGGGAGGGATTGTTGTGGATTTCCACAGCCATGTCGCAGAAGTGCTGGGCAACCATCAGGCGCATCGCAAGATCTTGCCCCAGAACCCAGTCCAAATGCAGCGTCACGGGAGCTTGCGATTGAATGGAGGCTGACAGGATGACACGCCAAAGACGCACCAGAAGTTCGGGGTTAAGGGCGCTGCCGGCCACCTCGATCAGGCGGCGCATCATCGCGGCTTCGCGCGCCGGCCGGAAGGGCGATGAGGCGATGGACCCGTCATGCGCCTTGGTGGCCTTAACCCTCGCGCTCGCGGCAGTGCGCTGCACGAGCAGGCGGAGGATCTGGCCGTCGATCCAGTCGATCTCGCGCCGGATTGCATCGAGTGAGGGTTCAGGGGTTTCGGCGGTCATCGATCGGCGGGCTCGCTGCAAGCCGGCGCGGGACGCCGCCGGGGCGCGTTATTCATAGGCGGCAGCCCCAAAAATGCAATCCTGACCTGGGGCATGATCCGCAAAAGTGGAACCTACTTTTGCGACAAGATCATGCCCAAGCTTTTGATCTGGCTCATGTTCTTTTCGATCAGGTGATCCCACCTGATCGGAAGATGCTACAATCGAAGAGAGAAGTTTTCATGGCTGTCGGACCGCTGGCATCACCTGCAGCACCATGAATCCCTTGTTGGTCGGAAAATAGACCCGACCGCCGAAGCCCGGCGTGATCAGCGCGCCGATTGAGAGCGGCTCGAAGAAGTCCGACTCGGCAATGATGCGGCCGGTTGCCGCGTCGCGCCAGGTTGCCTGTTCCTTGTAGTTGCCAGTGAAAAGCGCAAGCTTGACCGGCTCCCTTTCGACGTTCTTCCTGGCGTTCGACAGCAGCATCACGCGCTTGTCCTTGGGGCCGATCAGGGGCTGGAAGGCATTGGTGGTGTCGTCGACGATCCACACCGTCTTCATCTCTCCCGTGGCCTGGTCGATCTTGATGCCTGCAACCTTGCCCACTCCCATGTCCGCGGAATAGATCATGCTGTTTTCGGGATCGGTTTGCGGCTTGGGCGGCGCCCAGCTCCATTCGCCCTTCTTCAGCTCGCCGAAGGGGAAGATCACCTGCATGCGCGACGCATCCTTCTGATTCACCGCGACGATGCTCGATGCCACCGTCTCGCTGCCCAGGCCATTCGTCTGCAGCACAATCCAGTCGCCGAGGATGCTGGGCGCATCGGAGGTGGTCTGGCCCTCCTTCATTGGTTTGACCGCCCAGCTCATGTCCTGCGACAGTTTTTTCGTCTGCGGGTCCCAGAAGTAACGCAGCGCGCCGCTGTTCACACCGATGTAGATCGCGATCCTGCCTTCGAACATGGTGATGATGTGCGGCACTGTCGCCGGCTCGGGCAGCGCCGCGCTGTCGAGAACTTCAAGTGTATCCGGATTGACGGCGACGAGGTTCGAATTGCCCTGCTTCATGCCAGGTTCGTTGCACTGGATGATGGCCATGGTGCCCTGAAGCTTGCATCCGCTGGGCCGCGTCTGATCCTTCAAGATCAGCGTGCCGTCCGGCGCGATCGTCAAATGCTTGAAACTCGCGTCGATGGCGGGCGTCGGGCCGGTGGGCAGCGTGGTCATCTTCAGGATGAGGCCGGTGTCGCCGTCAAGCAGGGCAACCTTGTTCTGCCATGCGGTGACGATGCGGCCATTGGGCAGGATGTTGAGGTTGGTATTGGCAATCCACGCGCCCGACACATTTCCGTTGTCGAGATAGGTGCGCCAGATCTCGCGGCCCGTGGTCGCGTCGGCCTTGGCGACGAACGGCCCCGGCGGAACCGCACCCTTGGGAGGCGGCGCCTGACCGCCCGATATGTAGAGTTCGCCGGGGAGACGGTTGTTGATATAGGACGCCGTGTCATAGTCGATTGCGCTGCGCCAGGCGAAGACCTGGTTCGGACCCTCGAAGCTGCCGGTGAAGGTGGCGCAGGGGAACATGCCGCTGCGCTGCGCATCGGCGATCTCCGCGCCGTTGATCGATGGGAAATATCCGGGCGTCTGCAAATTCCGCGCGCAGGCCAGTTCCTTCGCATAGAGGCTCACATCGCCAGGCAGCGGACCATTGGCCGCGATTTCATTTGGGCTGAGGCCGATCTCGGCGATGCGGTGCTCGATCTTCGGCGCAACCGCCGTCGCCAGCAACCGGTAGGCCGCAACGGCCAGCAGGATGACCGCGCAGAGCCCCACGAGTTTGACGAGTCCGGATCTGGTCATTCAAGCATCCCCCGTAAGTCTTGCTTCGAAAACATAGCTGCCGGCAATCAGTTCTTCAGTCCATTCGCCTCGAACGCCGCCTTGGTCGTATACTCGCCCTTGGGCAGATAGGGGCCCATGATGGCCTCTTCCATGCCGGGCCTCGTCACCTTGTCGGGGCTCTGCGTCCAGGTGGGATTGTTCGCCATCATGCGCAGCATGAGCATGCCGAAGTCCGGGCGGTTCTTCGGCCCGTCGATCCCTTCGCCGCGCGGGCTCCACTCCATCCAGGCAACACCATTTTCCAGAGTCGCGTTGGCCGGGCGGTCTTCCTTGCGGCTGACCACGATCATGTAGTTGCCATCGGCATCCAGCGGAACCTGCATGTCGGTCAGGCCATCGACGATCTGCCCCGACGGCGCGGCCTCGCAACTGACGAGCGACCAATACTGGGTTTGCGCATCGGGCATCACATCGAGGCCCCTGCCGCCCGCTCCGGCATAGGTATTGGGGAAGGTCGGCATCTTGCCGCGCATCACATAGACCGGTCCGAACTTGCGCGAAAGATAGGTGATGAGATACTGGGTCGAAGGATCGCCGCCGCCCTCCATCGCGCCCGCAAAGGGAATCCTGGCGCGCTCCTCGGGTGACTTGAATGCACCGGCCACGGAGTATTGCAGCGTCCAGAACTTTTCCCACTGGGGGTTCTTGCGCGCCGGCGCAGTCGCCGGGTCGAGCGTGGGATCATTGGTTTTCGCGTTCACCATCTCATCCCACTGCGCGGCGGTGATCGGCTGCTTGGTGGCGCCCGTCATCGGCCGCGCCATCTGCTTGACGATGTCCGCGGCCGACAGCTGCGTGCCATCGGCAAGCGTCGCCGAATAAGTCGGAAATCCGCTGTCCCCAAACGAGGCATCCGCCGGCCCCCACCCGGCGCCATCGCGCCCCTGGTCCGACAGGTAGATGCGGATCACCCCCTCGATCTCGCCACCGCCCTTGCCCGCATAGACGGTGTTCGGCGCACGCCTGTCGGGTTCTGCCGGGGCGTCATCCTTCACGATTCTGAGCTTGAAGCCGCGCTGCTCGGCGAGCCGGTTGGCGCCGGCACGAAAGGGGTTCGTCGACCCTGGCTCCGGCTCGATATCGGGCCCGGCGATCGCGTCGGTGGCGACGAAGGTATTGTTTTCCCAGCGGTAGAGCGCGAACTGGAAGTAGCGGGCCTGAGGGTAGCTGAAGTCCATGGCGAGGGTGCTGCCCGCGGGCAATGCGAGGCGCCCGAGAAAATAGGTCGACTGCGTGTCAGGCCAGAGGTTCGGGTCCTGGATCGGTTTCGGGTACTCGAGACGGTTCCAATAGGCCCAGCCACGCGGCCCCTGGAACACGCCATCGTGACCGTAGCGCTCGTCGGTGCGCACGATGTTTTCAAGCGACTTGTCACCGAAGCGCGCCGCGCCCACCGCATTGAGGTTGCGCACCGGCACGATGCCCGGCGGCTTCCAGGCGCCTTTGCCCAGCGGGTAGACCGAGGGCGGCTCGTCCTTCGGCCAATAGAGCCGCATCACAACGAACATCGGGCCATCAGGTGCGGGCAGCCAGTTGGATTCCCTGTCCTTGCCCGGCGAGTCGCGCTGGATGAACAGCGTGAGCGAGCCATCCGGATTCTTCTTCAGCTCCGGCAGCATCGGCGAATTGATTAGGTAGCGGTTGATCGGGTTGTCGATCAGCAGCTGCGTGCGGCCGTCATACATCGTGATCGACCAGAAGGCATTGACCGGGGGAAGCTGCCCGGGCGCAAAGGTCATCTGGTAGGTGTGCTTGCTGCCGTCGAGGGCGATGCCGTTGACGTCGCTGCGCGTGAAGGGATAGACGGCCTCGGCCTCGCTGTTGCCATAGATGCCGAGCTTTGCGGCAGCCGCGCGCAAGGCCCAGTTGCCGTTGTAGAAGTCGCGGCTGCCGGCGGCGGACCCGACCTGCCAGCCGTTGACCGTGGCGCCCACGCCGTCAGCGGTGGCGGCGATTTTCGCCAGCGCCGCCTTCACGCCCTCGCCAAGTGCCGCCTTCACCTCCGGCGAGATTGTCTTCGGCGGAACGTCCTGGCCCGCGCCAATGCCGATCGCGGCGAACTTTTTGCGCAGCGGTTTTTCGACCGCCGCGGCGCCGACCGGCGGACTGAACTGCAGCAGAAAGCCGAGATATTCGGGGAAGCGGGTGGTGAAGGCCTCCGGCTCAAATTTCGGCCAGTCGACCGTCGGTGCGGCGGGAGGCGCGGGCTTGCCGAGGAAAGCCGACAAGGGCCGCAGCGTATAGCCCGCCTGGACTTTCTTCACATTGTCCATGTCGGCCGGGTTGAAAAGCTGCGTGCGGTAGATGACGAGGCTGAACTGCGTCTCGCTGCGGAAGGTCTTGGCCACGTCCGGCGGCTGCTCACCCTGCCAATCCGGCCCGCTGACGAGGTAGCAGCCCGCACCGTTGCCGGTGGCGCGGCTGCCGATGTAGCCATAATTGTCAGTGTAGAGATCGATGAGCTGCACGTCGTAATAGCGTGCGGTCTCGATCTCGGGCATGCAGAGGACCATCGGCTCGGCGCGCAGGTCCAGGAGCGCCACCGAATAGGGCGTGTCGCTGTTGGGCGTGCTGATCGCCGTGTCCTTCGGCGTGAAGACGCGCGCCTCGTTGCTGATTGTGTTGATCGGCCCCTTGAACTGGCCTGAGTTGCGGTCGATGAAGAATTTGTACAGAACGTCGTAGCCGACGATCATCGGGAGTCCGTAGAGATAGGCCTCCTCGGCGATTGCCCGGGCCTCGGAAACCTGCGGGGTGTCCTGGCTGAATGCGCCCGGCCCGGCCACCGGGACCATCAGGATGCCGGCAAGGGCAATCGCACCCAATGCGCGCCGGAACCTCGCCCCCGAAAGAACAGCTCCTGAAAGGCCCATCGCATCCGCTCCATGTGTTCGCGCACCGCCACTGCCGCCGATCCAGGGTGAACAAACCTGTGATCCGAGCCCTTGGACCTTCTCTAGAAAAATCGACCCCGCTCGGATATAGCCTTTCGGGACGAATTCCTTGGCATTTGGTGACACGTATTCCCATGACCCCTGGCCGGACACCGCCCATGCCCGAGATCGTGACCTTGCGCAGCGGCGGCCTGCGATCCTCGATCGAACTCATTCGCGAGTTGGGCCACGACCCTGTGCCGCTGGTTCTGGAGAGCGGTCTCACGCTCGACATCTTCGAAGACCCGGAGACCGAAATGCCGCTTACGGTCGGGCTTAAGCTTCTCAACGCCTGCGTCAGGACCTCCGGGCTTCCGCATTTCGGCCTCATGGCGGGAGCGCGCAACAGTTTGGCGACCCTCGGCCTGTTCGGACATATCGCCCAGACGGCTCCGAACATCCAGACCGCGATCAATGACCTCATCGGCTTCCTGTCCGTTCATGACCGTTTCGCCAAGGGGCGGCTGGCGATTGACGGCGAGACGGCGGCGCTCGAATACGCTTTCGACTATCCGTCCATCCTGGGCGCCGAACTGGCAACCGACATCACCATCGCGGCCGTAACCAAGATGTTGCGCGCGCTGTGCGGGGACGAATGGCTCCCGACGCGGGTGAGGCTGCCCAGGGCGCGGCCAGCGAACGCGAAGCCCTTTGTGGACACCCTGGGCGCGGACGTCGTCTTCGGCTCGAAACTTGGCGCGATCGAGTTTCCCGCGCTCTGGCTGACGCGCGCTCTTCCTGGCGCCAATCAATCGCTGCGCGCCTATTTCGGCGGTCTTGTGAGGCTGGCGCAACAATCCTCCGACTCGGAGGTGGAGAGGGTCCGGCGCATCGTGCGCGTCCAGCTGTTCGGCGGCAGGCCAACGGCGGAGCGCGCCGCGGCAGTCCTCGGCATCCATCGGCGCAGCATGGCGCGCCGCCTGTCCGCCGAAGGCCTCACCTTCAAGGAACTGGTCCGCGATCTCCGGTTCGAGATGGCCTGCGATATGCTGGCGAAGTCCGGTGCGCCGATGGCCCAGATCGCCGAGATGCTTGGCTACTCCGATCAGACGGTCTTTTCCCGCGCCTTCTCTCGTCACTTCGGCCACCCGCCCAGCCATCTGCGCAAAACCCAACGCTGAGTGCGCCCTCAAGTCATACCAAGGGACTTACGTTTTGACTCATTGGGGTTTTGATTTGGCTTGAGGTGTGATTCCTGTTTTGGAAAGGAGATTCGCAACATGCCTTCAGCCATCCGTTTTCGCGTCGATCACTGTTCCGCCGAGCTTCGCCGGCTTGCCAGGGCATCGAGGGACAGCAATTAAAGCCGCCGGTTTTTGTCTCTCGCGGCGGTCGCTGAAGGCCGGAGCCGGGAGGAGGCGGCGCAATGACCTGAAGCGCGTCATCAATGAGCGGTTCAACGTCGACTTTCATGAGCGTTATGTCGGCGTCATTCTGCGGAAGCTCGGTTTTTCCCACATCAGCGCCCGTCCCCGCCATCCCGGGCAGGACGCGGACGTCATCGCGGCATATAAAAAACTTCGCAGATTTACTGAATACCCGTCTTGCGGAGGTCCCCAGGGCATGATCCGCAAAAGTGGAACCTACTATTGCGACAAGATCATGCTCAAGCTTTTGATCTGGCGCATGTTTCGATCAAGTGATTCGACCTGATTGGAAGATGCGCCAGGGATGTCGCCATGCGCCCTTGGCGGGAACAGGCGCAAGCGCCGGTCGGGCACGGGAAGGAAGACGGCGCAGCCGCTTGCCCTGGGCCACCGCATAAACCTGTTTTGCCGCCTCGACAATGATGGCGCCCGAGAGGGCCGGCACCAGTCGCGACCCAAGGCTCTCAATGGCGGGGGCAGCAGAGAGCATCGCCGCTCTGGTGGAGGGCGGAAAATACAAGGCATAGGACCAGGACACCACCGAGAACTGGCTTTCCTTCAGCAGGGTGGATAGCTGCGGCTTCGAAAAAGGCTGGCCATGGCCGAAGGGCGAGGTGTCGAACCTTGCCCAGACGCCGCGGCGGTTGGGCACCACCAGAAACAGGCGGCCCTGCGGCGCCAGCACGCGCCATATCTCGCGCAGCATTTCCTGGGGGGCGTCTGTCAGTTCCAGCCCGTGCACAACCAGCGCCACATCCACCACGCTTTCGAGCAGCGGCAGGTCGCATTCATCGACCAGCGCGGACTGAACTGCGCCATTCTCGGGCCAGCGAAAGACGCCCTGCCGGGCCATCATGAAGGCGAGTTGCGCTTCCGGCTTGACGATGCAATCGGATAGATAGGGCATGGCATAACCCAATCCCATCACCCGCGCCCCCGGCAGCCCGGCAAGGCGCGGCTTCAATTGGCCCGCCAGGGAACGCCTTGTGGCCAAACCGAGCCTGCTGCCGTAGAATTCCCTCAGATCGACAATATCCACCGCACCAAAGCCCCATCCACCACAGCAAAAAGATCATCCGGCACGACAGCATCGGAACGAGACATGCCACATCTCATCTTCCACCAGTTCATCTGCCGGTCCGACAATTACGGCCTTATCCTGCATGACGACAAGACCGGCGCCACCGCCGCCATTGATGCCCCCGATGCGGCCGAAATCGAGCGCCAGCTGGAGGCGAAGGGCTGGAAGCTCACTCACATCCTGACCACGCACCATCATGGCGACCATGTGGAGGGAAACCTGGCGCTGCAGGAGCGCTATGGATGCAGCATCGCCGGACCAAGGGGGGAAGCCTCGAAGATACCCGGCATCGGGCGGGAAGTATCCGGTGGCGATCGCTTCACCTGGGCAGACCGTGAAGTGCGGGTGATGGATTGCCCAGGCCACACGCTGGGGCATATCGCCTATCACATGCCCGCCGAAGAAGCAGTGTTCGCGGGCGACACGCTGTTCTCGCTGGGCTGCGGCCGTGTGTTCGAGGGCACGCCGGAACAGATGTACCATTCGGTTGCCCAATTCGCGGCCCTTCCGCCGGCCACGCTACTCTATTGCGGCCACGAGTATACGCAGTCCAACGCCCGCTTCGCACTCGCTGTCGAGCCCGGCAATCTGACGCTGGCCCAGCGTGCCGCCGAGGTTGACCGGCTCAGCGCAGAAGGCAGGATGACCTGCCCCTCGACGATCGGGGCGGAGCTCGCCGCCAACCCCTTCCTGCGCACCGGCAGCGCGGAAATCCGGAAGACCCTGGGTCTGGAAGCCGCAAGCGACGCGACGGTCTTCGCCGCGCTGCGCGAACGCAAGAACAGCTTCAATTAGGCGCCGGCACGCGCTTGAACAGCATGTCCTTCGCGGCCATCAGCGCGCCCGCGGTGATGAGCAGGCAGGCGGCAAAAATCGACCAGGTGAAGGCCGCATAGCCTGCGACCGCCAGCGCCAGCGTGGACAGCAAAGGCGAGGCATAGGACGCCGCGCCGAGAACCATGATGTCGCCGTGCTTCACGCCATAGTCCCAGCTGTAGAAGGCCGCCCCGACCGGCAACAGGCCAAGACCCAGCACCGCCGCCCATTGCGTGGCATCGGCGGGCCATACCGTCGTTTCGAAAAGCAGGTGGCAAATGGCGGAGAGCACTGCGGTGACGAGGCAGAACCCCGCCACCACGTCGGTCGGTACATTGCCGAAGCGGCGGGACAACACCGAGTAGCCCGACCAGATAAGCGAGCACAGGAAGGCGAGGGCGTGGCCCTTGGTGAAGCCTTCGGCAAGCGAAAGTCCCCTGCCGCGCGTGATGATCAGCACCGCGCCCAGCAGTCCAAGCACAACGCCGAGGATGTGATGCGGCCGGAGCCGCTCGCCCGGAAGGAAGGCCGAGAACACCACCAGGAACAGCGGCCAGAGATAGGCGATGAGGCTCACCTCCACAGCCGGCGCCGCACGGATGGCGCTGAAGTAGACGACGTGATAGCCGAAAAGCCCGGCTACGCCGAGCAGCCACACCTGCCAGCCCTGACGCAGGGCAGAGACCGCACCCTTGCGGAACGGCCACGTGAGCGCCCCCATCAAACCGCCGACGAGAAAGGTCATCGCAGCGAGCTGGAAGGGTGGCATCTTGCCGCTTGCAGCGCTCATCAGAGCGAGCAGCGCCCACATGAGCACGGCGGTGAACCCGATGAGCGTTGCCGTGGAGCGCCGCATCAGGCTGCCTGCAGCCTGCGGCCAGCCAGCAGGCGGTCGCCGAAAATCGAGATTGCCACCGCGCTGAAGATCACCAATCCGCCCAAAAAGGCCGCACGTGTGGGAACTTCGCCGGCGCCGAGCCAGCTCCACAAGGGATTGAGCACCACATCGAGCATTGCAACGAGCGTGAGCGTGACGGCCGGTACGGCCTTGGCGCCCCTGGCATACCACACGAGCGGGATGGACAGCTGCAGAGGACCCATCAGCGCAAGCAACAACATGTCGTGGATATTGACCTGAAACCCACCCCCGGGATGGCCGCCGAAGACGTGGCCCAGAACCCCGGCCAGGAAGAAGGTTGCAAAGCCGCCGGCGCAGATTGCCGGCACCATGTCGAAGGCGCGGTAGCGCCGCAGCATCATGGTCTGCACCGAAAACGACAGGGGCACGAGCAGGGCCACGAGGATGCCGGTGATGTTGCCGGCCGAGAACCCATCCCAGGCGATGATTGCCACACCCGCCACCGCCATGACAGCCGCCAGCCAGGATGCCAGCGACGGCTTCTCATGGGTCAGCCAGGGACTGAGCACGCCTGCGAAGATTGGCGAAAGAGCGCCGATCACCGAAACGGTCGCGGTGCCAGCCAGCGTCAGCGAGGTGACATAGAGCGTCGAACCCGCCGAGAAGAAGCCCGCGACCGTGAGCAGGGCGGGAAGGGGAATCTCGCGGAACTTGGCAAAAGTCCGGTTGCCATAGACCGCCACCAGATAGGCAAGCAGGAACACCGACATCCAAAAACCGCGCCAGCAGTTGATCTGCCAGCCATCGAGACCGGGCATGAAGCGAACAAATACGCCAGCGAGGCTCCAACCGGCGGTGGCGCCGAGCACGAGCAGAATTCCCGTTCCGTATCCCGGTGCGCCGGCTGGCATGGCTGTCGACTGATTCGCTCCGTTCCGGGCAAAATCTTGCCCGCCGTGCCGACACTCCGCAATGCCCGCCGCCACTGCGTTCGGAAAACGGCTCGGATGTTGTCCCGGCCTTCGTTCCCGTTGCGTGAGCGGTCAGGCGCGCAGCGTCTTGTTCTCGGGGTCGTAGGGGCTCTCAGGGATGACCGTCGCCTCGAACATCTTGCCGAGGATCTTTATGTGGAGCGCGGTGCCCACCGCCGAATTCCCGGGCTTCACCATGCCCAGCGCCAGCGACTTGTTCACGCGGAAACCGAAGCCGCCGTTGGTGGCGCGGCCGACAAGCTGGCCATTGCGGTAGATCGGTTCGGAGCCGCGCGCGTCCGAGTCGTCGTCGCCTACGCCGTGGACTTCCATGGTCACGAAATTCCAGCCAAGGCCCTTCTGCCTGGCTTCCACCAGCGCGTCGCGGCCGATGAACTGACCCTTGTTCGGGTGCACGAAGCGGTCGAGGCCCGACTCATAGGCATTGTACTCGATCGACAATTCGCGCGGCACGAGGCGGTAGCTCTTCTCGATCGACAACGACGACATGGCCTTGATGCCATAAGGGCGGATGCCAAATTCCTTGCCTGCCTCCATGAGGAGATCGAACAGCGCAATCTGCTGCTCGACCGGGTGGTGGAACTCCCAGCCGAGCTCGCCCACGAAGTTCACGCGCAGCGCATGCGCCGCGCAGTGGCCCACGCTGATCTCCTTGCCGGAGAGCCACGGGAAGGCTTCATTCGAGAGGTCGGCATCGGTCAACTTCTGCAGCACCTTGCGCGAGTTGGGGCCGGCGAGCACCAGCACGCCGAAGCGGCTGGTGATGGAATTGAGCCGCACCGAACCATCGGCCGGGCAGAGCTTCCTCAGGTAATCGTGGTCATGGCGTTCATAAGCGCCGGCGGACACGAGGTAGAAGCGGCCTGGCGCCCACTCATAGACCGTGAATTCCGCGCGAACCCCGCCGCGCGGCGTGAGCAGATGGCACAGCGCGATGCGGCCCATCTTCTTGGGGATCCTGTTGGCGAGAATGGAGTCGAGCCAGTCGCGCGCGCCCGGACCTGACACCTCCATCTTGGCGAAGGCCGACATGTCCTGGATGGCGAGGTTGTTCATCACGTTCCGGCATTCTTCACCCACGAAGGGGAAGTAGTTGGAACGGCGGAACGACCACTTCTCGACAATGCGGCCATCATCCGTGGGCGGAGCATAATTGTGGTTGGTCAGCACATCCGGGCTGTTGATCTCTTCCTTGGTGAGGGCATAGGCCTTGGGCGCGAACCAGCCCGGACGCTCCCAGCCATAGACGGAGCCGAACACAGCGCCCAGATCCTTCATGCGGTCATAGACGGGGGTGCGCTTCAGCGGGCGGGCAGCCGGACGCTCCTCATCCGGATAGTGCGGCGTAAAGACATTGGCATAGGCTTCCTCGTTCTTGGCCTTGAGGTAGCCGCGCGTCGCATAGGGGCCGAAGCGGCGGGGATCGACGCCCATCATGTCGATCGAGGGCTCTCCCTCGACGATCCATTCAGCGAGCTGCCAGCCGGCGCCCCCCGCAGCGGTGACGCCGAAGGAATGGCCTTCGTTGAGCCAGAAGTTCCTCCTGTCCCAGGCGGGGCCGATGATCGGCGAACCGTCCGGCGTATAGGCGATGGTGCCGTTATAGACCTTCTTGATGCCCACCTCGCCGAAGGCGGGAACGCGGGTGATCGCCGTTTCGATGTGGGGCGCCAGCCGGTCGAGGTCCTCCTGGAAGAGTTCGTATTCGCTCTGGTCAGACGGTCCGTCCATGTAGCAGCAGGGCGCTCCGTGCTCATAGGGTCCGAGCAGCAGGCCGCCATTCTCCTCACGCATGTACCAGGAGGAATCGGCCTCGCGCAGCACGCCCATCTCCGGCAGGCCCCTGGCGTGACGTTCGCGGATCAGCGGATGCGGCTCGGTCACGATATACTGGTGCTCGACCGGGATCACGGGAATGTCGAGGCCGACCATGGCGCCCGTCCTGCGGGCGAAGTTGCCGGTGGCGGAGACCACGTGCTCGCAGGTGATGTCGCCTTGGCCGGTCTTCACCACCCATTCGCCATTGGGCTTCTGCTCGATGCCGGTGACCGTGGTGTTGCGATGGATTTCCGCGCCGCGCGAGCGCGCACCCTTGGCCATGGCCTGGGTGAGGTCAGCCGGCTGGATATAGCCGTCATCCGGGTGCTGGATGGCGCCGAGGATGCCATCGGTCTCGCACAGCGGCCAGATGTCCTTGACCTGCTGCGGCGTCAGCACGTTGACCTTAACGCCGATCGTCTCCGCCACGCCCGCATAATACATGAACTCGTCCCAGCGGTCCCTGGTGCGGGCGAGACGGATGTTGGAGACCTTCTTGAAGCCCACATGCTGGCCGGTCTCGGCCTCGAGCGAATTATAGAGGTTCACCGAGTACCGATGGATCTGGCCCACCGAGTAGGACAGGTTGAACAGCGGCAGGAGGCCCGCCGCATGCCATGTCGAGCCCGAGGTCAGTTCCTTCCGCTCGATCAGGACGACATCGCTCCAGCCCTTCTTGGCCAGGTGATAGAGCGTGCCGACGCCGACCACGCCACCGCCGATGACGACCACGCGCGCATGTGTTTTCATATGGGCAAATCCCTCAAGACCCCGAAGATTCGAGCTCACAATAGTGAGCACCATTCAACAGTCGTGAGGCAGAACGACCGGGGCAGGGCAGAATCCGACACGAGCGCATGATCCTTAAGGGTGGGACCCACAATTGCGATAAGATCATGCCCAATCCAACAATCCAGCGCCCGATCCGATCAGGTGATTTCACCTGATCGGAAGATGTTTTAGCCAGCAAAACCGCCCGCCTTCAGGAAGTCCAGTTCCGCCGCCGTGGACACCCGCCCCAGCACCGGATTGCGGTGGGGAAAGCGGCCGAACCGGGCGATGATGTCCAGATGGACCTGGGCCCAATGGGCCTGATCCTGCAGTCCGATGGTCCGGAACAGTGCAACGCCCCGGTGCTGGGCATCAAGATCCTCGGCATGCTCATATGGCATAATCAGCCAGCAGGCTCGGGGCGCGGTGAGTTTCTGGTGGAAACCCTGGCCAATCCACTGCTTGGCCAGCCGCAAGGCCCTCGCGTCAGCCGCGAAGGCCAGCGGGCTGCCGCGGTGGATGTTGCGTGGCGCCTGATCGAGCAGGATGACGAGGCCCAGCGCCCCCTCGGGCGTCTCGCCCCAATGGTCGAAGGCCCCCGACCGCGCGGCTGCCAGGGCCTCACCGAAGCGCACCTTCAGCGCGCCATCGAAAGCCGCATCCTTGAAGAACCAGCGGCCCGGACCGGCCAGTTCCCAGAAGCGCGTCACATCGGCGGGTGTCATGTGAGCTCCATATACGTTTCGATGAAGTGGGCCAGAGCCGTGACATCGTCGCGGTCGAAAACCGGAACGGGTGCGTTATCGATCGGGCCATTGGCCGCAATGGCCACCACAGTGGGATCATCGCCCGCAAGTTCGGGATGCGCAAGTTCGAGATTGCGCACCTCGACTTTGTGATGGCTGTCCCGCTTGTAGCCTTCGACGATCACCAGGTCGCAGGGCGCGAGCTTGCAAAGGATCTGCTCCAGCGTCGGCTCCGCCTCCGTCCGCGATTCATGGATGATCGCCCAGCGGTGGCGGGAGACGACGGCAACCTCGCAAGCACCTGCCTTGCGGTGGCGGAAGCTGTCCCGCCCCTCATGGTCGATGTCGAAGGAATGATGCGCGTGCTTCACTGTCGAGATGCGATGGCCGCGCTTCGTCAGTTCAATGACGAGCTTCTCGACCAGCGTGGTCTTGCCGGAATTCTTAAATCCGGCAACGCCGATGACCTTGTTCATAGGTTGAACTCTGCCGCAATGCGCCCGGCTTCCGCAAGGTCCTCCGGCGTGTTCACGTTGAAGAAGGGATCATAGGGATCAACGGGCCACTCCACGACGGCCGCATCGCACATGCGCTGCCAGTCCTGCAGTCGCGGGACGAGCGGTTTGTCCATTGCGCTTGCAAGGCTGGAGAGAAGTGCCGTTGACCATAGGCCGGTCAAGTAATGTTGTTGCGCCGACGTTGCGGCGATGGCGGCAGGCCGCCCCGCGGCAACAAGGCGCGCCGCCAGATCAGCCGGAAGAAAGGGCGCGTCGCACGGCACAGTCAGCACCGCGTCGCAACCTGTCTCCTTTCCATAAGCGAGCGCCGCGTGGACACCGGCGAGCGGTGTTGCGATATCCGTGCGGATGTCGGCGACGACGGAATGGCCCAGCCCGCAGAACCGCTCCGTCCCGCGGTTTGCATTGAGGACGATGGCCGGTACCTGAGGCGCAAGGCAGGCTGTCACGCGCTCCAGAATACTCCGCCCGCGGATGAGTGCGAACGCCTTTTCCCGCCCCATGCGGGACGAGCGCCCGCCCGCCACGATGACGGCGCAGAGCTTCATACGTGCGCGTAGATCCGCTGCGGCGGAATCCAGATCGTCACGCTGTCGCCCATACGGATCAATCCTTCGGCCTCCACCCAGCCGACCACACCGCGCTTGTGCATGGCGGCGGCGACGAAACCCTTCTTCTGTTCCGGGTGATGTTTCGCGATGATGTCCGCCGGATAGCGGCAGGGATGGTTCTCGGCATCGACCACCACCATGGCGCCGGAGGGAAACTGCAGCCGCGTCGAGGGTGGAAGCAGCGTGAGGTCAGGGATGCCGCTCAGCACCAGGTTGGCCCCCACCCATTCGGGTTTCACCGCGGGAATGCCCATCGTCTCCGCCACCTCGGCGAGCTCTTCCGCGGAGAGGATGGACAGCTGGCGCGAATTCCGCACCTCGGTGTTGCGCTTATACTGCTTCAGCATGCGGCTGTCGGACTTCCGTGTGAGGCCGCCGTGGCAATCGCCCTCCATGCCGGTGAACGACAGGCGGGCTTCCGGCACTTTGCGCTTCTCCAGTCCCGTGTCGCGGTCCGGGCTGGCGAGCAGCAGTTCCACATGGCCTTGGAAGCTAAGCTTGGTGAGAAGTTCCGGCAAGGCTGTATCTCCCTCGTCTGCGATGCTACCCTCTATCCCCAGCATGAACGAAAATCATTCCGAAAACACGCTTGATCTCTCTGGCCTGATTTGCCCGCTGCCCGTGCTGAAGGCCCGCAAGCGGCTGGCGGCGATGGCGCCGGGCGCCATCCTCAAGGTCATTGCCACGGACCCCATGTCCGCCATAGACATGCCCCACTTCTGCAATGAGCAGGGCCATATGCTGCTGGAACAGCAGCAGGATGGGCCGGTGCTCATCTTCAGGATCAGATGCAAATGAGTTTCGATTTTGGCGCATTCAACAATTGGGGCAGCCTCAAGAAGGTGGCAATCCGCGATGTCGACCAGGCGTTCGTTAGCGAGGCCAAGATCGACGCCGAATGGAAGGACCTGAATTTCCACTCCCGCCCCGACCTCGCCAACGCCCGCAAGGAATACAAGTTGGTAGAGGACATTCTCGCCGCAACCGGCGCCGAGGTGATCAAGCTTCCCGCCGCCCCCGGCCTGACGCTTGACTCGATTTACACCCATGATGCGCTGATCGTGACGCCGCGCGGACTGGTTAAGCCGCGCATGGGCAAGCCGCAGCGCCGGAAGGAAGCGGAAATCAACGGTGCGGCGCTCGAGAAGCTCGGCTTCCCCGTCGCGGGCGAGATCACGGGCGAGGGAAAGGTGGAAGGAGGTGACCTTGTCTGGATCGACCGCTTCACACTCTTGGCTGGCGTGGGCTACCGCACCAATCTGGAGGGATTGCGCCAGCTGGGAGAGATCATGGGTCCGGACGTCGAAATCCTGTGGTTCGACATGCCGCACTTCAAGGGCCGTTCAGACGTGTTCCATCTGATGTCCTGCCTCTCGCCGCTCGACCATGACTTGGCTGTTGTCCACACGCCGCTGATGGCGGCCCGCCAGGTCGAGTTCCTGGAATCACGTGGCATCAAGTTCGTCGAGGTGCCGGCGGAGGAGTTCGAGACCATGGGGTGCAACGTTTTGGCCCTCGGCCCGCGGCATGCCATGATGGTCGAGGGCAATCCGGAGACGGAACGCCGGATGAAGGCGGCAGGCGTCAAGGTCGAGGTCATTAAGGGTCATGATATCTGCCGCAAGGGAGAAGGCGGCCCGACCTGCATGACCAGGCCTCTGGTGCGGGAATAAGGAAGGCCAACTGACTGGGGAAACCCGGTCAATTCGGTTCACACCAGAAGTTCCTGGATTTTTTTGGAGAAACCCACCGTCACACTGCCGTCCTTGTGCTCAATGAGCGGCCGCCGGATCAGGGAAGGGTTGTCCACCGCTAGCGCCACGGCTTTGGCCTCTGTGAGGTTCGCCGTCTTTTCTGGCGGGAGGCCGCGCCAGGTGTAGCCGGCCTTGTTGATCATCTTCTCCCAGCCGCCCAGCGCCTTGGACCACTTGGCCACCTGATCCTTGGTGATTGGGCTGTCCTTCACGTCGGAGAAGCTATGTTTGATCTTATGTTCGTCGAGCCAGTCGATCGCCTTCTGGCAGGTCGAGCATTTGGATAGTCCGTAGAGATTGAGCGTCATTGTGCCGTTACCTGTTGAGCGAGAGGGTCTTGTCCGTGAAGGCCTCCGCCCCGCCGGCGATCTGATCGGTGAAGGCGCGGAACAGCCCCTCGATCATCGGTTTCTCGATGTTCTTGACGATGAACACGAGACGGGTCCGCTCATCCTTATCCGGCCAGGCGGGAAGCCTTACTGGAGGATGAAATACGTGCTGAACCCCGTGCAGGACCACCGGGCGTGACGGATCGTCGGAGACTTTCACGATGCCCTTCATGCGCAGCATGCTGGCGCCGTGGTAGGACTTCAGGAGTTCCATGAACAATTCCAGTCCCTGCGGGCTGATGGCGTTGGCCTCGCTGAAGGTGAATGACCGGATGTGTGCATCATGGCGCGAGACGTGATTATGATGATGGTCATCCGCGTGGTCCTGGCCTTGCGGATGGTCATGTCCATGGTCGTGAACCTGCCCCGGGCGGCGGCGGCGCTTCTCGCCTGTCTCATGAGCGTCCGCAGCAAGCCAGTTCTGCACATCGGCCGTCTTGGTTCTTGGATCGAACAGCCCCATCGTGAACAGCCGCCCGGCAGTCGCCTCATTTCGGTGGGTGGTCAACAGCCGGGCGGCGGGCGCCAACTCCCTGAGACGGCCAATGATGGCGAAGAGCATGTCCTCGCCCTCGCGGCCCACAAGCAGATCGACCTTGGTCAGCACGACGCGATCCGCCACCGCAACCTGCTTCACGGCCTCGGGATGGATATCCAGCGTCGCCATGCCGTTGAAAGCGTCAACGACAGTGATGACGCCCTCCAGCCGGCAGCGGGCGAGCAATCCGGGCTCACTCATCACCGCGTGCAGCACCGGCGCCGGGTCGGCCAGCCCCGTGGTCTCGATGACGATCCGGTTGAACGCCTTGATGTCGCCGCGGCTGCGGCGGGCGAGAAGATCGTGGATCGTGTCGATGAGATCGCCGCGAATGGTGCAACAAAGGCAGCCGGATGCCATTTCGATGACGTTTTCATCGGCCCGCTCGACCAGCAAATGGTCGATGCCGACGTCGCCGAACTCGTTGATGATGACGGCCGCGTCGGACAGGAATGGGTCCTTCAGCAGGGCGTTCAGCAGCGTGGTCTTGCCGGCCCCGAGGAAGCCAGTGAGGATCGCGACCGGAACGGGAGCATTGGCCATGGGCTATTTCTTCCATTTTCCAGGCAGGCTCGATGCCACGAGAGCGGCGAGAACGAGCCCGCCTCCGGTATACTGGTTCGCCTGCAGCCGCTCGCCGAGGATGAGCGCCGCGGCCGCCGTCGCCACCACCGGCTCCAGATTATAATAGGGCGCAACTGTAGACGCTGGTGCGAAGCGCAGCGACAGCATCTGAGCCATGTAGGCAACGATATAGATGATCGCCACACCAGACATAAACGTGAACCCCAGGCTGGTGGCAGGCCCGCCCGGCAGGAACCGCAGTGTACCGGACCCGGCATAGAGCGCAATCGCCAGCACCGGCGGCAGGATCACCATGTGCACCAGGCTGCCGAAAGCGGCGGGCGTCATGTACCGCGATATGGCGCGACCGGAAAAGAACTGCAAGGTCGCCCCGGCTGCTCCTGCAGCTGCCAGCAGGATGCCCCGGATATCGAGGCTGTCGAAGCTCGGCCCAACCGCTATGGCCAGGCCGATGAAGGCGACAAGCGCGATCAGAATGCGAAAAAGACCCGGGTTGCGGCCTTCGACCACCGGCGCCAGCAGCATGATGAGCACCGGGAACAGGTAGAAGATGATGACGGCCAGCCCCACCGGAATGAATTGCACCGAACCCAGATAGGCAACGGACACGAACAGCGTTGCCACCGACTGGCCGATGAAGCTGGGCAGCGCGCCCTTGGGCACCGCCATGCGCTCGCCTTGCGCCACGGCGACGACAGAAAAAACGATGGCAATCATGAAGGTGCGGAACAGCGTGCTCTCGATCGCCGGAATGCCGTTGCCAATGGCGCCGCGCACGAAGTTCGGCACCAGGCCATAGAGCCCGGCTGCGCCCAAAGCACAGGCAATTCCCAGTCCCGCCCGGTTGATCATGTGTTTCAGTTCTTCTTCTTTTTCTTGGCAGGCGGGGTTTTCGGCGCGGGTTTCGCAACATCATCACCCTCCGGATCGACCGTGACGGGGGGCCGCGCCAGATCAGGCGCCAGGGCTGCGATCTTGGCAAAGGTTTCCGGTGGGATCACCTCGCAGGGCGCTTTCTCGGCATGGTAGCGCGCGCAGGCCGCCTCGCTTTCGGGCTTGTCGAGATTCCACACGGCAGCGGCAAAACCGCGGTTTTCCGGCAGGCGGATCACCCCGGGCGTCCCCATGAGGTCCATGCCGGAAGGGCTCAGCATGCGACCGCGCAACGCCATGTCGGCGGTCGCCGAATTCTCGTAATTGCCGAAGGAGATGCCCCAGCCGCCCAGACTCTTGGACATGGCCAGGGTTATGGGCTTCTGCTTGCACAACTTGCGGGTCATGTCGGCCGGCACGATGCCACCCGTCCGCACATTGGGAATGGATTGCAGCTGGACGCGGGGCGCGGCCGGACGCGAGAAACCATCCGTCAGCAGCATTTCGGCCAGATCGACACGATGTTTGCCGCTATTGGCCCCTAAGATGACGGCTGCGAGACGATGCCCATCCTCGGTCGCCGTCGCGACCAGATTGAAACCGGAATTGCACACAAAGCCGGTCTTCATGCCATCGGCTTCCTTCATCTGGCGGAGCAGCGAGTTGCGGTTCATCAAGCGGCGCTTGCCGATGGCCAGATAGGGCTGCGAGAAGAAGTGGTCGTATTCCGGGAACTCCCGCAGGATCGTCGAGGCGAGGATGGCGATGTCGCGGGCCGTGGTGACATGGCGGGGGTCGAACAGGCCGTTCGGGTTCTCGAAATGGCTGCCGGTCATGCCGAGTTTGCGGGCCTCAGCATTCATCTCTGCCGCGAAGACCGGGATGCTGCCAGCAGCGGCCTCGGCCAGCACATAGGCCATGTCATTGGCCGAATAGACGAGCAGCGCCTGAAGCGCGAAATCCACGCTCACGGTCTTGCCCACCGGTACCCCGATCTTGCTGGGTGGCTGCGAATGGGCGAGTTCGGACACGGGAAGCTTCTGGTCAAGCTTCATCTCGCCCGACTTCAGTTTCTGGAAGATGATGTAGGCGGTCATCAGCTTGGTGATCGAGGCGGGGTACCAGGGGTCACCAGCGCGGTCCTGGGAGATCACCTCCTGGGTGGCGGGATCGAACAGCAGCGTCGGCCCGGCGGCGACGGCCGGCAGCGCAAAGCCGAGCATGACAAACACAGTGAGAATAAGGCAGAGGGTCGGCAATAGAGGTCTGCTCCAGGTCAGTCGGAAGTGGCGAGGCCGCTCTGTCATTACAGGAATCCGCCCATTCCGCAGCAGCCACGCTGCATCGCTGGTGCCCCTGGAGGGACTCGAACCCCCACGCCCTTGCGGGCAACAAATTTTGAGTCTGCCGCGTCTACCATTCCGCCACAGAGGCACGCGAGCCCCGCATAATTCCCCGCCCTTGCGCCGTCAACCGTAAAGGGGGAGAAGCATTTTCCATGATCCGCATCACCGACTCACTGGCCATCGACGAGGACGAGATCGGCTGGTCCGCCATGCGTGCGTCCGGCCCGGGCGGACAGAACGTCAACAAGGTGGCGACGGCCGTGGAGTTGCGTTTCGACATCGGGAAGGCCTTTCTGCCCGAGGACCTGAAGGCAAGGTTGCGCCCGCTGGCGGGACGGCAGCTGACGCAGGAGGGGGTGCTCGTCATCACCGCGCAGGAGACCCGCTCGCAGGAACGCAACCGCGAGATTGCACTGCAGAAGCTGATCGGGCTGCTGCGCAAGGCCGCGCACCGACCAAAGCGGCGTATCGCTACGAAACCGACGCGGGCCTCCAAGGCGCGCCGTCTCGATTCGAAGTCCAGGCACGCGCAGACCAAGCGCCTGCGCAGCTCACGACCCGACACGGATTGACTCCCTGATGCTCAAACGCCTCTATGACTGGACGCTGGCGCTGGCCGCGCGCGAGACCGCCGAAATCTGGCTTGCCGTGATCGCCTTTGTCGAGAGCTCGGTGTTTCTGATCCCCGCGGATGTGCTGTTTCTGCCCATGGCGCTCGCCCGTCCGGGGCGTGCCTACCGCTTCGCACTCGTCGCCACCGCCGCCTCGGTGCTGGGAGGCATCGTCGGCTACATGCTGGGCCACTATGCATTCGAAGCCTTCGCGAAACCGGTGCTGAGTTTTTATGGCAAGCTCGACGCGTTCAACCATCTCCGCCAATGCACCGGCGAAGACACGCTGATGCTGCTGCTCGTCACCTCGGGCCTCGCGCATCTGCCGCCCATCAAGATCGTCACCATTCTCGCCGGCGTGGCGGAGGTGAGTTTCCTGTTCTTCGTCGTCTCCAGCATCGTTGCACGCGGCGCGCGCTTCTTCGCGCTGGCTTGGGCGTTGCGCCGTTGGGGTGGCCCGATCCGCGACTTCATCGAGCGCCGCCTCGGCTTGTTGGCAGCCATTGTGGCGGGAATCGTCATCCTGCTCTATATCGTCATCAAATATTCGGGCATCGCCGGAAGCGTGACCACATGTTGAACATCCTCACTCCGCAACGCGCGGCCTTGCTGATCTTCGTCGTGGCCTTCGCCACCATCGCGGGGGCATGGATCTTCGAATACTATGGCTATCTGCCCTGCGAACTTTGCCTGAAGCAGCGCTGGGCCTATTACGCGGGCGTGCCTTTGGCGCTGCTCGTGGCTTTGCTTGGGCCGCGAAATCCCGGTCCCGCAAAAGCAGGTTTGATGCTGCTCGGCTTGCTGTGGCTCGGCAGCATGGTCTTCGGCATCTATCATTCAGGTGTCGAATGGAAATGGTGGCCGGGGCCCGCCACCTGCACCGCGCAGGTGGGTTTCACGGGCGGTCTTCCCGATCTTTCAAAGCCGGCGGTGCTGTGCGACACGCCGACAATCCGTATCATGGGACTGTCGCTTGCAGGCTGGAATGCGGTGATCTCGCTCGGCCTCGCCCTGGTGGCCTTCGCCGGGCTGAGGCGAGCTCAGGGGTCGAGCTCGGTATCCCAATAGAGATAATCCTGCCAGCTGTCATGCAGGTAGTTGGGCGGAAAATAGCGCCCGTTGCGGTGCAGCTGCGCCACACTCGGCCGCACCGGCTTCTGCGCCGGAAACATATTGATTTGTTGCGGCAGATATCCACCCTTCAGCAGATTGCAGGGGGAGCAGGCGGCAACGACGTTTTCCCACGTCGTCTGGCCGCCCTTCGAGCGCGGGATCACATGATCGAAGGTAAGGTCGTCATGGCCGCCGCAATATTGACAGGTGAAGCGGTCACGCAGGAACACGTTGAACCGGGTGAAGGCTGGCGTACGCGAGGGCTTCACATAGGTCTTGAGCGACACCACGCTGGGCAAACGGAACTCGAAGGTCGGACTTCTGACGACCCTGTCATATTCGGAGACGATGTTTACCCTGTCGAGGAAGACGGCCTTAATGGTGTCCTGCCAGCTCCAAAGCGACAGAGGATAGTAGCTCAACGGGCGGAAATCCGCGTTGAGAACCAGGGCAGGGCAGGCTTCCGGCGCAACCGGCACGAATTGCAAGCACACCTCACGGGGTCGAATCTCTGAGACGTTACTATATCTTGTGTGGCAATCCTGTGAAGACTCTTCTCAGACGATGGACCTGCCCCGCAAGACGCGATAGTGCTGCCACAGCAGAAGGGCCGCCACTGAGCGGTTGGGGCGCCATGGCGCCCCCAGTTCCACCATCACTCTGCTGGACGGACGATCCACCATGCCGAACAAGTCCTGTGCGGCCACTTGCAGGGCAAGGTCGGGAGCAGGCCAGGCATCAGCCGCCCTCGCCGCCGTCAGCAGATAGATGCTGGCCGTCCAGGGGCCGACGCCTGGAATGTCGAGAAGCCGTCGTTGCAGCTCGTCCTCCCCCATTGTGTGTGTATCATCAAACCATCCCTCAGCGAATGCGGCCGCAGCAGCACGGAAGGTCCGGGCCTTGGCCCCGGAGAGGCCGAGGGCCCGCAATTCCGGCTCGCTGAGTTTCAGGACCTCCTGCGGAGCGAAGCCACCAATGCAAGTAGCGAGTCGCGACCATATGGCTTCGCCGGCCTTGAGGGAGATGAGCTGGTCGGTGACGATCCGCAGCAGGCTCCCGAGCCCTGACGCGGCATGGCGCAGCGGTGGCAGTCCGTGGTGTTCCACGATAGGCCCAAAGCGCGGCTCGATGGCGGCAAGCTGCGCCACTGCCGCCTTTAGGTCATTCTCCGTTTCGAGCCGCTGCATGGAGGCTGTTTGACCTCTGAACGATTTCGCCGCAAGACCTGACCCATGAGCCGCCCCGTCTTCCGCTTCGCGCCGAGCCCCAATGGCTATCTGCACCTTGGTCATGCCTATTCGGCGCTGCTCAATGCCCGTATGGCCGCGGAGTCCGATGGCCACCTGCTGCTGCGCATCGAGGACACGGACGAAAGCCGTTCGCGGCCGGAATTCGTGAAGGCGATTTTTGACGATCTGGCGTGGTTGGGACTGTCATGGGAAGAACCTGTACGGGTCCAGAGCCAGCATTTTGCCGACTATCACGCCAATCTCATGCGGCTGTGGAACATGGGAGCCATCTACCCCTGCTTCTGCTCTCGAAAACAGGCTTTGGCCCGCTCCCTGCCCGTCCGCGACCCCGATGGTCAGCCGCATTACGGTGGCGCCTGCCGTGCCTTGCCGCGGCACGAGGCGGAGGCGCTGATCGCCCGCGGCAATGTCTTCGGCTGGCGGGTCGGCATGAACCAACTGGGCGACCCGCAAGCGGCCGTCTGGGGTGATGCCATGATCGCCAAGCGGCACGCCGGATCGAGCTATCACATTGCGGTGGTGACCGACGACGCGCTCCAGGGTGTCACCGATGTGGTGCGCGGCAAGGATATCGAGCCTGCGACGCCCCTGCACATGCTTCTTCAGCGGCTTCTCGGTCTCCCGGCGCCCCGTTACCTGCACCACGATCTGGTCAGGGATGCGGAGGGCCGGAAGCTTTCGAAGAGCATAGCCAGCACGTCTCTCCGGCAGCTCCGCGCCGCTGGGGCCACGCCGGACGGCATCCGGCATCAGCTTGGCCTTGCCTGATCAGAAATCCGAGGTAATGCCCTTCTTCTCCCAGTCGCCAAAGCGGGTGGGCTCAGGGCCTTCGCGGCCATTCACCTCTCTGGGGAGCTTCAATTCAGGCAAAGTCCGGCGACGCTCTTCAGCCTCGGCCAGCGCGCGCCGGGCCTCGGGGGAAAGCGGCTTGCCAGCCGTGGTCTTGTGGTCCGTGGTCATTGCCCTCATATGGAGGCTGGTCGAAGCATTTGGCAAGGAGGAGTTGGCGGCATGAATACCCTGCGCACGGGATTGCTGATGGCGGCTCTGATGGGCCTGTTCCTGGCGGCGGGCTATTTGCTTGGGCGGCAGCAGGGCATGTTCATCGCTTTCCTGCTGGCGGCGGGCATGAACCTTTTTGCCTACTGGAACGCAGACAAGATGGTGCTGCGCATGCATGGCGCTCGTGAGGTTGACCGGCGAAGCGCCCCCGAGTTCTATGGCCTGGTGGAGGAGCTCGCCCAGCGGGCCGGTTTGCCCATGCCCAAAGTCTATATTATGGAAAATCCCCAACCCAACGCATTCGCCACGGGCCGCAATCCGGAAAATGCCGCAGTTGCGGCCACGACAGGCCTGCTTCGCCTTCTGGACCGGGACGAGATTGCAGGCGTGATGGCTCATGAATTGGCCCATATCCGCCACCGTGACACGCTGGTCATGACCATGACGGCGACCATTGCGGGCGCCATTTCCATGCTCGCCAATTTCGGCTTGTTTTTCGGCGGCGGCCGCGACCGCAATAATCCGCTGGGACCCATCGGTGCAATTCTGATGATCGTTGTTGCGCCGCTTGCCGCCATGCTGGTGCAGATGGCGATCAGCCGCACGCGCGAATATGGCGCTGACCGGGGCGGCGCCGAAATCTCCGGCCAGCCCCTGGCCCTCGCCTCGGCACTCGGCAAGATTTCCGGAGCTGCGCATCAGATCCCGAATGCCACTGCCGAAGCCAACCCTGCGACGGCGCACATGTTCATCATCAACCCACTGTCCGGCATGCGGATGGACAACCTGTTCTCAACTCATCCGGATCCTGGCAAGCGCATTGCCGAGCTGCAGAAACTCGCTGGCGAGATGGGCGCCACGCGCCGGCCCGGCGCGGGTCCGTGGGAAGCAGCACCCAGACATGCACGCGGTCCGTGGGGATGATCCCAGCCGCCACGAAGGGGCTGGAGGCACGCCGCCTCGCCCCCCTGCTGCTGCGCGCCTGCGTCGACCGCACGCTCACCGTGGAGGAGGCGATCTCGGGCAGCAGGGATGCGCAGGCGCTGGAGCCGCGTAACCGCGCTCTGCTCGCAACGCTTCTGCTCACCGCTTTCCGGCACAAGGGCGAAATCGATGCGATCCTGGCGAAGCTTGTCGACCGGCCGCTGCCGCGCAAGTCGGGCGCGGCGCGCGAGATTCTCGTTCTCGGCATCGCGCAGTTGCTGTTTCTCGGCATGGCTCCACATGCGGTGATCGACCTCGCGGTGCGCAGCGCCAAGGCAGACCGGAACGCCCTGCATTTCTCCGGCCTCATTAACGCGGTGCTGCGCAAGGTGGCCAGTTGTGGAGCAGCACTGCGCGACGGGCTGGACGGGCCGCGCCTCAATACCCCGGATTGGCTATGGTCGCGCTGGGCGAAGGCCTATGGCGAGGACAGCGTCCGCGCCATCGCTCAGGCGCACGCCGAAAGGCCCGGCCTCGACATCAGTTTCAAGTCGGATGCGGAGAAATGGGCGGAGCCGCTCGGCGGTAGGCTTCTGCCGAACGGGCAGTTACGCCTGCCTCCCGGCCATGCGCCGGTTCCGGATCTGCCGGGCTTCGTGCAGGGCGCCTGGTGGATCCAGGATGCCGCTGCAACATTCCCTGCGCGGCTGCTGGGCGACGTGCATGGCAAGACCGTGCTCGATCTGTGTGCAGCACCGGGGGGCAAGACGCTGCAGCTTGCAGCCGCAGGCGCCAGGGTGACAGCTCTGGACCTGTCGGAAGCACGTCTCCGGCGTTTGCAAGAAAACCTCGTGCGTACTGGCCTCGCGGTTCAGGTCGTGGCCCAGAATATGCTGAGCCCCGGTCTTTCGGGAGAATGGGATGCCGTGCTGCTGGATGCCCCCTGCTCTGCCACCGGTACGATCCGCCGCCACCCCGAATTGCCCTATGTGAAGGACGAGGCCCAGATCCGCGAACTGGCCAGCCTGCAGCGCCGCATGCTGCGCAAGGCGGCGCTTTTGGTGAAGCCAGGCGGCACGCTCATCTATTGCACCTGTTCGCTGGAACCGGAGGAGGGCGAGACACGGGTTAGCGGATTTCTGAGGGACAACCCGGATTTCGGGATCATAGCGGCCGGGGGAAGCTGGCTTCCCGAGGGTGCGGTCAGGCCCGAGGGCTGGGTGCGGACTCTGCCATCGATGCAGTATGGCGGCTCGGCTGGGATGGACAGTTTCTTCGCGGCGGCACTGCACCGCCACGCCTGAATTGGCGCCGGTCAGGTGGACACACGTGGTCGGCAAGAACATGCGCCAGATCAAAAGCGTGAGCATGATCCGCGAAAGAGGTTCCACTTTTGCGGATCATGTTCTAAGCGGGCGGCGATCTCAACATCCGAGGCGCCGATGACCGAGCCTGTCCGCCACGCCCTGCTTTCCGTGTCCGACAAGAGCGGGCTCGTTTCCTTCGCAGCGAAACTCGTTTCTCTCGGGATCGAGCTGATCTCGACTGGCGGCACGGCCAGAGCCCTCGCAGAGGCGGGGCTGCCCGTCATCGAGGTATCGCGTCTCACGGGTTTTCCGGAAATCATGGACGGACGGGTAAAGACGCTTCATCCTGCCATTCACGGCGGACTTCTGGGCATTCGCACCAGGGCCGCGCACAAGGCGGCAATGGAGAGCCACGGCATCTGCCCGATCGGCCTTCTGGTGGTCAACCTTTATCCCTTCGAGGCAACGGTGGCGCGGGGCGCCTCATGGGAAGACACGGTCGAGAACATCGATGTCGGCGGTCCGGCAATGATCCGGGCGGCGGCGAAGAACCACGATAGCGTCACGGTGATTGTCGATCCCGCCGATTACGAGGTCGTGGCCGGTGAGCTCGCGTCGGGCGGCAATCTGACCGCGTTGGAGACTCGCCGGTCCCTCGCCGCCAAGGCCTTTGCCCGCACCGCGAGTTATGATGCGGCCATCAGTCAATGGTTTGGTGCCCAATGGGGCGATCCTTTGGGCAGCTATTTCGCAACCGGCGGCGCCAGGCTTCAGGCCTTGCGTTATGGCGAAAACCCGCATCAGCAGGCCGCCTTCTATTCTGTTCCAGGCGAGCGCTTCGGCATCGCTGCGGCGCGTCAGCTGCAGGGCAAGGAACTCTCCTACAACAACATAAACGACACGGACTCGGCGCTCGAATGCCTGGCGGAATTTGCCGGCGGCGGGCAGGCCGCCTGCGTCATCCTCAAGCACGCCAACCCCTGCGGCGTTGCCGTCGCTGCGGATTCCGCCTCCGCCTATCGCAAGGCGCTGGCCTGCGACCCGGTAAGCGCATTTGGCGGCATCGTGGCGTTGAGCGAGCCGCTGGACGCCAGAGCTGCGGCGGAAATCACCGAGCTGTTCACGGAAGTGATTATTGCTCCGTATGCGGATGAAAAGGCGGTTGAGATCGTTTCAAGGAAGAAGAATCTGCGCTTGCTTCTGCTCGACGGGCGGCCGCTGTCGGGTACCGGGCTGGCGGTGAAGTCGGTTGGCGGCGGCTTACTGGTGCAGACGCGCGACACGAATCCCATGGACGCGATGGATCTCAAGGTGGTGACAAAGCGGCAGCCGACACCCGCGGAACTCGCCGACATGCAATTTGCCTTCCGCGTCGCCAAGCATGTGAAATCCAATGCCGTCGTCTATGCGAAGAACGGGGCCACCGTCGGCATTGGCGCGGGGCAGATGTCGCGGGTCGATTCGGCGCGCATTGCGGCGCTCAAGAATGCCGGTGTTTCGCAGGCGGCGGGGCTCTCCGAGCCATCGATCCGTGGCTCCGTCGTTGCGTCGGATGCCTTTTTCCCTTTCCCGGACGGACTGCTTGAGGCCGCTGAAGCCGGGGCTACGGCGGTGATCCAGCCGGGCGGGTCGATGAAGGACGAGGATGTGATCCGTTCCGCGGATGAGAATGGCTTGGCCATGATCTTCACCGGCGTCAGGCACTTCCGCCATTAGCGCAAGTTACGATCAGGTGGAATTGAAACCTGCTCCTATCTCTGCAAACGTCGGCAAACGTCCTCGAGCTGATCGAGCGTTTTGTAACTGATCACCATGACGCCACTGCCGTCGTCCCTGTGGGTGATTTCGAGCTTCAGCCCGATGGCCTCCGACACCAGTTTTTCGAGGGCGCGCGTGTCGGCATCCTTCTCCGGCTTAATCTTCTGCTTCTTGGGCGCTGATGTTTCGCGCGCCAGCTTCTCTGCCTCGCGCACTGAGAGGCCAAGCTTTATGATCCGGGCTGCAAGTTCCGCAGGCGAATCGGTTGCCACCAAGGCACGCGCATGGCCGGCGGTGAGACGGCCCTGCTCGATCTCGGCGCGCACCGCCTCCGGCAGGCTCAACAGGCGCAGTGTATTGGCGATGTGGCTGCGGCTCTTGCCGATTGAGTCAGCCAGCTGCTGCTGGGTGTAACTGAATTGCTCAAGCAGCATGCTGTAGGCGCGGGCCTCTTCCAGCGCGTTGAGGTCGGATCGCTGGATATTCTCGATCAGGGCAATTTCCAGCGCCTCCCCGTCGGTGAGGTCGCGGATCAGCACGGGGACCTCGTGCACGCCGGCGCGTTGCGCGGCACGCCAGCGGCGCTCGCCCGCCACGATTTCATATTCGCCGTTGGCAATGGGCCGCACGACGATAGGCTGCAACAGACCCTTCTCCCGGATCGATCTTGATAGATCCTCGATGTCGGCCTCCGCGAAGTTCTTGCGCGGATTGTTGGGGCTGGCCTTGAGCAGGTCGACGGGCATGTGGCGCAGCGAGCGCACGTCCTGCACCACGGCCTCCTCGCTGGTGTCCTCACCGATCAGCGCGGCCAGTCCGCGGCCAAGTCGCTTCTTTTGAGGGCTTCCCATGTCCATGTCTCGTCCAATTCTCCCTAAAATGCGATTGCTTCTGAATTAAATCTAGGCGACGCGCAGTTCACGCTCGCGGCGGATGATCTCGGATGCCAGGCGGATATAGGCCTGAGAGCCAACGCAGGCATTGTCATAGAGCAGTACCGGCTTGCCATGCGAGGGCGCCTCGGAAATCCGGACATTGCGGGGTATAACAGTCTGGTAAACCTTGTCACCCAAAACACTGCGCACATCCTCCGCCACCTGTTCGGATAGATTGTTGCGGCGGTCGAACATGGTCAGCACCACACCTTGGATGGTGAGGCGCGGGTTGAGGTTGGCTCTCACCCGCTCCACTGTCTTGATCAGCTGACTGAGGCCTTCGAGTGCGAAGAACTCGCACTGCAGCGGCACCAGTATGGCATCTGCCGCCGACAGCGAGTTGATGGTCAGCAGGTTGAGCGACGGCGGGCAATCGACCAGAATATAACTGTAGCTGCGTTCCGGATCGTTCTCGCGGCAGAGAAGGGCAATGGCATCTGCCAGGCGATAGGTCTTGCGGTCGATGCTGGCAAGTTCAAGTTCTGCCCCGAGCAGGTCCATGGTCGATGGTGCGCAATGAAGCCGCGGAATGCCGGAATCGACGATCACGTTGCGCAGCGACGCCTCGCCCATCAGCACATGATAGGTTGATTTCTGGCCGGGGCGACGGTGCACACCGAGGCCGGTGCTGGCATTGCCTTGGGGGTCGAGGTCGATAATCAGTACCCGCTCGCCCACGGCTGCCAGTGCTGTGCCGAGGTTAATGGCCGTCGTGGTCTTGCCGACGCCCCCCTTCTGGTTGGCGACTGCAAGGATGCGCGGGGCCGGAGCAAGCGAAGCGCCATGGGTCGGGTCAGACACGGGAGGCCTCACGGATTTCGAGGATGACGCCCCGCGAGTCGCATTGGCTCGCGTGTTTCAAGAACTTCATTCTCCAGCATTTTGTGGCCTCGGTCAATTCAGCATCAACATCTTGTCCCTTGTGAAAGAGCCCGACGGACCCTTGAGACAGGAAAGGTTCTGCATAATCGAGCAGCAAAGGCAGAGGGGCCAAGGCGCGGGCAACGACACAATCGACCTTGGGGATGTTGCGATCACCCGCCAAGCTTTCCAGCCGAACATTGTGTATTGTCGTCCGGGTTCCAGTCTGACGCGCTGCCTCACGCAGGAATGCTGCTTTTTTTCCATTGCTTTCATAGAGATGTGCGTCGAGGCCTGCGGCAATGGCCAGCATGAGCCCGGGAATTCCGGCACCGGAGCCCAGTTCGGCGATGCTTCGAGCTCCTGGGGGAAGAAATGGTAGAAGTTGAAGGGCGTCGCAGACGTGCCGCTCCCAAACCGCAGCGACCGTTGCGGGGCCAATCAGATTGATATGTTTCTGCCACGTCAGCAGCAGCGTCACATAGGTCTCGATCTTCAACCGTGTCTCACGTGAAACATTGAAGCGGTTCAGGATAGCCTGCGCGTCAGATGCCATCACGCCGCATTCTGCCGCCCGTTGCGCCTGACATGGCCCAGAACGACCACCAGTGCGGTCGGCGTCATGCCATCAATTCGTGCAGCTTGGCCCAGCGTGGCAGGCCGAACTGCGGCGAGTTTCTGCCGGAGTTCTGCCGAGAGGCTGGGCATCGCATCATAATCAAGGCCTGACGGAAGGGTGAGCTGTTCTTCCTTTCGAAGAGCAGCGATGTCCGCCTCCTGGCGCTGGAGGTAACCGGTATAGAGAGCTTCGGCCTCCAGCGCCTCCACAACGTCGGGACGAAGCTCCTGCAACTGTGGCCATAGGCGGGTGACACCGGACCAGCCAATCTCCGCCATCCCCAACATATCCAGCGCCGAGCGTCGGAGCCCATCCTGGTTAACTTTCAGGCCCTTGCGGGCCGCCTCACCCGTAGAGAGTGTGAGGGAGCGAACAAGATCGAGGCCGCTTCGGACTGCGTTCTCCCGGGTCCGGAAGGCGGCTTGACGCGAACCTCCAACCAATCCTGCGGCGATGCCGATGGGGGTGAGGCGGAGGTCGGCATTGTCGGCCCGAAGCGAAAGACGATATTCGGCGCGCGACGTGAACATTCGGTAGGGCTCGGCAACACCGCGCGTCACCAGATCGTCGATCATCACACCGATATAGGCTGAGCTGCGGTCCAGCACGAATGGCGACTGTCCGACCGCCTTCCGAGCAGCGTTCGCGCCCGCAATGAGTCCCTGGGCGGCGGCTTCCTCATAGCCCGTCGTTCCGTTGATCTGGCCCGCGAGGAACAATCCGGGCAACTTCTTCACCTCAAGCGCAGCCGTCAATTCACGCGGGTCGACATAGTCATATTCGATGGCATAACCCCAGCGCTTGATCACCACTTCTTCCAGACCCGGCATGCTGCGGATGAAGCCCTCCTGAACATCCTCCGGAAGAGATGTCGAGATTCCGTTCGGATAGACGGTGTCGTCGTCAAGCCCCTCGGGCTCGAGGAACACCTGGTGGCTTTCCTTGTCCCGAAAACGCTGAACCTTGTCCTCGATCGACGGGCAATAGCGTGGCCCCAACCCTTCGATCTGCCCGGAGTAGAGCGGCGAGCGATGCATGTTATCGCGGATCAGGCGGTGGCCTTGGGCGGTCGTGTGCGTGATGTAACAAGATAGCTGAGGCGTCTCGATGGTGGAGGTCATGAAGGAGAAAGGAACCGGATCGGCATCGCCCTTTTGTTCCTCCAACCGGTTCCAGGCGATTGTACGCCCGTCCAACCGTGCCGGCGTGCCCGTCTTGAGCCGACCCAGCTTCAGTCCGGCGGCAGCGAGCTGCTCGGAAAACCCTCGGCTCGGTGGCTCACCGTGTCGCCCTGCAGGAATGCGCCGGTCGCCAATGTGAATGAGACCATTGAGAAATGTACCGGTGGTGAGGACAACCGCAGAACAGCAAAACACCCGGTCGTCTTCACAGATGACACCCGTCACTCTGCCGTCCCGCAGCTGCAGTCCATGAGCTGATCCCACCACCACCGAGAGGTTCGGCTGGTCCGCGATGGCTGTCTGCATTGCCTTCCGATAGAGCTTGCGGTCAGCCTGCGCCCGTGGCCCTCGAACGGCAGGACCTTTTGAGCGGTTAAGCAATCGAAACTGGATGCCGGCGCGGTCGGCAGCCCGCGCCATGAGACCATCCAAAGCATCGATTTCCCGAACCAGATGGCCCTTACCCAGACCGCCTATTGCGGGATTGCAAGACATCTCGCCGATGGTATCGGAGCGATGTGTGAGCAAGGCTGTGCGGGCGCCCATGCGTGCGGCAGCGGCAGCTGCCTCGGCACCGGCATGTCCGCCGCCAATGACGATGACATCGAAGTGCGCAGTCATTGGGTTTCTTTAGGCCAAACTGGTCACGAGGTCAAAAGCCGTCAGCGCATGTTCCGACCAGTTGGAATCACCCGGTCGGAATATGCGCCAGATAAAAAAGCTCGAGCATGATCTTGGCGCGAAAGTGGGTTCTACTCTTGCGGATCATGCGCTGGTGTTTCACGTGAAACAGGCCTACTTGCCGATGCAGAACCTGCTGAATATAGCTCCCAGCCACTCTTCTACACAAATCTTACCCGTGAGACGACCGATCTCCTCGGAGGCAAGGCGGATTTCTTCAGCCTTGAGTTCCAGATGGCCCGAAGGTGTCTTAAAGGCATTGTTTAGGAGCCTGATCGAACTGCGTGCTGCGGAGACCTGGCGGGCTGAAACAAGAAGAGATGACTCAACGGTGCCATAACGACGCTTAAGCAAGCCGGATAGATGGTCGATAAAGACTGGTATTCCTTCCCCGGTGCGTGTCGAAATCGATAATCCGGCATTCGGGAGTTCGTTTCGGAAGAGTCCTGGATTTAGGTCGCACTTATTCCGAACGACAATGTCGGGCGCCTGTTCAATGGGACATGCGCTACCCTCAACGTCAGGAGACCAGACCCAGACCACGATATCCGCCTCGGACATGCGCAGCAGAGTTCGGCGGATACCCTCTTCCTCCACCTCATCGGATGCCCTGCTGCGCAAGCCTGCGGTGTCAGTCAACACGACTGGAACGCCATCGATGTCGAGCAAGACCTCGATCGAGTCCCGTGTCGTTCCCGGCACGTCCGACACGATGGCCGCATCCCGGCGTGCCATGGTGTTCAGCAAGCTCGATTTTCCAGTGTTCGGCCGTCCCGACAGGACCACCTGAACGCCATCCCGCACAACCTCGGCCACCGCAGATGCTTCCACCGCGCTCGAAATTTCGGCGAGCAGTGCGGAAATCCGGCCATCGATTCCCGCGGCGGCCTCTTCTGCCACACCCGGCTCGTCGACAAAATCGACAACCGCTTCGATATCCGCCCGGATGAGCAAGAGTTGACGTCGCCAATGCTCGAAAATGTCGCTCGCCAGTCCGGACATTTGCCGGAAGGCCTGGCGCCGCTGGTTGGCCGTGCGGGCTTCCAACAGGTCAGCAAGACCCTCGACTTCCACAAGGTCCATTTTTCCATTGAGAAAGGCCCGCCGGCTGAACTCTCCAGCCTCTGCAGGCCGCACGCCGTGAAAACTGCCGAGGGCGGCCAGTACAGCACTCACCACTGCCGGACTGCCATGCAGATGGAGTTCCGCGCAATCTTCGCCCGTGAAGGATCGGGGGGCCGGGAGCCACACGACGATGGCCTTGTCGAGCGCCTCTCCGCTGGATGGATCGCGGATTGACCGGAGCGCAAAGTCCCGCGGGGCGGGAAGTTCGCCGATAAAACCCGCGAGCAAACTGGCCGCCGCAGGTCCAGAAATGCGGATGACGGCGACACCAGAACGTCCTGCTCCCGACGAGAGGGCGTAGATCGTGTCAGTGACTGTCATTTCGACCTCGGATCGAACGACGCGCTATGCCGTCTCAGACATTCATCAGGCGTTCATGGAGTCGAAGAAGTCGCTGTTGCCCTTGGTTTGGCGCAGCTTGTCGAGCAGGAACTCGATGGCGTCCACCGTGCCCATAGGGTTCAGGATCCGGCGCAGCACGTAGGTTTTCTTCAAAAGGTCGGGCTTCACCAGCAGTTCTTCCTTGCGGGTGCCGGAGCGCAAGATGTCGATCGCTGGAAAGACCCGCTTGTCCGCCACCTTACGGTCAAGGATGATTTCCGAGTTGCCGGTACCTTTGAACTCCTCGAAGATAACTTCATCCATGCGGCTGCCGGTATCGATGAGCGCGGTGGCGATGATGGTCAGCGAGCCACCCTCCTCGATGTTGCGCGCGGCACCGAAAAATCGCTTTGGCCGCTGGAGCGCGTTGGCGTCCACACCACCGGTCAGAACCTTGCCGGAGGACGGTACAACGGTGTTGTAGGCACGGCCCAGACGGGTGATGGAATCAAGCAGGATTACCACGTCACGGCCATGCTCCACCAGGCGTTTGGCCTTTTCGATAACCATTTCGGCGACCTGAACGTGGCGGGACGCAGGCTCGTCGAAGGTGGAACTGATGACCTCGCCCTTCACAGAGCGCTGCATGTCGGTCACTTCCTCCGGACGCTCGTCGATGAGCAGCACAATAAGGTAGCATTCCGGATGGTTGGCGGTGATGGCATGCGCGATATTCTGCAGCAGAACGGTCTTGCCGGTGCGCGGCGGGGCCACGATAAGGCCACGCTGGCCCTTGCCAAGCGGCGAGACGATATCGATGACCCGCGAGGAGTAATCCTTCTTCGTCGGGTCGCCAGTTTCCATTTCCAGGCGTTCGTCCGGGTAGAGCGGCGTCAGATTGTCGAAGTGAACTTTGTGGCGGGTCTTTTCTGGATCCTCGAAGTTGATCCGGTTGACTTTGACGAGGGCAAAATAGCGTTCGCCTTCCTTCGGGCTGCGGATCTGGCCTTCCACGGTGTCACCGGTTCGGAGTGTGAACTTCCGGATCTGACTGGGGCTGATGTAGATGTCGTCAGGGCCGGCCAGGTAATTGGCGTCGGGCGAGCGCAGGAAGCCGAAGCCATCCTGCAGCACCTCCACAACGCCTTCGCCGATGATTTCCACCTCCCGGGCGGCCAAATTCTTGAGAATCGCGAACAGCAACTCCTGCTTGCGGAGTGCGCTGGCATTTTCGACCTCGAGTTCCTCGGCGAGCGACACGAGCTCGGCTGGCGTCTTCAATTTGAGATCCTGAAGCTTGATCTCTTTCAGGTCAGCAATAGCAGTCATAATCTTTTCTTTATGGGGGGTTCCGGCGCGGGAGCGGGAACGTTGAGGCGGGTGCGCGTCAAGCCGTGGGCGATGCGTTGTTCGCCCAGTATAGCTGCTCCGCCCGCCCCCGCCAAGAATAAACTCAGAAAGGCTTGATGATCACAAGGATGACGATACCGATCAAAAGCAAGGTGGGCACCTCGTTGATGATGCGGAAATAGCGGCCAGGCCTGCTCTCACGGCCATTGCGAAACCGCGCGGTGTGGACCTCGAGAAGCCCGTGAAAGGCAAACATAATGGCCACAAGAAGAAGCTTCAGCCAAAGCCATGGGGGCATGGCCTGATCCCAGCTGCCAAGATAAATGAGCAGCACACCACTGATCAGGGCCACAGTAGCCGCTGGCCGCATAATCGCCTTAAGGAGCCGCCTCTCCATCACCCTGAAGACTGAAATCAAGTCGCTTTTCACTTTGTTTTCAGTATGATAAACAAAAAGACGCGGGAGATAAAAAAGCCCCGCCATCCACGATATGACGGCAAGAATATGAAGAACCTTCATCCAGCTATAGTAATCATTCATCGTAGAGCCTGACGGCGTTGACGACAGCCCCGACGACCGAGGGGTCCGTCCCGAGCCTGATCCCGTGGCCCAGATTGAAGATGTGCCGCTGACGGTCCAGACTGGTGCAGATCCGCCGGACTTCCCTTGTGACGACGTCCGGACCGGCCAAGAGGGCCACCGGATCGAGGTTTCCTTGAACGACGACGTCCTGTGGCAGGTCGGCCAGGTCAAATTCCGTCTCAACACCAATGGCGTTTGCCCCTGGAATGGCTGCCGCTTTGCGTTGTGCCATACCTACGCCTCGGGCAAAAACGATGATCGGCAGAGCCGGGAGTTGCGCTTTCACCCCGGCCACGATGGCTGCCAGGGGTTTAATCACGAATTCTTCAAGCTCTGTGCCCACCAGGTCGCCCGCCCAGGAATCGAATATTTGGACCGCCTGCGCCCCTGCCTTGGCCTGAGCCAACAGATAATCGACTGACTCCCTGACCAGACGATCGATGAGCGCACAGAACCAGGGCTGTCGCTGGTAGGCCGCCACCTTGGCCATCACACGATCCGAGCTGCCGCCACCCACCATGTAGCTCGCTACAGTCCACGGCGCGCCGCAAAAGCCAATGAGTGCCTGATGCGGCGCCAGCTGCGACCGGGTCAAGCCCACCGTCCGGCACACCTGTTTGACTTCATAAGTGGCGGCCACCGGCCTCAGCCGGTCAAGGTCCTCCATGCTGCGCACGGTGCCAAGCACCGGGCCCTCGCCTTCGGCGAATTTCAGCGGCAGTCCCATAGCGTGTGGAACGACCAGAATGTCGGCAAACAGGATCGCGGCATCAAGGTCATACCTTCGCAAGGGCTGAACTGTGACTTCCGCTGCAAGTTCGGGATTGTAACAAAGATCCAGAAAAGAACCGGCCTTCTCGCGCACTGCACGGTATTCGGGCAGATACCGCCCCGCCTGGCGCATAAACCACATAGGACGCCGCAGCGCCGACTTGCGGGTCAGAACGTCAAGTAATGCACTGCGGGGTGCCGCGGCGCCCTTCCCTGTCTCTATCATTTTGACTCTTCTTGTATCTTTTGTTTGGTCCGCGGGAAACGGGATACAACCCAATCCAATGATCGTCCACAGGTCAAGTACATCCTTGGCGACACGGCCTGCGTCATGCCGCGTTAACGGAAAATAAACACGTGTTAACAGATCGTTAATGCACTAGAACCATATTGGCAGTGCCTTCGCCAGCCCCTGTTCGCCCGAATTGTTTTCCACATCGGCCATGGCGGTCCTTGCGCTTCGGCTTGTCTGTGGATGGCAACCGGGACAAGCTCTAGGAAGTCGGCGTCCCACTGGCCGTTATCCAAGAAATTCACATTTCATCCACATCATGATGCAGGACGGTACACAGCGTTACTTCCACCTCCATCTCGTGTCCGATGCCACGGGCGAGACACTGAACACAGTGGCCAAGGCAGCGGTCGCGCAGTATTCCAACTTCCGGCCCATTGCCCACATCTACGCGCTGGTGCGCACCCCGTCGCAGCTAAACCGCGCCCTTCGCGAGATCGAGGAGCAACCGGGAATCGTGCTGTTCACCCTTGTCAACCCTGATATGCGCCGCCACCTCGAAGAGCAGTGTGGAACGATGGGCGTTCCCTGCCTGTCCATCCTCGACCCCATCATCGCTATCCTATCGCAATATCTCAACGCCAGTTCACGTCCGCAGGTGGGTGGCCAGCATGCACTGAACTCCGATTATTTCCGCCGGATCGATGCGCTCAACTTCACCATGGCGCATGACGACGGCCAGTCGGTCAACGATCTCGAGAAGGCGGATGTCGTCATCCTCGGCGTGAGCCGTACCTCCAAGACCCCGACGTCCATCTATCTCGCGCAACGCGGCATTCGCACGGCGAATATTCCCATCGTGCCCGGCATTCCGGTTCCGAAGAAGCTGATCGGCCTTCAGGGACCCCTCGTCGTCGGCCTTATCGCCAGCGCGGAGCGTATCGCCCAGATCAGGCGCCATCGGCTTCTGTCCTTGAAAGAAAGCCGCTCCACCGACTACATCGATCCCCGCCAAATCACCGATGAGCTGATGCTGATGAAGACACTGTGCTCCAAAAATGACTGGCCGATGATCGACGTTACCCGCCGCTCAGTGGAAGAGACTGCGGCCACCATCCTCAATATGCAGTCCGAAACCAGACGCATCGACAAGTGACATGATCGTTCTTGCCTCCAGCAGTGCGACGCGCCAGGCGATGTTACGCAACGCCGGCCTCAACTTTGTGGCGCTGGCGCCCGCGCTCGATGAAAAGGCGCTCGCCGCTGCAAATCCACACTGGCTGCCACGCGAGACGGCCCTCAGGCTTGCCGAGGCGAAGGCGATCAACGTGTCGCTGCGCCACGCCGATGCCCAGGTGATCGGCGCTGACCAGGTCCTGGCGCTTGATAACAGGGTCTATGGCAAACCAAGCAATCGCGCCCACTGCCTTGCGCAGCTGCGTGCGCTTCGCGGGCGAACGCATGCATTGATCTCAGCCGTTGTGCTGGCGCGCGACGGCAAGGCGGTCTGGGCCCATACCGACGAGGCGCTGCTCACCATGCGCGACTACAGCGATGCGTTTCTCGAAGATTATCTTGAGGCGATCGGGGACGACTGCACCAAATCCGTGGGCGGATACAAGATCGAGGGGCGCGGCGTGCAGCTGTTCCGCTCAGTGTCGGGTGATCACTTCACCATCCTCGGCCTGCCTCTCGTGCCCCTGCTGCAGAAACTGCGCGAAGCGGGAGAGATCGCCGCGTGACCAAGGCCTGCGTCATCGGCTGGCCGATCAGCCACTCCCGCTCCCCCATCATCCATGGCTACTGGCTGAAGCAGCATGGCATCAACGGCAGCTACACGCGCCAGCCGGTCGAGCCATCTTCGCTCGCGGATTTCATTGGCTGCCTCGAGGGCGCCGGCTACGCCGGCTGCAATGTCACCATCCCGCACAAGGAAGCCGTCTTCGGTCTTGTCAGGCGCGCGGATGATTCAACGGAACGGCTTGGCGCCGTCAACACAGTCTATCTGCAGAACGGCAAGGTGCTGGGCACAAACACAGATGGCGAAGGCTTCATCAACAGCCTGAAGCAGGGCGCACCCGGGTTGGATCTCGCCAACTCGCGCGCCGTGGTGCTCGGCGCCGGCGGCGCCTCGCTCGCGGTGGTGAATGCCATCCTCGAACAAGGCGCTGCCGAGGTTGCCATCGCCAACCGTACACGCGGGAAGGCTGACCAGCTGCGCATGCGCTTCGGAACGCGCGTCCTGCCTATCGGCTGGGAGGAAGCCGCGGATCACCTCGCGGAGTGCAGTCTACTCGTCAATACAACTTCTTTGGGCATGAAGGGCCAACCGGACCTCGACCTCCGGCTGGCGAAGCTGCCGCAGAGGGCTGTCGTCGCGGACATCGTCTATACGCCTCTTCGAACCCGCCTGCTTAACGAAGCTGCGGCGCGTGGCAACACGGTGGTGGAAGGATTGGGCATGCTTCTGCACCAGGCGGTGCGCGGTTTCTCGCTGTGGTTTGGGGTTACGCCGCAAGTGACGCGGGAACTCCGCGATCTGGTGGCGCGCGATATCGATCCCGATTTCCCGCGATGATCGTTGCCGGACTCACAGGCTCGATCGCCATGGGCAAGAGCGAAACGGCAAGGATGTTTGCCGCCCGCGGTATCCCCGTGTTCGACAGCGATGCGGCGGTGCATGCACTCTATGCGCCGGGTGGTGCGGCCGTTGAGCCGGTGCGCGGACTGGCGCCCGATGCTGTGGTCGAAGGCGCCGTCGACCGCCGCAAGCTCGCCACCCTGATACAGGCCGATCCTGCGCTGCTGAAGAAGATCGAAGACATTGTGCACCCGCTGGTTAAGGAACGGCAGGCGGCATTTCTCGCAAAGACTGCGCAACAGGCCGATATTGCCGTGCTTGACATTCCCTTGCTGTTCGAAACCCGGCGCGAAACGGATGTGGATGTGGTGATCGTTGTCACCGCCAAGCCGGAGCTGCAGCGCAAACGCGCTCTTGCCCGCGCCGGGATGACGACCGAGAAGCTCGACTTTATTCTCTCGCGCCAATTGTCCGACGCCGAGAAGCGCGCGCGGGCGGATTATGTGATAGACACCTCGGGGAGCCTTGCCGAGACGGGATTCGAGGTGGACCAGGTGATCGCATCGCTCAGGGCGAAAGGAAAGGCATAGGCATGGTGCGGGAAATCATCCTCGATACGGAAACCACCGGGCTCGATCCGGCCGCGGGTGACCGCATTGTCGAAATTGGCACGGTGGAACTTGTAAACCACCTGCCCACCGGCCGCACCTTCCATGTCTACATCAATCCCGAACGCGACATGCCGAAGGAGGCGGAGGCCGTCCACGGCCTGTCCAGCGCCTTCCTCAAGGACCAGCCCGTTTTCAGCGCCATCGTGCAGGACTTTCTCGAGTTCATCGGCAGCGACGTGCTGATCATCCACAATGCCAGCTTCGACATGGCTTTCATCAATGCCGAACTTGGATTTCTGCGGCGGCCTTCGATTCCGCCCGAACGCATCGTCGATACGCTGCACATGGCGCGGCAAAAGCATCCCGGTGCCGCCAACAGCCTTGATGCGCTGTGCCGGCGTTATTCCATCGACAACAGCAGGCGCACCAAGCATGGCGCACTGCTCGATTCCGAGCTTCTGGCGGAGGTCTATCTCGAGTTGATCGGTGGTCGGCAGACCGCGCTGATCCTCGATGCTTCCGTCACAAAAAAGTTGGCGGTCAGCGGTGTCCCCCAGGCCGCGCAGCAACGTCCTTTGCCTTTGCCCCCGCGACTGACGGATGAGGAGCGGCTTGCGCATGCCGACTTCGTGACAGGGCTTGGCGACAACGCCCTATGGAATCAGGGAAGCCCGAAGTAGCTCATGCCTCTCCCACCGTCTGCTGTTGCATGCGGCGCTGGTACATGGCGGCGAAATCGATCGGGTCCAGCATCAGAGGAGGGAAGCCGCCATTGCGCGTTGCCTCCGCCAGGATTTGGCGGGCAAAGGGGAAGAGTATCCGCGGACATTCGATGAGCACGGCCGGATGCAGCAACTGGTGCGGGAAATTCTCCAGCCGGAAGGTGCCTGCATAGACGAGTTCTGCCGCGAAGGCGACCTTATCGGCTGTGGTGGCCTTGGCATCGAGGTGAAGCTCGACTTCGAAATCATTGACAGCCAGCGGCCGCGCATTGACATTTACCGAAACCGCGATGTCAGGCTGTGCTTCCTGACTGAAGGCGTGCGGGGCGTTCGGGTTCTCAAAGCTCAGGTCCTTTAGATATTGACCGAGGATCCGCAGCGACGGCTGCTCCTGGGGAGTTTGGCCCGTGGTGCCGGCGCCAGCCGCTCCGTTCTGGGCGGCTTCAGGCGCAGCAGTGGACTTCGGGGTATCGGTCATCTTGGCCTCTTTCTGCATTTGGCCCTCGCTATCATGGGCTTTCAGGCCCTGCAAGCGGCAGAGGGTCCGGGGAGTTTCTGTCATAGAGTTTTGATTCGTCCTTTGGACTTGGACCCCGAAGGTTGGACCTATATATAGGTGGCGGGGTCCGCCGCGTCATGCCTCCGCGGAAGATGCGACTCTGAAAGCCGCCAACTGGTTGATGGAATGAGTTTTGATCCAATTAACATCCTTCTTCTTGCCGTAGCCCTCGTGGTTTTCTGGCGGCTCCGCTCCGTGCTCGGCACCCGCACCGGTACGGAAAAGCCGCCGTTCGACCTGTTTGGAAGCAAGCGTGGCGCCCAGGATACGAGTGGCGCCGTCACGCGACTTCCAGAGCCCACGCCCGTTCCAGCCAATGACACGGGCGACCGTGACCCGCCCCCACCGGTCTGGAAAGGCTTTGCCGACGAGGGTTCCCCGCTCGCCGCGGCGCTGGGCCGCATGGCGGAGAACGACAGCGGCTTTACGCCCAGGGCCTTCGTTGACGGAGCCAAGGTGGCTTACGAGATGATCATTGACGCCTTCGCCCGAGGTGACAAGGCGGCGCTCAAGAACCTCCTCTCGAAAGAGGTCTTCGATGGGTTTGCGCGCGCGATCGATGCCCGCGTCGGCCAGGGCCAGCGGGTGGATTCCCGTTTCGTCGGGATCGACAAGGCCGTTATCCAGCAAGCAAGCCTGGCGGGGCGCAAGGCCTCCATCACAATGGAGTTCGTGAGCGAGCTCATCTCCGCCACCTATGACAAGGCCGGTGAGGTGATCGAGGGCGACCCGAAGGAGATCCGCATTGTCACGGATGTCTGGACCTTCGAGCGTGACCTTGGCTCGCGCGATCCCAACTGGAAGCTGGTGGCCACCGAGGCGCCGGCCTGACCATGTACGGCGCGGCATGGACGGCACGCTCTCTCCGGTGGGTTTAAACGGGCTCGAAGGCTGGAGAGACCATGACCCCGAAGGTGCGCGGCAGGCCTTTCGCCGGTCCAGCCGGGAGATGCTGGAACAGGGCGCGGGATTTCGCCGGCCGGTGCGCTTCGGGGGCAGCCTCTCATCATGGCGCAACGCCTGCGTGGCTGCGTTCGACGCAGGCGATGCGCGGAGCTTTTTCGAGCGCCTGTTCCGGGCCTATCGGGTGCATGACCCGGAAAGGCCGGAGGGCCTTTTCACCGGCTATTACGAGCCTGAAGTGGAGGGTAGCAGGACGCGCACGGAAACATTTCATGTGCCGGTCTATCGCCGCCCTCCCGATCTCGTGAGTTTTCACGATCGTGCCGCAGAAGAAACAGGGCTTGCCTATGGCCGGCTGGTGAGTGGCAAGGCGCAGCCGTATCTTTCCCGCCGCGAGATAGAGGCTGGCGCTCTGGCCGGGCAGGGGCTGGAGATCGTATGGCTCAGGGACTGGGCCGATGCCTTTTTCATCCACATCCAGGGCTCGGCCCGCGTGCACCTGGCGGAAGGGGGCACGCTGCGGCTCTCCTATGCGGCCAAATCCGGCCTTCCCTACACCGGCATCGGCACCATTCTGGTGCGGCAGGGCGTGCTGCCGGAAGATGCGATGTCCATGCAGGCCATCCGCCGCTGGATGGCAGCCCATCCGCGTGAGGCGCGCGAACTGATGTGGGAGAACAAGTCCTTCGTGTTCTTCCGCGACGCCGCACTCGAGGATCAGGCGCTGGGTGCGCTGGGCGCTCAGCACGTGCAGCTCACGCCGCGCCGCAGTCTCGCCGTTGACCGCGCGCTGTGGATGTTCGGCATGCCTGTCTGGCTGGACACGCTGGCGCCGTCGGGCCAAGGCAACCGCATGACGCACATCCGCCAGCTTCTCGTGGCGCAGGACACCGGAAGCGCCATCAAGGGTCTTGCCCGGGGTGATGTCTTCTGGGGCTTCGGTGATGAGGCTGCTCACATTGCGGGGCCCATGAAGAGCGCGGGCCTGATGACCGTGTTGCTCCCCGTCGCGGTGGCCGGGGAGCTCGGTCTTCCGATATGAGCCGCAAGCCGCCCGATTATGAGCTCTGGCTTGAGACCGCGAAAACCGTGAAGCCACTGCGCGCCCAGTCGCGCGCTCCCGCGCCGAAACCGGCGCCTCCGCTGCTCCATGCGAAGAAGTCGGCCAAAGGGCCGTCTGGGCCGCATATGCATGTCCTCTTGCCGCCACACCGGCCGCCGCCGCAGATCACTGGGCTCGACAGGCGGACAGCGCAGAAGCTCACGCGCGGCCAAGTCGAGATCGAGCGGCGTCTTGATCTTCATGGTACGGGCATCGAATTGGCGCGTGTCCACCTTCTTGGCTTCCTGCGCGATGCGCAATCCATGGGGACCCGCAACGTGCTGGTCATCACCGGCAAGGGCGCCTCACCATTTTCGCGTCATACGCTGCATGGCGCGGGCCACTTTCATGCGCCCGAGCGCGCCGGCCGCCTGCGCCGGCTTGTCACGGAATGGTTCCACGAACCGGAATTCAGGAGCCTTGTTGCAGGCTTTCAGCCCGCCCATCCAAAACACGGCGGCGGCGGCGCATATTACGTCCGTGTCCGGCGCATCCGGGAGGAGCGATGACGCCCTTCGGCGACAGGATGAGGAAACTGAGAGCCGAGCGCGGCGTGACACTGAAGGAGATGGCGGAGGCCCTGGGTGTTTCACCCGCTTACCTCTCGGCGCTCGAGCACGGCAAGCGCGGCCGCCCGGGCTGGCACCTCATTCAGCGCATCCTTGCCTATTTCAACATCATCTGGGACGAGGCGGACGAGGTGGTGCGCCTCGCCCGCATCTCCCACCCGCGCATCACTATCGACACCTCGGGTCTGAATCCCAAGGCCACCGAGTTCGCCAACCGGCTGGCTGACGACATCGGCAAGCTCGATGCCGCCACGCTCGACGAACTGCTCGTCACGCTCAGCCGAAAGCGGCAGAAACCTAAAGGATGAACTTCGACAGGTCGGCGTTCCGGGCAAGCGTGCCGACATGTTCCTCGACATAGGCGCTGTCAATGACCACCGTATCGCCGGACCGGTCGGGCGCCGCATAGCTCACCTCGTCGAGCAGCCGCTCCATCACTGTCTGCAGGCGGCGCGCGCCGATGTTCTCGACCGCGGCATTGGTGTCGGCGGCAATCTGCGCGATGGCTCCGATGCCATCGCCGGTGAAGTCCAGCGTCACGCCCTCTGTCTTGAGCAGGGCGCGATACTGCCTGATGAGGCTCGCTTCGGGTTCGGTGAGAATGCGTTCAAGATCGCCGCGGTCAAGCGCCTTCAGTTCGACGCGGATGGGCAGGCGGCCCTGCAGCTCCGGCAGCAGATCGGAGGGTTTGGCGATGTGGAAAGCACCCGAGGCAATGAACAGGATGTGGTCCGTCTTCACCGGCCCATGCTTGGTTGACACGGTGGTGCCCTCGATCAGCGGCAGCAGATCGCGCTGCACACCCTCGCGGCTCACATCAGCACCCTGGCGCTCGGAGCGTGCGCAGATCTTGTCGATCTCGTCGAGAAAGACGATGCCGTTTTGTTCCACCTGCTCCACCGCTTCCCGCACGATCTGATCCTGGTCGAGCAGCTTGTCGGACTCCTCCGCGAGCAGGACCTCATGGCTTGCCTTCACCGACATGCGACGGGCCTTGGTGCGCCCGCCGAAGGCCTTCCCGATCATATCGGACAAATTCACCACACTGGCGGACCCCGGCATTCCGGGAATCTCGAAACTCGCAGTACCGGTATCGGCAACCTGGATTTCGATCTCCTTGTCGTCAAGCTCGCCCGACCGCAGCTTGCGGCGAAAGGCCTCGCGCGTCGTCTCAGAGGCATTGGCCCCAACCAGCGCTTCGATCACGCGCCGCTCGGCATTGAGCTGCGCCTGGGCTTCGACATCCTTGCGCCGTGTTGTCCTGGTCATGGCGATGCCGGATTCGAGCAGGTCGCGCACGATCTGGTCCACGTCGCGCCCGACATAGCCCACTTCGGTGAATTTGGTGGCCTCGACTTTCAGGAACGGCGCATTCGCAAGCCTGGCGAGGCGGCGGGCTATCTCGGTTTTGCCGACGCCGGTCGGCCCGATCATCAGGATGTTCTTCGGCATCACCTCGTCGCGCAAAGGGCTCTCCAGCTGTTTCCGCCGCCAGCGGTTGCGCAGCGCAATTGCCACCGCGCGCTTGGCCTCGGTTTGGCCAACGATGTGGCGGTCAAGTTCGGAAACGATCTCGCGCGGGGAAAAATCGGTCATCGCAAATTCCACTCAGAATCCACTCAGGCGGCAGCCAGGGTTTCGACGGTCAGGTTGTTGTTGGTGTAGACGCAGATGTCGGCGGCGATCGCCATGGCCTTGCGCGCAATGGCTTCGGCATCAAGGTCGCTGTCGGCAAGCGCCCGGGCCGCGGCGAGCGCATAGTTGCCTCCGGATCCAATGGCGATGATGCCTTTTTCCGGCTCCAACACGTCGCCCGTGCCGGTGAGCACCAGGGTCACAGACTTGTCGGCGACGATCATCATCGCCTCAAGGCGGCGGAGATAGCGGTCGGTGCGCCAGTCCTTGGCCATGTCCACGCAGGCGCGGGTCAGCTGGCTGGGATACTGCTCCAGTTTCGACTCGAGACGCTCGAACAGTGTCATGGCATCGGCTGTTGCGCCGGCGAAACCGCCGATAACATGCCCCGCACCCAGCGGACGCACCTTGCGGGCATTGCCCTTTATGACGGTCTGGCCAAGACTCACCTGCCCATCGCCGGCGATGACCACTTTGCCTCCTTTCCGGACCGAGAGAATGGTCGTGCCGTGCCAAGCTGTGCTCTCTGCCATGGGAGGAGTCCTTCAGAACTGCTGGCCGATCATGTAGGCCTGCCGGGCTTCAAAGAAAAGCCAGACTTGGCCATTTCCTGTTGCATCTGCTAAGAGGCTCGCAACCAGCTGGACCAGCCCCCGCCATGCGCACGGCCTTGATCGAACGCAAGACCACCGAAACCCGAATTTCCGCCGCCGTTAACCTCGATGGCAGCGGAAACTACGACGTTACAACCGGCGTAGGTTTCCTCGACCATATGCTGGAGCAGCTGTCCCGGCATTCTCTGATCGACCTTACGCTCAAGGCGGAGGGTGATCTGCACATCGACTTCCACCACACTGCGGAGGATTCCGGCATCGCAATCGGCCAGGCTGTGGCCAAGGCGCTGAGTGACCGCAAGGGCATTCGCCGCTACGCCAGCCTGTATCTGCCGATGGATGGCACCCTGACGCGGACCGCCATCGATGTTTCGGGGCGCCCTTTCCTCGTCTGGAAGGTGAATTTCACCGCACCGAAGATCGGCGACTTTGACACCGAGCTGGTGCGTGAATGGTTCCAGGCCTTCGCGATGAATGCCGGCGTCACGCTGCACATCGAGACGCTTTACGCCGACAACAACCACCACATTGCGGAATCCTGTTTCAAGGCGCTGGCGCGCGCCTTGCGGGAAGCAATTGACATCGACCCGCGGCAGAGGGACAGGATTCCCTCCACCAAGGGAACGTTGGCAGGCCAATGAAGCTGTTCACCGTTCTCGAGCCGCCTGACGGCAAGCCGGAGCGCGTGGCCTTCGTATCCGAAGGCTTTGCCTGGAGCGCACTTGCCCTGGGCTTCGTGTGGGCGCTGTGGCACCGCATGTGGCTGGTGGCCGCTCTGTTGTTCGCCCTTACCTCCGCATTGACCGTGGCTACAAATCTGGAACTCCTCGGATCTGGCTTTGCAGGGCTGCTGCAGTTCGGTATCTCGCTTCTGTTCGCCTTCGAGGCGCGGGCACTGCAGGTTGCGTCCCTCGAGCGCGTCGGCTATCGCCGCAGTGCCCTTATCCAGGCCAGCACTTCCGAAGCGGCGGAGCTTGGCTATTTCGCGGGCCGGGCGAACAACGCACCGGAGCCTTTGTCTGCGCGCCTGCGCGGTGCGCCGGATGACACTCTCGGCATTTTCGGAAATGTGTGAGGCCCCGCCGTGAGCGTTGCCATTATCGATTATGGATCCGGCAATCTCCACTCCGCCGCCAAGGCTTTCGAACGCGCCGCGCGTGACAGCGGCATCGCGATGAAGATCGGCGTTACCTCAGACCCGGATGTGCTGCGCCGGGCAGAACGCCTTGTATTGCCTGGCGTTGGCGCCTTCAGGGATTGCCGCACCGGCCTCATGGCGGCTCCCGGCCTTTGGCAAACGCTGCGGGACGAGGCGGTCAACAAGGGCAAGCCATTTCTCGGAATCTGTGTGGGTATGCAGCTCATGGCCTCCTGCGGGCTCGAGCATGACATCACTGCGGGTTTCGGCTGGATTCCGGGTGACGTAACGCCGCTCGCGCCGCGCGAATCTTCATTCAAGATCCCGCACATGGGGTGGAACACGCTGGACCTGGCGCGTCCGCATGCTCTGCTCAAGGATATTCCGCTCGGCGAGCGCGGGCTCCATGCCTACTTCGTCCATTCCTTCCATCTCGACGCGCAGAGCAGCTCCGACATTATTGCCACAACGGAGCACGGTCAGACCGTCACCGCCATGGTGGGCCGCGACAATCTGGCCGGCACCCAGTTCCACCCGGAAAAGAGTCAGACGCTGGGGCTGACCCTTCTGGCCAATTTCCTGAAGTGGCGGCCATGATCCTGTTTCCCGCCATCGACCTGAAGAACGGCCAGTGCGTGCGCCTGAAGCTGGGCGACATGGCCCAGGCAACCGTGTTCAACGACGACCCTGCCGCCCAGGCGAAGAGCTTCGAAGACCAGGGCTTCGCGTGGCTGCATCTCGTGGATCTGAACGGCGCCTTCGAGGGCAGGCCGGTGAATGCCGCTGCCGTAGAGGCCATCCTTCATGCAGTGAAGTTGCCGGTCCAGCTTGGTGGCGGCATCCGCAACCTGGGCCAGATCGAGACGTGGCTCGTCAAGGGAATCCGCCGGGTGATCCTTGGCACCGCGGCGCTGCGTGATCCCGCACTGGTGCGGCAGGCCTGCCGTCTGTTTCCCGGGCGCGTTGCAGTTGGGATCGATGCCAGGGGCGGTCGGGTTGCCGTTGAAGGCTGGGCTGAAACCTCGGACCTGACGGTCATCGATCTTGCTGGGCGTTTTGCCGATGCAGGCGTTGCCGCCATCATTTTCACTGATATCGAGCGTGACGGCATTCTTGCGAGTCTCAATATCGAATCGACACTTGAGCTTGCGCGCGTGGTTCCGATCCCTGTCATCGCCAGCGGCGGGCTTGCCTCCATGGACGACATCCACCGTCTGTTGCAGCCGGACTGCCGCATCCTCGAAGGCGCTATTTCGGGCCGCGCTCTCTATGATGGCCGGATCGACGTAACCGAGGCTCTGCGCCTTTTCCAAGAGGCCCCTTGATGCTCAAGGCCCGGCTTATCCCCTGTCTCGACGTGAAGAACGGCCGCGTCGTCAAGGGCGTCAATTTCGTGGACCTGCGTGATGCCGGTGACCCGGTGGAGATTGCCAAGGCCTATGACTCTGCCGGGGCGGACGAATTGTGTTTTCTGGACATTACGGCAACCCATGAGAACCGCGGCATCCTCTTCGATGTGGTGCAGCGCACGGCGGAAGCCTGCTTCATGCCGCTCACCGTGGGCGGCGGCGTACGCTCGCTGGACGACATCCGCAAGCTGCTCCTTGCGGGCGCTGACAAGGTCTCGATCAACTCAGCTGCCGTGGCCAGCCGCGACTTCGTGCGCCAGGCGGCAGAGAAGTTCGGAGCACAATGCGTCGTGGTGGCGATCGACGCGAAATCTGTATCGCCTGGCAAATGGGAGATATTCACTCACGGCGGCCACAAATCCACGGGCATTGACGCGGTGGAGTTTGCCCGGGAGGTGACGTCGCTCGGCGCCGGCGAGATTCTGCTTACCTCCATGGATCGGGACGGCACCGGCAAGGGCTTCGATATCGAACTCACCCGCGCCATCGCCGATGCGGTGTCCGTGCCGGTCATCGCCTCGGGCGGTGTCGGCACGCTGGACCATCTCGTCCAGGGGATCCGCAATGGCCATGCGGCAGCCGTGCTCGCTGCCTCGATCTTCCACTTCGGCGCCTATTCCATCGGCGAAGCCAAGCGGCATCTTTCGGCTGCGGGCATTCCCATGCGGCTCAACTAGGATAGCGGCCATGACGGATTACAGGCTCGATGTTCTGGCATCCCTCGCCGACGAGGTGGTGGAGCGTCGGCAAGCCTCGCCCGGGTCCTCCTACACTGCAAAGCTGCTCTCCCAGGGCGTCGAGAAATGCGCCAAGAAATTCGGCGAGGAGGCGGTGGAACTGGCGCTTGCATCCGTGCTGCGCGACACCGCGCATGTCACGGCCGAGGCTGCCGACGTCCTCTATCACCTGCTCGTGCTGCTCGCGGCCTCGGACGTGAAGCTGACGGACGTCATGGGCGAACTTGCGCGCCGCCAGGGCGTGAGCGGCCTTGCGGAGAAGGCCTCCAGGCCCAAGGATTGATGCATGGAAGAACTCGTCAAGGAAGTCTCTCCGTTCCGCCGCTTTGCGCGCGAGGAATGGTCGGCCCTGCGGGCCGACACGCCGATGACACTTACGCAGAAGGACCTCGACGAACTGCGCGGCCTCAATGACCGCGTCGACCTTGAGGAGGTCGAAACCATCTATCTTCCGCTGTCGCGCCTGCTCAATCTTTATGTGGCGGCTACCCAGGGCCTGTTCCGCGCCACCAACAACTTCCTCCACCTCACTGAACGCAAGGTGCCTTACCTGATCGGCATGGCGGGCAGCGTGGCGGTGGGCAAGAGCACCACCGCGCGTATCCTGCAGCGGCTCCTCGCGCGCTGGCCAAAACACCCCAAGGTCGATCTTGTCACCACCGATGGCTTCCTCCTGCCAAACGCCATCCTCGAGCGCGAAGGGCTGATGACGCGCAAGGGCTTTCCCGAAAGCTACGATCTTCCGGCGATCCTGCGCTTCCTCTCGGACATCAAGGCGGGAAAACGCAACGTCACGGCGCCGCTCTATTCGCATCTCACCTATGATGTGCTGAAAGACGAGCGCGCGGTGATCGATCAGCCGGACATCCTCATCGTCGAAGGCGTCAACGTGCTGCAGACGGGCCGCCCCCCGCGCGACGGGCGCGGTATCCCGAACACCTCGGATTTCTTCGATTTTTCGGTCTATATCGATGCCGATACGGCGGACCTCAAGACCTGGTACATCGAGCGCTTCCTCACCCTGCGGGACAGCGCTTTCCGCAATCCCAAATCCTACTTTCACCGCTATGCGACGCTCTCCGACGGGGAATCGCGCGATACGGCAAGCCGCATCTGGGATACCATCAACCTGGTGAATCTGCGCGAAAACATCCTTCCCACACGCCCGCGCGCCGACCTCGTCCTGCGCAAGGGCGCGGATCACTTCATCCGCAGCGTCTTCCTGAGAAAGCTATAGCAGCCCGAGCCCTTCGGCATGCGCCCGGAGCGACACTTCGGGCCTCGCGCCGATGTGGGAGATCACCTCGGCCGCCGCCATGGAGCCAAGCCGCGCGGATTCGTAAAGCGTCCTGCCATTGGTGAAGCCATGGAGGAAGCCCGCAGCGAAGAGATCGCCCGCTCCCGTGACATCGACGATCCTGCTCACCGGATGCGCCGGGATCGCATGAACCTCGCTTCCGTTCACCACCACGCAGCCCTTCTCGGAGCGCGTTACGACGGCGATGGGGCAATCGGCGGCGACCGCTTTCACTGCACCGTCGAAATTCTGAGTCTGGTAGAGCGACTTAATCTCGGCTTCATTTGCAAAGACGATGTCGATGTCGTTGCGGATCAAGTCGAGGAAGCTGTCGCGGTGCCGCTCGACGCAGAAGGAGTCCGACAGCGTGATCGAGGTCTTGCGGCCGGCGGCCCGCGCGATTCTGGCTGCCAGCTTGAAGGCTTCCTTGGCCTCGGGCCGGTCCCATAAATAGCCTTCCATATATGTGATCTGCGCCGCCTCGACGGCGTTCCGGTCAACATCGGCTATGGTGAAGTTCACGCAGGCGCCGAGATAGGTGTTCATGGTGCGCTCGCTGTCGGGCGTCACCAGAATGAAGGAGCGGGCAGTGGCCGGACCATCTGAGGCGGGGGCCGTGTCAAAGGCAACACCCTGGGCCCGCATATCATGCCGGAAGATTGCACCCAGCTGGTCAGCCCTCACCTTGCCGAAATAGGCTGCCCTGCCACCCAGCGAAGCGACGCCCGCCGCCGTGTTCCCAGCGGATCCGCCCGATAACTCGATGGCCTGGCCCATGTCGGCATAGAGTTCCTCGGCCCGGGCCTCGTCGATCAGGTTCATCGACCCCTTCACCAGCCTGTGCCGCGAAACGAAATCCTCTTCCACCCGCGCGATCACATCGACAATCGCGTTGCCGATGCAGAGAACGTCAAAACCGGAAGCTGTCATCGAGATTTCCTTGCCCAGTCCCCCCGCCCTGGGGCGTGCTCCGATCACGTGGGATCACCTGATCGGCAAGAACATGCGTTCATATGCCAGAGCATGATCTTGTCGCAAAAGTGGGTTTCGCTATTGCGCATCATGCTTTAGCCAGGCCCACTTGCGCTGGCAAGCCGGGGTGATTAGGTGGGGTTGATGTTGACCTCCGCATTCCGCGCCTTTGGCGACCTGTTCTCGCCGGAATTTCGTTCCGTGCTGTTCAAGGCGCTGGGGCTGACCGTCGCGCTGTTTATTGCCGTGCTGGTGATCGCCGAATTGCTGATTGCCAGTTTCACCCAGTTTTCGTGGCCGTGGGCTGACCGTCTGGTGGAGGTGGGGGCCGGATTGGCGCTGCTGGTTGTCTTCTTCTTCCTCATCTTCCCGGTCACAGCGGCTTTCGCCGGCCTGTTCCTCGACCAGATCGCCGAGAAGGTGGAGGAGCGCCACTATCCCTGGGACCCCCGTGGAACGCCCCTGCCGGCGGGGCGTGCCATCCTGATGGCCATCCAGTTCTTCATCGTCGTGCTGCTGGTCAACCTTGCGGTGCTGCCCACCGTGTTCTTCGGTTTCGGAGTCTTCGTGCTGATTGCCGCCAATGCCTATCTGATCGGGCGTGAATACTTCGAAATGGTCGCGATGCGACACATGCCGGTGGAGGAGGCAAAGATTCTGCGCAAGGAGAACAGCCAGACAGTATTCGTCGCAGCCCTGCTGCCGGCCGTCATGTCGCTGGTGCCGATCGTCAATTTAACTGTGCCCCTGTTCTCAACCGCCTATTTCACTCACCTCTTCAAATCGGTGCAGGCGTCTTCGGCGTGAACCGGCAGATGTCGGACATAAGGCAGCGCCAGCATTCAGGCTTGCGCGCCCTGCACACATAGCGCCCGTGCAGAATCAGCCAATGGTGGGCATGTCGGCCATAGGGCTTGGGCACGACCTTAAGGAGCTTCTGTTCCACCTCCAGCGGCGTTTTGCCGGGCGCCAGGCCCGTGCGGTTCCCGACCCGGAACAAATGCGTGTCGACAGCGATCGTCGGGTGCCCGAAGGCGATGTTGAGCACCACATTCGCCGTCTTCCGCCCCACCCCGGGAAGGGCCTCAAGCGCCTCCCGGTCGTCAGGAACCTCCCCACCATGCTTGTCGATAAGCTGGTGCGACAGGAGGATAACGTTCTTCGCTTTGCCGCGAAACAGGCCGATGGTCTTGATTGCGTCTCGCACCGTATCCTCGCCTAGGGCGACCATTTTCTCAGGCGTGTCGGCAATGGCGAACAGCGGCTTCGTAGCCTTGTTCACGCCGTCGTCCGTCGCCTGTGCGGAGAGCACGACGGCAACCAGCAGGCTATAGGGGTTTACGTAATGCAGTTCGCCCCTAGGGTCAGGGTTGGCGGCCTGGAAGCGGCGGAAGATTTCTTCCACTTCCTCAGGCTTCAGACGGCTTGCTTTGGCCATGGCTCCGGTGTTCCCTTGCAGGTCTTGGGGTAGAACAGCGGCATGGATCAGGGCAACAGCAAAGTCTGGCAGGCGACGCTCACGCCGCATCGGAGCCTCGACAGGAAAGGCTTTTACCTCCTCATGGGGCTTGTTGCTCTCGTGAACCTAATCGTCGCCGGAATGTTCGTGGCGCTTGGGGCCTGGCCCATCGCCGGCTTCGCCGGGCTCGACGTGCTGTTGGTGTGGTGGGCCTTCCGGATGAATTTCGCCGATGCCCGCAAGCTCGAGCGCATTTCAATCACCGAGCATGAGCTGGTGCTTGAGCGCGAGAGCGAAAGGCGCCCGCCGCAGCAGCTGCGCTTCGTCCGCCGCTGGGTTCGCGTCGAACTCGAGGAGGACCGCGAAAGGGAGCTGATCGGCCAGCTGCTTCTGGTTTCTGGCCGCACCCGGGTGGCGGTGGGCGAGTTCCTGGCCCCGGAGGAGCGCAAGACGCTGGCCCAGGCCCTCAAGTCGGCCCTCGCGGTTCCGCGCATCTGATCAGCTTTCGGGTGGGAAAGCGGCTCGCGCGGGGTTAGCTTGCACAGCATGGAAAACGCAATCACCTTCACCGAAGCTGCCCGCGATTACGAACTCGTCCGCCGGAATCTCGACTATTTGCGAGAGCACTGGCGGGAACAGCCGTCGCTTGACCTTCTTGCCGAACGCAATGGATTGAGCGCTGCTCATCTGCAGCGCCTTTTCATGCGCTGGGCGGGTCTGAGCCCCAAGGCCTTCGTCCAGGCCCTGACCATTGACCACGCCCGCAAGCTGCTGCGGGATTCGGCAAGCGTTCTGGACACCAGCTATGAAGTGGGTCTGTCCGGACCGGGGCGCCTCCATGACCTTTTCGTCACCCATGAGGGCATGACGCCGGGGGCCTACAGGGCGCGCGGCAAGGGGCTTACGATCCGTTACGGGTTTCATGACTGTCCTTTCGGCAAAGTCCTGCTGATGACGAGTCATAACGGCATTTGCGGACTGGCTTTCGCAGACCCCGGTCAGGAGGAGGCCAGCTTACTGGACATGCGAAGCCGCTGGCCGGACGCCGACTATGTCCTGGACGCCGGGGTCACGGCGGGTCCCGTGGCCCGGATTTTCAATCCCCAGCGTTGGACGGTGGAACAGCCATTGCGTATCGTATTCATAGGCACGGAGTTTGAAACGAGGGTCTGGCAGACGCTGCTGAAGATTCCAATGGGCCGGGCGACGACTTATTCCGACATCGCCGGTCATCTCGGGAATTCCAAGGCCTCACGCGCGGTAGGCGCGGCCGTTGGCCGGAACCCGATTTCCTTCGTGGTGCCTTGCCACCGCGTGCTCGGCAAATCCGGCGGGCTCTGCGGTTACCACTGGGGTCTGACGCGGAAACAGGCGATTCTGGGCTGGGAGGCGGGCTTGTTGGCTGCAAGCAGCAAGGCTGCGTGAGGTCAGCGCACCGACTTGCGCAGGCGGATGATGATGTCCACCCGGTCGATCTCCGTGCCCGCGGGGAGGGGCGGCAGGCCAAGCACTTTCAGGTCCTCCGTGCCGATGTCGACCAGAGAGTCGGTCTCTGCAATGTAATAGTGGAAATGGTTCGAAGTGTTTGTGTCGAAAAAGGTTCGGTCGCCCTCGAAGGCAACCTCGCGCAGCAGGCCTGCCGCCTTGAACTGGTTCAGCGTGTTGTAGACGGTGGCCAGCGACACATCGATCCGGGCGGCCAGCGCCTCCTTATGCAAGCTTTCGGCGCTCACATGGCGGTCACCCGCGCTGAACAGAATGGCGCCCAATGACAGGCGCTGACGAGTGGGGCGCAGCCCTGCCTGCCTCAGGCGTTCAGCCAATACGAAATCCTGCACATCCATGTTGCAACCTCTATACGCGAAACCCGTTAGGCAAGGCAATCTTGGCGCCAATACGGCGGCGGGCGCCGCCAGAAAGCGGACTTGGACCAGATATTTCCATGTGATAGGAACGGCAAAACCGGGGCAGGCCGGTGGAGTTTGGGACCAGAGGCAGAATGAACGAACCGAAGTCGAGTTATGGTTACGAGGAACTCCTGGCCTGCGGACGCGGTGAACTCTTCGGGCGCGGAAACGCGCAGCTGCCTCTGCCCCCGATGCTGATGTTCGACCGCATCACAGAGATTTCCAAGGACGGCGGCGCTGCGGGTCTCGGCAAGGTTGTCGCAGAACTCGATATCAATCCAAACCTCTGGTTTTTCGGTTGCCACTTTCAGGGCGATCCGGTCATGCCCGGCTGCCTTGGTCTTGATGCGCTGTGGCAGATGACCGGCTTTTTCATGGGCTGGCTGGGTGAACCAGGCCGCGGCCGCGCGCTCGGGGTCGGCGAAGTGAAGCTTTCCGGCATGGTCACCCCTATCGTCAGGAAAGTGACCTATGAAGTCGAGGTCAGCCGTCTTATTCTTCGCAAACTCAAGATGGCGGTCTCGAACGGACTCATGAAGGCCGACGGTGAAACGGTCTATCAGGTTACCGATATGAAGGTCGGGCTGTTCCAGCCCACGGCCTGAGAAAGGAAGTTAACATGCGGCGTGTCGTCGTGACTGGCCTCGGCATCGTGTCGAGCATCGGCAATAACGTGCAGGAAGTCTTGAATTCGCTGTTCGAGGCTAAGTCCGGCATCGGCAAGTCCGACGAATATGCCAGGCTCGGCTTCCGCTGCCAGGTGCATGGCGCGCCCACCTTCGACCTTGAGGGCATCGACCGGCGCATACGCCGCTTTATGGGGGATGGTGCGGCCTGGAATTACGCTGCCATGCAGCAGGCGATTGTCGACTCAGGGCTTGAGGAGCAAGACGTCAAGAACGATCGCACCGGCCTCATCATGGGTTCCGGTGGCCCTTCCACCCGCACCATCGTGCAGGCGGCTGACACGACCCGCGACAAGGGCCCCAAGCGCGTCGGTCCCTTTGCCGTGCCTGCGGCCATGTCGAGCACCAACTCGGCAACGCTGGCCACTCCTTTCGGCATCCGCGGCGTGAACTATTCGATCTCGTCCGCCTGCGCCACCTCGGCCCATTGCATAGGCAATGCGGCGGAGATGATCCAGTGGGGCAAGCAGGACGTGATGTTCGCCGGCGGCGGCGAAGAACTCGATTGGACGCTCTCGGTGTTATTTGACGCCATGGGCGCCATGTCGTCGAAGTACAACGCGACGCCCGCCACCGCCTCCCGCGCCTATGACAAGAACCGCGACGGCTTCGTCATTGCCGGCGGTGCGGGTACGGTGGTGCTGGAGGAACTTGCGCACGCCAGGGCCCGTGGCGCCAGGATCTATGCCGAACTCATCGGTTACGGCGCAACGTCCGATGGTTATGACATGGTGCAGCCCTCGGGAGAAGGTGCGATCCGCTGCATGAAGCAGGCGCTCAGCAATGCTGGCGCCATCGATTACATAAACCCGCATGGCACATCGACGCCGATTGGCGACAAGAAGGAAATTGAGGCGATCCGCTCTGTGTTCGGCGACAGCATCCCGCCGATCTCCAGCACCAAGTCGCTCACCGGTCATTCGCTCGGCGCAGCCGGCGTGCAGGAAGCGATCTACTCGATCATGATGATGAAGAACAATTTCCTTTGCGAGAGCGCTCATATCGCGGAACTCGACCCCGAATTCGCCGATGTGCCGATCATCCGCAAGCGCATCGACAATGCCAGGATCGACACGGTGATGTCGAACAGTTTTGGCTTCGGCGGCACCAACGCAACCCTCGTCTTCCAGCGCTACAACGGCTGATCTCCACATGACCAATTCCTTGATGGCGGGCCGCCGCGGACTCATCATGGGCGTCGCGAATGACCATTCGATTGCCTGGGGCATCGCTCAGCAGCTCCACAGGCACGGAGCCGTGCTCGCCTTCACCTATCAGGGAGAAGCCTTCGGCAAGCGCGTGAAGCCGCTTGCCGAATCCGTTGGCTCCGCGGTGCTTCTGCCGTGCGACGTGGAGGACATCGGCACGGTCGATCAGGTGTTCGAAACCCTGAAGCAGAAATGGGGCAGCGTCGATTTCGTGGTGCACGCTATCGCCTTCTCGGACAAGAACGAACTTAAAGGTAAATATTCCGATACGACGCGCGGGAACTTCATCCGCACCATGGTGATCTCGTGCTTCTCCTTCACCGAGATCGCCAGACGCGCGGCGGCTTTGATGCCGAATGGCGGTTCGCTGTTGACGCTGACCTATGGCGGGTCGGTGCGCGTTATGCCCAATTACAATGTTATGGGTGTGGCCAAGGCGGCCCTCGAATCCTCTGTGCGCTATCTCGCGGCGGACTACGGTCCGCAAGGCATTCGTGTGAACGCCATCTCGGCCGGTCCCATGCGCACACTGGCCGGTGCTGGCATCGGCGATGCACGGGCCATGTTCAGCTTCCAGCAGGATCACGCGCCTTTGCGCCGTACGATCACGCTGGATGAGGTCGGTGGTGCGGGTCTATACCTCCTGTCTTCACTTTCGGGCGGTGTCACCGGCGAAATCCACTATGTGGATTCGGGATACAACATCATCTCCATGCCACGCCCCGAAGACCTGAAGGCGGTTTGAGAGAACTCAGGGCAGGCTGATTGGATCAGGGACAGCGTCCTTCTGAGCGCCAGCCTGGAGGAAATTCTCGAAACGCTGTTCGTGGCCATCTGCATGGGGGCAGGGCCGCCGGTTATATGCTGGGTCCACGCGCACCGGCGCCTACAGACCGATTGCGCAGGCGGGAGGCAAGACGGCCTACATGTCGATATAGTTTGAATGCATCAGCGAGGTGATGCTTGGATTTCGTCCGTTGAGCGGGTTATCGGGGTTCCAGGCGAGCTTCGTTTCGTAGAAGCGGGCCGCCAGCGCGTCATACATCAGCAGGCGGCCGGCGAGGCTTGCGCCAATTCCGAGGATTTCCTTGATGACTTCCATCGCCTGCATCGAACCAAGAATGCCGGGCAATGCACCGAGGATGCCGGCCTCCTCGCAAGCTGGAAACAGCCCGCGCGGAGGCAGTTCGCCCATCAGACAGCGGTAGCTGGGCCAAGGCGTGCCCTCGGGTGATGATGCGTGCGGCTTGAAGGTGGAGATCTGGCCATCGAACTGTCCGACTGCCGCCGTCACCAGCGTCTTCTTCGCAAAGTAGCAGGCATCGCTGACGAGATAGCGCGTGGGGAAGTTGTCGCAGCCGTCCGCGACGATGTCATAGCTCGAGATGATATCCAGCGCGTTCTCTGCGGTGATGCGACAGACATGTTCCACCACCTTAACATGCGGATTCAGGCCCTGCATGGTCTCTCGGGCGCTTGATGTTTTCGAAATGCCGACGCGTGCGCTTGTGTGGATAATCTGCCGCTGCAGGTTGGAGAGGCCCACCGTATCGTGATCGACGATGCCGATTGCGCCGATGCCGGCCGCCGCCAGATAGTAGAGCAACGGCGCGCCGAGGCCGCCAGCGCCCACGACGAGAACCTTGGAGTCCTTCAGCTTGCTCTGTCCCGGACCGCCGACTTCATGCAGAACGAGATGGCGCGCATAGCGCTCGATCTCGTCGGGAGACAAAACCATCAGCGGTGTCCTGAGGAACCGAAGCCGCGGGCGCCCCGTGCCGTCTCGTCAAGCAGGTCCACTTCCGACCAACCGATGCGCGTCACGGAGGCGATCACCATCTGCGCGATGCGGTCGCCGCGGGCGATGGCGAAGTCATCCTGTCCGTGATTGATCAGCGGCACCTTAACCTCGCCCCGATAATCGCAGTCGATGGTGCCGGGCGAATTCAGAACTGTCACGCCGTGTTTCACGGCAAGGCCGGAACGCGACCGCACCTGGGCCTCATAACCTTCGGGCAGCGCTATGGACAATCCGGTCGGCACCAGGTGGCGTGCCCCGGGCTTCAGGATCACGGCCTCGGCCGCCCGCAAGTCCATGCCCGCGGCGCCCGCTGTTTCATAGGCCGGCAGCGGGAGGTCTTCATTGTTCGGAAGCCGCTTGATCTCGACACGGATCATTCTGCGGCCTTCCGATCCGGCGCCAGCATCCGGGCAAGGCGCTCCATCAGCTTCCGCGCCACTTCATCCTTGCTCATGTTCGGCCAGTTCTCGATTCCCGCAGTGGAGACGAGATGCACGGTATTCCGGTCGCCGCCGAACACGCCTGACTCCCTGCCGACGTCATTCGCGACGATGAGGTCACAGCCCTTGTTCTTTAGCTTCTCAGCGGCATGTTCCGTCACCTTCTCGGTTTCGGCGGCAAAGCCGACGACGATGCGGGGGCGCCTGGGATCGCGCGAAATCGTGGCGAGGATATCCGGGTTCTCCGCAAGCGACAGACCGGGCGGCGCGTTTCCCGTCTTCTTGAGCTTTTCGGCAGCCTCCGCCGCCACACGCCAGTCCGCGACGGCGGCCGTGAAGACGGCGATGTCAGCTGGCAATTCGCCTTGGCAGATTTCAAGCATCTCCTGCGCAGTCTCGATGGGCATCATCTGGACGCCCGGCGGTATCGGCAGGGAGACCGGGCCGGAGACCAGGATCGTCTCGGCGCCGAGTTCCACCGCCGCCCTGGCGATGGCATAACCCTGCTTGCCCGAAGAATAGTTGGAGATGAAGCGCACCGGATCGATCGGTTCGCGGGTCGGTCCGGCAGTGATCAACACCTTTTTCCCCGCCAGCGGCTGTGCCCTGGGCTTCAGCATGCCCACGATAGCCGCGAGAATCTCGTCGGGTTCCGCCATGCGACCGGGGCCGAATTCACCACAGGCCATCTCGCCGTCATTGGGACCGGTCAGAGCAAGGCCGTCGCGCTTCAGTGTCTCCACGTTGCGCACGGTGGCCGGGTGCCGCCACATGCGCAGGTTCATCGCCGGGGCAATCAGCACAGGCTTGTCCGTGGCGAGAAGAGTGGTGGTGGCGAGGTCGCCGGCGAGGCCGTTGGCCATCTTGGCTATCAGGTCCGCCGTTGCCGGCGCAACGACGACAAGGTCCGCCGCACGGGAGAGCTGGATATGGCCCATTTCCACTTCATCGGTCAGGCTGAACAGCGAGGTATGGACCTTCTCCCCCGACAGCGAGGCGAGAGACAGGGGCGTCACGAACTGTTCGGCCGCCTTGGTCAAAATGATGCGGATGGCAGCGCCCCGGGTTTTCAGCAGGCGAACCAACTCATGCGCCTTGTAGGCGGCAATGCCGCCGCCGACGATGAGGAGGACCGATTTTCCCGCAAGCGAGGTCATGACCTATTATGACAGCAAAGGCTTCAACCTGCCAACCGCCCTCAGGTGATGAGCTTAATGGCGATGGCGGCGAGCGAAACGGCGCCCAGGGCGAGCCAGAAGCGAGTCCACCGGGCATGGCGGGCCTGGGAAAGGGCCAATTGCTCCGTCGTCTCCCGGTCGAGCCTCAGGCCTCCGGTCGCGGCCATAGCCGAGAGCATGGTTGTGGCGCGTTTGGCGTCCGCCAGCATGGCGGGAAGGCCGGCAAAAATCTGGCCCAGTGAACCCGCCGCCTCCTCCAGCTTGCCTGCAGGTCCAAGCTTGCGCTTGATCCAGCCGCCGACCACCGGTTCCGCGGTCACCCACATATTCAGATCCGGGTTCAGCGTGCGCGCCACGCCCTCGACCACCACCATGGTCTTCTGCAGCAGCAAGAGCTGGGGCTGGGCTTGCATGTCAAACTGGGCGGTGATTTCGAACAGCTGGGTGAGCAGCCGCGCCATGGAAATCTGGTTCGCCGGCCGGTCCATGATCGGCTCGCCGATGGAGCGGATTGCCTGAGCGAAGACGGCTGGATCATGGTGGCGGGGCACGTAGCCTGCCTCGAAGTGTACTTCGCTCACCCGCAGGTAATTCCGCGTGATGAAGCCATAAAGAATTTCAGCCAGGAACATGCTCTCCTTCGGTCCGAGCCTGCCGACAATGCCGAAATCGACGGCGACGAGATTGCCGGAGCGATCGACGAACAGGTTGCCCTGGTGCATGTCGGCGTGAAAGAAGCCGTCGCGGATCGCGTGGCGCAGGAAGCTCTGGATCACCGTGTCGCCGAGCTTCACCAGGTCAAAACCCTGCGCCCGCAGCGCTTCGACATCGGCAATCGGCGTGCCATCGATCCATTCGGTGGTGAGAACGTCGCGGCCGGTGCGTTCCCAGTTCACCCTCGGCACGCGAAAGCCGGGATCGTTCTTGGTATTCTGCGCCATTTCCGATAGTGCCGCCGCCTCCATGCGCAGGTCGAGTTCCTGCCGCATGGATTGCTCCAGCATGTGCACGGCGGCAACCGGGCGCAGCCGGCGGCCCTCGGCACTGAAGCGCTCCATCAGGCGCGCCGCAAAATAGAAGCTGCCGAGATCGGCGGCGAAGCGCTTGCCGACACCTGGCCGCAAAACTTTAACTGCGAATTCGCTGCCATCCGCACCGCGCGCCTTATGCACCTGGGCGATGGAGGCGGCCGCGACTGGCGGCCCGAACGCGGTGAACAGCACCTCAACGGGTGCGCCCAGGTTGCTGCGGATGATTTCCCTGGCAGTCTCGGTGGGAAAAGGCGGCAGCCTGTCCTGGAGGGCCTTCAGCTCGAAAGCACGCCGCGGACCCACGAGATCAGGGCGTGTCGCCAGGAACTGGCCAAGCTTGATGTAGCTGGGGCCGAGCGAGGATAGGGCGGCAGCCACCGCCATGTCGCCGTTGTTTTCGGGTTTTCGGGTTCCGAACCTGGCAATGGACAGCCCGAGCCGTGCCGCCCAGGGGAGCTGGCGGATCTGCTCCGGCGTCATCAGCGCGTCATAGGCCGCCAGCGTGCGGCCCGCACGCAGAAGGGCGAGGCTGTGCCGGATTTGTGAATACATCAGATGCGCCAGCCCGAATGGATCGCCACCACGCCGCCCGTCAGGTTGCGGTAGCTGACATTGGCGAAGCCCGCATTCTCGATCATTGCCTTGAAGTCGTCCTGCTTCGGGAAGGTACGGATCGACTCGACAAGATAGCGATAGGGACTGCCATCCCCGGTCACCACCTTGCCGATGGCGGGAACGACGGTGAAGGAATAAGCGTCGTAGATATTGTCCATCAGCGGCACGTCCATCTGGCTGAATTCGAGGCAGAGAAAACGTCCACCGGGCCTCAGCACGCGGTGCGCCTCCGCCAGAGCCTTGTCGATGTGAGTAACGTTGCGAATGCCGAAGGCGATGGTGTACCCGTCGAAGGCCTTGTCCGGAAAGGCCAGCGCCTCGGCATTGCCGACGGTGAAGCCGCAGCGTCCCAGCAGGCCTTCCGCCTCAGCGCGCTTTCTGCCCTCGTCCACCATTTCAGGTGAAATGTCGGCGACCGTCACGCGCACATTGGGACCACCCGACCGCAGGATACGGAAGGCAATGTCGCCCGTGCCGCCTGCCACGTCGAGGTGATTGAAGTCCGCCTGCCCACGCGGCGGGTTGAGCATGGCCACCAAGTCGTCCTTCCACAGCCGGTGCAGGCCGCCGGACATGAGATCGTTCATCTGGTCATAGCGCTCTGCGACCTTGGAGAAGACCTCGTTCACCAAGCCCTGCTTCTCGGCCTCACCCACGCGGCGGAAACCGAACGCGACGTCCTGTTCGTTGTTCTTGTCTGTCATGGGAGAAGCTTTAGCCATAATTCTTCAGCGTTTCAGCATCGACTTCAATTCCGAGAGCCGCATGGCACCCGTCAGGTGCGCCAGCACGAAATAGCTGACGATGCCGCCGCAAACGAGTACCGCAAGCCCCCAGGCGGCGGCCAGAAAACCCGCGTGTTCGGCATAATTGCCCTCCAGTGCCCAGGCCCCGGCCAGCAGCAGCCCGCCCATACCAAGCCCGGATGCGACAATCCGCGGCAGGCGGTGTCGGGCTCTCTCGTCGAGGGAGAAGAGCCCCCGGCGGGACAGGGTGACGCCCAGCAGGATGGTGTTGGTCCAGGCGGCCAGCGAAGTGGCGAGCGCGATGCCGACATGGCCCATGACGTGGGACAGGACGAGGCTGCCCACCACGTTGACGCCGACGGAGATCACGGCAAACTGCATTGGCGTTCTGGTGTCCTCGCGGGCGTAGAAGCCGGGCTGGAACACCTTGGAAAGTGAAAAGGCAACGAGGCCGGAGGCGAACGCCAGGAGAGCCGGCGCCACGGCGAAGGTGTCCGCCCGCGTGAAGGCGCCATGTTCGAAAACCGTGTGGATGATGGGGTGCGGAACAGCCATCAGCGCAATTGCCGCAGGCAGCGTCAGAAACATGGAAAGTTCCAGCGCTCGGTTTTGGCTGGACAGCGCGCCCGCCTCGTTTCCCGCGCGCAGCTTGCGGGACAGGTCGGGCAGCAACACCACGCCGATCGCCACGCCGATGACCCCGAGCGGCAGCTGGTAGAGACGGTCAGCATAATAGAGGAAGGCCACGGCTCCCGGCAAGGTGGTGGCGATCATGGTGGCAACCACGAGGTTGATCTGCATGACCCCGCCCGAGATAATGCCCGGAATCGAGAGTGTGATGACCTTTTTCACATCCGGCGTCAGACGCGGCCAGCGCGGCACGAGGCGCATGTCCGCCCGCCTGCAGGCGATGGCGAGCAGCGCATATTGCGCGATGCCCGAGGCAAAGAGGCCCCAGGCAAAAATGTAACCGGTTTTCGGTGTATTGCCCGTGGCCATGAGCCACGCCACCAAGTTGGAAGCAATCATCACGACATTCAGCAGGATTGGCGCTGCCGCGGCCGCGGTAAACCTGTTGAGGCTGTTGAGCACCCCCGACTGCAGTGCCGTCAGCGACATGAAGAGGAGGTAGGGGAAACAGATGCGGGTTAAGTCCACCGCCAGCTGGAAGGTTTCTCCACTGGCGTGAAAGCCGGGAGCGATCACATAAATCACCAGTGGCATGGCGATCATCGCCGCAGCCGAAAAGACGATCAGCCAGGCCAACAGGAAGGAGAAGACCTCGATGGCAAAATCCCGCGCCCTGGCCTCGCCATCGCTCTCCACGCGCTTGGCGAACAGCGGTACGAAGGCGTTGTTGAAGGCGCCCTCGGCGAACAGCGCACGGAACAGATTGGGAAAGCGCTGCGCGACGAAGAACGCCTCGGCAACGAAACTTGTTCCCAGGGCGAAGGCGATGAGCTGGTCGCGGACGAAGCCGAGCAGGCGGCTCACCAAGGTGAGGCTGCCGACGGTCGCGGCAGATCTGAGCATCGACATGGATCTCAAGCCTTCATTGGAGCTTGCGCCGCCGGTTTGAGGATGTTGCCCAGCGCGTTCTCGATCTGCCTGTGGCGCGTGGCGTTCTCGATTTTGGCTCCTGTCAGGTCGGTGACATAGAAGACGTCCACCGCCTTCTCGCCAAAGGTCGTGACATGAGCTGATGCGATGTTGAGGTTAAGCTTGTAGAGCGCTTCGGTGAGATCGTAGAGCAGGCCGATGCGGTCCAGCCCGTTGATTTCGATGACCGTAAAGCGGTTTGAAGACTGATTGTCGATGATGACGCGCGGCTCCACCGTGAACGCCTTGATGCGCTGCTGCGGTTTGTGGGCCCTGGCCACGGCTTCCTTCAGCCATAATTCGCCGCGCAGCGCCTTGCGCACCAGTTCGGCGATGCGCTCCGCCCTGCGGCGCTCGTCCTCCTCCTCGGGGAATTCGCGCTGGATCAGAATGGTGTCCAGCGCCATGCCGTCGGTGGTGGTGAAGATCTGCGCTCCGGCGATGTTGGCGCCTGCCGCCGCACAGGCGCCGGTGATCAGAGCCAGGAGCCGCGGGTGGTCCGGCGTATAGATCGACAGTTCGGTGATCGCGGTGAAAGCATCGGTCTCGAAGCTGGTGACCACGCTCTTCGGCGCGGCGCCGCCAATCATTCCGGCATGCTTCACCTGCTTGTCGGTGGAGCTGCCGAGCCAATAAGCGTCGTAGTGCCGTGCTGCGTAGGCTGATTTCTGCTCGCCGGTCCAGCCGGGCAAACGTTCGAAGAAGGCGGCCTGTGCGCCCGCCACGCGCTCCTTCCGGGACACCGCGGTGTGGCCGCCCGTCAGCACCGGTTCGGCTTCGGCGTAGAGCGTGCGCAACAGCTGACCTTTCCAGCCGTTCCACACGCCGGGTCCGACGGCGCGAATATCGGCGACGGTGAGAATGAGCAGGAGTTTCAGGCGTTCGACGCTTTGCACCACCGCGCAAAAATCAAGGATCGTTTTGAAATCGTTGAGATCCCGCATCTGAGCGGTTTCGCTCATCAGCAAATGATGGCGGATGAGCCATGCGACGGTTTCCGTCTCCGACGCCGTGAGCCCCAGCCGTGGGCAGAGCTCCAGCGCGATGCGTTCACCGGCGATGGAATGATCCTCCTTCCGTCCCTTCGCGATGTCATGCAGGAAGACAGCGACATATAGAAGGCGGCGGCTGGTGATTGTCGGGAAGATTGCGGTGGACAGTGGGTGGTCATCCGACAGCCGCCCGCGCTCGATGGCGGAAAGGTGGCCCACCGCCCTGATGAGGTGTTCGTCCACCGTATAGTGATGATACATGTTGAACTGCATCAGCGCCACGATCCGGCCGAAGGGCGGAATGAAACGGCCGAGCACGCCCGCCTCGTTCATCATGCGCAGAACGATGTCCGGATCCTCGATGGCGGTGAGCAGTTCGAGAAAGATCGCGTTTGCCTCCGGATCGTCGAGAATGTCGCGGAGGAGACCAAGCGACTTCCTCAGCAGCTTCAGCGTGTCCGGATGAATCTCGGCTCCGTGGCGGCCGGCGGCGGCGAAGAGCCGAATGATGTTGACCGGATTTCGTGCGAAGATATCGGGTGAGCTTGGCGCCACACGGCCGCCCTCCACCCGGAAGTCGGGTGCGTCGCGCAGCGTGCCGGAACTCCTGGAGATGAGACGGCCGAGCACGCGGCCGAGGCCGGGCACATCCTTCATCTGCCGTGCTTCGAGGCTCGCACACAGGATGCGCGTCAGGTCGCCCACGTCCTTGGCGACCAGAAAGTAGTGCTTCATGAAGCGTTCGACGTGCTTCAATCCGCCATGCGACCTGTAGCCGAGCCGCTCCGCGATGTCGGACTGACGGTCGAAGCTCAGGCGGTCATTGCCGCGCTTCGACAGGAAATGCAGGTGGCAGCGCACCGCCCAGAGCAGGCGCTCGCATTTCTTGAAGATTGAGAGTTCATCCTGGCTGAATGCGCCTTTCTCCGCCAGCTCGTCGGTCGAGTTCGTGGCGTAGATGTACTTGGCGATCCAGAACAGCGTGTTGAGGTCGCGAAGCCCGCCCTTGCCATCCTTCACGTCTGGTTCGACGATGTAGCGGCTCTCGCCCACCTTCAGGTGGCGGAGGTCACGTTCGCCCAGCTTGTCCGCAATGAATTCCCTGGCCCCCTTGGACACGATCTCGCGCCGGAATTCGCTGACCAGCCGATCGAACAGCATTTCGTCGCCGCAAATGTAGCGCGCCTCGAGAATGGCGGTAAGAATGGTGTTGTCCGACTTCGCGAGGCGGATGCATTCATCGATGCTGCGCGTTGCGTGTCCTACCTTCTGGCGCGTGTCCCACAGGCAGTAGAGGATGAACTCGACGATGTTCCGCACCCGCTCTGTCTGGCGGGCCGGCAGCACGAAGAGCAGATCGATGTCGGAACCGGGCGCCAGCGTGCCACGGCCGTAGCCACCCACCGCGACGATGGCGATCCGCTCCTCTCCGCCGCGGGCGGGGAACAGCGTGGTGCAGGCCAAATCGAACAGGCTGCGGATGAGTTCGTCTTCGGAAAGGCTTAGTGACTCGGCACAGCGTGTTCCGTCGCCATCGGCGATGAGCTGATTCTCGGCGAGCGCTTGAGAGTGTTCGAGCGCCGCCTTCAGCGCCCTCACGATATTGGGGCGCAGGTTGGTCTTGTTCGTGCCTGCATCGGCAGCCGCAGCCGCAAGCTGGTCGCGCAGCTGGTCAAGCTTCACGGAGGAACCGGTTGCAAGGGCTGTCCTCACGCCTGCCGCGCCCCCAGAAGGCTCTTCAGCTCGTAGATCAGGGTCAGCGCATCGCGCGGTGACAGGTCATCGGCCACCACCTGCGCCAGCTTCTTCTCGACGGCACTTTCCTTTTCCGGCGGTGACGGCGGTGCGGCGGAAAACAGTGGCAGTTCGTCAAGCAGTCCTGATGCCTGTGATGTTAATCCGTCGCGCTCCAGCCGTTCGAGCACCTTTTGTGCGCGGCTGATCACCGCCGGCGGCAGGCCTGCGATCTGGGCCACATGAATGCCGTAGGAGCGGTCGGCCACGCCCGCCACCACCTCGTGCAGGAAGATGATCCGGTCCTGCCACTCCTTCACCTTCATGGTCGCGTTGGCCAGGTGGGTGAGCCTGCCGGCGAGCTGTGTCAGCTCGTGGTAATGGGTTGCGAAGAGGGCGCGGCACCGGTTTACGCCATGCAGGTGCTCGAGCGTTGCCCAGGCGATGGAGAGGCCGTCATAGGTGGCCGTGCCCCTGCCGATCTCGTCGAGGATGACGAAAGATTTTTCGGTGGCCTGGTTGAGGATGGCTGCCGTCTCCACCATCTCGACCATGAAAGTGGAACGGCCCCGCGCCAAATCGTCGGCCGCGCCGACGCGGCTGAACAGCCGGTCGACCCCGCCGAAATGCGCCTCTGCCGCGGGTACGAAAGAGCCCATCTGCGCCATGATGACGATGAGCGCGTTCTGGCGGAGATAGGTAGACTTGCCGGCCATGTTGGGGCCGGTGAGCAGGCAGAGCCGCTTGGCCTCTCCCGAGATCTCGCAATCATTGGCGACGAAGGAACCGGTAGCCTGGTCCTGCAGCGCGGCCTCAACCACGGGATGCCGCCCGCCGCGAACCGTGAAGCGGGTCGATCCATCGACGCGCGGCCTCACATAACGCCGCCGCTCGGCCACTTCGGCAAGCGCCGCGGCGGCATCAAGCTGGGCCGCCGCATCGGCGATCTTGGAGAGAAGGTCGCGCCGCGCCGTTACGCGCGCACAGAGGGACTGGAAGATCTCCTGCTCCAGCGCCAGCGCCTTCTCCGCTGCCGCCGCAATGCGCTGGTCCAGCGAGGCGAGCTCGGCTGTCACGAAGCGCATGGCGTTCGCCACCGTCTGACGGTGAATGAACAGGCCCGCCTTGTCAGGCGACTGCAGGGCTGCGGCGGAGGTGGCGGTCGCCTCGATAAAGTAGCCCAGCACATTGTTATGCTTTACCTTGAGCGACTTGATCCCCGAGATCTCGCAATAGCGTGTCTGCAGCCCGGCGATCACGTGGCGGGTTTCGTCGCGGAGCGACCGGTTCTCGTCGAGGCCGGCGGAATAGCCCTGCTTCACGAACCCGCCATCGCGTGCGAGGACCGGCAAATCGACGTCGAGAGCGGCATCGAGTTCCCTCGCCAGGTCGAGGTCGCTCCAGCTCAGTGTCTCGCAATTCTTGTCCAGGTTTTCGGGCAGACCGCCGATCGTGGCGCTGGCGCCGATGCGGTGGGCAAGATGCCCTGCGATCATCAGCGCGTCGCGGATGCCGGCCAAGTCGCGCGGGCCCCCACGTCCGATGGCGATGCGGCCGAGCGCCCGTTCGAGATCGGGCATGGCGGCGAGCAGCTTTCGCACGTCCTCGCGCAAGGACGCATCGGTCACGAAATGCGCAACGTCGTCAAGCCGGTTGGCAATGGCATAGGGATCGCAGAGCGGCGTCGAGAGCCTGGCGGCAATGCAGCGCGATCCGGCGGCGGTGATGGCAAGATCGATCACCGAGAGCAGGCTGCCGCGCCGTTCGCCGGCAAGCGTGCGGGTGAGTTCGAGATTGGCGCGCGTTGCCGGGTCGATGAGCAGCACGGAGGAGGCCATCTCACGCCGCGGCGCGCGGAGATGCGGGGCCTTTCCGGCCTGGGTGAGGACGATGTATTCGAGCAGGCCGCCAAGCGCCGAGACTTCGGCGCGCGAAAAGCTGCCAAAACCGTCGAGCGCCTTCACGTCGAACCGTTCCTGCAGACGGCGCTCCGCGGTCAGCGAGTCGAAGCGCGCCGAGGGAAGCGGCGTCACCGGCGCTGCCGACCTGTCCAGCAGGTTCATGAACGCGGGGTCTGTCAGCAGCCCGTCGGCGGCGATGATTTCGCGCGGGTCGAGACGGGCCAGGTCGGCGGAGAGCCGTTCTGCGGACGTCTGCATCACCGCGAGTTCACCCGAGCTGATGTCGGCCCAGGCGATGGCCATCTCGCCCGACGCCTTGCTGCGCGTGACGCTCGCGAGAAAATTGTGGCTCCGCGAGTCGAGCAAATTGTCTTCCGTCAGGGTGCCGGGAGTGACCAGGCGAACGACGTCACGCTTCACCACGGCCTTGGAGCCGCGTTTGCGGGCCTCCGCGGGGTCTTCGAGCTGCTCGCACACGGCGACCCGGTGGCCCATGCGTATCAGCTTCTGGAGATAGGCGTCCGCGGCGTGGACAGGAACGCCGCACATGGGGATGTCCTCGCCCTGGTGCTTGCCGCGCTTTGTGAGCGTGATGCCGAGGGCATTGGCGGCAACCTCGGCATCCTCGAAGAACAGCTCGTAAAAGTCGCCCATCCGGAAGAACAGCAGGCTTCCCGGATTGGCCTGTTTCAGCACCAGGAATTGCGCCATGACGGGCGTTGCGCGGCTGGAGGGTTCCCCGCCGGCTCCTTCGCCCATATGGTCCATCCCGTTCACGGCGCTTTCCATAGCAGGAATCGACCAAAGAGGTACAAGCGGCGATTTCGGAACGCTTGAGTGTCTCCTGCCTCCTCTTTAGTCTGGCAGGTCCGCCGTCGAGGATTGTATTTTGGGGCAAAAACATGGACCAGAAGCCGCGCCGTCCGACCATCACCGATGAGGAGGCCCTGCAATTCCACCAGCGCGGCAAGCCTGGCAAGCTGGAAATCACCCCGACCAAGCCCATGGCAACCCAGCGTGACCTGTCGCTGGCCTACAGCCCCGGTGTGGCCGTCCCGGTTCGCCGCATTGCCGAGGTGCCGGAAACGGCATATGACTATACGGCGAAGGGGAACCTCGTGGCCGTCATTTCCAACGGCACGGCCATATTGGGCCTGGGCGATCTCGGCGCGCTGGCCTCCAAGCCCGTGATGGAAGGCAAGGCCGTGCTGTTCAAGCGCTTCGCGGACGTCGATTCGATCGACCTTGAGGTCGATACGAGGGACGTCGAGCAGTTCATCAACGCCGTGCGCTATCTCGGCCCGTCCTTCGGCGGCATCAATCTGGAAGACATCAAGGCGCCCGACTGCTTCATCATCGAGCAGCGTCTGCGCGAGGTGATGGATATCCCGGTCTTTCACGACGATCAGCACGGCACGGCCATCATCGCCACCGCCGGTCTGATCAATGCCCTCCATCTGACGAAGCGCGACCTTAAAACGGCAAAGATCGTGTGCAATGGCGCAGGCGCCGCTGCCATCGCCTGTGTCGAGCTCATCAAATCGCTGGGCGTGCCCAATGGCAATGTCATCCTCGCCGATTCCAAAGGTGTGGTCTACAAGGGTCGCACCGAGGGCATGAACCAGTGGAAGTCGGCCCATGCGGTGGACACCAGGGCGCGGTCACTGGCCGATGCCATGGAGGGGGCGGACGTGTTCTTCGGCCTCTCGGTTGCCGGGGTGCTGACGTCCGCCATGGTCAAGAGCATGTCCGCGAATCCCATCATTTTCGCCATGGCGAACCCGGACCCGGAGATTACGCCGGAGGATGTGCTGAAGGTGCGCCAGGACGCAATCATGGCCACCGGCCGGTCCGACTACCCCAACCAGATCAATAACATCCTGGGCTTCCCATATATCTTCCGCGGCGCGCTGGACGTGCGCGCCCGCACCATCAACGACGAGATGAAGATCGCCGCCGCCCACGCACTCGCGGGCCTCGCCCGTGAGGATGTGCCGGACGAGGTGGCGGCTGCCTATCATGGTCCCCGCCCTTCCTTCGGCCGCGATTATCTCATCCCCGTGCCTTTCGATCCGCGCCTCATCTCCACCATACCTGTCGCGGTGGCCAAGGCGGCGATGGAGAGCGGCGTGGCGCGGCGCCACATCGCCGATCTCGATCAATACGCCCAAATGCTCTCGGCCCGCCTCGATCCCATTGCGGGCACCCTGCAGAGCGTCTTCGGAAAGGTGCGCGTGGCGCCCAAACGCGTCGTCTTTGCCGAAGGCGAGGAAGACCGCATGATCCGGGCTGCCAACAGCTATGCCAGTGCTGGCCTCGGCCGCGCCATCCTGATTGGCCGCGAGGCGCAGATTCAGCAGACGCTGGCGAGCAGCGGGCTCGAACTGAACGAAAACGTCGAAATCTCCAACGCCCGCGTCTCCGAGCGCAATGTCGACTATGCCACCTTCCTCTATGAGCGGCTGCAGCGGAACGGCTTCCTGCTGCGCGATTGCCAGCGCATGGTGAACCAGGACCGGAATGTCTTCGCCGCCTGCATGGTGGCGATGGGCGATGCGGACGCCATGGTGACGGGCCTTACCCGCAACTTCTCCGTGGCCCTCGACAACGTGCGCCAGGCGATCGACAACCGGCCCGGCCACCGCCCGATCGGCGTTTCCATGGCGCTCGTCCGTGGACGGACGGTCTTCATTGCCGACACCTCGATCCATGAGCTGCCGTCGCCCGAGGAGCTGGCCGACATTGCTCAGGAGGCCGCGGGCGTGGCGCGCCGCTTCGACTACGAGCCGCGTGTCGCCTTCCTTTCCTACTCCACATTCGGCTATCCGCGCGGCGAGCGCGCAGCCTATGTGCGCGACGCCGTCGGCGTGCTTGACCGCCGCAACGCCGACTTCGAATATGATGGCGAGATGGCAGCCGACGTTGCCCTCTCGCGCGAGGCGATGGCGCTTTACCCCTTCTGCCGCCTCACCGGGCCGGCAAATGTGCTGGTGATGCCGGCGGCGCACTCTGCCTCGATCTCGACGAAGATGCTGCAGCAACTGGGCGGTGTCACCGTCGTGGGGCCGCTGCTCACGGGTCTTGATCGGCCTGTGCAGATCGCGGCGATGTCGGCCACCGCCTCCGACATTCTCAATCTCGCCGCCATAGCGGCCTATGACATCAACCGTTAGGGGGCTCCGAAGTGCGCGAAATAGCGCGGATGAATGACCGAGACAGGCAGAATGACCAGCACGTCGATGGTGTTGAACTGGCGGTCGATCACCGCGCCGTCGCCGATGTAGCAGCCCAAGCGGAGGTAGCCTTTGACGAGCGGAGGCAACTGCTTCAATGCCCGCCTTGTGTCGATCCCGCCGTGCGGCAGGCCGCGCATCTCGATGCGGTGGCTGTCGTGCGCGCGCACGGCCCATTCCGGGGGTGCAGCGGCCGTGGCGAGGAAACTCAGCGAAAGGGCGTGTGCGCCCGGCTCTGTGCCCTCCAGGCTTGCGCAGCCGAGCATCACGTCCAAGCGGTGGGCACGCACGTAATTCCAGATGCCCTGCCACAACAATTCCACCACTGGCTTTGTGCGGTAAGGCCTCAGCACACAAGACCGCCCAAGTTCCAGGAAGCGCAAGCCGGGGTGTGCGGCAATCAGCGGCGCGATGTCGAATTCAGCCTGCGTGTAGAAGCCGCCACAGGCCTCGGCCACCTCTTGCCGCAGCAGGCGATAGGTGCCGATCAGCTCACCGTCGCGGAGATAGATGACATCTCCGGTGGCCGAAGCGCCTCGCTTCACCACCAAAAGATGATCGCAGATGGCGTCAAAGCGGTCGACGTCCATGCGCCGTGACGCCATGTCGCCGACGGGTGTCGCGCCCAGCTCATCGTAGAATATCCTGTAGCGAAGCTGCTGGCAGGCGAGAACTTCGTCAGGCCCGCTGGCCTGCCGCAGAAGCAGGTCCCCCTTTTCGACGCTGATGTCCCGTGATACCCGCAATGTCGGTGGCTCCCATTGCCTGATTGCCACAGACAGATATCAAGTGAAAGTTTGGCGACGGCGGTCAGGCAACCGCGTGACGTTTCATAAGTCGCGAGATTGCTTCCTCCAGCCCATCGCGGTCGAAGGGTTTGGACAGATAGCCGTCCATTCCGGCTTCGAGGCAGGCGTTGATGTCCTGGCGCCTGACGTTGGCGGTGAGCGCAAGGATGGGAATCCGCGGCAGGCCGCGGTCTGCTTCCTTCCGCCGGATTCTGCGGGTTGCCTCAAGTCCGTCCAGCACCGGCATCTCCACGTCCATGATCACGAGATCGGGACGCTTGCAGGCCGCAAGGGCCTCTAGAGCGTCTTCGCCGTTGCCGGCGGTGGTCACGCTGTAGCCTTCGCGGCGCAGAAGCGTGCTGGCCAGCAGCATGTTCACGGAGTTGTCCTCCGCCAGCAGAACATGAATCTGACGCCTCGATTGGAGAGAGATGACGTTGCGCTGCGACCGCAGCGTGACCGAAGGGTCGGGCATCTCGTCACGCGGCCCAACAAGCCGCAACAGTGAATGGCGACGGAAGGGTTTCAGAAGGTAGCCTGAAAAGTTTTTGGCCAGGAGATCGGCAAACTGCCGCCGTTCCTCGCTGCGCAATATCAGGCAGATGCGTCGTTCCGGTGCATTGCCCAGTTGCGACCAGGCATTGTGCAATATCTCGGCGAAATCGATGTCGCACAGCACGGTCGTATGGGAAGCGGCATCCGCATCCCCCAGAAAGCGGAGCAGCTCATGCGGATGATTCAGCATCCGCACGCTTGCGCCGCTGTCTTCCAGCGTCTCGCGGATGTGGTCGGCGGTGATCGAGGGCGACGCGGCCAGCGCGAAGCGGCGGCGGCTCAGCAATTCCTTCGTGCCCGCCTGCACGGCCTCGGCGAGGGGCAGAACGACGTCAAACGACGACCCCTCGCCCGGCGCGGACCGCACGGAGATTGTGCCGTTCATGGCCTCGACAAGGCGGCGGGAAATCGTCAGGCCCAGGCCTGTTCCTCCGTAGATCTGGCGCGTGCCGTCGTTGGCCTGGGTGAATTCCTCGAAAACATGCTGCTGCTCCGCCTCGGACATGCCGATGCCGGAGTCGCTCACTGTGATGGCCAGTCTGCTGTCCTCGCTCAGTCTTGCACTTATGCCGACGCCGCCCGAGGGCGTGAATTTGATGGCGTTGCCGCACAGATTCAGCAGGACCTGCCGCAGCCGCCGCTCGTCGCCGCGGATTTGCGGGGGGATTCGCATGGAGATGAAACTCGAGATCTCGATGCCCTTGGCATGCGCCCGCGGCGCCAGCAGCTCGGTGACGGATTCGATCAGGGCTGCAAGATCGAAGGGCGCCTCCGAGACATCGACGTTCCGCCGCTCGGCGATCGAGTCATCGAGCAGTTCGTCGACGATCGAGAGCAGGGCGCGGGCGGAGGAATCGGCCGTCAGGGCATAGTTGCGCTGCTCGGGCGTGAGTGGCGTTTCCATCAGCAGGCCGATCATGCCGAGGATGCCGTTCATCGGCGTGCGAATCTCATGGCTGGTGATCGCCAGAAAACGCGACTTCGCCACATTGGATGCCTGGGCGCGAAGATTGGCCTCCTGCAGGGCGTCAGCGGCGGCGGCAAGCTGCGCCAGCCGACGGTCGGTGGCCTTGCGCCAGAGAATCTGACCCAGCACCAGTCCGGCGGAAATGAGAAGTCCGATTGCTGCCAGCGCCGCTGTTATGACTGATGGCAGGGAGGGAAGCGCCGGCGCCGCGGCAATGCCCGCGAACAGCAGCATCAGCGCGGCAGAGGCGATGAGCCCGCTGTGGTTCACGCCGACCGGGCCCCCGGCGGCGACGGGTGAGTCCGGGGAAATCACGGCGTTGGCGTGAGGTTTCAGGCGCATGAACTGAACATGGCATGCGCCGCTTTGGAATGTTTTGTGCGCGAATGGACGTGGTAAAGAAACCGTAAACGGCCTCACGCTGCTGAAACGAAAGCGGCCAGCTTCTGCCGGTAACTCAGGGCCTCGGCGATGTGAATGCGCGCCACCTGCTCGCGCCGGTCCAGATCGGCAAGCGTACGCGCCACCCGCAGCACGCGGTGATAGCCGCGCGCCGAGAGCTTCATCGCATCCGCCGCGTCCCGCAGCAGCGTAAGGCCCGGCTGATCGGGCCGGGAGATATCTTCCAGCAACGCTCCGTCCGCCTCGGCATTGGTGCGCAATTCGGGCTTGCCGAGCGCGGCGAAGCGCTGGGCCTGAGTCTGCCGGGCTGCCAGAACGCGGCGCGCCACGTCCTCGCTCGCCTCCTTGGGAGGCGGCAGGCTCAGGTCTGAAGCCTTCACCGCCGCCAGTTCGATCTGGATGTCCATGCGGTCGAGGAGGGGGCCGGAAATGCGCGCCTGGTAATCGGCCGCGCAGCGCGGGCCATTGCGGCAGATATGGCCAGGTTGCCCGGCGAAGCCGCATTTGCAGGGGTTCATGGCCGCCACCAGCTGGAAGCGGGCAGGATAGGTGACGTGATAGTTGACGCGGGCCACGACCGTCTCTCCCGTCTCCATGGGCTGACGCAGGGACTCGAGCACGCGGGGCTGAAATTCGGGCAGCTCGTCAAGAAACAGCACACCATGATGGGCAAGCGCCATCTCTCCCGGCTTGGCGCGCAGGCCCCCACCCACCAGCGCCGGCATGGAAGCGGAGTGATGAGGCGCGCGGAACGGGCGGCGGCGCGACAGCTGGCCGTTCGACAGTTCTCCGGCAAGCGACGCCACCATGCTGATATCCAGCATCTCGCGCGAGTCCAGGGGTGGCAGTATTGAGGGGAGGCGCTGCGCCAGCATGGATTTCCCGGCCCCGGGAGGACCCACCATCAGAAAGTGATGGCCACCTGCCGCCGCCACCTCGAGCGCGCGCTTGCCGGTCTCCTGCCCCTTGACGTCCTTCAGGTCGGGAAGTTGTTCGGTCTCCGCTGCCACGGCGGGCTTGGGCCGGGTCAGAACTTGCGTTCCCCGCACATGGTTGATCAGCTGGATCAGGTTTTCCGGCGCCAGAATGTCGGCATCCTCCGCTGCCCAGGCGGCCTCGGCCCCGGAGGCCTTCGGACAGATCAGTCCCATGTCGCGCCCATTGGCGGCGATGGCGGCGGGCAATACACCGGACACGGCCATCAGCGCACCGTCGAGCGCCAGTTCCCCCATGGCCACATAGCGGGTGAGGAAATCCTGCGGGATAATGCCAAGCGCCGCGAGCACCGCGAGGGTGATCGGCAGGTCGAAATGGCTGCCTTCCTTGGGCAGGTCGGCAGGCGAGAGGTTGACGACAAGCCGCTTGCCGGGGAGAGCCAGCCCGATGGCATGGAGGGCGGCGCGGATGCGTTCCCGGCTTTCGGCGACCGCCTTGTCGCCAAGCCCCACCACGCTGAAGGCGACTTGCCCGGACAGGAAGTGCGCCTGCACGTCAACGGGCACGGCCTCGATGCCCTGAAACGCCACCGTTGCCGCGCGAGACGTCATTCACCATCCTCCATAACCTGACGTTACAGGAGGTTAGAATATCAGTCAAAACTTTGGATCAGCCAGAGGATCCGTCGCCTGCGGCCTCGGCATTCGGCGGGCTCACGTTGCGGGCATTGATCCGCACCCGCTTCACCCGGCGGGGATCGGAGTCAAGAATCTCGAACTCGAGGCCGCTTTCATGCCGGATGATCTCGCCGCGCGTCGGCACGCGTCCGGCGATCTTGAAGATCAGCCCTGCCAGCGTGTCGGCCTCTTCCTCCTCGTCCTCCGGCAACAGGTCGATGCCAAGCAGGGCTTCCAGCTCTGCGAGATCGACGCGTCCATCCGCGAGCTGGATTCCCTCTTCCACCGGCTTGATTTCGAGATCCTCTTCGGTGTCGTGCTCGTCGGCAATGTCGCCAACAATCACCTCCACAAGATCCTCGATTGAGACCAGGCCCTCGGTGCCGCCATATTCGTCGATTACGATGGCAAGATGCGTGCGGCTTGCCTGCATCCGCACAAGAAGGTCAGTGGCCGGCATGGAGGGCGGAACGAACAGCACGTCGCGGTTGAGGCCAGCCTGCTTCACCGTCGTCGACAGCGCGGCGGCGGCGATGCTGAGGCCGGGCGGCGGCGCCTTCTCGGTCTTCTCGATTTTCCCGGACTTCGCGGTGCGCCGCTTGCGCGTGCCGCGCGAGGCCATCCAGCGCAGGAAGTCCTTGACGTGAATCATCCCGGTGACGCCGTCCAGCGTCTCGCGGTAGACCGGCATCCGCGAGTGGTTGGCATCGATGAACTTTGACAGCAGCTCCTGCATGCTGTCGGTCTCGTCGACGGCCACGATGTCGACACGCGGCACCATCACGTCGTCGACGCGGAGGCCCGAGAATTCGATGATGTTGAGCATCATCGATTTTGCTTCCTCGCCCACCGTCTCGCCGGGGTTTTGCGCCTCGTGGCTTTCGATAGCGCCTTCCAGGCTCTCGCGGAGGCCCACGTCCCGGCTGCGGCCAAAGCGGCTTCTCAGGCGTTGCCAGAGGCTCTCCCGCAGGGTTTCGGAGGGCGCCGTGCCGCCCGGGCGGTCAGTCTCGCTCATAGGGATCGGATATGCCCAGGCGTTTCAAAATGCGCGTCTCGAGCGCTTCCATCGCTTCAGCCTCGGCGTCGCCTTCATGGCCGTAGCCCAAGAGGTGCAAGGTGCCGTGAACAATAAGGTGGGCAGTGTGGTCATGCAATGTCTTGCCCTGCACCGCCGCCTCGCGGGCGATCGTCCCATGGGCCAGGACGATGTCACCAAGCGGACGCGGCTCGCCCTCCGGAACCGGCATGTTGTCAGGGGCCGGAAATGACAGGACGTTGGTCGGCGTGTCCTTGCCGCGCCATTCGGCATTGATCTCGGCGATCCCGGCATCGTCCGCGAACAGCACGGCGACGGCCCAATTGCCTCCGTTGCGTTCGGCTTCCGCGAGGGCGGCCTCGACAGCCGAATGAGCAAGCTCCTCAATTCCTGCCATGGCCAACCAGGCATCGTCCTCGACCTCGATGGAAACGGTCATTTCCTCGGCTTCGGCGCCTTCTTGTCATAGGCCGCCACGATGCGACCGACCAGCGCATGGCGCACAATGTCCGAATTGCTGAAACACACTGACGCAACGCCCGCCACGCCCTTCAGCACGCCCACCGCATCCGGCAAACCCGATGAGATTCCGGACGGCAGATCGACCTGCGTCGGATCGCCCGTCACCACCATCCGGCTGCCCTCGCCAAGCCGGGTCAGAAACATCTTCATCTGCTGCGGCGTGGTGTTCTGCGCCTCGTCGAGAATAATGAACGCGGCGGAAAGCGTTCGACCGCGCATGAAGGCAAGCGGCGCAATCTCGATCTGGTTTTCGGCAATGCCCTTCGCCACAAGGCTCGCCGGCATCATGTCGTAAAGAGCGTCGTAAAGGGGCCGGAGATAGGGATCCACCTTCTCCTTCATGTCGCCGGGCAGGAAGCCCAGGCGCTCGCCGGCCTCCACCGCCGGGCGCGACAGGACGATCCTGTCCACCTCGCCGTTCATCAGCGCTTCCGCGGCGCAGGCCACGGCAAGGTAGGTCTTGCCGGTGCCCGCTGGCCCGATGCCGAAGACCAACTCATGCTTGCGGATCGCCTCGATATAGGCGCCCTGCGTGGGGGTGCGCGGCGTGACCAGCTTGCGGCGGGTGCGGATGGCCCCGCCTGGAACATTGGTTTCCTGGGCTTCGCGCATGCGAATTGCACCATCCACCTCGCCCTTGGTGATGTCGAGACCCCGTCTGGCGCGATTATAGAGCGCCATCAGCACGTCGCGCGCCGCGTTGCGGCCCGAATCACTGCCGCGCACGGCGAGGCGGTTGCCGCGCGGCGTGATATCGACGCTGAGCCGGTGCTCAAGCACGGCGAGATTTTCGTCATGTTCGCCGCAGAGCAACAATAACAACCGGTTATCGTCGAAGGAAAGGGTGAGAATATCCGACTCTTCTTGCCGGGAGCCGGATGCATGGCTGCCGATCTGGGCCGCAGTGACGGGCGGATTCAAGGAATGACTTCTCCGTATTTAGACTGCCCCGGCATAATGGCCCGAAAGGCTGTTGGATCCAACGCCCGATATGTGGGTATCCACGATCATTCCGATAAGCCCGGGTTCTGCCTGAATATGGACGGACTGGAGATAGGGCGATCGACCGACCAGCTGGCCAGCGTCGCGTCCGGGCTTTTCGAGCAGAACGGAAAGGGTGCGGCCCACCATCGCTCCATTGAACGCGGTCTGCTGGGCATGGACCAGCGCCTGCAGCTCCTGCAGCCGAACTGACTTCTCAGCTTCAGGTATTTGTTTCGCGCTCTCCGCCGCCGGAGTGCCCGGCCGGGGCGAGTATTTGAACGAAAAGGCACTGGCGTATCCGACCTCGCGGATGAGACTCAGTGTCGACTCGAAATCATTGTCCGTTTCGCCCGGAAAACCGACAATAAAGTCGCCAGAAACTGCAAGATCTGGTCTTGCCGCGCGGAACTTCTCGATCAAGCGAAGGTAGAATTCAGCTGTATGTCCGCGGTTCATCGACTTCAGTATCGTATCGCTACCTGATTGCACCGGAAGATGCAGGTAGGGCATCAGCTTCGGATTCTCGGCGTGGGCGGCAATCAGCTCGTCCGTCATGTCCCGCGGATGGCTCGTCGTGTAGCGCAGCCGTTCGATACCTTCGATGCGTGACAGTTCGGCGACGAGGCCCGCCAGCCCCAGGCTGCGGCCCCGGTCGTCCATACCGTGATAGGCATTGACGTTCTGGCCGAGCAACGTGAATTCCTTGACCCCCTGCCCGGCCATGCGCCGCGCCTCTTCCACGACCTGCGCCACCGGGCGGGAGAACTCCGAACCGCGCGTATAGGGCACCACGCAGAAACTGCAGAACTTGTCGCAGCCCTCCTGCACGGTGAGGAAGGCGGTAACCCCCTTGCGCGGTTGCGCCTTGGAATCGAGCTCCCCGAACTTGTCCGCGGCGGGGAACTCGGTCTCGACCACCGCCCTGCCCGACGCGCTCCGCCGGGCCAGCAGCTGCGGCAGGCGATGGTAGGTCTGGGGGCCGAACACCAAATCAACGGCCGGGGCACGCCTCACAATCTCCTCGCCCTCAGCCTGGGCCACGCATCCGGCGACCGCTATCAGCATCTCGGCCCCAAGTTCCGCCCGCGCGCGCTTCATCCGCCGGATCTTGCCCAGTTCCGAATAGACTTTCTCGGCGGCCTTTTCGCGGATGTGGCAGGTGTTGAGGATGATCAGGTCCGCCCCCTCCGGCGTTGCCGTATCGGCATAGCCCAGGGGCCCGAGCACATCGCGCATGCGCTCGCTGTCATAGACGTTCATCTGGCAGCCATAGGTCTTGATGAAGACCTTCTTCAGGGCGTTGTCCATGGGCGGAGGCCTCTCGGGCATTTTACGGTCAAGTGGAAACCGGTTGACCTTGGAAAATGCGACCAAACAAAGAGATAGAGCAGGTTTCGATTCCACCGAACCGAAACCTCCTCTAGCGGATTTTCGCTCCGCGGTGAAGCGCCAGGACGAGGCCGCGGCGCACCTCCTCTTCGGCATGACGGGCAAGCGCCTTGCGATTCAGCTCGCCGCTCGGTGAGAGGGGCTTATGGCAGATGATTTTTACCTCGATGGGGCCGGAGCTAACGGCGCCCAGCAGGTGCGGGATGAGCTCCATATCGCCATACCAGGCGTAGGAGGGAAGAAGGCGGCGGTTCATCGGCAGGTTCCGGTGGCCACAATAGGCCAACGTCACCGGCTGTACGACAACGCCAGGAATCTCGGCGGCGCCGAAGAAGGAACTCTTGAAGGGCAGTACGCTGCGCCCATCGCCCGAGGTGCCCTCGGCAAACAGCACGAGGATGTCGCCCGCCTTCAGGCGCTCCCGCATCTCGTCACGCGCGCCACCGGTGGCATGGCGGCGGTCACGGTTCACGAAGACGGTGCGCTGCAGCCTCGCAAGGCTTCCGAAGAAAGGCCACCCCGCAACCTCCTTCTTGGCAATGAAAGATACCGGCGCCACCGCGCTCAGCACGACAATGTCCAACCAGCTGACATGGTTTGCCGCCACCAGAAGCGGCCCTTGCTCCGGCAACCTGCCGACCACTTCCACCCTCACGCCAAGCATGCGGCAGACAAGGCGATGATAGTGCAGGGGCAAGGCCTTTGCCATTCCCGGCCACAGCCAAACGAACAGCTGCTGCAGCGCCATCAGGGGCAAGGTAAGCACGCCGAACAGGATCAGCGCCACACCCTGAAGGAACCGGTTCACGGGTGAAGCTCGCGGCGCAATACGATGGCATCCTCAAAGCCGCCATGACGCTTGTAGTAACCCTTGCGGCGGCCCGCTTCGGCAAAGCCCGAACCGGTGTAGAGCGCTTGTGCCGGCAGGTTCGATGCCGCCACCTCCAGGAACAGGTGGCGAACCCCCCGCGCTGCCAGAACTGCCAGCTGCCACGCCAAAAGCTGATGTGCAACGCCGCGCCGCTGCACGGCGGGACGCACGCCAATGGCGATGATTTCCGCCTCATCCAGGGCCTGGCGGGTGACGATGAAGCCAAGAGGGTCTCCGCCATCATGCGCGAGCGCCGCCTCCGTTCCAGGCGTTGACAGCATCTCCGCAAAGGTCTGTGCGTTCCAACCGTCATCGAAGCTTTCGCCGTGCAGCGCGGCAAGAAGCCCGTCCGCCGCAAGTCCTGCCGGCTCGATCCTCATCGCTTTGAACTTTCGCAGTCCTGCCGCTTGCGGCCTGGCGTCGGGCGTCCGCAAATAGAGCGGGGCAGGCCTGTTGCCTGCGGCGGCTCCGGCATAAATCCTTGCGAACCGCGACGCAACCGGCAGCGGAAAAGCTTGCGAAAGTATGAGGTCACCGCGCCCGCTTGCCGCCACCGCGGACCGGGCCGCCGTCCCCAGCACGACCGTCTTGCCCGGCAATCCGGCTGCAACATGAGCCGCAACCGCCACCTGCGGTCCCATGATCAGCTTGCGGTCGGCATCGAACAGGGCGGCATAGACTTCGTCATTGCGTGCATCCGAAACGACGAGCAGATGAGATCGTGCAGTCTCGTTCGCGGCGATGGCCGACAGGCTGTCGATGCCGATCACCGGAATACCGCGCGCCAGCCCCAGCCCGCGCGCCATGGCAAGCCCGATGCGTACACCGGTGAAGGCGCCGGGGCCAGTGGTCACGGCAACTCGGTCGATCTGAGACATGGCGAGGCCGGAACATGCCATTACCTCCGCCACCATGGAAGGCAGGGCCTCGGCGTGGCCGCGTTCCATCTCCACGAGGGCAGCCGCCAGCGGCAACGCAACCTCCGTGTCGATCACGGCGGCAGAACAGGCGGCCATCGCGGCATCGAGGCTGAGGATCTTCATGGGGCGGCGTGATAGGCCGCCCCGGGTCCAAAGGTCAAACGGCGCGGACTTCGCTCACTTCCGGGACGAAGTGGCGGAGCAGGTTCTCGATGCCGTGCTTCAGCGTGGCGGTGGAAGACGGACAGCCGGCACAAGAGCCCTTCATGTTGAGATAGACCACGCCTTCGCGGAAGCCGTGGAAGGTAATGTCTCCACCGTCCTGCGCCACGGCCGGACGCACCCGCGTGTCCAGCAGCTGCTTGATGGTGCTCACCACCTCGGCGTCGCCTTCCTCGAAGAATTCCCCGTCCGCAGCCTCGGCCTTCAGCGCTTCGCCAAGCAGCACCGGCGCGCCGGAGAGGTAATGGTCCATGATAAAGCCGAGAATCGCAGGTTTCATGTGCTGCCATTCCGCACCCGACCGGGTGACGGTTATGAAGTCCTGTCCGAGGAATACGCCCACAACACCATTCACCGAGAAGAGCTTCTGGGCGAGCGGCGACTCCGCTGCGGCCTCTGCATCCCGGTAGTCGCGGGTAATGCCGGGCAGCACGGGCTTGCCCGGCAGGAATTTCAGCGTGGCGGGATTGGGGGTGGCTTCCGTCTGGATGAACATGTCCGATTCCTCTGCTCGGGAATTACATAGCCCGAGTTTAGAATCATTTCAAACTGTTCCGGCGCGGCACGCCATCTCAGCCTGTCAGGAAACGATGAAACCCACGATTTCGCGCGCCTTGCGCATGATGGGCGCGGCAATCGCCCGGGCCCGCGCGGAACCATCCCTCAACACGCTTTCGACATAGGGCCGGTCGGCCTGCAACCTTTTGGTTTCCTCGCCAACCGGGCCAAGCCGGGCAACCGCGAGATCGGCGAGGGCGTTCTTGAACGCTGAGAACTGGCCGCCGCCATACTGGCCCAGCACCTTGTCCAAGCTCTCGCCGGAAAGGGCGGCATAGATGCCGGTCAAGTTGTCGGCTTCGGGGCGGCCCTTGAGGCCTTCCGCTTCGCTCGGCAATGGCTCCGGGTCGGTCTTGGCCTTGCGGATCTTCCTGGCGATGGTGTCGGCATCATCCGTCAGGTTCAGCCGCGACAGGTCGGAGGGGTCCGACTTCGACATCTTCTTGGTCCCGTCACGAAGGCTCATGACACGCGTCGCGGGGCCGGTGATGTAGGGCTCGGGCGGCACGAAGAACGTGCCATCGGCGAAGCCTGCCGCCTCGATCGCCTCCCTATAGTCGAGGTTGAATTTGTTGGCGATGTCACGCGCCAGTTCGAGGTGTTGCTTCTGGTCCTCGCCCACCGGAACGTGAGTTGCATGGTAGCCGAGGATATCCGCGGCCATCAGCACCGGATAGGTGTAGAGGCCGACGGAGGCTGCCTCCTTGTCCTTGCCGGCCTTCTCCTTGAACTGAGTCATGCGGTTCAGCCAGCCGATGCGCCCGGTACAGCCGAGAATCCAGGCGAGTTCCGCGTGCTCCGCCACCTGTGACTGGTTGAAGATGATGCTTTTCCCGGGATCGAGGCCGCAAGCGAGATAGGCCGCCGTGACATCGACGATGGCGCGGCGCAGTTCCTTGGGATCCTGCCAAACCGTGATCGCATGCATGTCCACCACGCAGTAGATGCACTCATGCGTGTCCTGCATGTGGATCCAGTTCAGCATGGCCCCCAGGTAATTGCCGAGATGCAGATTACCTGTCGGCTGCATGCCGGAAAAAACGCGCGGGACGAAATTGGACATCAGGACCCCTCTTGATCGGAAGCGCGCCGCTTATGCCCGCTATCGGGAGCCCTGAAAAGAGCCCCGCGCATGGCTTGCCATCGCCACCCCGGCACGGTCTAAGAAGGCCATGCCTGAGCTTCCGGAAGTCGAAACCGTCATGCGGGGGTTGAAGCCCGTGCTGGAAGGCCGCCGCATCGCGGGAGTCACCCTGCGGCGGGCGGGCCTGCGCTTTCCCTTCCCTCCGCGCTTTTCCGAAAGGCTGGCGGGAAGCCGGGTCACAGGACTCTGGCGCAGGGCCAAATACATTCTGGCCGGCCTCGACTCGGGCGAGGTTCTGCTGGTCCATCTCGGCATGACCGGGCGCTTCACCGTGTTGCAGGGTCAGCAGGCGCGGAGCCTCGGTGAGTTCTATTTCGAATCCGCAACCGGCGAAGCGGGGCACGGGCCGCATGATCACGTGGTGCTTGCGCTCGATGACGGCACGCATGTGGTCTACACCGATCCGCGCCGCTTCGGAATCATGGATCTTTTCCCGGAAGCGGAGGCCGGCAGTCATAAGCTGCTTTCCGGCATCGGCGTTGAACCGCTCGGCAACGAATTCAACGTGGGCTATCTGGCCGCATGCTTCCGCGGCAAGGCAGCCCCACTCAAGGCGGCGCTGCTCGACCAGCGCATCATTGCCGGTCTCGGCAACATCTATGTCTGCGAGGCGCTGTTCCGCGCCCGGCTGTCTCCCCGCCGCAAAGCCCGGACCCTGGCCAGAAAGAAGGGCCATGACCCCCGCCTTGATGCATTGATGCGCCACGTGCGCGAGGTTCTGGCGGAGGCCATCGCCGCGGGCGGCTCCACGCTCCAGGACTTTGCCCACACCGATGGCGCAGCAGGCGCGTTTCAGCAGCGCTTCCTCGTCTACGGCCGTGAGGGCGAGCCCTGCATGAACTGTGGAGCGCCCGTCAAAAGGCTTGTGCAATCGGGCCGATCAACCTTCTATTGCCGCCACTGTCAGACATAGGACGGACGCCATGGCCTTTCAGAACATTATCGTCGAAATCCGCGGCCAGGTGGGCCTCGTGACCCTCAACCGGCCGCAGGCGCTCAATGCGCTGAACGAAGCGCTGATCGCCGAGCTGAATGAGGCGCTGAGTGATTTCGAGTCGAATCCCGGGATCGGCTGCACCGTGATCACCGGCGCCGAAAAGGCCTTCGCGGCGGGCGCCGACGTGAAGGAGATGGCGCAGAAGGGCTATGTCGAATCCTATCTTGGCAAGTTCCTCGATGGCTGGACGCGCATTGCGGAAACCCGCAAGCCGGTGATTGCGGCCGTCTCGGGCTTCTGCCTCGGCGGCGGGCTGGAGCTTGCCATGATGTGCGATATCGTCATCGCGTCGGAAACCGCGCGCTTTGCGCTTCCCGAGATTACCCTGGGCATCATGCCGGGCGCGGGCGGCACCCAGCGCCTGCCGCGCTTTATCGGCAAGGCCAAGGCCATGGACCTGATCCTCACGGGCCGCATGATGGACGCGGCGGAAGCCGAGCGTTGCGGCCTCGTCGCCCGTGTCGTTCGGCCGGAAAATCTGTTGGACGAGGCCATGGCAGCCGCCGCCAAGGTCGCTTCATTTTCCACCCCCATCGTCATGATGGCCAAGGAAACCGTGAACCGCGCCCAGGAAATGAGCCTTGCAGAGGGGGCGCGTTTCGAACGCCGCCTGTTCCTCTCGATGTTCGCCACCGAAGATCAGAAGGAAGGCATGCAGGCCTTTGTCGCCAAAAGGAAGCCGGATTTTCGCAATCGATAAGGAAAGCCAGAGTGTACCAGAGCTTGCACGAAGGACAGGAAAATGATATAATTTTTATATAAATCTAAAAATCGTTAAGCTTTGCAATGTGTCCGCTGCGAACGATGTGGTGTTTCTACCCTTCTCCCATCGTAACACCACCCCGCCAGCGCTGCGCTTGTTCTGACAATCTGCCGGACCTCGAACGCCTCGATCAGAGTCCGAAATTAATGGTACGGAAGTGATTCACGGGGGACCGCTCTTTGCGGTCTATGCCTTTTGCCTTTTCAAGTCGGATAGATGACGCCTTTCTTGACGACGATATTGCCATAGAGCCGCGGTTCACTTGACGCGACGACGGCAAAGCATGCCTTGACCTTGTTGTAAAATTCATCGCCGACCAGTGGCACGATCTTCTGTTTCGGCTCGTGTTTCAGCAGCACGGCACTGAAATCCTCGAACACCGGTTCCATGCGCATGGGCTCCAGGTGGGCCGCCGGCCGCCATACGGCTTCCGGCGTCATGTCGTCGACCGGCATCACCGAGAGTATGGCATCCAGAATGCGCGGCGCGCCATGGCCATCGAGGCGCACCACCCGCTTGCCATGCTCCTCGGCGGGGTAGTTGCCGTCAACAATGGCGATCTCGTCGCCATGGCCCATGGCGCGCAGAACGCGCAGGAGATCGGGGCTCAGCAGCGGATCGATTCCCTTGAGCATCAGGCCTTCTCCTTGAACAGCACATTGCGGTTGATGATGAAATTGTCGAACAGCGGCAGGCTTGCAGCTCCCAGCGCGCGGGCATCCGCGCCGACCGTGCCTTGGAGCACCGGGAATTCGGCTAGTCCCTTATGGTCGACGCGGGTCAGAGCCTTCTGCACCTCGTCCACGAAGCGGGTCCGCACGCGGAGCGGCACTGCGCCGTCGATGACGATGGCTGAACAGTCGAGCACCGCCATCACGCCGACCGCGGCGGCGGCCACGTCAAGCGCTGCGCGGGTGAGCCAACGGTCAAGCGCGGGGCCCGCCCCCTTCCAATCCCCAAGGTCGCGCCACAGGAGTTCCGGGTCACCGCCATCGCGATGGATGTCACGCTCAAGGGCGGCAAGCGAGGTCGAGTGCACCAGCTGCGCCGATTGGCCCCGTTCGGACGTTATCGGGAATGACGCGAGCGCCCCGGCATTGCCATGCCGACCAAGATAGAGGCTGCCATTCAGCACCACGCCGCCGCCGATGAAATAACCCAGGTAGAAATAGGCGAAATCCTGCAAGTCACGGCCTCTGCCGAAGAGCAGCTCCGCCGCGCAGGCGGCAGAGGCATCGTTGCAGAAGTGGATGGGCCAGGAGAACAGCTTGGCGATCTCCGCCTGCAGGTCCAAGCCCTTCCATGCCATCAGCACGTCGGACGGCGCACCGACATCCTCCGCCCAGTTCCACAGCTCAAAAGGGGCGGCAATGCCCATGCCGCTGATGCGCCCGCGCTGCTCCCGGTCGAGTCCGGACACGAGTTCTTCAACCCCTGATTTCACGAAGCCCATCAGTTCGGCCGGCGATGGGAAGGTATAGGGGCGATGGATGGTGTGGCGAACACGGCCGGCCAGGTCGAGCAGCATGAGGTCGCCAGACCGCCGCCCCACCTTCAGGCCGATGGAAAAGGCGCCGTTTGAATCCAGTTCGAAGGGCACCAGCGGCTGGCCCACCTTGCCGCGCTGCGGCGTGCGGCGCCGCAGCAACCCGTCCGCCTCCAGCTGCCGCACGATCACCGACACCGTCTGGGCCGAAAGCCCTGTCAGCCGCGCCATTTCCGCCTTGGGCAGCTGGCCGTGCAGCCGGACGAGGGAGAGGATCAACCGCTCGTTGTAGAGCCTCGCACCGCGCTGTGTCGTACCCCGCGTCAGCGGCGTTCCCTCCAGGCTATGCCTTCCCGGGGTGCCCCAATCTGCTGCCACGGTAGATTTTTCCGCTCCGTCCGTCGATCTGGGCTAGCACATGCTCCGTTCAAGCGGAATCGCTTCAACGAAAAAACATGAGCGAAGTCAATAGCTTGAGCATGATATCTTCGCAGAATCGGTTCCACTTTTGCGGATCATGCGCGAGTAAGATTTCCAGCAATGGAACCTGGAGTCAATGGATAAGTCACGCAGCTTTATTTATTGACTCATACCCCGTCTTGCACTCTTATACCTTGAGGATCGGTTAGGGAGACCATTCCCAGTGCCGGACCTGACCTAAGAACCCAGTCGTCAGTTCAGAGGCCCCGATCAGGGGCACGCATAAATGGGAGGATCCAACGTGAAGTCGTCATTGAAAGTCATTCTCTTGGGCGCCGCTGCCACGGCGCTGTTCAGCGCCGGGGAGGCTCACGCCGGAGTCGGTGCCTGCCTTATCACGAAGACCGAGACCAATCCGTTTTTCGTCAAGATGCGTGAGGGCGCCACGGCCAAGGCCGCGGAGCTGGGCATCAATCTCAAGACCTATGCCGGCAAGGACGATGGCGACAATGAAGGCCAGGTCGCGGCGATCGAAACCTGCATGGCCGATGGGGCGAAGGGCATCCTGATCACTCCGTCCGACACCAGGGCCATCGTGCCATCGATCAAGAAGGCGCGTGACGCCGGTATCTTGGTGATCGCTCTTGACACGCCGCTTGAGCCGATTGACGCCGCTGACCAGACCATGGCGACAGACAACTTCCAGGCTGGTTTCCTCATCGGCGCCTATGCCAAGGCCAAGCTCGGCGATGCCGCGAAGGATGCCAAGGTTGGCTTCCTCAATATCAATCCCAAGCAGGTCACGGTTGACGTGCTGCGCAACCAGGGCTTCATGAAGGGCTTCGGCATCGACGTGAAGGACCCGAACGTCATCGGCGATGAAACCGACCCGCGCATCGTCGGCAACGATTACACGAACGGCAATCCGGAAGGCGGCCGCAAGGCCATGGAAAACCTTCTCCAGATCAACCCCGACATCAACGTGATTCACACGATCAACGAACCTGCAGCCGCCGGTGCCTATGAGGCCCTGAAGGCCGTGGGCAAGGAAAATCAGGTGCTGATCATGTCGGTTGACGGCGGCTGCCCTGGCGTCAAGGATGTCGCGGCCGGCATTATCGGCGGCACGTCGCAGCAATACCCGCTGCTCATGGCCTCAATGGGCGTCGAGGCCATCAAGAAATTCGCCGACACTGGCGAAAAGCCGAAGGCCACTGAAGGCAAGAACTTCTTCGATACCGGCGTTCAGCTGATCACCGACAAGCCGGTTGACGGCGTGCCCTCCATCGACACCAAAAAGGGTCTGGAACTCTGCTGGGGCTGATACCCCACAGCTTGTCTGATAAGCTCTGATAGAACTCAGGAGGGCGGCCCTCGCGGCCGCCCTCGTTGCAGCGACAACAGGAAACGGTTCAGGCGGAAACCACCGGCAAGCCGCGGCGGGAAGGGGTTAAGCCCATGACGCAATCGCAGGAATTCGAAAAGACACTGGAACAAAGCGACAGCGCTGTCGTGCATTTCCGCGACGGCGATTCGGCCATCCGGCGCTTCCAGCAGTTTCTGCATGCCAGTCCGGCGGCCGTACCGCTGATTGTGCTGATGCTCTCAGTGGCGATTTTCGGCGTTCTGGTGGGCGGCAAGTTTTTCAACGCCTACTCCCTCACCCTGATCATCCAACAGATCACCATTGTCGGAATTGTGGGCGCGGCGCAGGCGCTGATTATCCTGACAGCTGGAATCGATCTGTCGGTCGGCGCCGTGATGGTGCTATCGGCCGTTGTGATGGGGCAGTTTACATTCCGCTATGGAATTCCGGTGCCAATCTCCATCCTTTGCGGCCTTGCCTGCGGAACTCTATGCGGGTTCATAAATGGCTGGCTGGTGGCAGTGATGAGGCTGCCGCCCTTCATCGTCACCCTTGGCACTTGGCAGGTGTTCAATTCGATCAAATACATCTATTCCCGTAACGAGACGATTCGTGGCCAGGATATCGAAGCCCAAGCACCGCTGTTGCAGCTGTTTGGCGCGCAGATCAATATCGGTGGCGCTGTGTTCACGCTCGGTGTCGCCTTCATGTTCGGCCTGGTGCTGCTTCTCTGGTATGTGCTGAATTATACCGCCTGGGGCCGGAGGCTCTATGCGGTAGGAGATGACCCCGATGCTGCCGAGCTCTCCGGGGTACCGGTGAAGCGGATGTTGATCACAGTTTACACCCTGGCGGGTCTGATTTGCGGTATGGCGGGCTGGGTGCTGATTGGGCGAATCGGATCGGTATCGCCCACGTCGGGCGAATTCGCGAATATCGAGTCGATCACAGCTGTGGTGATCGGCGGCATGTCATTGTTTGGCGGCCGCGGTTCCATCCTCGGCATGATTTTCGGCGCGCTGATTGTCGGCGTGTTCTCGCTGGGACTGCGTCTTTATGGCGCCGATGCGCAATGGACCTGGCTGCTGATCGGCGTTCTCATCATTGGCGCCGTCGCCGTCGATCAATGGATCAGAAAGGTAGCTGGCTGATGTCACAGGCTCCCATTCTCACGGCGCGGGGCCTCGTCAAGCGCTACGGACGCGTCACCGCGCTCGATAAAGCCGACTTCGATCTCTATCCGAACGAGATTCTGGGGGTGATCGGCGACAATGGCGCCGGTAAATCCACGCTCATCAAGGCGATCTGCGGCGCGGTCATTCCTGACGAGGGCGAAATCAGGCTTGAAGGCAGGGTATTGCACTTCAAGTTGCCAATGGATGCCCGTCTCGCCGGCGTCGAGACGGTCTATCAGAATCTCGCGCTGTCGCCCGCCCTGTCGATTTCCGACAATATGTTTCTCGGCCGCGAGATTCGCATGCAAGGCTGGCTGGGCAGCGTCTTCCGCATGCTTGACCGCCGGACAATGGAGAAGAGGTCCCGCGAGAAGCTCTCGGAACTGGGGCTGATGACAATTCAGAATATCGGTCAGGCTGTCGAAACGCTCTCCGGCGGGCAGCGCCAGGGCGTTGCCGTGGCGCGCGCTGCGGCTTTTGGTACCAAAGTGCTTATCATGGACGAGCCCACAGCCGCACTGGGCGTAAAGGAATCGCGCCGCGTTCTGGAATTGATCCTCGACGTGAAGCGCCGTGGCCTTCCCATCGTTCTCATTTCGCATAACATGCCGCACGTCTTCGAAGTGGCGGACCGAATCCACATTCACCGCCTGGGCAAGCGGCTCTGCGTCATCAACCCCAAGGACTTCACCATGTCGGATGCGGTCGCCTTCATGACCGGCGCCAAGACTCCTCCACCCGAGCTGATGGCGGCCTGACTTGACAGCGCACCGCCGCCTCAGCGCGGTGTTCTCTTTTCCTGCGCACGCTTGTGAGCGGCAAGCGCCATCATACGCCGGTCCCGCCAGGCCGTGGCGTCTCCCAGCTTCTCACTTGGCACAGTGGCGCGACGCTCCGCGTCAAGTTTCGTGCCCATGTCGTCAGGCCACGGCCTGGCGGCGGACTGGCTGTTGCCGACGCGGCGAATGGTGGAACCATAACGATCAAGATAGTCGGCAACGCCATTCGGCGCATTGAGATCGATTGTCTCAATGGGCCCCATGAAACTCCAGCGCAGGGCGAGGCCATCCGTGAACGTCTTGTCCAGGTCCCCGGCCGTCACATAGCCTTCGGCGATCAGCCGGAAAGCTTCATTGAGCACTGCCAGCTGAAGGCGGTTCAGAATGAAACCCTCAATCTCCCGTTTCACCACAATGGGTGACATGCCGCAGCTGGCCATGAACTCCCCGGTGCGCGCAATCACATCCGGCGAAGTGAAATCCGCTCCGCACAGCTCAACAATCGGCGCGAGGTGGGGCGGGTTCATGGGATGCGAGACGAGGCAGCGCCGCCGTGTCGCAAGCGCCCCGAAAATGATTGACGGCATGATGGCCGAAGTCGAACTGGAGATGATGGCATCAGCGGGGGCAATGCGTTCCACCTCGGCGAACAGCATCTGTTTCGGCTCCGCACGCTCGACGATGTTCTCCTGAACGAATGCCGCGCCGGTCAAGGCCTCAGCGAGGCTCTCCGCACCCGTGATGTGCTGGCGGACAGGCTCGGCATCCCCGATCAGGCCCTGCTCCGCCAGTTGCGGAAGGGTGCGCGCGATGTGAGAAAGAGCCCTCCCCACTTGCTCCGGTTCCTGGTCCCACAGCACCACCTCATGTCCACCCCGGGCGAAGACCATCGCCCAGGATCGCCCGATCAGGCCCGACCCGAGGAGCGCAACTTTCACCGCGGCACCGGCGCGTCGTCATGGAGCAGGCCCTGGGCCTTGAGGTCCTTCCAAAGCGCCCTGGGAATCTTTGCGTCGAGAGCCGCCACGTTCAGCGCCACTTCCGTCGGGCTGACCCCGCCGGGTATCACGCTGACCACGTTCTTGTGATGCATGGGAAAGCGCAGGGCAGCTTGCGCCAGCTTCACCTTGTGTCGCTTGCAGATGGCTTCGATTCTCGCTGCGCGATCGAGAATGGCCTTGGGAGCCCGATCATAATTGTACCACGCCCCCGGCTTCGGCCCCGTGGCGAGGATTCCCGAATTGTAGGGCCCTCCGAGCACGATTCCGATGCCGCGCTCCTCGCACAGCGGCAGGAATGAGTTGAGCGCGTCCTGCTCAAGCAGCGTGTAGCGCCCGGCCAGCAGGAAGATGTCGACATCGGAATTCCGCGCGAGAATCTCGCAGACCTCCCACTCGTTCACGCCGGCGCCGAAGGCCTTGATCACCTTCTCGCCGCGCAGCTTCTCCAAGGCCTTGATGCCGCTGTTGAGGATCGTTTTCACATGCGCGTCACGCGCCGCGACGGTCTTGTGGTTGAAGACGTCCACATCGTGGATGAAGATCACGTCGATCGAGTCCACGCCGAGACGTTCCAGCGAAAATTCGATCGACCGCATGAAGCCGTCGTAGCTGTAGTCGTAGATCTCGCGCCGTGCCGGCGTATCGAAGAACTTGCCGATGCCGGTGCGCTGCTTGGAATCGCAGACTTCGAGAAGCCGCCCCACCTTGGTTGAGAGCACATAGTCCTTTCGCTTCTTGCCGAACAGAAAGCGGTTGAGCCGCGTTTCCGCTAGGCCGAGGCCATAAAGCGGCGCCGTATCGTAGTAGCGGATGCCCGCTTTCCATGCGGCGTCCAGCGTCTTCTGGGCGGCTTCCGGGTCCACGGCCTTGTAGAGATTGCCGATGGGTGCTGTCCCAAAGCCAAGTTCGGTGAAGGAGATGGTCTCCCCCGAAGGCGCCTTGAAAATGCGCTTCCTCATGCGTCGATTCCTCCCGTACTGTTGAGATCGGCGAAAAGCCCGGGCCTTTCGCGCGCGAATGATTCGAGTTCCGCCATCACCGCATCGAGGTGCCGATACATGGCTTTGCAGGCTGCGTCGCCGTCATGAGCTTCCAGTGCGGCAAAAATCGCCTGATGCTCGGCCAGTGTCAGTTCGAGGCGGCGGCGTGTGTTGAGAAGTTGCCGCACGCGGTCGAAGCCCAGCCGCGCCGTCTCGGTGGCGTTCCGCACACGCTCGAATCCGAGATGATCCTGCAGCAGAGCATGGAAAGCGAGATCGAAACCGTGAAAGCCTTTCAGGTCCTTCGCTACGACGGCTGCCGTCTGGTAGCGAAGGTTGCTGGCCAGCTGTTCGATCAGGGCAGCCGAAGCATGCGGCGCCAGCCGCCGCACCGTCTCCACCTCCAGCGCCCGGCGCAGGAACATGTTCTCCCGCGTATCGGAGATCTTGATGAGCGCAACACGCGAACCGTTTTGCGGAATAATCTCGACGAGACCTTCGGCGGCGAGACGGTTCATCGCCTCTCCGACGGGAAAGCGCGATACGCCCATGCGCAAGGCGATGGCCTGCTTGTCGAGGAACTCACCCGGTTTCAGATCCAGCTGAACAATGGCCTCGCGCAGCGCGGCATGGACCCGGGCGGTTGCGCCCTTCGCCGCCGTGCGGCCCGGGCTCAAGAAATCATAGGTGACGGCGGCCTCTGGCATGCTAACATGTTAGCGATATTCCAACGGCGGGCAAGCCCCGCACATTGAAGCGAGCCTCACGATGATTGCACCCGTGCCGAAAACGCCCCGCATGCTCCGCCTCTCCCCCGCCGATAACGTTCTCGTCGCCATCGACACCATCGACAAGGGTGCGGATGCGCCGGAAGGCATCACCGCGCTGGACCGCATCGGCAAGGGCCATAAAATGGCATCCGCGGCAATCAAAACGGGCGAGGCCGTGCGGAAATTCGGGCAGATTATCGGCTTTGCCAAGCAGGACATTGCCAAGGGCGCCTGGGTGCATGAGCACAACACCGGCATGCAGGATTTCGACCGCGACTACGCCTTTGCGGAAGATGCGGCGCCGGAGGACATCCTGCCCCTGGCGCGGCAGGCGACGTTCCAGGGCATCCGCCGCGCCAACGGTAAGGCCGGAACGCGCAACTATATCGGCGTGCTCACCTCGGTGAACTGCTCCGCAACCGTGGCGGGGTTCATTGCAGAGGAGGTGAAGCGCTCCGGAATTCTCAATGATTACAAAAATATAGATGGCATCGTGGCGCTGAAAATGGACAATGGGTGCGTCGTCGATTACCGCGGCGTGATCTTCGACATCCTGAAGCGCACGGCCTGGGGCTATGCCACCAACCCCAATATGGGCGGGGTGCTGATGGTTGGGCTGGGCTGCGAGGGGTTCCAGATTCCGCGTTTCAAGGAGGCCTATGGTGTTGTAGAGAATGAACTTTTCCGTACCATGACGATCCAGGAAAAGGGCGGGACGCGAAACACGGTGGCAGCGGGCGTTGCGGCGGTCCGCGAAATGTTGCCCTACGTCAACAACGTCACGCGCGAAACGTGCCATGCCTCGGAGCTGATCGTGGCGCTTCAGTGTGGCGGATCAGATGGTTACTCGGGAATCACGGCCAACCCGGCGCTCGGGGCGGCAGTCGACATACTGGTGCGGCATGGGGGGACCGGCATCCTGTCGGAAACGCCGGAAATCTATGGCGCGGAGCACCTTCTCACCCGGCGGGCGGCGAACCGCGAGACCGGCGAAAAACTGGTCGAAATCATCAAATGGTGGGAGGACTACACCAGGCGTAACAATATGGAAATGAACAATAATCCGTCTCCGGGCAACAAGCTGGGCGGGCTCACCACCATCCTCGAGAAGTCGCTGGGCGCGGCGGCCAAGGGCGGCTCGACGACGCTGCGGCATGTTTATCGCTATGCCGAGCCGGTGACGGGGCGCGGATTCGTTTTCATGGACACGCCGGGCTATGACCCGGTGGCGGCGACGGGGCAGGTGGCGGGCGGCGCAAACCTTCTTTGCTTCACCACGGGGCGTGGCTCGGCGTATGGCTGCAAGCCGGTTCCATCGATAAAACTGGCAACGAATACAGATATTTACAACCGCATGATCGACGACATGGACATCAACTGCGGCGACATTCTCGACGGTGTGCCGATCGCGGATAAGGGCCAGCAGATCTTCGAACTGATGCTGAAGGTGGCGTCCGGCCAGAAGACCAAGTCGGAAGAGCTCGGCTATGGCGACAATGAGTATGTTCCCTGGCATGTCGGCGCGATGATGTAGTTGCATTTGGTGTTGCCGCCGGATGCTTTTCGGTTGCTGTCCGATGCATTTTGGCAGCTGTCCCAGTCATCATTGCACCATGATTGGCAACCATTGATTTTCCCAGGCGGGAGACCCCGGGTTCACCTTGCGTAAGGTGAACCCCGGCTCGTCTTGCCCGCGTCCGGTGGTCCGGGGGAGAGATGGGTCGGTCGGGCAGGAAAGGCGAACGGGGGCAGCGCGAGGAGCCGCGGCTGTTCTCCGCCACGGGCGGCGGCAAGGGCCGCGGCAGCAAGGCTCCCGCCAGGGCCTCGCCCAAGCCGGCCGCCGCGCCCCGCGCGCCGCGCCGCCGCCGTTCCTTCCTGTGGCCCGTCATCCGCTTCGGCGTCACGCTGGCCTTCATTGCCGGCATGGGGTTTGCCGGGCTCTTCAGCTATATCTGGATGACGCTTGACAGGCAGGGCCTGCTGCAGATCCCGGAGCGCGAGCCGGGCATCATGATCCTGGCCAATGACGGCTCGGTGCTGGCCGAGCAGGGTTCCTTCAACGGCGACGAGGCGCGGATCGCGGACCTGCCCGACTATGTGCCCAATGCCTTCATCGCCATCGAGGACCGGCGCTTCCGCAGCCACTATGGCATCGACCCCATCGGCGTGCTGCGCGCCATCTACGTCAACCACCGCTCCGGCCGGCTGACGCAGGGCGGCTCGACCCTGACCCAGCAGCTTGCTAAGAATTTGTTCCTTTCGCCCGACCGCACCCTCGGGCGCAAGCTGCAGGAGGCGGTGCTCGCCGTGTGGCTGGAGAAGCATTATTCGAAGGACGACATCCTGCAGCTTTATCTGAACCGCGTCTATTTCGGCTCGGGCGCAATGGGCATCGAGAAGGCCGCGCAGGTCTATTACAGAAAATCCGCCGCGGAGCTGACGCTGGCCGAAGCGGCAACGCTGGCCGGCGTCGTCAAGGCGCCAAGCGCGGCGAACCCGATCTCCGATCCGCGGGCCGCCGCGGACCGCGCCAGGCTGGTGCTGCAGAGCATGGCGGACGGAGGCTTCATCACCGCTGAGGAGGCAGCCGCGGCGATCGCCAATCCGGCCGCGGCCAGGACCGACAGCTACATGCCGGCCAGGAACTTCGTGATCGACTGGATCGGCGAGCAGCTGCCGGAATTCGTCAAGGACTATCAGCAGTCCCTCGTGGTCGAAACCACCATCGACCCGGCGCTGCAGACCAGCGCCGAACTTGCTGTCGCGAAGGAGCTGAGCGCACAGGGCGCGAAGCTCAAGGTGTCACAGGGCGCCATGGTGGTGCTGGACGGCTCGGGCGCGGTGCTCGCCATGGTGGGCGGCAAGTCCTACCGGAAGAGCCAGTTCAACCGCGCCACCAGGGCGAAGCGCCAGCCCGGCTCGGCCTTCAAACCCTTCGTTTATCTGGCCGCTCTCGAACACGGCTTCACGCCGGACTCGGTGGAGGTTGACGAGCCGGTCAAAGTCGGCAACTGGACGCCGGAGAACTACCGCAAGAAGTATCTGGGTCCGGTGGCGCTGGAGACCGCACTCGCGCTGTCGCTCAACACCGTTTCGGTGAAGCTCGTGTTGCGGCTGGGTCCGCAGGCCGTCATCGCCGGGGCGCGCCGCCTCGGCATCGTTTCGCCGCTGAAGGACGACGCCTCGATCGCGCTCGGCACCTCCGAGGTGACGCCGCTTGAGCTGACCGCGGCCTTCGTGCCCTTCTCCAACGGCGGCTATCCGGTGGCGCCCCATACGGTGACGCGCATCAGGACGCGCGACGGCCGCGTCGTCTATGAGCGCAATGGCTCCGGCTTTCCAAGGGCGATTGACGACAATGACCTCCATGGCATGAACCGCATGATGCGCCTCGTCGTGACCGGCGGCACCGGCACGCGCGCCGCCTTCCCCGGCTTCGACATCGCCGGCAAGACCGGCACCAGCCAGGATTACCGCGATGCCTGGTTCATCGGTTACACCAGCGACCTCATCGCCGGCGTGTGGGTTGGCAATGACGACAATTCGCCCACCGACAAGGTGACGGGCGGCCTGATCCCCGCCACGATCTGGCGCGAGGTGATGGAGCCCGCGCACCGCGGCCTGACGCCGCGGCCCCTGCCGGGCGCGCCGCGGGTGGCGATGACAGCACCCGCCCAGGTGACCGGCCAGCAATATGACCAGGGCGCGGCGGAAGAGCCCGCGCCGCCCCCCGAGACCAACGCCCGAAGCTTCTTCGAGCGGCTGTTCGGCGGCAGCCGCCAGGACACTCAGAATACGAAGCACACCAGCGCACGCGAGCGTGCGCTGCGCGACAAGCCTGACTAAGCTTATGGCATGATCCGGATCCAAGGCTTGAGCATGATCTTCTCGCAAAACCGGTTCAACTTTTGCGGATCACGCTCCGGAGCGGCGGGCGCCTGGGTGAAATAGGTATGATTTCCCCCCACTTCCGGTGAGGGAAAGTCCGCCGGGAACGCAGCGGCTGGCACGTTCCCTCATCTACCGTTGCTGATCGCAACGGGGTCTTCTCCCGCTGAAACGGGAGAAGGCGGCGCGCATTGCGAGGGGCTGAGCGTCCCCGCCCGGCCCGTCAAGCGGCCTGCAAAATCGCGATCTGTCCAGCGGATCTCATTTCGCATTTTCGACCGCAATTGTCATAAGAGAAGCATGATCCGCAAAAGCGGTTCCACTTTTGCGGATCATGCTTCAGGCGAACCGTGAAGAACGCCAGCAGCAGCGATGCCTTCAACAGCTGCGCAGGCGGGATCGAGGGACGGCCCCTGTGCGAATAGAGCTTCGAGAACTCCCCTGACAATCCCGCCAAAACCTCCTCCACCAGCAAGCGGATCGCGCGAAGCGGATGATCCGCCGGAATCCGGTCCTCTATATCGACATACGAGAACAGCTGCCTTGTCCCTTCCGTCACACCGCGCATTGCAAATCACTGCCGTCCTGCAAGACAGACTGACTCTCATCACAAAACTAAAACCGACACGTCTTTCAGCAGCCTGTTAATGCCTTTTGTCCCCAAGGGGAATTGCCGCGTCCCCCGACTCCCACCGGCTCCCGCCATCTCCCTCTTCCTGACGGCAAGCTGAAGCGGAAAATCTGCCTCCGTCAGGAAGCCCTCAGTTGCCGGCGGCAGTTTGCGTGGCGCCAACACAGGAGACCCTGACATGAACAAGAAAACCCTGACCCTGCTTTTCGCATCCGCCGCCCTGACCGCCGCCGCGGGTCTGCCGGCCTTGAGCGCTCTCCATGACGCGGCGTCCGGCGATACCGCCGCACCTCTTTCAGCCTTTGCCGGATCGGATGACCAGCAGCGCCCGACGATGCTGGCCGAGGACGATCACGAGGACGAGGGCGGCGGCGTCAGCCGCGCCGGATCGGACGATGAGGAAGGCGAATGCGGGGATGACGATGGCAATTGCGGCCCCGCGGCCGCAGCGCCCGCCCCCGCCGGCAGCGTTCCGCCGCCGCAGAACGGCCTGTTTGACAACAGCACCGCACCCAAGGTGCAGGTCAAGTAACGCTGACGCCGAGCCTGGGAGAATCCCGAATATGATGAAGTCCCTTCTTGCCGCCCTGGCGCTGACCACGGCGCTGTCCCTGCCCACGGCGGCCATGGCCAGGCCGGTGACGCTGAGCGCAAAGCTTAAGGATTACGGCGGCAACAATGCCTATCTGGCGCTCTATGTGACCGACAAGAACAACAATTATGCCGGCACCCTGTGGCTTGCCGGTTCGCGCACGCGCTACTTCGAGCACCTCGCAGGCTGGTACAATGCCACGGGCGGCGACACCTCGCAGATCAACGGCATCACCGGCGCCTCGGTCGGCTCGGGCCGCACGCTGGAGGTGACGCTGGACCTCAAGGATGCGCTGTTCGACCAGGGCTACACGCTGCACATCGATGCCGCGGCGGAGAACATGCGCGACAGCCCCAATGACGTGGTGGCGCCGCTCACCGCCGCTGGCGCAGGCACGCCCGTGAAGGGCCGCCGCTACATCTCCTCCTTCCACTATTCGATGTAGGGCCGCGTGGCGATGATCCGCTTGCTTCACCGCTGGCCGGGGCTTCTCGCCCTGCTGCCCGTCCTCATGCTGGCGCTGAGCGGTGCTGCACTGTCGGTGTTCCCGGCGGCCGGCCGCCTCACCGCGCCGCCGGCGGCATCGTCGTTGAGCGTGGCGGATCTCGCCGGGCGCATCGCGGCGCATTATCCCGGCGTCGAGCAGATCAAGCGCGCGCCGTCGGGCCGCATCACCGCCTACTGGTTCAATGGCGACGTGGCCGAGGCGGCGACGATCGACCCATCGACGGGCGAGGCGGTGGCATCCGCCGACCCGAACCAGGCACAGCGCTGGCTCACCAACTTCCACCGCTCGCTGTTCCTCGGAGATGGCGGGCGCATCGTGATGGCGGCGGGGGCGCTGGCCATGCTGGCGCTCTCCGTCTCCGGCCTGCTGCTGGTGGCACGCCGTGCGGGCGGCTGGCGGCGCTGGTTCGCGCCTTTGAAGGGCCCGCTCGCCGGGCGGCTCCATGTCGAGATCGCGCGCATCGCGGTGGCTGGCCTGATGCTGTCCTCCGTTACCGCACTCTACATGACGGCCTCGACCTTCGGCCTGCTTCCGGACCAGCCGGCGGCCCTCGTGATGCCGGCGGATGTGAGCGGCAAGCCGCCCATGTCGGTGGCCACCATCGGCGCGCTGAAGGCAACGCCGGCCGCCGGCCTGCGCGAACTGTCCTTCCCCGCAGCCGACGATCCGGCGGACGTGTTCACGCTGCGGACCGGCACGGGCGCGGGCTATATCGACCAGGGCACGGGCGCCATGCTGGTGTGGCGCGGCCTCACCGGCTGGGAGCGTGTGTCCGAAACCGTCTACATGCTGCATACGGGCCAGGGCGCTCCGGTGCTCGGGCTGATCCTCGGGCTGATGGCGCTGGGCGTTCCGCTGATCGGCGCCACCGGCACGCTGATCTGGCTCGCAGGCCGCGGCAGCCGCCCGCACCTTGAGGGCAATGCGCCGCTCGCCAGGGCCAGCACCGTCATCTTCGTGGGCAGCGAAGGCGGCAGCACCTGGGGCTTCGCGGCAAGCCTGCACAAGGCGCTGCGCGGGGCGGGCCTCGAGGTGCATGCCGCACCGCTCGCAAGCTTCGATGCCGGCACGCTCACGCATGCCCATCGCGTGCTCATCCTCGCCGCGACCTATGGCAATGGCGACGAGCCGGCCTCCGCCAAGGGCTTCCTGGCAAAGCTCGCCGCGGTGCAGGCGCCGCCTGCCGCGCCGCTCGCCGTGCTGGGCTTCGGCGACTCGAGCTTCCCCGCTTTCTGCGGCTATGCGCGGCGCGTCGCGGAGCTTGCCGCGGCGAAGGGGTGGACAGAGCTTCTCGATATGGCCATGGTGGACCGCCAGTCGCCGCAGGATTTGGCGCGCTGGGGCAGCGGCCTTTCAACCAGGCTGGGCCTGCCGCTGAACATCGAACACCAGCCGGTGCTGCCGGCGGCCACTGCGCTGACGCTTGTGTCGCGCCGCGACTATGGCGCAGATGTGCAGGCTCCGAGCGCCATTCTGCGCTTTGCGGTGCCGAAGTCCCCGCTGTGGCGGCGCCTTACCGGCAAGGGCTTCGCGCGCTTCGAGGCGGGCGACCTCATGGGCGTGATCCCGCGGGGCTCGGTCGTGCCGCGCTTCTATTCGCTGGCCTCCGCCTCCGGGGATGGCTTCATCGAGATCGTGGTGCGCCGCCAGCCGGGCGGATTATGCTCCGGCCAGCTCACCATCATGGAGCCGGGCGACACGGTGTCGGCCTTCCTCAGGCCCAATCCGGCCTTCCGCCTGGGCGGGGGGAAGGAGCCCGTCATTCTGGTCGGCGCCGGTTCGGGCATCGGACCGCTTGCCGGATTCATCCGCGCCAATGCCCGGCACCGCGCCATGCACCTGTTCTTCGGCATGCGCCATGCGGCGAGCGACTTCCTCTATGGCGAGGAGATGGCGGAGTGGCATGCGCAGGGCCGTCTCACCAGCCTCATCACCGCCGCCTCGCGCGGCAGGAGGCCGCATTATGTGCAGGATGCGCTGCGCGCCGAGGCGCAGGAGGTCGTCCGGTTGATCCGCGGCGGCGCGCGCATCATGGTGTGCGGCGGGCGCGAGATGGCCGCGGGCGTGAGCGAGGCGCTGGCGCATATGCTGGCGCCCGCGGGACTCACCCCGGCCATGCTGCGGGCCGAAGGACGCTATGCCGAAGATGTCTACTGAACTCACACGCCACGCGCTGAATGGCGCCACCATGGGCACGCGCTGGTCGGCGCTGTTCTTCACCGGCGGGGGGTTCGACGCGGCGCCGCTGCAGGCCGCACTGCAGGCGGCGGTGGACGAGGTTGACCGGCAGATGTCAAGCTGGAAGCCCGACAGCGACCTGATGCGCATCAACCGTGCGCCGGTTGGCGAATGGATTGACGCTCCGCACCGGCTTCTCGACGTGCTGCGCCTGGGCCTTGCCATCGGGCGGGCCTCGGGCGGGGCCTTCGACGTGGGGATGGGCGATGCGGTGGCGGCCTGGGGCTTCGGCCCCGAGCAAGCCTCCGGCGAGCGCATCCGCCGCGCGCTGTCCGCCAGGCGGCGGCCAGGCTGGGAGACGATCGAAATCGGCGAGGGCCGGCTGAGGAAGACAGAGCCGGTCACGCTTGACCTCAATGGCATCGCCAAGGGCTATGGCGTCGACCGCCTGGCCGCAACATTGCGGGAATTCGGCATCACCGCCTTTCTCGCCGGGATCGACGGCGAGATGCGCGCGGCGGGCCTGCGCCCTGATGGAGCGGCCTGGAGCATCGCGGTGGAACAGCCTGACCCCCTTCGCCGCGCGGCGCATTCGGTGCTGGCGCTGGAGGATGGCGCGGTGGCGACCTCGGGCGATTACCGCCACTTCGTCGATGCCTTCGGCCGCAGGCTCTCGCATACGATGGACCCGCAGCGTGGCGCGCCGCTCGCCGCGGGCCCCGCCTCGGTGACGGTCGTCGCGCGCAGCTGCGCGGAGGCCGATGGCTGGGCGACCGCGCTGATGGTGCTGGGCGCGGCCAGGGGCGCCGCACTCGCCGCTGGGCTTGGCCTCAACGCGCTGTTCCTGACGCGCGCGGCGGATGGCCGGATCGAGGCCACCGCGGTCTGGCCGCCTCAGCTGCCGGCGCCGCCGAAGGACAGGCTCATGAACTCCTGGAAGGTGCGCGCCGCGGGGCTCTGCTCGCGCGATGGGTTCCAGGCCAGCCCGACGTCCATGGTCGGGATCTCCGCCACGATGTTGCGCAGTTCGATGCGCTGGCCCTCGAGTGACCAGGGGCGGTAGACCATGTCGGAGAGAATGGTCACCCCCATGCCGTCCGCCACCATGGAGCGCACGGCCTCGACCGAGGAGGTGGTGAATATGACGCCGGGCCGCAGCCCCGTGGGCTTCCAGTAGCGCCCGGCGGTCTGGTGGGCCTCGTCCACAGTGAGCATCACATAGGGTTCCGCCGCCACGTCCTCCAGCGTGATCGCCTCCGCCGTCAGCAGGCGGTGTTCCACCGGCAGCCATAGCCGGCGGCGGGAGCGGATCAGCGTCTCATAGGCCAGCCGCTTCCTGTCCTGCAGGTTGGAGACCAGCATGACCGCCAGGTCCAACGAGCCATCCCTCAACCCGCCCTCGATGGCGTTGCGGGGCAGTTCATGGAGTTCCGCCCGGATGCGCGGGTAACCGCGTGCAAAGCGCGTGTAATGGCGGGGCAGGAAGTAACCCGCCACCGTGTAGGACACGCCGATCCGCACCGTGCCGCTGATCGCCGTGTCCTCGGTGAGCGGCGCATGCTGCGCCGCGTTCACCGCCGCCATGATGTTGCGGGCATGCTGCAGGAAGCGCGCCCCCTCGGCGGTGAGCGACACGCCGCCGGGCAGCCGCTTGAACAGGGCCACCCCGGTGTCCTCCTCCAGCTGCTTGATCGCCGCCGTCACCGCCGATTGCGAGACGTTGAGTTCGATCGCCGCCTGGCTGACCTGCCCGGCATCCGCCGTGGCGATGAAATAGCGCACCTGCTTGAGGGACAAGGTCATATCTGGTTTTCCGATGGCGGGATGCAATTTTTCTGATTTTACAATATTTCCTTTGTCCCGCAATCTCCCGGGGAGGGATGGCGCTTAAAGCGTTTTCAGGTCAAGCTGACACCGGTTGACCGTCGAAAATGCGACCAGACAAAAAGATAGCGCGGGACGCACAGGGCAGGAGGTTCAGGTGACAGTCATCAACTGTGACATGGGCGAGGCTTTCGGCCTCTACAAGATGGGCGACGACGCGGGGCTCATGCCCCTGATCGATGTGGCCAATGTGGCCTGCGGCTTCCACGCCTCCGACTTCAACCACATGCGAACCACCGTGCAGCTCGCCAGGAAGCATGGCGTGAAGGTGGGGGCGCACCCCTCGCTGCCCGACCTCCAGGGCTTCGGCCGCCGCGAGATGAAGATGGGGCGTGACGAGCTCGCCAACTGCATCATCTATCAGGTCGGCGCGCTGAAGGGCTTCCTCGAGGCCGAGGGCATGGCGCTGAACCACATCAAGCCGCATGGCTCGCTCTATGGCATGGCGGCGCGGATGGAGGAGGTGGCCCAGGCGGTGGCCGATGCGGCGGATGTCTTCAAGGCGCCGCTGATGGGCATGATCAACACCTTCCACGAGAAGGTCTACACGGCGCGCGGCCACAAATTCATCGCCGAGTTTTACGCCGACCTCGACTATCGCGATGACGGTTCGCTGATCATCACCCGCGAGCATGAGGCGAAGGACCCCGCCCATGCCGCCGCGCTGTGTCTTCGCGCCATCCGCGAGGGCAAGGTCAGGGGCGTGGGCGGGGGCGATGTGGCGGTGCGCGCCGATGCCATCTGCGTCCATTCCGATACGCCCAATGCGGTGGCCATCGCGCAAGCGGTGCGCCAGGCCGTGAAGCCCCGCATCGACGCCGCCTGACATTTCCAGAAACGAGGACAGACAATGGCCCAGCTTCTCTCGCCGCTCCCCGGAACCTTCTACAGGAGGCCCGCGCCCGACAAGCCCGCCTACAAGAATGACGGCGACAAGGTCGCCAAGGGCGATGTCATCGGGCTGATCGAGGTGATGAAGTCCTTCACCGAGGTGAAGGCCGATGCCGCGGGAAAGATCACCTTCATCGCCGGGAACGAAGAGCCGGTGATGGCCGGCCAGCCGCTGGCGGAAATCGGCTGAGCATGATCATCCGCAAGCTCCTCATCGCCAATCGCGGCGAAATCGCGGTGCGCATCATCCGCGCGGCGCGGGAGCTCGGTATCAGCACCGTGCAGGCGCACTCGGCGGTCGATGCCGGGATGCTGGCGGTGAAGATGGCGGACGAGGCGGTCAACATCGGCCCGCCGCATGCGGCGAAATCCTATCTCAACATCGGGAACATTCTGAAGGCGGCGGCGGAGACGGGCGCCGATGCCGTGCACCCGGGCTATGGCTTCCTCGCCGAGAATGCGGCCTTCGCCGACGCGGTGGAGGCGGCAGGCCTCATCTTCATAGGCCCCAGGGGCGATTCGATCCGCGTGATGGGCGACAAGGTGGCGGCGCGCGTGGCGGCGGAAGCGGCGGGCGTTCCCGTGGTGCCCGGTTCCAACGGCCGCATCGACGATCCCGAACATGCCAGGCATATTGCCATGGCCGTTGGGTTCCCCGTGATGATCAAGGCGGCGGCGGGCGGCGGCGGACGCGGCATCCGCATCGCCCATGACATGGCGGAGTTCGAGGCGCTGATGCCGCAGGCCTCCACCGAGGCCAAGGCGGCCTTCGGCGACGGAGGTCTCTATATCGAGAAGGTGATCGAGCGGGCGCGCCACATCGAGGTGCAGGTGCTGGGGGACGGCCGGCGCGCCATTCACTGCTTCGAGCGCGAATGCTCGCTGCAGCGCCGCCGCCAGAAAGTGTGGGAGGAGGCGCCCTCCGCCGTGCTGCCGCAAGCGGTGCGCGAAAAGCTCTGCGCCTCTGCCGTGGCCCTGGCCGAAGCGGTGAGCTACCGCGGCGCCGGCACGCTCGAATATCTCTATGACGACGAGACGCATCGCTTCTACTTCATCGAGATGAACACCCGCATCCAGGTGGAGCATCCGGTGACGGAGATGATCACCGGCATCGACCTCGTGCGCGAGATGATCCGCATCGCCGGCGGCGGGCCCCTGTCGGTCCGGCAGGAGGACGTGCGGATGCGCGGCCACGCCATCGAGGTGCGCATCAACGCCGAGGACCCGGCCAGGAATTTCCAGCCCGCCCCCGGAACCGTGACGGCGCTCCGCATTCCCGGCGGCCCGGGCACGCGCTTCGACACCATGCTCTACCAGGGCTGCGAGGTGCCGCCCTTCTATGACTCGCTTCTTGGCAAGCTCATCGTCTGGGACGAGACGCGCCAGGGCGCGATTGCCCGCATGGCGCGGGCGCTCGACGAACTTGAGGTCGAAGGCCTGCCGACCACAAAGCCGCTGCACCGGCTGCTGGCGCGGGATGACAGTGTGGCCGGGGCCCAGTTCCACACGCGCTGGCTCGAGCCATGGCTCGAGGCAAACGCCCACAGACTGAACTCATGAGGAGGATGGCGCAGCAATGAAGACGCGGTATTCCTATGGAGGCGACGAGCACATCTTCGTCGAGTGCGACGAGGAAATGTCGCTCGAAGCCTTCTTCAAGTCGCTGTCCATGGCGGCGGCGGTCAAGAAGGCCAGGATCAAGGGCGTGACCGAGATATGCCCGGCCAATGCCTCGATGCAGGTGAAGTTCGATCCGGACGTCATCAAGCCCGCCGCCATGCTGAAGGAGCTGAAGGCGATCGAGAAGGCGGCGGCCAGGGCCAAGCCCGTCATCAGGTCGCGCATCATCGAGATCCCGGTGCTCTACAACGACCCGTGGACGCACGAAACGCTGATGCGCTTCCGCGAGCGCCACCAGGACCCGACGTCGACCGACATCGAATACACCGCGCGCATCAACAACCTTGACGGCGTCGACGGCTTCATCAAGGCGCATTCGGGGGTGCCCTGGTTCGTGTCCATGGTGGGCTTCGTGGCGGGACTTCCCTTCCTCTACCAGATGGTGGACCGCAAGCGGCAGATCCAGTCGCCGAAATACCTCCGTCCACGGACGGATACGCCGAAGCTCACCGTGGGCCACGGCGGCTGCTTCGGCTGCATCTATTCGGTGCGCGGCGCGGGCGGCTACCAGATGTTCGGCATCACCCCGGTGCCGATCTATGACCCCAACCAGAAGATCAAGCACCTGAAGGATTTCATGTGCCTGTTCCGGCCGGGCGACATCGTCAGGTGGAAGCCCATCGGCCGCGAGGAATATGACGCCACCGCCGCGGCGGTGGAAAAGGGCAAGTTCAAGCTCAAGATGAAGGACGTGACCTTCGACCTGTCCGAATTCAACAAGGACATGGATGGTTACAACGCCAAGCTGATGGGGGCGCTCAATGGCCGTTAACGTCATCAAGCCGGGCCTTTCCACCACGGTGCAGGATCTGGGCCGCCCGGGCTATTACAACATCGGCATCCCGCTGTCGGGCGGCATGGACCGGCTGGCGCTCAAGGCCGCCAATCTGCTGGTGGGCAACAAGGAAGGGGCCGCGGCGCTCGAGGCCGTGTTCATGGGTCCTGAGCTGAAGTTCACCGAGGATGCCACGGTGGCCGTGACGGGCGCGGAGCTTCCGCCCCGCGTCGACGGGACCCCGCGCGAGACCTGGACCTCCTTCAGGGTGAGGAAGGGCCAGACGCTGTCCTTCGATTTCCTCAAGAAGGGGGCGCGCGCCTATATCGCCATTTCGGGCGGCATCGATGTACCCGCCGTGCTGGGCTCGCGCTCCACCTACACGCTGGGTGCGCTGGGCGGTTTCAAGGGCCGCAAGATCGAGGCCGGCGACAAGCTGCCGGTGGGCAAGGGCCGGGGTGCGAAGGAAGGCCGCGCCATTCCGGAAAAGCTGCGCCGCGCGCCGGGGGCTCCGGCGGAGCTCCGCATGCTGCCGGGCCTCTACTGGCACCGCATCACCGCGGATGCCGGCAAGCATTTCTTCGAGGATATTTGGAAGGTGGCGCCGGAGGCGGACCGCATCGGCTATCGCTTCCGCGGCGGCCGCCCGCTGGAATTCGTTCCGCGCGAGCAGCCCTTCGGGGCGGGCTCGGACCCCTCCAACATCGTCGATGCCTGCTACCCTTACGGCTCGATCCAGGTGCCGGGCGGCACGGAGCCGATCGTGCTCCACCGCGACGCGGTGTCGGGCGGCGGCTATTTCATGGTGGGCACCGTGATCTCCGCCGACATGGACCTGATCGGGCAGCTGCAGCCCCACACGGCGGCGCGCTTCGTCGAGGTGACCATGGCGCAGGCGCTGAAAGCGAGGCGCGACCAGGCGAAGCTCTACGACAGGCTCAAGGCATCGCTCTGATGCAGTCAGCCGCCGGCAGGATAGCGCCCCGTCCCGCACGCCCCGCAGAAGAGAGGACCGCATGATGGCCAAACCGGCACGAAAACCGGCAGTGAGGAAACCGGCCGCGAAACAGCCCGCCGCGGCCAAACCCAGAAAGCCGAAGGTGGACCCCATCACCCTCTCGGTGGTGCGCGGCGTGCTGGAAACCACCCAGCGCGAGATGACGCTGGCGCTGGAAAAGACGGCGCGCTCCTCCGTGTTCAACCTCGCGCATGACTATTCCACCGCGCTGTTCAACGCCAAGCCGGAGATGATCCTGCAGGGCCAGGACATTCCGATCCATCTCGGCTCGCTCATCCCCGCCATGAAGTCGGTCGCCAGGTTTTTCGAGGGCGACATTCACGAGGGCGACCTCATCCTCCACAACGACCCGGCCTTCGGCGGCAGCCACGCCATCGACACCTGCATGTATAAGCCGGTCTTCTACAAGGGCCGCCTCGTCTACTGGACGGTCTGCAAGGGCCATTTGACCGACATCGGCGGCCCGGTGCCCGCGGGCTACAACCCGAACGCCAGGGAGATCTATGCCGAGTGCCTGCGCATTCCGCCGGTGAAGATCTGGGATCGCGGCAAACCGCGCCATGACGTGCTCAACATGATCCTCACCAACATGCGCGCGCGGCGCGACCAGGAGGGCGACTTCAACGCCTTGATCGGCGCCTGCCAGGTGGGCGAGCGCAATCTCATCGCCATGCTCGACAAGTATGGCGAGGAGACGGTGGATGCCTGCATCAACGAACTCCTCGACATGGCCGAACGCCACATGCGCGGCCTCATCAGGACAGTGCCGGACGGCGCTTACGAGGGTGTCGCCATCCTCGAGGACGCGGGCCACGGCTTTGGAGATTTCGAGATCAAGGCAACGGTGACGATCAAGGGCGACAGCTGCCGCATCGCCATCTCGTCGCCGCCGCAGATTCCCTATTTCATCAACTCCTATGAGGGCAACTCGCATTCGGGCGTTTATTTGGGCCTCATGATGTTTGCGGCCCTGCCGCCGCCCTACAACGAGGGCCTCTACCGCTGCGTCTCCGTCGATTTCGGGCCCAAGGGCACGATCTGCAATGCGCGGGAACCAGCGCCTCACATGAACTGCACCACCACGCCGATGGAAACTTTGACCGACGCCGTGCGGCTTGCCTTCGAGAAGGCCATGCCGTCCAGGGTGGCGGCCAGCTGGGGCCATGCCAATGGCCTCAACATTGCCGGCTGGGATTCGCGCACCAACGAGGAATTCGTGACCATGGTGCTCGCCACCATCATCTCGGGCGGCGGCGCCACGCCGCAGCAGGACGGCTGGCACGCGGTGGGGCCTGAATGCTGCTTCGGCGCGCTCACCAGCGGCGATGTGGAGCTGCTTGAATATTCCTATCCGATCATCATCCACAGATATTCCCTGATGACCGACAGCGGCGGCGCGGGGAAATTCCGGGGCGGCTCCGGCACGGCCTGGGAGGTCGAGCCGCTCGACAGGGAAATGCTGTGCATCGGCTTCGGCGAAGGCCGCCGCATCCCCGCCATGGGTGCCGCGGGGGCGGCCTCGAAGGATATCGACTCCAAGGTCGGCCGCGTGATGCTGACGCGCGGCGGCACGCGCGAGGTCAAGCGCACCAACATCATGGAGACGATCAAGCCCGGCGAGACCGTGACCAACATGAACCCGGGAGGCGGCGGTTACGGCAACCCCCATGAACGCCCCATCGAAAAGGTGGTGTGGGACGTCAAGAACGGCCTTGTCTCGATCAGGGGCGCAAGGGAGGATTATGGCGTGGTGATCTCGAACCCGGAAACCCTCGATGTCGACATGGCCGCCACGCGGCGGCTGAGGTCGGCGGCGTAATCGGGAAGGGGGAACGGACCATGCGCACCACCTATCGTCTGGGCATCGATGCAGGCGGCACCTTCACGGACTTCGTCGTCGCCAACCGCAACACCGGCGACGTCAAGCTGTTCAAGACGCTTTCGACCCCATCGGACCCCACCAAGGCCATCGAGAACGGGCTGAAGCTGATCGCCGACGATTTCGGCATCGCGCCGCCGGATCTTGTCTCGGACTGCGATCTGTGCATCAACGGCACCACCGTGGGCCTCAATGCGCTGATCACCCACCGCGGCGGCAAGACCGGCCTCATCTGCACGGCGGGCCATGAGGACTCGATCGAAATCCGCAATGGCCACAAGGAAGACGGCTTCCGCTACGATCCGGAATATCCCGCCGCCACCATGCTGGCGCCGCGTTACCTGAGAAAGGGCGTGCGCGAGCGCGTGCTCTCCGATGGCTCGGTGCGCGTCAGGATGGAAGACGGCGATGTGCGCGCGGCCTGCGAGGTCTTCGCCAGGGAAGGTGTCGAAACCGTCGCCATCTCCTTCGTCTGGTCGGTGCTGAACCCGGAGCATGAGCGCCGCGCCGCCGAAATCGTCCGCAAGATGTTGCCGGACGTCATTCTCACGGTCGGCTCCGAGCTCTATCCGCAGGTGCGCGAATACACCCGCACCTCGACGGCGGTGGTGAATGCCTATCTCGCTCCCGTCATGCGCAAATATGTCAAGGCGGTGGATGGCTATTTCCGCTCGCTGGGGGCGAAGCAGCCGGTGCGCTACTTCCAGTCCAACGGCGGCCTTGCCATCGGCCAGGCGATGACGGACCGTTCCGTCTATGCCATCAACTCAGGCCCCGCGTCAGCACCGCAGGCGGGCCTTTACGTTTCGGCACCCTTCAGGAAGAAGAACGTGATCACGGTCGACATGGGCGGCACCTCCTTCGACATCACGCTGACCAAGGACGGCCAGACCAACCTCAACAAGAATATCGACTTCCTGCGCTACCGGATCGGCGTGCCGATCATCCAGGTTGAAACGCTTGGCGCCGGCGGTGGTTCGGTCGGCTGGATCGATTCGCTGGGCCTCATCCAGGTCGGGCCGCAGTCGGCGGGCTCCGAGCCAGGCCCCGCCTGCTACGGCCGGGGCGGCAGGGAGCCCACGACGTCGGACGCCAATCTCGTGCTGGGCTATCTCAACCCTGACGGCCTCCTGGGCGGCAAGCTGCCGCTTGATCTCGGGAAGGCGAAGGAGGCGATCAGGATCAAGGTGGCGGACAAGCTCGGCATCACGGTCGAGCGCGCGGCCTATGGCATGTACACCATCGTCAACAACAACATGGTGAACGGCATCCGCCGCGTTTCGGTGGAGCGCGGCTATGACCCGCGCGACTTCGTGCTGGTGGGAGCGGGCGGCGCCACCGCCGCGCACATCACCGCACTCGCCCGCGAGATGGGGATCGACACCATCATCCTGCCGAAGCTCGCCTCCGGCCTCTGCGCCTTCGGCCAGATCATCTCGGACGTGAAGTATAATTACATGGCCACGGCGCCCTTGAGGCTCGACAATGCCGCCGCCTGCAAGCGCATCGACACGCTGTTCGGCGAGATCGAGAAGCAGGGCGTGGCGCATCTGAAGGCTGACGGCTTCAAGGCCGGCCAGATCGGCGTGAAGCGCAGCCTCGACATGCGCTATGTCGGCCAGGTGCATGAATGCACGGTGGACATCGGCACATTCCCGATCAACGAAAAGACCATCGGGAAGGTGAAGGACGCCTTCCACCGCCGCCACGAGGAGCTCTATACCTATTCCGAGCGCCACAATGCGGTGGAGGTGGTGAATATCGAATCCACGCTTTATGGCCGCATCGACAAGCCCAAGGCGCCGAAGCTGAAGACGGGAACGCCTGTTTCCAAGGCGCTGAAGGGCCACCGCAAGGCGATCTTCGAGGCGTCGGGAAAATCAACCAGGACGCCGATCTATGATGGCGCCAGGCTGGGCGCGGGCGCGCGCCTCCCGGGTCCCGCCATCATCGAGGAGGTGACGACCACCATCGTCATCGAGCCGGGCTGGACCGCGACGCTCGATGCCAGCGGCTCCTACGTCATCACGCGCAAGAAGAAGTAACCGGGGGTCATGGTCCAGTCGCTGTCCGCATCGGACGTTTCCGTTTCCTTCGAGGGGCTCCGCGCCCTCTCGAACGTGACGCTGGACGTGCCGCGCGGGCAGGTGACGGGCCTGATCGGGCCCAATGGCGCGGGCAAGACCACGCTCGTCAACGTGCTCACCGGCTTCCAGAAGCCGGCCGGCGGAACGGTGAGCCTCGATGGCGAGAGCATCGGCGGCGTTCCGCCCCACCAGGTGCGGCGGAAGGGCATTGCCCGGACCTTCCAGTCGGGCCGGCTCTTTGCCGATCTCTCGGTGCTCGACAATCTGGAGGTGACGGGGGTTGGCCTCGGCCTCTCCCGCCGCGAGGCCGCGAGGAAGGCGGACCGGATGCTGGAGTGGATCGGCATCCCGCACCTGGCCGAGCGCGCCGCGGGCGGGCTTCCCTATACGGATGAACGCCGCGCCGCCATCGGCCGCGCGCTGATGCTGGGGCCGAAATACCTGCTCCTCGACGAGCCCGCCGCCGGAATGTCGGCGGACGAGGCCAATGATCTCGCAGCGCTGATCCGCCGTGTTGTCGCCGAGGTCAAGTGCGGCGTTCTTCTCATCGAACACAATATCGGCCTGGTGCTCACCGTCTGCGACCATATCCATGTTCTGGACTCCGGCGAGGTGATCGAGGCCGGGCCGCCCGCCTCGATCAAGGCGTCCGAGCGCGTGCGCCATGCCTATATGGGCACCCAGGCCGAAGCGGAAGGAGCGGTGCTGTGAGCCTTCTCTCCGTCGAGAATATCTCCGTCCGCTATGGCCAGCTCACCGCGCTGCGCAAGGCCTCGATCAAGGTCGACGAGGGCGAGACGTTGTTCGTGACCGGCCCCAATGGCGCGGGCAAGTCGACGCTGCTCAAGGCCATCGCCGGCGCCGTTGCCCCGCGCGAGGGCTTCATCCGGTTCGCCGGGCGGCAGATTGCCGGCAGGGCGCCGGAGGATATCGCGCGGCTCGGCTTCTCCATGGTGCCGGAAGGCCGCGACGTGTTCGGCGGCCTCACCATCGAGGAGAATCTGCGGCTTGGCGCCGGCATGCGCGCCGACAAGGACCAGGCGGCGAAGGATTTGGAGCAGGTCTATTCCGTCTTTCCCATCCTCAGGGACCGCAAGGACCGGCAGGCGGGCGTGCTTTCGGGCGGCCAGCAGCAGATGCTGGCGATCGGCCGCGCCCTGATGGCGGGCCCCCGCCTCATCGCCATCGACGAGCCGTCGCTGGGCCTCGCCCCCAAGGTTATCGACGATGTCTATGCAACCCTCGTCCGCCTGCGCGACAGCCGCGGCCTCACGCTGCTCATCGTCGAGCAGAGCGCCACGCGGGCAAGCCTCACCGGCGGCCGCATGGTGCTGATGCGCTCCGGCGGGGTGGCGCTCGAAGGCGACGCGCGCGAACTCGTCAGGGGCGATGCGCTGCGCCAGGCCTATTTCGGCTATGGGGAGCATTGAGATGACGGCGCTGCTCCAGATCCTCTTCGATGCGCTGAGCCTCGGCAGCCTCTATGCGCTGGGTGCGCTCGGCATCGCGCTGATCTTCGGCGTCATGCGGCTCGTCAACTTCGCCCATGGCGACTACATCGCCTTCTGCGTCTTCGCCATGCTGTGGCCGTCGATCGACGCCGCCGCCATCGTTTTCGCCGGCAACCTGCCGACCGTCATTCTCGTGCCCTTCATCCTCGCGGTGGGGGCGGGGCTGTCGGTCCTCTCCGAGATCGTGGTGTTCCGCCGCTTCCGCAACGCCAATCCCGCCACCATGATGATCGCCTCCTTCGCGCTGGGCTTCGTCATCAAATATTTCCTGCTGATGCTCTATTCGAGCCGCCCGAAGTCGATCGACCTGTGGTCCAACCTCACCCGGCAGATCGAGATCGCCGGCGCGCGCATCCCGCCCCTGCAGGTCATCACCATCGGCGTCACCATCGTCATCCTCATCGCCCTCACCGCCTTCCTGAAGCGCACCCGCTTCGGCCTCGAGATGCGCGCCGCGGCGGAGAACTTCACCATGGCGCGCATGCTGGGCGTCAGGGCGAACCGCGTCATCATGCTGGCCTTCGCGGTCAGCGGCATGCTGGCCGCCGCGGTCGGCCTCATCCTCGTCACCCAGACGGGCACCGTCGATATCCAGATGGGCGCCAACTTGATGCTGGTCGCTTTTGTCGCCACCGTCATCGGCGGGCTGGGCAGCCTGCCCGGCGCGGTGCTGGCGGGCTATCTCATCGGCGCGGCCACCGTCATCATGCAGGTTGTCCTGCCGCCGGACGCGCGGCCCTTCCGCGATGCCTTCGTCTATGGCGCGGTCATCGTCATGCTCATCTGGCGGCCGAACGGTTTGTTCGCCTCCAGGGCCGCAAAGCAGAGAGTGTGAGCATGGCCGGCCGCCCCTCGATCCTCGCCCGCACCTGGACCACGCCGGTCATCCTCATCATCATCCTCGCCGCGCTGCAGCTTGCGGCGTTGGCGGTGGGTTCGGGGCCGTTCAACCAGACCATCATCGAAATCTTCATCCGCGTGGTGCTGGTGGTGGGGCTCTATGTCTTCATCGGCAATTCCGGCGTCATCAGCTTTGGCCACATCGGCTTCACCTGCCTCGGCGCCTATATGACGGCCTGGCTCACCATGCTGCCAGCCATCAAGAAGTCGAAGCTCAAGGGCCTGCCCGACATCATCCTCGACAACAAGCTGGCCTATGGCTGGGGCCTGCTGGCCGCGGTGATCTTCGCGGGCCTTGCCGCCTTTGTCGCCGGCAAGGTGCTGATGCGGCTTTCTGGCATCGCCGCCTCGATCGCCACCTTCGCGGTGCTGGCCGTGATCATCCAGGTCTATTCCAACTGGGACAGCGTCACGGGGGCGCAAAGCTCCGTCGTCGGCATCCCCATCGTGCGCGTGGTCTGGCCCTATTTCCTCTGCGCCGGCGCGGCGGTGCTGGTGGCCTATGCCCACCAGATCTCGCGTTCGGGCCTGGCGCTCCGCGCGGCGCGCGACGAGGCCACGGCGGCGGCCGCCTCGGGCGTCGACATCCCGCGCGAGCGGCTCGTCGCCTTCACCATTTCGGGCGGCATCATGGGCCTCGGCGGCGCGCTGTTTGCCCATTCGGTGGGCGTCGTGACGCCCGACACCTTCTATCTCGGCCTCACCTTCATCACGCTCTCGATGCTCGTGGTCGGCGGCATGAATTCGCTGTCGGGCGCGGTGCTGGGCGTCGTCATCCTCTCCATCATCATCCAGCTCCTGCGCTGGATGGAGAAGGGAGTGGATATCGGCGGCGCCAGCTTCGCCCTGCCGCTGGGCGTGCAGGAAATCGCCATCGGCGCCGTCATGATCGTGATACTGATGTACCGGCCCGCCGGCCTCACGCGGAACCGTGAGCTGGTCTGGCCGCCGCGCAAGCTTTCGCCGGAGGGCAGGCCAGCTGCCCCGGCGGATGGGAAGACTGCATAAACTCAAAAGGAGGACGTCAATGAAGAGCTTTCTGCAACTGGGACTGGGCGCCGCGCTTGGCGCGCTGATGCTCGCGGCGCCGGCGGCCATGGCCGCCGGCGACAAGATCGTCGTGGGCTTCGCCACGGCGCAATCGGGCTTCATGCAGGCTTATGACAAGCCCGCGGAAGATGCCGCCCGCATCCGCATCGATGAGATCAACAAGGCCGGCGGCCTGCTCGGCAAGCAGATCGAGATCGTCGCCGCCGACACCAAGACCGACCGCGCCGAGGGCGCCAAGGCCGGCCTCGAGGTGATCGACAAGGGCGCCGACCTGGTGGTCGTCTCCTGCGACTATGACTTCGGCGCGCCGGCGGCGCTCGCCGCGGAAGCCGCGGGCAAGGTCTCCTTCTTCCTCTGCGCCGAATCGGTCAAGGCCGGCATTCAGGGCGTGGGCCCGCATTCCTTCTCGGCCTCGGTGCTCGCGGCAGTGCAGGGCGCCACCATGGCGGAATGGGCCTATAACAAGAAGAACGCCCGCACCTTCTACCGCCTGCTCGACACGTGGACCGAGTATAACAAGGGCATCTGCGACGGCTTCGACTGGCAATTGCCGAAGCTGAAGGATGCCAGGCTCGTTGGCGAGGACACCTTCAAGAACGATGACGCCTCGATCGCGGCGCAGATCACCCGCATCAAGAGCCTGCCGCAGGAGCCGGACGCCATCATGCTCTGCACCATGATGCCGGGCGGCGTTTCGGCCGTGAAGCAGATCCGCGCCGCCGGCATCAAGTCGATGATCCTCAACGGCTCCGGCATGTCCGGCAGCTACTGGCTCTCGGCCACGCCGGATCTCTCGAACTTCTTCGTGCCCGACCAGGGCTCGGTCCATGGCGATGACCCGAACCCCAAGGTCAACGAGTTCAACGCCATGTACAAGGCGGCAACGGGCTCCGATCCGTCCAGCCAGTATGTTTATCCGGGCTATGTGATGATCGACGTCTGGGCCAAGGCCGTCGAGCGCGCCAAGTCGACCGACGCCGATGCGGTCGTGGCCGAACTCGAGAAGATGAAGGACGAGCCGACCCTCTTTGGTCCGCGCACCTTCACGGCCGAACTGCATCACCAGAACAAGGGCCGCTACCTGATCACCGCCGTCGAAAACGGCAAGGCCCGTGTGGTGGACGAGTGGACGATCTCGGAGCCGATCCCGGTCGACTATCTCGCCAGCAAGTAAGCCCGCACAATCAAGCGAGGCGGCCGCCCGGGCGGCCGTCTTGCCTTCGGCGCATGTTCCGTTCAGGCGGAACCGCCTGGACGGAACACGCGCCAGATCAAAAGCCTGAGCATGATCTTATCGGAAAACCGGTTCCACTTTTGCGGATCATACTCTAACATAAGCCCATGCGGGCACGTCGAAAACTTTCGCCATGCTGACCGGCATCGGAGCCGCCCTGCCGAGCCAGAGCCTGACGCCGGAGCGCATCATGCTGAACCTGCCGCGCTTTTCGGCGCGCGAGGGAGTGGCCCATGAGATGCCGTCCTGTCTTGACGGATCAACAGCCATACGCATCCGCCGGTGCGGGGGCCTGGGCCCGGAGACCATGGTGACCGTCAGGAAGGAAAGCACATGGGCACTCTGCTGAAGGCCGTTCGCGGCAACCGGGTGCTGTGGCTTCTGCCGGCGGTTCCAGCCCCGCTCATCGCGGAAGCCACGGCACCCTCTGCCCATACGCTGACCTTTCTTCTCGCCATTCTCGCCATCGTGCCGCTGGCCGCACTGCTGAGCCTTGCCACCGAACAGGTGGCGGCGCGCACCGGCGACGCCATCGGAGGGCTGCTCAACGCCACGCTGGGCAACCTCACCGAACTGCTGATCGCGCTCGCCGCTTTGCGGGCGGGCGAATATCTGCTGGTGAAGGCGACGATCGCCGGCGCCATCGTCGCCAACGCGCTGTTCATGACCGGCATGTGCTTTCTGCTCGGCGGGCTGCGCCACCATGTGCAGGATTTCAACAGCGCGAGCACGCGGCTGCAGGTGGGGCTGCTGTTTCTCGCCGCTTTCGGCATGATGGCGCCCTCCGCGCTCGCCGGCATGGACCAGCAGACGCTGCCGCCCGCGCTCAGCCCCGCCATCGCGGTCATCCTGCTGGCGACCTATGGCTTCAGCCTGGTGTTCACGCTCGGCACGCACCGCGCCTATTTTTCCGCCGCCGCGCATGAGGCGGAAGAGGGCGGGGCGTGGCCGCTGGGGCCCGCCATCGGCGTGCTGCTCGGGGCCACGGTCGCGGTGGCGCTGGTGAGCGAGGTGTTCGTCGCCTCGCTGACCGGCGCGTCGGCGGAACTTGGCCTGTCGCCGGCCTTCGTGGGTTTCGTGGTGGTGGCGATTGTCGGCGCGGCGGCCGAGATGACGGCCGCCTTCAGCGCGGCGCGCAAGAACCGGCTCGACCTCAGCCTCGGCATTTCCTTCGGCAGCGCCGCGCAGATCGCGCTGTTCGTGGCCCCGGTGCTGGTGCTGCTCAGCCATGTGCTTGGCCCCTCTCCCATGTCGTTGCAGTTCTGGCCCGGCGCGGTGGTGATGATCCTCGTCGCCACGCTCACCGCGGCGCTGACCACGGCGGGCGGCCATGCCGCGTGGTTTCTCGGCCTGCTGATGCTGATGATCTATGCGATCTTCGCGGTGACGCTCTATGTCATGCCGCCCGTGTGAGGCTCCCGGCGATGCCTGAAGCCGCCCCGCCGCCCCGCAACCCCGTGCTCGAACCCGGCGAGCGGCTGGCCGAAATCCTGTTCGGCCTGATCATGGTGATGAGCTTCACCGGATCGCTGAGCGTTGCCACGGCGGACCGCGGCGAGGTGCGGGTGATGCTGATCGCGGCGTTCGGCTGCAACATCGCCTGGGGACTGATCGACGCCATCATGTTCGTGATGGCGCGGCTGAACGGCCGCGGCGGCGACCGCAAAACGGTGCTGGCGGTGAAGCGGGCGCGCAGCCATGCCGAGGCGCGCGCCCTGATCCGCGACAACCTGCCGCCGCTGGTGAGCGGCGAGCTGACGGACGAGATGACGGACCGCATCCGCCAGCGCATCGCGGAGCTGCCGCTCGAATCGACAGCGCCGCCGGTGGCGCGCGACGACCTGCGCGGCGCTTTCAGCGTGTTCCTGATCGTGGTCGCCTCCACCTTTCCGGTGATCCTGCCGTTCGTGTTCATGTCCGACCTCGCGTCGGCGATGCGGGTGTCGAACGCCATCGGCCTCGCCATGCTGGCGCTGATCGGCCATGCCTATGGGCGGGCCTCGGGCTTTTCCCCGTGGTGGACGGCGGGCGCCATGGTGATCCTCGGCGCGGCGCTGGTGGCGCTCACCATCGCGCTTGGCGGCTGAAGCACGATCCGCAAAAGCGGACCCCACTTTTGCGATAAGATCATGCTCAGGCTTCTGATCTGGCGCATGTTCCGCCCAGGCGGTTCCGCCTGAACGGTACAGGCGCTATCTCTATGTTTGGTCGCATTTTCGACGGTCAACCGGTGTCCACTTGACCTGAAAATGCTTTAGACGCTGTTCGTCGGGGGATGGTAAAGAACTCCGCAACACCGCCGCATGAAGGACCGAAGCCAACAACGTGGCCGCGCCGAACGACATCTTCCGCAAGGCCCTGGCGCTGCATCAGGGCGGCGTGCTTGCCCCGGCACAGGCGCTCTATGCGCAGGTGCTGGCGCTGGACCCGCGGCACTTCGACAGCCTGCACCTGATGGGCCTCGCCCTCGTCCAGTCGGGCGAGGCGGCGAAGGGCGTCGAGCTGATCCGCCGCGCCATCGCGCTGCGGCCGGGCTTCGCCGAGGCGCATTACAATCTCGGCAATGCGCTGCTGACGCTGGGGCGGCCCGCCGAGGCGCTGGAGAGCCTGCGCCAGGCGCTGGCCCTCAAGCCCGGTGACGCGCAGTGTCACCTTGAGGCCGGGAATGCGCTGAAGGACCTGAAGCGCGGCGAGGAGGCAATTGCCGCCTATGACGTTGCGCTGCGGCTGGACCCGCGGCTGGCGGAAGCGCACAACAACCGCGGCATCGCGCTCAGGGACGGGGGCCGGCCGGATGAGGCGCTGGCGGACTACGATGCGGCGCTCAGGCTCCGCCCGCGCTATGCGGAGGCGCACAGCAACCGCGGCAATGCGCTGAAGGAGCTGGGCAGGCTGGAGGAGGCGCTGGCCTGCCATGACCGGGCCATCGCTTTGCGCCCGGCCTATGCGGAAGCGCATTACAACCGGGCCAATGCGCTGGCTGAGATGGGGCGTTCCGACGCGGCGCTGGAGAGCTTTGACGCGGCGCTGCGGCTGCGCCCCGATTATGCCGAGGCGCAGCACAACAAGGCCCAGCTGCTGCTTGGTCTGGGGCGCTTCGGCGAGGGTTTCGGCCTTTATCATTGGCGCTGGAAGAGCCCGGCCTTCTCCAGCGCCAGGCCGCCGCTTGCGCTGCCCGCGTGGGACGGCCGCGCGGACGGCCCCGTGTTGCTGTGGGGCGAACAGGGGATCGGCGACGAAATCCTCCATGCCTCGCTGCTGTCACTGCTGCCGGAGGGGCTCAGTGCCACGCTGGCGGTGGACCGGCGGCTCCTCGCCATTTTCCGGCGCTCGTTTCCGCAGGTGCGGGTCATCGATGGCGCGCTGCCGCCCGAAGGGCATTTCACCGCGCAGGCGGCGCTGGGCGACCTCGGCCACCTGCTGCACGCCGATGCGGCGCGGATTGCGGCGCGGCGCATGCCGTTCCTGAGGGCCGACGCGGCGCGGCGCGATGGGCTGCGGCTGGACAATCCGTTCCTCGCCAGGCGGCCGGTGTGCGGCCTGTCGTGGAAGAGCGCCAACAAGAAGTTCGGCGCCGAAAAGAGCCTGCGCCTGATCGACCTCGCCCCGCTCATCGCCACCCCCGGCATGAGTTTCGTGAACCTGCAGTATGGCGAGGTGGAGGATGAGATCGCCGAGGTGCGCGCCGCACTGGGCGTGAGCGTGCATCAGGGCGAAGGGCTCGACGTGTTCAATGACATCGACGGGCTCCTCGCCCTCGTCGATCTCTGCGATGCGGTGCTGACCACCTCCAACGTCACGGCGCATCTGGCGGGCGCGCTGGCGAAACGGGGCGTGGTGCTGGCGCCTTCCGGCAAGGGCTGCCTGTGGTATTGGCAGGGCGGACCCAACGACCTATGGTATCCCAGCCTGCGGCGCATCGCCCAGGACAGGGCCGGGCAATGGCAGGCCGCCATCCGCATGGCCGCCACGGCGATAAAGGACAGTCCATGACAGAGCGCGTCAATCTCATCGTCGGCTTCGACCAGCGCGAGGCCATTGCCTATCACGTGTTCTGCCAGAGCGTGATCGAGAAGGCGAGCCTGCCGGTGCAGTTCATGCCGCTCAATCCGCAGGCCATCGCGGGCTACACCGAGCGCCACCGCGACGGCAGCAATGTGTTCATCTATACGCGTTTCCTGACGCCCTATCTGATGGGCTATCAGGGCTGGGCGATCTTCGCCGACGGCGACATGGTGTGCAACGCCGACATCGCCGGGCTGTGGCGGCTGCGCGACCCTTCGAAAGCGGTGATGGTGGCCAAGCACGACTACAAGACCAAGGCCGCGACCAAGTATCTCGGCAACAGGAACGAGAATTATCCGCGCAAGAACTGGTCCAGCGTCATCCTGTGGAACTGCGCGCATCCCGCCAACCGCCAGCTCGACCCCGGCTTCGTCGAGAGCAAGGACGGCGCTTATCTTCACCGCTTCACCTGGCTCGGCGACGGGCTGATCGGCGAGATCCCGAAGGAATGGAACTGGCTCGCCATCGAGTATGACGCCAATCCGGCGGCCAAGCTGGTGCATTATACGCTCGGCACGCCATGCTTCGCCGGCTACCGCGACACGGACATGGCGGAGCTCTGGCACGGGGCGCTCGGCCGCGCCGAGGAAGGCCTGGGAAAATAGGCTTATCCGCTGATGTCCAACACGCTCATCAGGCTGCGCCGGGCGGTGGGGCTGCTCGAGGCGGGCGACTTTGCCGGCGCCATTGGCGTGGCGCGGACGGTCCTGCTGGCGGAGCCGCGCAATTTCGATGCCTTGCACATCGTGGCGCTGGCGGGCTTGCGCCGCGGCGAGCCCGACACCGCGCTGGCGCACATCGAAAAGGCGCTGAGCGTGCGGCGCGACATGGACGGGGCCTTCAACACCCATGGCATGATCCTGCGCGCGCTCGGCCGCCTGGACGAGGCGGCGGAGGCCCTCGGCAAGGCGGTGAAGCTCAATCCGAAATCGCGCGAGGCGCATTACAACCTCGGCAACTGCCTCCAGGACCTCGGCAGGCCTGCCGCCGCCCTCGAACGCTATGACGCGGCGCTCAGGCTCGACCCGTCCATGCTCATGGCGTGGAACAACCGCGGCCTCGCGTTGCGCCGGCTGGGGCGCGGCGCGGAGGCGGTGGCAAGCTTCGGCGAGGCGATCCGCCGCGCCGCCTCCTTCGCGCCGGCCTATTCCAACCGCGGCGATGCGCTGGCGGCGCTGGGCCGGCGCGACGAGGCCATCGCCGATTATGACCGCGCCATCGCGCTCAAGCCCGATTTCGCCGAAGCCCATTGCAACCGCGCCAACGCGCTGATGGAACAGGGCGAGACGGCGGCGGCGATCGCCGGCTATGACCGCACGCTGGCGGTGGCGCCGCGCTTCTTTCAGGCGCAGATGGGCCGCGGCATCGCCCTGGCCGCCCTGGGGCGCCCCGCGGAGGCGGAGGAGTGGATCCGCCGCGCCGCCGCCCTCGAGCCAGGCTCCGCCGAGGCGCAGTACAATCTCGGCAAGCTGCTCCGCGAGCAGGGGCGGCCCGGGGAGGCGTTGGCGGCCTATGACCGGGCCATCGCCAGCAATCCCGGCCATGCCGAATCGCACGGCAACCGCGGCACCGCGCTGAAGGAGCTGGGCCGGATGGACGAGGCGCTGGACAGCCTTGACCGCGCCATCGCGCTCAACCCCGATTTCGCCGAGGCCCACAGCAACCGCGGCAATGTGCTGGCCGAGCTGATGCGCTTCGAGGCGGCGCTGGCCGCTCACGACAGGGCCGTGGCGCTGCAGCCGCAGGCCGCCGAATTCCATGTCAACCGCGGCGGCGCGCTGAAGGAGATGAACCGCCTGGAGGAGTCGCTGGCCTGTTTCGACCGGGCCATCGCGCTCCGGCCGGACTATGCCGAGGCCTATTCCAACCGCGGCAACGTGCTGCGCGAGCTGGGCCGGCTCGACGAGGCGCATGCGAGTTTCGACCGCGCCATCGCGCTCAGCCCCGGCGCGGACGCGATGCGCTACAACAAATCGATTTTGGCCCTCGAGTCGCAGGACCTGGCGCTTGGCTTCGCGCTCTACCGCACCCGCTGGAACACGCCGGACTTGTTGGGGCAAAGGCCGCGCAGCGCAATACCCGGCTGGGACGGCAGCGCGCCCGGCGGGCCACTGCTGCTGTGGGGCGAGCAGGGGGTCGGCGACGAGGTCTTTTATGCCTCGCTGCTGTCGCTGCTCGATCCGGGCCTGTCCGCCATCACCGTGGCGGCGGACCGGAGGCTCCACCCGATCTTCCGCCGGTCCTTCCCGGGCCTGTCGCTGTGCGACCGCGCGGAGATGCGCGAGGAGATTGCCGGCGATTTCGCCGCGCAGGCCCCGCTGGGCGATCTCGGGCACCTGCTCGGCGTGGATGCCGCGGCGCGCGCCCGGCGGCGCATGCCCTATCTCATCGCCTCGCCGGAGCGGCGGCGGCAGCTGCTCGCCGATAACCCGGTTCTCGTCAGGCGGCCGGTCTGCGGCCTGTCGTGGAAGAGCGCCAACAAGAAGATAGGCCCGAAAAAGAGCCTGCGCCTGATTGACCTCGCCCCGCTCATCGCCACCCCCGGCATGAGTTTCGTGAACCTGCAGTATGGCGAGGTGGAGGATGAGATTGCCGAGGTGCGCGCGGCACTGGGCGTGAGCGTGCATCGGGCCGAAGGACTCGACGTGTTCAATGACATCGACGGGCTCCTCGCCCTCATCGATCTCTGCGATACGGTGCTGACCACCTCCAACGTCACGGCGCATCTGGCGGGCGCGCTGGCGAAACAGGGCGTGGTGCTGGCCCCCGTTGGCAGTGGCCGCCTGTGGTACTGGGGCGGCGAGCGGCAGAGCCTGTGGTATCCGAGCCTCACCCTCGTCCACCAGCAGCGCATCGGCGGGTGGGACGCGGCGCTGGCCGAGGCCTGCCCCCTGATCCGCGGCCTCGACGCGGCGCGTCTTGTGCTCTAGACGTGCCGGTGACACAACGGAAGCGCCGGAATGCCGCTCTACCAGTACCGCAAGGACCCGTTCGAAAGGACCTTCCTGTTCATCCACGTGCCCAAGACGGGGGGCACGGCAATTGAGACTTTTTTCCGCGGCGTGGGCCTTGCCGGCTATTTCGATCCGCCCGCCTATGCGCCGGTGCGGCCCTACATCAAGGTGCCTCCGGCGCATTACGACTATGAGGTGCTGAGCCGCCTGTTCGAGCTCGATCGTCTTTACAGCTTCGCCATCGTGCGCGATCCGGTGAGGCGGATGGTGTCGCAGTATAAGTGGGCGGCCGAGAAATCCACCCAGGCGGAGACGATAGCGAAGATGGATTTCGGAAGCTTTCTGCGCCTCATGTTCGCCGAATACCGCCGCGACGAAAACGTCGCCGCCGGGCATTTCAAGCCGCAGGTGCGCTTCGTGGGCGCCAAGGTGACGAAGATTTTCAGGTACGAGGCCGGGCTCGAGACAATCATCCGCCAGGTGCTGGAGGATGTCGGCTTCAAGCCGCAGGGCGAACTGAGGCTGCCGATGGTGAACACATCATCGGCGCGCAAGGTGGAGCCGACCGCCGCCGACATCGCGCTGATCCGCGACGTCTATGCCGAGGACTGCAAGGCCTTCGGCTATGACGCGGGTCCGCCACCGAACGATGCGATGAAGGCGTAATCTGCTGCATAGACCTCACGGATGAAGTCGAGATGCCTCGGCGCGAGATCGTTGGGGGTGATGAGTTGCGCCGATTTGTTGCGGTGTTGGAGCGGGCTTTTCAAACTGGCCTTGGCCTGGATCTCCGGAAACCGGTTCTTGAGCCGTTCGAGCATGAACAGGTCCTTCACCATGACCCCGCCATCGGGTGCGGTCACGAAATCGACTTGCGGGCGGACGAAGTGGAAATGGTTGCTCGCCGCATTCTGCTGTTCGGGGCCAGCGTTGCCGCACGCCAACTGGCGCGCCAGCCACTTGAACAGGAATGTGTCGACATCGATGGGCCGCTGGTCAGGGCCGGCGATGCGGAGATAGTTGTAGAGCGACAAGGCGCGGGCGGCGGGATCGCGCAGCACGGCGAAGGAATAATAGGACGCGAAGAGTTCGGGGCTCAGATAACAGTAGCTGGCATAGTCCCGCGCCAGCAGATGGGCGAGCCGCGGCGGGCCGAGGCGCGGATCGTCATTGGGCCGCAACAGCAGGGGCGCGCGCAGCTCCCAGCTGAGGCCAAGATCGGTGAGGAAGGCCTGTTCGACGCTCTGGCCGCCGCATTTGGGAATGTGGACGAAGACCGTGCGGTGAAAATGGGAAATCACGACAAAACTCTCTTGGCATGAAGGAAGGATGCTAGGTGAGGGACGCGGCGGACGCAATCGCGATTGCCGGTCGGGACGCTGCCGACCCGGCTGAAATCGGGCTGGCGGTTTGCGGGCGGGTTCAGTAAAGAAATGCTGGCCTTTAGGACTTCGTGGCCAACGCCATACCGCGCGTGGCGCTGAGAGTGGGACCCATGCACGACTTCGGCAAGATCGTCTATCTGGACCTTCAGAAGACCGGCAGCAACTTCGTCTCGCAGTTCCTGAGGGCGGCCTGCATCCATCCCGAGAGGGGCCTCCAAAAGCACAGCTGGGTCGACGCGGACTACCGGGAAGACAGCATCTATTTCATCACCGTCCGCCAGCCGGTGATGCTCTACTCCTCCCTCTACCGCTTCGGCCTGGACCAGCGTGGCGGCGTCTATGTCAATCTCAGGGTTGCCGGCATGCTGTCGGTCTATTCCTCCTTCGAGACCTTCACCGACTTCCTGCTCGATCCGGCGAATGCCGTCTTTCTGCACCCGCACTATGACCGCAGGATTGCTGAGGAGATGGGGTTCATGTCGTTCCGCTTCCTGCTGCTCAACCTGCAGGCCCCTGTGGGCAGGATCGGGCGCTGCGTGGAACAGGGACAGCCGCTGTCCAGCCTGATGCAGCAGTCGATCATCAACCATGTGCTGAAGAACGAAAGCCTAAACTTCGATCTGCTGCGGCTGAGCACCGAAACGCTGCCTGAGCATTTCGACCGGGACAGGGCACGCGCCTTCCTTGCTGCCGCGCCACGCGCCAACCCGAGCAAGATGGCAGCGGACGCGCTGCGCATCGAGTCCCGCGAGCTGCTTGACCGCGTGGCGGCGCGCGAACAGCTGCTCATGACCTGTTATCCATGAACGCCGCCATGCGTACTGCAGTAGCGTGACTTTTGGAGAGGCCCTGAATGGCGCAGCCCAACCCCGCCCGCACCTATGTGATGGCCTATTGGCCCATTCCGGGCAATGCCAAGCGCCCGCTCGATCATTATACCGAGCACCTGGCGCTGAGCCTTCAGATGCTGGCCGGGCAGAACCTCTATTTCATCAGCGGCAACAACAAGGTTCTGTCCTCGGTGGAGAGCCTGTCCCAAACACACGGTATCCGGCTGCACCTGCAAAAGGTGCTGCTCGACGACTTGCCCAAGCGGCCGCAGATGGAGGCGCTGCTGCAGCGCGCCCGGAATTTCGGCGCGAAGTTTGCAGCACCGCCCGCCGACTTCCAACGCGACAAAGGCCTGATCCACTATTGGAGGGACCTGCGGCAGTCGGGCGAGGACACGTTCAAGCGCGTGTTCTGCATCTGGCACAGCAAGATCGGCCTGCTGCACAATGCGGCGGTGGAGAACCCCTTTGGCAGCCTGCACTTCGCCTGGGCCGATGCCTCGATTTCGCGCTTCAACCGGCAGCGGGCGGGCTGGGACTTCCGGGAGATCGAGGCGATCCCCGGCGTCATCCGCCATTATCCGAATGTCATGCGCAAGAACGGACGCGAGCTGGCGCTCAACGCCAGCTTCCTGCTCGGCGACCGCGCCGCCATCGACGCACTCCACGCCGCCTATGGCAAGGCCTTCGCGGCGAGCCTCGGGGAGGACTACCCCAATGACGAGGAGACAGTGCTCGACAGCGTGGTGGCCCGGCAGCCCCAGCTGTTCCGCGCCATTACCGGCGCGGCTGCGGCTCCCACTCCAGCGGCGGGCAGCCGACGGAAGGTTCTCGTGGTGGGCGCGTTCCGCTCCGGCACCAATGCCATGCAGTCCTGCCTCGAGGCGCATTTCGACGTCGAGGTGACCTTCAACGAATGGTTCTGGAAGCATGGCGTTCCGCCCACCGGCATCCAGTGCCCGGTGCCGCCCGACGTGCCAGTGGTGGTGATGGCGAAGTCGCCCTATGCCTTTCATGAATCGCTTTACCCGTTCTGGCTTCACCGGCGGCCGAACCTCGATTCGGGCCCCGATGTCTCGGCCTTCGCGCGCAGGGAACTGCAGGTCTTCGACGTGAGCGGCGGCGATCTGGCCCGCCCGAAATACTGGTTCCGCTGCCCCACCGACTACTGGAACCATTTCTACTTCTCCTGGCTGAGCTGGACGGCGGTGCGGCCGCGCTGCCAGTTCGTGCGCTACGAGGACGTTGACCGATCCACCCATGACGTGATCGCCCGCATTGCGGAGCGCTTCGGTCTGCGCCGCAAGACCTCGGGCCCTATCACGCTTCCGGCCGAACGGGTCGGCCCGCATGTGCCGACGGAGCGCAAGGGCGAGCGCTTCCTGCTGACGGAGGAGGACAGGGCATGGATCCGCGGCATGGTGCATCCGCTGGTCGCGAGATCGCTCGGCTATGAGCTCTGACATCTTCCGCAGCTTTATGCCGGATTGGTGACGGATGAGATGACGTCTTCCGGCCACGACATGTTCCGCAAAGCGCTCGCGCTTCACCAGCGGGGTGACCTCGCGGGTGCGCGGGGGCTTTATGCGCAGGTGCTGAGGAAGGACCCCCGGCACTTCGACAGTCTGCATCTGCTTGGCCTCGTCCTCGTCCAGTCCGGCGCGCTGGCGGAGGGGGCGGATCTCATCCGGGAGGCGATCGGTGTCCGGAGCGATTTTGCCGAGGCGCATTACAATCTCGGCCATGCGCTGCTGAGCCTCGGCCAGCCGGAGGAGGCGTTGGCGGCCTTCGACCGCGCCCTGGCGCTTGGCGCCGCCGACCCGCTTTATCACTTCGAGCGGGGCAACGCGCTGAAGGAGCTGGGCCGCGGGGCGGAGGCCATGGCCAGTTTCGATGAGGCGCTGCGCCTGGCGCCGCGCCTTGCCGAGGCCCACAACAACATGGGCATCCTGCTCAAGGAGGAGGGCCGCCTCGCGGAGGCGCTGGCGTGCTATGACCGGGCGATCGGCCTGAGGCCCGGCTATGCCGAGGCCCATGCCAACCGGGGCAATGTGCTGAAGGAACTGCGCCGCTATGGCGAGGCGCTGGCGAGCAACGACCGCGCCCTTCAGCTGAAACCCGATTATGCCGAAGCCCACAGCAACCGCGGCAATGTCCTGGCGAGGCTGGGCCGCCACGCCGAGGCGCTGGAAAGCCACGACCGGGCGCTGCGGCTCAGGCCTGACTATGCCGAGGGCCACAACAACCGCGGCAATGCGCTGAAGGAGCTGGGCCGCTTCGCGGAGGCGCTGGAGAGCTTCGACCGGGCCATCAGCCTGAAGCCCGGCTATGCCGAGGCCTGCTCCAACCGCGCCGGCGCGCTGGAGGAGATGGGCCGCATGGCGGAAGCGCTGGCGGACCACGAGAAGGCCGTGGCGCTGAAGCCCGGTTCCGCCGATGCCTGGTGCGCGCGCGGCAATACGCTGGCCGATCTCGAAAGGCTGGACGAGGCGATGGCGAGCTATGAGCGGGCGATCAGCCTCAAGCCGGGCTTCGCCTCTGCGCATTACAATGCTTCGCTGCTGCTGCTGCGCAAGCGCGATTTCGCGCGGGGCTTTGCGGGCTACATGCAGCGCTGGGCCGCCGAGCAGGACAAGGCGACGAAGCCGCAGACGGCTATTCCCGCATGGGACGGAGGCACAGTCGCGGGCGGGCTTCTGCTCTGGGGCGAACAGGGCCTGGGGGATGAGGTGTTTTTCGCCACGCTGCTGCCGCTGATCGACCCGTCCATCAGCCTCGCCCTGTCGGCGGACCGGCGGCTGCACCCGGCCTTGTCACGCGCCTTGCCGCAGCTGCGGCTGCTGGACCGGAAGGACATGTCCGAAACCATCGCAGGCCCCTTCGCGGCACAGGCGCCGATGGGCGACCTCGGCCACCTGCTGCAGCTGGATGCGGGCCGGATTGCCGCGCGGCGCATGCCGTTCCTGAGGGCCGATGCGGCGCGGCGCGATGCGCTGCGGCTGGACAATCCGTTCCTCGCAAGGCGGCCGGTGTGCGGCCTGTCGTGGAAGAGCGCCAACAAGAAACTGGGCGCGAAAAAGAGCCTGCGCCTGATCGACCTCGCCCCGCTGCTCGCCACCCCCGGCATGAGTTTCGTGAACCTGCAGTATGGCGAGGTGGAGGATGAAATCGCCGAGGTGCGCGCCGCACTGGGGGTGAGCGTGCATCAGGCCGAAGGGCTCGACGTGTTCAATGACATCGACGGGCTCCTCGCCCTCATCGATCTCTGCGATGCGGTGCTGACCACCTCCACCGTCACGGCGCATCTGGCGGGCGCGCTGGGCAAGCCCGCCGTGGTGCTGGCGCCCGTTGGCGGTGGCCGCCACTGGTATTGGGGCGGGGAAAGCCCCAGCCTGTGGTACCCAAGCCTGCAACTCGTCTATCAGACGCAGGCCGGTGACTGGGCAGCCGCCATTGCGGAGGGCACGCGGCGGGCGGTCGGGCTGGTGAAAACCGGGGTCTTGTGAATTCCGCCCACTGGCGCGGAAGTGTCGTTGCAATGCCACAATTCGAAAGGCAGGATTGATTGCAGCTTCAGATTGCTTCAAAAAGAGATCGAAGTTGGGTGTTTGCATCGGGGAAACAAATGACGCGCAGAGGCTGTGTGAGCCTGCCGGGACTGATGGCGATTGTTGTGTTGCTGCCGTTTCTGGCGGCGTGCACGCAGGAGGCCGAAGTGGCAGCGCCGGCGCCGCGCCAGGTGCGCACCACGGTGATCGCCAAGGAGCACGGCGCAACCACTGTCAACCTCACCGGGCGGATCGAGGCAGAGGACGAGGCGCCGCTGGCCTTCCGCATCGGGGGACGGCTGCTGGAGAACGACAGCAAGCTGAGCCAGCGTCTGCAGCGGGGCGACCTTGTCGCAAGGCTCGAATCGCAGAACGAGGAGAACCAGCTGCGCGCCGCCACGGCGTCGCTTGCCGCAGCTCAGGCGCAATACAACCAGGCCGCCGGCCACTTCGACCGCCAGCGCACCCTGTTCCGCCAGGGCTGGGCCACGCGCGCCACCTATGAGGCGGCCGAGAAGGGCAAGAAGACGGCCGCCGCCCAGGTCGACGCCGCCGAGGCGCAACTCGCCGCCGCCGAAGACCTTTTGGGTTTCACCGAGCTGCGCGCCGACCAGGACGGCGTTGTCACCACCGTCGGCCCTGCCGCGGGCGAGGTGGTGACGCCCGGCCAGATGATCGTGCGGGTGGCCCGCCAGGACGGGCGCGACGCGGTGTTCAACGTGCCATCGCAGATGATCCGCCAGGCGCCCGCCAACCCGGACATCACGGTGTCGCTCGCCGATGACCCGGGCGTGACGGCGAGCGGCCGTGTGCGCGAGGTGTCGCCGCAGGCCGATCCCGTCACCCGCCTGTTCGAGGTGAAGGTGACGCTCGACAACCCGCCGGAGGCCATGCGGCTGGGCGCCACCGTCAATGGCGTGATGACCACGGTGCAGGATGCGGTGATCGAGGTGCCGGCGAGCGCGCTCACCCGGACGGAGCAGCAGCCCGCCGTGTGGGTGGTCGACCCGTCGAACCAGACGGTGGCGCTGCGCCCGGTGACGGTGAAGCGCTTCGGCGAATATCTGGTGGCCATCGCCGGCGGGCTGAAGCCGGGTGACGTGGTGGTGACGGCGGGCGTGCAGGCGCTGCACCCCGGCCAGCAGGTCCGGCTGACCGGGGAGCAGCCATGAGCGGCTTCAACCTGTCGGAATGGGCCCTCAGGCACCGGTCCATCACCATCTATCTGATGATCCTCGCGGTGCTCGCCGGGCTTGCCTCCTATTACCGCCTGGGGCGCAGCGAGGACCCGTCCTTCATCATCAAGACCATGGTGGTGCAGGCGCAGTGGCCCGGCGCCACCACCGAGGAAACTCTGAAGCAGGTGACGGAGCGGCTGGAGCGCACCCTGCAGGAAACCCCGCATCTCGACTTCCTCCGGAGCTTCACCCGCGCCGGCGTTTCCACCATCTTCGTCAACCTCGACGGCAAGACCAACGCGCAGGAGGTGGCGGACACCTGGTATCATGTGCGCAAGTCCGTGGGCGACATGCGCCACACCCTGCCCGCCGGCGTGCTCGGCCCCGGCTTCAACGACGATTTCGGCGACACCTTCGGCATCATCTATGGCGTGACGGCCGACGGCTTCAACCAGCGCGAACTGCGCGACCATGTGGAGGCGCTCCGCGACAGGCTGCTCGGCGTGCCCGATGTCTCCAAGATCGAGCTGCTGGGCGTGCAGGACGAGCAGATCTACATCGAATTCTCGATGGAGGAGCTTGCCAAGCTCGGCATCGACCGCGGCCAGCTGCTCGCAGCGCTCCAGGCGCAGAACGCCATCCGCCCGGCGGGCCGCATCGAGACCGGGGAGGAGTCGATAGCGCTCCGCGTTTCGGGCGCCTTCGAGTCCGAGCTGGATATCGCCAATGTCAATTTCGCGGTGGACGGGCGCATGCTGCGGCTCGCCGACATCGCCACCATCCGGCGCGGCTTCTCCGACCCGCCGCAGCCGCTGTTCCGGGTCAACGGCGAACCGGCCATCGGCCTGGCCATCGCCATGCGCGAGGGCGGCGACATTCTGGCGCTGGGCAAGAACATCACCGCCGTGATGAACGCCGCCAAGGCCGAACTGCCTCTGGGAATCGAGCCCATCCTCGTGGCCGACCAGGCGGTGACGGTGGAAAGCGCCATTTCGGAATTCATGGAGTCGCTGTGGCAGGCGGTGGCCATCATCCTCGTGGTCAGCTTCATCAGCCTCGGGGTCAGGCCCGGCCTCGTCATCGCCACCGCCATTCCGCTGACGCTGGCCATCGTCTTCGTGATGATGGATTTCGCCTCGATCGACATGCAGCGCATTTCGCTGGGCGCCCTCATCATCGCGCTGGCGCTGCTGGTCGATGACGCCATGACGACGACGGATGCGATGCTCACAAGGCTCGGCGAGGGCGACGACAGGATGACGGCCGCCACCTACGCTTACCGCACCTATGCCTATGCCATGCTGGCCGGCACCTTCGTCACCATGGCGGGCTTCGTTCCGGTGGGCTTCGCGGCGAGCTCGGCTGGCGAATACACCTTCTCGCTGTTCGCCGTCGTGTCGATCGCGCTGCTCGTCTCGTGGTTCGTTGCGGTGATCTTCGCGCCGCTGCTCGGTGTCGTGATCCTCAAGCCGCCGAAGAAGCGGGAGGGCGGCCCCGGCATCGTGTTCCGCGCCTATCGCGCCTTCCTGTCCGGCGCCATCAGGGTCAAATACCTGACGATCGGGGTGACGGTCGCGATGTTCGCCGCCGCCATCATGGCCATGCCGCTCATCCCGCGGCAGTTCTTCCCGTCCTCCGACCGGCCGGAACTGCTGGTCGACCTCAGCCTGCCTCAGAACTCATCGATCTATGCCTCGGAAAGCGCGGTCGAACGCTTCGACGCGCTGCTGAAGGGCGATCCGGATGTCGATCGCTGGTCGAGCTACGTGGGCCGCGGCGCCATCCGCTTCTACCTGCCGCTCAACGTGCAGCTTCCCAACGATTTCTTCAGCCAGGCGGTGATCGTGGCCAAGGACGTCGCGGCGCGCGAGCGTCTGCAGAAGAAGCTGCAGGAGGCGCTCGCCGCGGAATTCCCCAACGCGGTCGCCCGGGTCTATCCGCTGGAGCTGGGGCCGCCGGTGGGCTGGCCGATCCAGTACAGGGTGAGCGGGCCCAATCTCTCCAAGGTGCGCGAGATCGCGCTCCAGCTCGCATCCACCGTGTCGTCCAATCCCAATGTCGAGAATGTCAACTTCGACTGGCTGGAGCCTGCCCGGCAGCTCCGCATCCGCATCGACCAGGACGAGGCGCGGCAGCTGGGCTTGAGTTCGCAGGCGGTGGCGCGCATCCTCGACACGGTGGTCTCCGGCGTGCCGGTGACGCAGATCCGCGACGATATCTACCTCGTCAACGTGGTGGCGCGCGCCATGGGCGACCAGCGCGTGTCGATCGACGGCTTGCGCACCCTGCAGGTGCCGCTGCCCAATGGCCGCACCGTGCCGCTCGTCCAGTTCGCCACCTTCGACTATGAGCAGGAATATCCGCTGATCTGGCGGCGCGACCGCACGCCGAACCTTATCGTCCAGTCCGACCTCCGCCCCGGCGTGCTGCCGGAGGAGGTGGTCCAGGCCCTCGCCAGGCCCATCGCCCAATTCGCGCAAACGCTGCCCGCGGGCTATGCCATCACCACCGGCGGCACGGTGGAGGAGAGCGCCAAGTCGCAGGCCTCCGTCATCGCGGTCGTGCCGGTCATGCTGATCATCATGCTCACCGTGCTGATGTTCCAGCTGCAGGGCTTCCAGCGCCTGATCATGGTGCTGAGCGTCGGTCCGCTGGGGTTGATCGGCGTCGTCGGCGCCCTGCTGCTGTCGGGCAGGCCACTGGGCTTCGTCGCCATTCTCGGCATTCTGGCGCTGCTCGGCATGATCACCAAGAATGCGGTGATCCTCCTTGGCCAGATCGATGCCGAGCGCGCCGCGGGCAAGGACGTGTGGCATGCCGCGGTCGATGCCAGCGCTGCGCGCTTCCGGCCGATCATGCTCACCGCGGTGTCGACCGTGCTCGGCATGATCCCCATCGCCTGGACCGTGTTCTGGGGTCCCATGGCCTTCGCCATCATGGGCGGGCTGATGGTGGCCACGGTGCTGACGCTGATCTTCCTGCCCACGCTTTATGTCACGTGGTTCGGCTGGCAGGAGAAGAGGCAGGGCGCGAAGCCGCAGGCGTCCGCCGGGGCTCCGGCGCCGCAGGCCTGAGCGGGCAACCGGCATGACGGGCGCCGTGACGCAGGAACGGGGGACGGCCACAGCGCTGCTGTTGCGGGCGGCCCTGTATTTCGTCTTCTGGGTCGTGCTGGCGGGCGCGGGCCTGAAGGACCTCGCGGCGGGCCTCGTCACGGCCGTCATCGCGGCGTGGATCAGCCTGCGGCTTATGCCGGCCGGGGAGCTTGCAGCAAAGCCCGGCCCGGTGCTGGCGCTGTTCGTCCGCTTCCTGTGGCAGAGCGTGGTGGCGGGCGTCACCGTGGCGCGCATCGCGCTGACGCCCGGCATGCCGCTCAAACCCGGCATGGTCGAATATCGCTCCAGCCTGCCGCCCGGAAACCGGCGCTTTCTGTTCATGACCTATGCCAGCCTGTTGCCGGGCACGCTGCCAACCGGAACGGACGGCACGGACCTCATCGAGGTGCATGTGCTTGACGTGGACCAGCCCGTGGCCGCACAGCTGGCGGTGGAGGAAGCGCGGATTGCCGGCGTGCTGGCGGACGGGGCGGCGCCATGACGCCATTCTATTTCGCCGCGGCACTGTTCATTCTGCTCAGCATCGCGGGCGGACTGGCGCGCGTTGTCCGCGGGCCGGGCGGCTCGGACCGGCTGATGGCGGCGCAGCTTGCCGGGTCCGGCGGCGTTGCGGCACTGCTGCTTCTGGCGGCGGCCATGGGGCAGACGGCCATTATCGACGTGGCGCTGATGCTGGGCATTCTTGCGGTCTTTGTCTCCGTCGGTTTCGTCACCTGGCGGAGCGACGGCAATGGCTGACCTCTTCACCATCCTTGCCGTGACGGCGGGCGCGGTGCTGTTCCTGGCGGGCACGGTGGGGCTGCTCCGCTTCCCCGGCACGCTCGCCCGCCTCCATGCGCTGACCAAGGTCGACAATCTCGGCCTCGGCCTCGTGGTGCTGGGGCTGATGCCGCAGATGGGCTTCCTTGCCGCCGCCAAGATGCTGGCGGTGTGGCTGCTGGTGCAGCTTTCCGGCGCCATCGTCACCCAGATCCTGGCGCGCAGCGTGCGCGGCGGGGGGGAACGGTGATGGAGACGGGCTTTGACATCGCCCTCGCGCTGCTGCTCCTGTGCGTTGGCGGCTGGAGCGTCATCGCGCGCAACATGATGACGGCGGTGATCGTCTTCATCGCCTATGGCCTGCTGCTGTCGCTCGCCTGGGTGCGCCTCCATGCCATCGACGTGTCGCTGACCGAGGCCGCCATCGGCAGCGGCGCCACGGGCCTTCTGATGGTGATCGCCGCGCATAAGGTGGCTGGCGATACGAAACGCGTGGTGCAGCTGAGCCGCGGTTTCCATGTGCTCGCCGCCGTGTTTGCGGCGCTTGTTGCCGTCGGCATCGCGGCGCTCGCCTTCGTGCTGCCGGGCGAACCCTCATCGCTTGCCGCCCCCGTGCTGGAGCGGCTGCCCGACAGCGGCCTCGGCAACCCGGTGGCCGGCGTGCTCTTCGTGTTCCGCTCTTTCGACACGCTGCTCGAAAAGGTGGTGCTGCTGCTGGCGCTGATCGGCGTCTGGGCTCTGGCGCGCGACGCGGACTGGGGCGGGGTTCCCGGCCTCCGCCTGTTCCGGGAGCGCCACAGCGTGCTCACCCTGCTCGCCCGCACACTGCCGCCCATCGGCTTCGTCTTCGCCATCTACATGACATGGGCCGGAGCGGATGTGCCGGGCGGCGCATTCCAGGGCGGCACCGTGCTGGCGGCGATGTGGATCCTCGTGATGGTGGCGGGGGTGCGGAGGCCGCCGCGGATCTCCTCGCCGCCGCTGCGCCTCGCCATCGTGGCCGGGCCCGTCGTCTTCCTGGCGATCGGCTTCCTCGGCTTTCTCGCGCCGGGCGCCTTCCTTGCCTATCCGGAAGGCTTCGCCAAGCCGCTGATCGTGGCGATGGAGACCGCGCTCACCCTGTCCATCGCGGTGATCCTCGGGCTGCTTATCGCCGGGCCGCCCAAAGGGGAGGATGCCCCGTGAGCGCGGCGCTGCTGTTCTGGCTGGCGGGTTCCGGCCTCATCGGGCTTTCGGTTTACGGTCTGATCGTCAACCCGCATCCGCTGTGCAAGCTCCTGGCGCTCAACCTGCTGGGGTCGGGCGTGTTCCTGCTGTTCGGCGTCATCGCGCGCCGGGGCGCTTCGGCGGGGCTGGGCGGCGACCCGGTTCCGCAGGCGCTCGTCATCACCGGCATTGTCGTCGCTTTCTCGGCCACGGCGATTGCGGTGGCGCTGCTCCTGCGGCTCCACACCGAGGCGGGCGAGGCCTCGATCGACGAGGAGGACGGCCAGCCGTGATGCCGCTTCAGGCCCTCGCCGTGACGGAGACGACGCCCGGCGGTTCCCTGCTGGTGCTGGGCATCGTCATGCCGGCCGTGGCGCTGGTGGCGCTCATCGGACTGGGCGGCCGCGGCGCGCGGGCGATTGTCATCGCGGCGCTGCTGTTCCAGCTTTATGTCGCGGTGCGCGTGGCGCTGCTGGTGGCGGGCACGCAGAGCCCCCTTGCCTATGTGGTGGGCGGCTTTCATCCGCCGCTTGGCATCACCCTCAGGGCTGACGGCATCTCGGCGCTGATGATGGTGGTGAGCGCGGCAATCTTCCTTGCCGCCGCGGGCTTCGCCTGGAAGGATTTCGCCCAGCCGGGGGGCAAGCCCGAGGCGCGGGCCCCGCTCATCTTCTGGTCGGCCATGCTGGCCATGGCGAGCGCGCTGAACCTGCTGTTCACCAGCAGCGACCTGTTCAACCTCTATGTCGGGATCGAGCTTCTCACCTTCGCGGCGATTCCCGTCACCGCCATCAAAGGGGGTGCGGACACGCTGCGCGCGGCGCTGCGCTATCTGCTGTTCGCGGTGTTCGGCTCCATGCTCTATCTATTCGGCATCGTGCTGCTCTATGGCGCCTATGGCACGCTGGATATCTCCGGCATTGCGGCACAGCTTCAGCCCAATGCCGCGACGCTGGCGGCGGCGGGCTTCGTCACCGTGGGGCTGCTCGCCAAGACGGCGCTGTTTCCCTTCCATCTCTGGCTGCCGCCGGCGCATGCGGGCGCGCCCGCGGCGGGCAGTGCGGTTCTCTCCGCGCTCGTGGTCAAGGGCAGCCTGTTCCTGCTGATGCGCCTGTGGTTCGACACGTTTCCCACGCTGCGCGAACCGGCTGACATGCAGCTTCTCGCGCTGTCGGGCGCGCTGGCGGTGATCGTCGGCAGCGTCACGGCGCTGCGCCAGCAGCGCCTCAAGCTGCTGGTCGCCTATTCGACCGTGGCGCAGATCGGCTATATGTTCTTCGTCTTCAGCCTGGCCCCGAAGGGCACGGGCGAGGCCATTGCCGCCACCGCATGGACCGGCGCCTGGCTGCAGGTGGTGGCCCATGCCTTCGCCAAGGCCGGCATGTTCCTGGCTGCTGGCCTTGCAGCCGAAGTGCTGGGGCATGACCGCATCCGGGACCTGGGCGGGCTGAGCCGCCGGGCGCCTCTGGCCGTGCTGGCCTTCGCCCTGAGCGGGTTGTCGCTGATGGGCCTGCCGCCCAGCGGCGGCTTCAACGCCAAATTCATGCTGCTGGTGGCCGCGCTCGCCGGGGGGCAATGGGTGTGGGGCGCCGTCATCATCGCGGGCGGCGTGCTGGCGGGCGCTTATGTGTTCGGCGTGCTGGCGCGCATGATGGCCGAGCCCGCGGCGGGCGCCAGCCTGCAGGCGGTGGGCCGCGGGCGGCAGTGGATCGCGCTGGGGCTTTCCGCCGTGGCGGTGCTGATGGGCCTGCTGCCGCTTGAGCCCGTGGCCTTCCTCGCGATCGGGAGGGCTTTGTGATCTTCGCCATCATGGCCATGATCCTGCTGCCGCTGGCCATGGCGCTGCTGCTGCTGTCACCCGCGCTGCGGCCCATGGTGGTGCGCGGCCTTGGTCTGGCACCCCTGCCGGCGCTGCTGCTGCCGCCCGCGGCCTGGGAGGGGAGCATCAGCACGGTCAGCTTTTTCGGCACATGGCGCTATGTGCTGGACCAGGCGGGGGCGCTGCTGCTGGGGGCTTGCGCGCTGCTGTGGATCATTGCCGGTTCTGCGGCCAGCAGGTGGCTTGCAGGGCGCGGCGGCCAGGGGCGGTTTGCGCTGTGGTGGCTGCTGACACTCTCCGGCAGCCTCGGCGTTTTCGTGGCGGGCGACGTCGTCAGCTTCTATGCGCTTTATGCGCTGGCGAGCCTGCCGGCCTATGGCCTCATCGCCTTCGGCGGCGGCGGGGCGGAGCGGCGCGCCGGCCGCGTGACGATTGCCGCGGCGCTGATCGGCGAGGGGCTGATCCTCGCGGCCATGGTGCTGCTTGCCGTCAACGCGCCGGGGCAGGGCCTCGCCATCGCGCCGCTGGTGGCGGCGCTGCCATCCTCACCCCATTGTGGCGCTGTCATCGCCCTCCTGGTCATCGGCTTTGGGCTGAAGATCGGGCTCGTGCCGCTGCATGGCTGGATGCCGATGTCCTATGCGGCGGGTCCGCTCATTGCCACGGCGGTGCTGAGCGGGGCCACGTCCAAGGCGGGCCTCATCGGGCTCATCCGCTTCCTGCCGCTCAGCGAGGCGATGCCGGTGGCGGGCGGCATGATCCTTGCCGCGGGTCTGGTTTCGGCGCTTTACGGCGCGCTGCTTGGCCTCACGCAAGCAAACCCGCGCAGCGTGCTCGCCTATTCGAGCATCAGCCAGCTTGGCCAGATGGCGGCGGTGCTGGGCGCGGGGCTTGCCGCCGGAGCGCCGGGGGCAGGCGTCATCGCCGCCTATTACGCGGTCTATCATGTTCTTGTGAAGGGCGGGCTGTTCCTGTGGCTTGGCGCGCAGGGGCGGAGGATTGCGGCGTGGCAACTGGGTCTCGTGGGCTTTGCGGCGCTGGGTTTCGCCGGTCTGCCCCTCACCGGCGGCGCCCTGGGCAAGCTCGCCTTCAAGGACCTCGCGGGAACCGGGGCAACCGGAATGCTGTTCTCGTTCGCCGCCGTTGGCAGCACGCTGCTGGTGCTGCATTTCCTCCGTCTGGCACGGGCGCCGGCGCAAGACCCGCAGCCGCAGCCGCTCTCCCCCGCGGCGTGGATTGCCGCCGTGATTGCCGCGACACTCCTGCAGTGGACGCTTTTTGCCGCCGTAACCGGTGATTCCGCCCGTTCCGCGCTGCGGCCCGGGGCGCTGTTCGATCTCGCCTGGCCCGTGGCGGCGGGCGCTGCGCTTGCGTGGGGACTCGCCGCCTTGGGAACGAGGCTGCCCGCATTCCCGCCGGGGGATATCGGAGAGCGGCTCATTGCCATCATCGAGCGGCAGGCAACGCGCATCGCAAGCGCCATTCTGCGCGCCGAGACCCAGGCCCACCAGTGGCAGGTGTCGACGCTCGCCCTCGCTGCGGCCCTCATCCTGTTCGTCGCGCTGCAAACTGTGTTCGGCCCGCGCTGAGGCCTGAGGGGATACAAAAATCTACCCCCCGGTGACAGCACTGCCACTTGTATCCACGGTAAATCTAAAGTTAAACTATCCGCGTCGGGGCAGGATCAACCCGCACGACGGGGCGCAACCCGCGCTCGGGGGAGGTATTGACGTGAGCCAAACGCCGCAAGCCGGAAAAATGTCTTTCGTCGCCCTCACCGGCATGGTGGTGGGCTCCATGGTGGGCGCGGGCATTTTCAACCTGCCGGGCAGATTCGGCGCCGCCACCGGGCCGTTCGGCGCGATCATCGCCTGGACCATCGCCGGCACCGGCATGTATATGCTGGCGCGCGTGTTTCAGGCGCTGGCCGAAAGAAAGCCCGATATCGACGCGGGCGTCTTCGCCTATGCCAAGGCAGGCTTCGGCGATTACACGGGCTTCCTTTCCGCCTTCGGCTATTGGCTCGGCTCCTGCCTCGGCAATGTGTTCTACTGGGTGCTCATCGGCTCCACGCTGGGCGCCTTCTTCCCCATTTTCGGCGGCGGCAACACGCTCACCGCTATCATCGTGTCGCTCGTCGGCATATGGACCTTCCATTTCATGATCTTGCGCGGCGTGGAGCAGGCGGCCTTCGTCAATTCCGTGGTGACGGTGGCCAAGATCGTGCCGATCCTCGTCACCATCATCGCGCTTGTCTTTGTATTCAACTATTCGCAGTTCGCCGATAATTTCTTCGGCGGGGCGGACATGCCGGTGAAGCCCCTGTGGGCGCAGGTGCGCGACACCATGCTGATCACCGTCTTCGTCTTCATCGGCATCGAGGGAGCGAGTGTTTATTCGCGTTTCGCCAAGACGCGTGCTGACGTGGGCCGCGCGACGATCCTCGGCTTCATCGGCGTCACCGGCCTCATGGTGGCGGTCACGCTTCTGCCCTATGCCTCGATGATGCAGTCGCAGATCGCCGGCCTGCGCCAGCCATCTCTGGCGGGCGTTCTCGAATCGGTCGTCGGCCACTGGGGCGCGATCTTCATCTCGGTCGGCGTGCTGGTCTCGGTGCTCGGCGCCTATCTCGCCTGGTCGCTGATCTGCGCGGAGGTGATGTTCGCAGCGGCGAAGTCCAAGGACATGCCGAAGTTGTTCTCGACGCAGAATGCCAACCGTGTGCCGGCCAATGCGCTGTGGATCACCAACATTGTTGTGTCGCTGTTCGTCATCTCCACCTACTGGTCGCAGGACGCCTTCAACTTCATGCTGGATATGACGAGCGTCACGACGCTTCTGCCCTATCTGCTGGTGGCGGGCTATGGCGTGCTGCTGGCGCGCAGCGGCGAGGGCTATGAGGGCGTTGAGGATGAGCGCGGGCGCGACCAGATTTTCGCCTGGATCGCGGTCATCTACGTGCTGTTCATGTTCCTTGCCGCGGGCCTCAAATACGTTCTGCTGGTGGCCGTGCTCTTTGTGCCGGGCACCATCCTCTATGTCTGGGCGCGCCGGGACTGGAAGATGCCGCTGTTCTCGCCCCGCGACCTCGCCATCTTTGGCGTCACGGCGGCAGCGGGCCTCATTGGGGTCTGGGGCCTTGTCTCCGGAACCATCACTCCCTGATCGAAAGGTTGATTGACCATGTCCAGCGAAACCAAATTCGGCGTTCATTCTGAAGTGGGCCAGCTCCGCAAGGTTCTGGTCTGCGCGCCGGGCCGCGCCCACCAGCGTCTGACCCCCAGCAACTGTGACCGGCTGCTGTTCGACGACGTGCTGTGGGTCGAAACCGCCAAGCGCGACCACTTCGACTTCATCACCAAGATGCGCGACCGCGGCATCGACGTCGCCGAAATGCACAATCTCCTCGCCGAAACCATGGCCATCCCCGAGGCGCGCGCCTGGATCTTCGACAACCAGATCGTGCCGGACCAGGTGGGCCTCGGCCTCATCGACGAGATCCGGAGCTATCTCGACGGCCTCTCCAACCGCGACCTGGCGGAGACGCTGATCGGCGGTCTTTCCACCGAGGAATTCCCCGAGGCGATCGGCGGCAAGGCGCTGGAGGTGATCAGGGAAGCCGCGGGCGAGGTTGAATATCTGCTGCCGCCCTTGCCCAACACGCTCTACACGCGCGACACCACCTGCTGGATCTATGGCGGCTGCACGCTGAACCCGTTGTACTGGCCCGCCCGCCACGAGGAGCCGATCCTGACCACCGCCATCTACAAATTCCACCCGGACTTCGCCGGCAAGGTGAATGTGTGGTGGGGCGACCCGACCAGGGACCATGGCCTTGCGACGCTGGAAGGCGGCGACGTGATGCCCATCGGCAAGGGCAATGTGCTGATCGGCATGAGCGAGCGCACCTCGCGCCAGGCCATCAGCCAGCTTGCCGCGGCGCTGTTCGAGAAGGGCGCCGCCGAGCGCGTGATCGTGGCGGCCATGCCCAAGCTGCGCGCCGCCATGCACCTGGACACGGTCTTCACCTTCGCCGACCGCGACTGCGTGCTGCTCTACCCCGACATCGTCAACCACATCCAGGCCTATTCCTACCGCCCGAGCGGCCATTCCTCGGGCGTGGAGCTGCGCAAGGACGAAGGCAGCTTCGTCGAGGTGGTGGCCGAAGCGCTGGGTATCAAGAAGATGCGCGTGGTCGAAACCGGCGGCACCGCCTATATGCGCGAGCGCACCCAGTGGGACAGCGGCGCCAATCTTGTCTGCGCCTCGCCCGGCGTGGTCTATGCCTATGACCGCAACACCTACACCAACACGCTGCTGCGCAAGGAAGGGATCGAAGTCATCACCATCGCGGGCGCCGAGCTGGGCCGCGGCCGCGGCGGCGGCCACTGCATGACCTGCCCGATCATCCGTGACGCCGTCGACTATTAAATCGCACCCGCGATGAGCGAAAAGGGCGGGGATCAGCCGCGGCCTCTTGGCCTCGTGGAGGCCATAGTCCCGGTGGCGAGCCTCATCGTGCTTGTCAGCCTGTCCTATGGTCTGTTCGGGGATGCCGGAATGTCGGGGCCCAGTCAGGTGGCGCTCACGGTGGCCACGCTGATCGCCGCCTTCGTCGCCTGGCGCAACGGCCATTCCCTGGCCTCGGTGAATGCCGCGGCGGTTGAGAGTGTGAGCTCCGGCATCGGCGCGGTCTTCATCCTTTTCGCGGTGGGCGCCTTGATCGGCGCCTGGGCGATGAGCGGCACCCTGGTCGCCATGGTCTATTTCGGCATCCAGCTTCTCAGCCCCAATTATTTCTATCTCACCACGGCCATCGTCTGCGCGGTGATCTCGTCCTCGATCGGCAGTTCCTGGACGACGGCGGGCACCATCGGGGTGGGCTTCATGGGCATTGCCGCCAACATGGGGCTCGACCCCGCCATCACCGCCGCCGCCATCATTTCGGGCGCCTATTTCGGCGACACCACATCGCCCCTGTCGGACTCGACCAACCTCGCCTCCGGCACGGTGGGCGTCGGGCTCTATGAGCACATCCGCGAAACGGCGCTGAGCTCGTCGATCGCACTTGCTTTGTCACTGGTGCTGTTCTGGTGGCTGGGCAGGCCCGGCGATTTCGACGCCAGCGACAAGATCGCCGCCATCCGGGAATTCTTCCCGACCTCGCCGCTTCTGTTCATTCCGCTGGCGCTGGTGGCGGTGATGGCGCTGCTGAAATTTCCGCCTTTCGCGGCGATCTTCGCCGGCGCGCTGGCGGGCGGCGTGGTGGCGGCGGTGGGCTCGCCCGACCGCGTCATCGCCTTTGCCGACGCCGAAGGCCTGCCGCGCATCCTCGGCCTCATCAAGGGCGTGTGGCTGGCGCTGGCCAACGGCTATGAGACGCACACCGGCAATGCCGCCATCGACCAGCTGGTGTCGCGCGGCGGCATGGACAGCATGCTCAACACCATCTGGCTGGTGATGACCGCGCTGGCCTTCGGCGGCGTGGTCGAAAAGGCCGGCGTTCTCGACCGGTTGATCGAGCCCGTCGTGGCGCGCACGAAATCGACGGGCGCGATGATTTCCGCCACCGTCGGCTCGGTTGTGTCCGCCAATCTGGTGACGGCCGACCAATACATCGCCATCGTGCTGCCGGCCCGCATGTTCAAGCCGGCCTTCGCAAGGCTCGGTTTCGCGCCCGTCGTGCTCTCCCGGGCGGTGGGCGCCACCGCAACCCCCACCTCGGCACTGGTGCCGTGGAACAGCTGTGGCGCCTATATGGCGGCAACCCTGGGCGTGGGCACGCTGCATTACGCGCCCTATGCGCTGTTCAGCATGCTGAGCCCGCTGGTCGTCGTGGCGCTGGCCTTCCTCAACATCCGCATGCCGCGCAGCGCGTCTGGTCAGGGATAGACGGCAGGTCCCAGCAGCGGGCCGAAGACGCTGAAGAAGGTCTCGGCCGCGAGCGCCGCCAGAACGAGGCCCATGATGCGGCTCATCACATTGGCGCCGGTGTCGCCGATGGCCTTTTGGATTTTCTCGGCGGAGCGCAGCACGGCATAGATCACCGCCATCACGGCGATCAACACGAGGGCCGTCACGGCCTGATCGGCGATGCTGTTGACGGTGTGGTCGGTCATCGCCACGATGGCGGCAATCGAACCGCCGCCGGCCAGCATCGGCATGGCCAGCGGAAACACCGCCACGTCGCCTGTCTGCGCATCGTCCGGCGAACCGCCCGGCGCCTCGCCGAACACCATGCGAAGCCCCAGGATCAGCAGCACCAGCGCGCCGGCAATGCGCAGGGCGGGCAGGCTGACGCCGATCTTCTCAAGGAAGATCTGCCCGAAGGCGAGCAGGAGGAGCAGGATCACGCTGGCGATGACGCTGGCCCGCAGCGCCGTGCGGTTGCGCTCCGCCGCCGTCATGCGCGAGGTTGCCGAGAGGAACACCGGCATGGCCGCAAAGGGATTGATGGTCACCAGCAGCAGAACGAATTCGCTCGAAATCGACGTCACAATGGCCTCGCGGTCTGTTGAGCCTGCCGCGCCAGCTTCGCACGGATGGCTCATGATTCAAGCCGATCCTTCGGCACACGGCAAAAGGCTTATGCCGGCCTGGTCTTTGACCGGAGGATCATGGCGGTTCATGTCCGGTCATTTGCAGTCCGAAATCGTGGCGGCCGGCTTGCGCGCTCCCAAGCGTTGGAAGGCACGGGAGAGCTGAGCCACGACCGGCGTCCTGCCAGCCTGCGGCGCCAAACCACCGGATACACCCTTCCGGCGCATGCGGTTCTGGACTGTTACTGTGGGAAATTGGAGCGGGCGAGGCGAATCGAACGCCCGACCCTAACCTTGGCAAGGTTATGCTCTACCCCTGAGCTACGCCCGCTTCCATGGCCTGACCGGCACGCACCGGTGGGTGGCAGGCTTATTGCCTAACTCGTTGCCAAATGCAAGAACAAGATCACAGCAAGCCATCTCAAGGGAAATCCGGCCGCCATGCCCGCGACGCGCGACGATCTTTTTGCCCGCTTCAAGGCCTTGGGCATCGAGACCGCCACCCGGGACCATGCCCCCGTCCATACCGTGGAGGAGGCCCGGGCGCTGCGCGGCGAGATTCCCGGCGGGCACTGCAAGAACCTGTTCCTGAAGGACGACAAGGGCAGTATCTGGCTGATCGTCTGCCTGGAGGAGGCCCAGGTGGACCTCAAGGCCGCCCCGGCCAGGATCGGCTCCCGCCGGCTGTCCTTCGGCAAGCCGGAGCTGCTGAAGGAGGTGCTGGGGGTGGAGCCGGGCTCGGTGACGCCCTTCGGGCTGATAAACGACACCGGAAAGCGCGTCACAATTGTGCTGGATGCCGCGATGATGGCGCATGAACTGGTGAACTATCACCCGCTGGAGAACACGGCGACGACGACCATCCGCCCGGCCGACCTCGTCACCTTCATCCGCTCCTGCGGGCATGAGCCGAGGGTGACGGCCGTGGCCTGAGCCGCACCGTCATTGAAAAGAAGAATGGTTTGCTCCACATAGGGGGCATATGACAGTTGCGAAGGGCATTTCCATGAGCATGACATTCGGCGGCCAGCCCACCGGCGGCCCCGCCCCGGCCGCGGCGGGCGAGCTGATCAAGGACTCCAGCACCCAGGCCTTCATGAAGGATGTGATCGAGGCCTCGCGCCAGCAGCCGGTGATCGTCGATTTCTGGGCGCCGTGGTGCGGCCCCTGCAAGCAACTGGGCCCGGCGCTGGAGAAGGCGGTCAAGGCCGCCAATGGCAAGGTGCGCATGGTGAAGATCAATGTGGACGAGAACCAGCAGCTCGCCCAGCAGATGCGCATCCAGTCCATCCCCGCCGTTTATGCCTTTGTCAACGGCCAGCCGGTCGACGGCTTCATGGGGGCGTTGCCCGAGAGCCAGATCAAGCAGTTCATCGACCGCCTCGGCGGCCAGGGCAGCATGGCCGAGGAGATCGAGGCCGTGCTGGCCGAAGCGCGCGATCTTGCCGGGCAGATGGATTACCGGAACGCCGCCCAGCTCTTCGCGCAGATCCTGCAGGCCGACCGCGGGAACGTGGGCGCCATCGCCGGGCTCGCGCGCTGCGAGATGGCGCTGGGCGATCTGGACACCGCGCAGAAGACGCTGGCGCTCGTGCCGCCGGGCAAGGCGAATGACTCCGAGGTGCTGAGCGTCAGGGCGCAGCTCGAACTGGCGCTGAACCCGGTGGACACCTCCGAAATCGGCACGCTGAAGTCCATGGTCGAGGCGAACCCCGACGATTTCCAGGCCAGGCTCGACCTCGCCGTCCTGCTCAACGGGGCGAACGAGCGCGGGGCGGCGACCGACCAGCTCATCTACATCATCAGGAAGATGCGGGCGTGGAACGACGAGGCGGCGCGCAAGCAGCTGGTCAAGTTCTTCGAGGCCTGGGGCCCGAAGGACGAGTTCACCATCGCCGGCCGCCGCAAGCTCTCTTCCGTGTTGTTCGCCTGATGAGTATCTTCGGGCGCTATCGCGGGCCCCAGGATTTGCCGCAGCGCATTCCGGTGTTTCCTCTCGCGGGCGCGCTGCTGCTGCCGCGCGCCGACCTGCCGCTCAATATCTTCGAGCCGCGCTATCTCGCGATGATCGAGCATGCGCTCGCCAACGACAGGCTGATCGGCATCATTCAGCCGGCGGCCGGCGAAGAGGTGGGCAATGCCCCCTCCTTGATGAAGGTTGGCTGCGTGGGGCGCATCACCTCATGGGCGGAAACGCCCGATGACCGCATGCTGATCACGCTCACGGGTGTTGCACGCTTCCAGATCGTCGACGAGCTCGACGCCGGAACGCCGTTCCGCCAGGTGATCGCCAACTACCATCCTTTCGCGGCGGACCTCGCCATGGGAGCTGGCGCCGCCGAGGTGAACCGGCCGGCGCTGCTCAAGGTGTTCCGCGACTATCTCGACGCCAACAACATGAGCGCCGACTGGCAGGAAGTGGACCAGGCCCCGACGGAGGTGCTGGTCAACACGCTTTCGCTCCTCGCGCCCTATCCGCCGCAGGAGAAGCAGGCATTGCTCGAGGCGCCGGATTTGAAGACGCGCGCCGACGTGCTGGTGGCCCTGACCGAGGTGGCGCTGAGCAAGATGGGCAGGGGCGCCAAGCCGCGCCTGCAGTGAGGGTTGATCATGGCCGACATCCGCACCGACCCGCGGCTTCTCGAACTGCTGGTCTGCCCCGTCACCAAGACGAGGCTGCAATATGACGCCGAGCAGCAGGAGCTGATCTCGCGCGCCGCGGGCCTCGCCTACCCGATCCGCGACGGCATTCCCATCATGCTCCCCGACGAGGCGCGCGAGATCAACCGTGAGTGAGCCTTGGCCGGAGGAGCTGCGGCTTGCTTCGGGCGGCGGCGAACTGCACGTGCGCTTCGATACGGGCGAGCAGGCGGCGCTGGCGGCGGAATATCTGCGCGTCGAGAGCCCCAGCGCCGAGGTGAAGGGTCATGGGCCCGGCCAGGAGCAGCTGGTGTGGGGCAAGCGCAAGGTGAAGATCGCGCGGCTCGAACCGGTGGGGGCTTACGCGGTGCGCATCGTGTTCGATGACGGGCATGCGACGGGGCTCTATACTTGGCCCTATCTCCTCAAGCTCGGGCGCGAGCACTGCAAGCTGTGGCCCGCCTATCTCGAAAAGCTCAGGGCGGCGGGCTTCAGCCGTTAAACCCTCTCACCGCGCAACAGCCGCGGCAGGTCGCCCGCAATGCCTGCGGCTTCGGAGACGAACATCGACTTCATCCCGCCCATGCGATTGACGGCCAGCAGCCCGGCGCGGCGCAGCAGCGTCAGCACCGGGTTGGTGTTGGCGAAGAGCCGGTTCATGCCGTCCATCATGGCGCCCGTCGCCACCGTGTCGAAGCGGCGCCACTGGGTGTAGCGGTCAAGCACCGCCTCGCCGCCGATGTCGAGCCCCAGGCCTGCCGCATCATGGATGCAGTCGGCCAGCGCCGCGACATCGCGGAGGCCGAGGTTGAAACCCAGCCCTGCGAGCGGGTGCAGGACGTGGGCGGCATCGCCGACAAGCGCCAGACGCGGTGCGGTGAAGGTCTCCGCGAGATACATGGCGAGCGGATAGCCGTGGCGGCCCGAGATCAGCCTCACCGCGCCCAGGTGGGCGCCGAAGCGCAGCTTCAGTTCCGCCTCGAAGTCTTCCATCGGCAGCGCCAGCATGCGCCGGGCACTCTCGGTGCGCTCCGACCAGACGAGCGAGGAGCGGTTGCCGGGCAGCGGCAGAATGGCGAAGGGGCCGGATGGCGTGAAGTGTTCCTCCGCACGGCCATGGTGGGGGAGTTCGTGTTCCACGGTGGCGACGAGGCCCATCTGGTCATAGGGCCAGCCGACAAGCTTGATGCCCGCCGCCTCGCGCGCCGGCGAGTTGCGGCCATCGGCGGCGACGATGAGCGGGGCCTTGAGTATCGCGCCATCGGCCAGCGTCACGGCGGCAAGGCCGGGCCTGAAGTGACAGTGCTCCACCGCCTGGCCCACGCAGAAGCGGATGTGCGGGGACTTCCGCGTTTCCTCCAGCATGGCGCCATGGAGGAAGCGGTTCTCGATCATATGGGCGGAGGGGCCGCCCTTCATGTCGGCCTCGCCGAAGTGCAGCAGCACCGGGCGCGCGCCGCCGGGAATGGCGCTGTCGGTGACGATGATGTCCGCCATGGGCTGGGCGTGGTGCGCCACCTTGTCCCAGATGCCGAGCGACTGGAACATGCGGCGCGCGGCGGCCGTGATGGCGGATGCGCGGCCATCGAAGGCATTGGTGGAAAAGACGCGCGGGTCCTTCACATCGACGACCACCACGTCCAGCGGGCGCCTCACATGGGCGCCGCCGAGGGCGAGGGCGGCGGCCAGACCGTTCAGCGCGGCGCCGATGACGATGATGTCGGAAGGCTTGCTCATCTGGGGCGCGCTCATGGTGCCTGTTTCGCCGGTTTGCGGAGGGCATTACAGGTGGTGCAGCGTCGCGGATCAATGCCTATTATTTGTGCGGCTTCGCTCTGCATCGCATGAACTGCTGAAAAATTAATCATTGATCCGATTGGTGACTCTATTTTCATCATGAGATTCAACGGTTTAGCTGGAACGTGCAAGTGGCATGAAACTTGTGATGGGACTGTCACACCAATCACGGGGAGCAGGCATGAAATTCATCATTGCAGTGATCAAGCCCTTCAAGCTTGAGGAAGTGCGCGAGGCGCTGGGGGCGCTGGGCATCCAGGGCATCACGGTGACCGAGGTGCGCGGACATGGCCGGCAGCGCGGCCACACCGAATTCTACCGCGGCGCGGAATACACCGTGAGCTTCGTGCCCAAGGTGAAGCTCGAACTCGCGGTCGACGAGCACATGGCCGACAAGGTCATCGAGGCGATCCAGACCACCGGCCAGACCGGCCAGATCGGCGACGGCAAGATCTTCGTGCTGCCGCTCGAACAGGCTGTCCGCATCCGCACCGGCGAGTCCGGCACGGCGGCCCTCTAATCACAGCATCAAGGAGCAGTTTCCGATGATTTCTCCGACCTTCACCAAAAGGCTGGCGCCCGCCGCGGCGGGACTGGGCCTCACTCCGCTTTTCGTCACCGCGGCGGAGGCCGCCGCCACCGTCAACAAGGGCGACACCACCTGGATGTTGATCGCCACCTGCATGGTGGTGCTGATGACCGTGCCGGGTCTCGCGCTGTTCTATGGCGGCCTGGTGCGCGCCAAGAACATCCTTTCCGTGTTGATGCAGGTGCTGACGATTTTTTCGATCATCTCGATTCTCTGGGTGATCTACGGCTATTCGCTGGCCTTCACCTCCAATGCCAGCGCGGCGCTCAACCCGTTCTTTGGCGGCTTCGGCAAGCTGATGCTGGGGGGCGTCACGACAGCCTCCGAGGTCGGCACCTTCTCGAAGGAAACCAATATCCCGGAACTGGCCTTCGTCATCTTCCAGATGACCTTTGCCTGCATCACGCCGGCCCTCATCATCGGGGCCTTTGCCGAGCGCATGAAGTTCTCCGCCGTGCTGCTGTTCATGGTGTTGTGGTTCACCTTCGCCTATCTGCCCATGGCGCACATGGTGTGGTTCTGGGCCGGCCCTGACGCCTATACGCTGTCAGCCGAAAATCTGGCGCTGGTCAGCTCGCTGGTGGGCGAGGAGAAGGCGAAGCAATTGCTCGACGCGCTGGCCGCCGCAACGACGGAGGAGGCAAGGGCCGCGGTGCTCGGCGAATATGGCGCACTGGTCAATGCCGGAAATGGCTATCTGTTCAACCTTGGCGCACTCGACTTCGCGGGCGGCACGGTTGTTCACATCAATGCCGGCGTGGCGGGTCTCGTCTGCGCCTTGTTTCTCGGCAAGCGCGTGGGCTATGGCCGCGACCCGATCACGCCGCACAACCTGACCTTTGTGCTCACCGGCGTCGGCCTGCTGCTGTTCGGCTGGTACGGCTTCAACGCCGGATCGAGCCTCGAGGCCAACGGTCTCACGGCGCTGATCATCCTCAACTCGACGGTCGCGGCGGCCGCGGCGGCCCTTGCCTGGACCGGTGGCGAGTGGATCTTCCGAGGTCACCCGAGCCTGCTCGGCGCCGCCTCCGGCGCGGTGGCGGGGCTCGTCGCCATCACGCCTGCCTGCGGCTTCGTGGGCCCCGGCGGCGCCATCCTCATCGGCATTGCGGCGGGCTTCCTCTGCCTGTGGGCGGTGGTCGCGCTGAAGGCGAGGCTCGGCTATGACGACTCGCTCGACGTGTTTGGCGTCCATGGCGTGGGCGGCATCCTGGGCGCGCTGCTGACCGGCGTTTTCGTCAACCCGGCGCTGGGCGGCACGGGCGTCACCGATTATCTGGCGGCGGGTCCGACCGTGGCGGTCGCCGCCTATTCCTTCGGGGGTCAGATGTTTGCGCAGGTGATGGCGGTGATCGTCGCCGTTGTCTGGACCGCGGTGGTCTCCGCCGCGGCGCTGTTCATCTGCAAGGCGGTCACGGGGCTGCGCGTCAAGGAACAGGAGGAGCGCGAGGGCCTCGACCTCGTCGACCACGGCGAGCGCGCCTACAATTGACCTGATCCCACCTGTGACGGCATAGAACCCGGCGGGGGCGCCTCCGCCGGGTTTCCTCTTGCCCGCTTAAACCCAGCCTTAACCACGGCCCGGCGAAAATGGGCTTAACCATGTGTCAGGGTCGGCGGAGTGTCTCCCCGGCGGAGGCTTTGTGATGGCGTATCAACCGTCCTACGACACCGATGACAGTGCGGTTCCCGCCGCCGTCCGGATCTTCCTCATGCGCCGTCTGTTCGAGGCGGCGGGCGGCGTGCTGTTCCTGGGCCTCATCGCCGCCAGCCTGTCGCTGGCCTCGTGGTCGGTGGATGACCCTTCCCTCAACCATGCGCTTGACCGAACGGCGCGCAACTGGCTGGGCTATCCGGGTGCGGTGGCCGCCGACGAGCTGATGCAGTTTTTCGGCCTCGGCGTGCTGGTGCTGCTGGCGATCCCGATGCGCTGGGCCGCGGGCTTCCTCGCCCATGACGGCCTGCCGCGCCCGCTGCGCCAGTCTTTCTCGTGGATCCTGTGCACCCTCGCGGCCTGCGCCATGCTTGCGGCCGTGCCTGCTCCGTCCGGCTGGCCGCTCACCTCCGGGCTGGGCGGCAATGCGGGGGACGTCATTCATAATCTCATGATGATGGTGCTGTCGATCGCCATCTCCGGCTGGGTCCCGACGCTCGCCACCGGCCTCCTCATGCTGGCTGTGGCGGTGGTCTTCGGGCGGCGTGCGCTGGGTGTCAGCCGGGCCGCCGCCGTCGGGCAGGCCGCGGCCGCGCCAAGCCGAAGCCGCAAGGCCTGGCGCGCCGCAGGCTGGGCGATTGGCGTGGCCTTCCGCGCGCCCGGCAAGCTCCGGTCGCGCTGGCGCGACCTGCGCCGGACGGAAGCCCAGTTCGAGCACCAGCAGGGCGATGCCGACGATATCATCCGCCGCCTTGCCCCGCAGACCGAAATGCCGCGTCGCGGCAGGGGCCAGACGGCGGCGCGCATCGAGCCCACCTTCTCCGCCCGCCGCCCAGCCCCACCCCTCGATGACCGGGCGGAGGAGGAGCCTGCGGCGGAGGACCGTGCCGGGGAGGAAGAGGCCTGCGCCGGGGAAGACGGCTATGAAGCCGAACCGGAGCATGCCGGGGAAGAGGAGGCCGCTGAAGACGAAGCCGCCGCGCCCAAGGTGACGCGCTCCCACAAGCCGCTGAAGCAGGGCAAGCGCCTGAGGAAGGACATGCAGCCACGCCTGGGCTTCGGGGCCGCGCCGGAATACGAGCTGCCGCCGCTGACGCTGCTCGCCGAGCCGAAGCGCGCCGGCAAGCCAGCCGAGCTTTCCGACGAGGCGCTGGAGCAGAACGCCCGCATGCTTGAAGGCGTGCTCGACGACTTCGGCGTGAAGGGTCAGATCATGAAGGTGCGGCCCGGCCCCGTGGTGACGCTCTACGAGCTCGAGCCCGCGCCGGGCATCAAATCGTCCCGGGTCATTTCGCTGGCCGACGACATTGCCCGTTCGATGAGCGCCCTCTCGGCGCGCGTCGCCGTCGTTCAGGGCCGCAACGCCATCGGCATCGAGCTGCCCAATGCCAGGCGGGAAACCGTGTTCCTGCGGGAGATGCTGGGCTCCGAGGCCTTCGAGAAGACCAACCTCAACCTCGCCATAGCGCTCGGCAAGAACATCGGCGGCGAACCGGTCTTCGCCGATCTCGCGCGCATGCCGCATCTGCTGATCGCCGGCACAACGGGCTCCGGCAAGTCGGTGGGCATCAACACCATGATCCTTTCGCTGCTTTACAGGCTGCCGCCGGAACGCTGCAAGCTGATCATGATCGACCCCAAAATGCTGGAATTGTCTGTATACGAAGGAATTCCGCATCTGCTCGCTCCCGTCGTCACCGATCCGCGCAAGGCCGTGGTCGCCCTGAAATGGGCGGTCCGCGAGATGGAAGAGCGCTATCGCAAGATGTCCAAGGTCGGCGTGCGCAACATCGACGGCTACAACGCGCGCCTGAAGCAGGCGGCGCAGAAGGGCGAGGAGCTGCATCGCACCGTCCAGACCGGCTTCGACCCCGAGACGGGCGAGCCCGTCTTCGAGAAGGAGGCGATGGACCTCTCGCCCATGCCCTATATCGTGGTCATCATCGACGAGATGGCCGACCTGATGATGGTGGCGGGCAAGGACATCGAAGGGGCCGTGCAGCGCCTGGCGCAGATGGCGCGCGCCGCCGGCATCCATGTGGCGATGGCCACCCAGCGCCCCTCGGTCGACGTGATCACCGGCACCATCAAGGCCAATTTCCCCACCCGCATTTCCTTCCAGGTGACCTCCAAGATCGACAGCCGCACAATCCTGGGCGAGCAGGGCGCGGAGCAGCTGCTGGGCCAGGGCGACATGCTCTACATGGCGGGCGGCGGGCGCATCTCACGCCTCCACGGTCCCTTCGTGTCGGATGACGAGGTGGAAAAGATCGTCAGCCACATCAAGGCGCAGGGCTCTCCGCAATATGTCGAGGCCGTTACCGAGGAGCCGGAGGACGGCGTCTTCGGCGAGGGCGGCGGCACGGGCGGCGAGGGCGGCGCCTCTGGCGATGACCTCTATGATCAGGCGGTGCAGGTCGTGCTGCGCGACAAGAAGGTCTCGACCTCCTATGTGCAGCGCCGCCTGCAGGTGGGCTACAACAAGGCCGCAAGCCTTATCGAGCGGATGGAGCGGGAAGGGCTGATATCCGCCGCCAATGCCACGGGAAAACGCGAAATCCTGGCGCCGGGGGACAGCGCCCGGGACTGACATTTCCGTTATCTCCGGGCCTTGCCTCAAAATCGGCCCGTTCTTGCGGGTAAGCCTGCGTTTGCCTAAAGCATTTTCAGGTCAGGTGGACACCGGTTGACCGTCGAAAATGCGACAAAACAAAGAGATGAAGCATTTTCAGGTCAGGTGGACACCGGTTGACCGTCGAAAATGCGACCAGACAAAGAGATGGAGCAGGTTTCGATTCCACTGAACCGAAACCTGCTCTAGAAACCCTGGCGATTTGCACCGCCCCCAATCCGGAAGGAACAGGATGACCAGTCACTTTCAGCTCTCGCGCCGCGCCTTCCTGGGAGTGGCCCTCGCCACAGCCGCCGCCCTTCCGGCCATGGCCGCGGAGCCGATCGCGCTCAGCGCGGAGCAGAAGACGGCGGTTGACGCCATTTCCGGTTATCTCAACAGCTTCAGGACCTTGCAGGGCGAATTCACGCAGATCAGCCCGAAGGGCAACATGTCGCAAGGGATTTTCTACATCTCGAAGCCGGGCAAGATGCGCTTCGAATATGCGCCGCCCAATCCATTCCTGATCGTGGCGGACGGCACCTGGCTCACCATCAAGAACGTCAAGAAGGAGAAGGGCGACCAGTTCCCGCTCTCCCAGACGCCGCTGCGGCTCGTGCTGGGCGACAAGGTGGACATTCTGGGCGATACAAAAATCATCGACTTCCAGGACCAGGACGGCATCATCACCGTCACCGTGGAGGACAAGAAGAACACGCTGGGCAACGGCCAGCTGACGCTGGTCTATGACCAGGTCCGCAACGCGCTGCAGCAGTGGATCGTCACCGACAGCAAAGGCCGCAAGACCAGCGTTTCGCTCGAGAACCTGCAGGCCGGCATCAATCCGGATCCCAAGCTCTTCGTGGTCAAGATCAAGCGCGAGAGCAAGAGCGGGCCTTAGGGCATGAGCCTCAAGGTCGCCACCTGGAACATCAATTCGGTCCGTCTCCGCATCGGGCTGGTCGGCAAGCTTCTCGAGCGCTGGCAGCCGGACGTGCTGTGCCTGCAGGAAACCAAGTGTCCGCAGGGCCAGTTTCCGTCGGGTCCCATCCGCGGCGCGGGCTACGAGCACATCGCCGAGTTCGGCCAGAAGGGCTATCACGGGGTAGCCATCGTCTCGAAGCGGCCGTTCCTGGCGCAGTCCACGAAGCCGTTCTGCGGCAAGGAGGATTGCCGCCACATCCAGGTGACGGTCGCCGGCAGGAAGCCGGTGACGATCCATAATCTCTATGTGCCCGCGGGCGGCGACGAGCCGGACCCCAGGATCAACGGGAAATTCGCCCACAAGCTTCAGTTCATCGACGAGCTTGAAGCCTGGTTCGGCAAAGGCTGCGTGCCGAAAGGCCATGAGGGCATTCTCGTCGGCGACCTCAACATCGCGCCGCTGGAGCATGACGTGTGGTCCCACAAGGACCTCCTGAAAGTCGTCAGCCACACGCCGGTCGAGACCGAGGGCCTGCTGCGCATCCAGAAGAAGGGCAAGTGGGTGGACCTCTTGCGCCAGCACGTGCCGCCGGACCAGAAGCTCTATACTTGGTGGAGCTACCGCGCCAGGGACTGGGAAACGAGCGACCGCGGCCGCCGGCTGGACCATATCTGGTCGACGGCGGGGCTGGCGCCCGGCTGCAAGAAGATCGACATTCTCAAGGAAGCGCGCGGCTGGGACCAGCCCTCGGACCACGTGCCGGTGATGGCGAGCTTCGCCGCCGCCTGATCAGATCGACTTGAAGGAACGCGCCTTCTCGAACTGCCTGCGGGCGGCGTCAAGATCGCCCATCACCAGGTCGAGGCGGCGCGACAGCACGCCGAACACGGCGGCGCCGAATTCGGGAAATTCGCGGGCGAGGCGCATGAACAATTCGCGGTCGATGCGGACGGCGGAAATGCCGTTGACGGCCGTGGCCGTGACCGAATAGGGCCGGTCGCCGATCATCGCGATCTCGCCCAGGAGCGAGCCTTCGCCAACGGAGCCGAGTGGCCCCGCATCGGTGGATGAAAGACGGGCCTCGCCGCTGAGAATGAGGAAGGCAGCCGTGCCCTTGTTGCCCTGACGGATCAGGAACTCGCCTACGGAGAAGTTCTGCCGCGCGGCGGAAAAGGCCAGCAGCTGCAGGTGAACGGCATCGCAGTCCGAGAAAATCGGGATGCCGCGCAATGTCTCAACGTCCGCCCTAACGCTCATTAAACCCCAGCCCGGCCCCGGTTGTTTTCGTCCCCGGCGCATGATCCGTTCAGGCGGAATCGCCTGATCTACAAGAACATGAGCCACAGACTTTGAGGGTCGTTTACATGAGGCGGGGCGGGCCGCCAAGCTCAAGGGAGCGAAGCTCAGGGGACGAGCCTGTAGCCACCGCCTTCGGTGATCAGGATCTCGGCACGAGACGGGTCGCGCTCCATTTTCTGGCGGAGCCGGTAGACATGGGTTTCGAGCGTGTGGGTGGTGACCCCGCCATTGTAGCCCCACACCTCCTGCAGCAGCACGTCGCGGCCGACGGTCTGCTCGCTCGAACGGAGCAGGAACTTGATGATGGCGGTTTCCTTCTCGGTCAGCCTGATCTTGCGGTCGCTGCCGTCCATCAGCAGCTTGGCCGAGGGCTTGAAGATGTAGGGGCCGACCTTGAAGGTGGCGTCCTCGCTGTGCGCGTGCTGGCGGAGATGGGCGCGGATGCGCGCCAGCAGCACGGCGAAGCGGAAAGGCTTGGTCACATAGTCATTGGCGCCGGAATCCAGCCCGAGGATGGTGCCGGCCTCGGAGGCCTCGGCGGTCAGCAGGATCACCGGGCTCCTGTAACCGTTCTTGCGGATGATCTTGCAGGCCTCGCGGCCGTCCATGTCGGGCAGGTTCACGTCGAGGATGACGAGGTCGGGCGCGTCCGCCTTGATGGCCTTGACGCCGGCGGTGGCGGTGGCGGCCTCGGTGACGGCGAATTCGTCATGCAGGGAGAATTGTTCGGTCAGCGTCTCGCGCAGCATGTCGTCGTCATCGACGATGATGATCTTCTTCGTACTGCCCATCGCTACCCCTTGCCCTGAAGTCTTTGAAATCGCTTGCTCCAGCCATGGCGGATGTTAAGGTGTCACATGGCCTTTTCAAGGCCGAAGTGCCGGAAATTCCGCCCTGTGAAAAGAACTGTCCAGACCATCCGCGTCCTCACCCGCAACGCGACGGTGGCGACGGGCCTGCTGAAGGTGGGCGGGATGACATTCCCCTGCTCCATCGGCAGATCCGGCAAACGCTTCCTGAAGCGCGAGGGTGACGGGGCGAGCCCCAGGGGCGGCTGGCAGGTTCGCCGCCTGTTCTACCGCGCCGACAGGGGCCTGCCGCCGCGCACCGGCCTCAAAGCGCAGGCGATGCGGGATTTCGACGGCTGGTGCGAGACGGTGGGCGACCGCAACTACAACCGCCTCGTCCGTATTCCCTATGCCACAGCACACGAGACGATGAAGCGGGCGGACCACCTCTATGACGTGGTGGTGGAGCTGTCCCACAACGGGCGGCCGCGGGTGCAGGGGCATGGCAGTGCGGTGTTCTTCCACCTGCGCCAGCCGGACGGCGGGCCGACGGCGGGCTGCGTCGCGGTGTCGATGCGCGACATGCGCATCATCCTGGGCCTGATCGGTCGCCACGCGAGGATTGTCATCTGACCGGATGTCGTGAGTGCCGAGTTGACAGACAGCGTCACGCCAACTACGTCTTACCCCAGCAACTTCATTTGGTAGAGGATTTTCCGGTGCTTCACATTGATCTGCCGGCCACCCAGGACATCGCTGAACTCAGCCGCGAACGTGCTGACGCCTGCGTGTCGATCTACCTGCCCACCACGCCGGTGACCCAGAACATCCGCGCTGCCCGGATTGAATATGGCAATCTGGTCAAGCAGGCGCTGGCGCAGCTCGACGAGGTGGGCTTCGACAAGCGCCGCCGCGCCCTCCTGGAAGAGAACCTCACCACCTTCGCCGAGGACGACGCCTTCTGGGCGCTGCAGGCGCACAGCCTTGCCGTCCTGGCCACGCCGGACAGGCTGCGCACCTACCGCCTCGCCAACAATCTATCGCAGGCGCTGGATGTGTCGGATCGCTTCTATCTCAAGCCCCTGCTCCGGGCGCTCGCCTTCCCGCATGAGGCCTATGTGCTGGCTCTCTCGGAGAATGGCGTGCGGCTGATCGAGGTGCTGCCCGGCGGCGTTGCGCAGCCCGTGAAGGTGCCGGGACTGCCGAAGGACGCGGCAAGCCATTCCGGCAAGTCCTCGCTCAACGACCGTTCGCACAGCGGCCGCATCCATGGTGACGAGGGACAGCGCATCCGCCATCTGCAGTATCTCCACGCCATTGACGGGGCCCTGCGTCCGCTGCTCGTCGGGCACAGCGCGCCTCTGATCGTGGCGGGTGTCAACCCGCTCGCTGTCCTGTTCCATTCGGTCAATCGCTATCATCACCTTGTAAGCCAGATAATCAGTGTCAACCCGGACGAGACCACCGACCAGGAACTCGCGGCGCGCACCGCGCCGCTGCTGGACGAGGTCTATGCCGAAGAGCTTGCCAAGCTGAAGGCGGTCTATGGCAACCGCAGCGGCGTGGGCCGCACCTCAGCCGACCTGAGCGACGTGGCGCGCGCCGCGGTGCGCGGCGCTGTCGAGCTGCTGATGGTGGACATCGACCAGAACGTCCAGGGCTGGATGGACGAGGACGGCGGCATCCGCTTTGCCGCGGCGGACACCGCCAAGAGCTATGACATCGTCGATGAGATCGCCGCTCATGTACTGGCAACCGGCGGCCGGGTTCTGGCGGTCCGCAAGGACGATCTGCCTGTTCCCGGCGCCGCGCTCTGCGCCATCCTGCGCTACGCCGGCTGAGGCCGCGTTCCGAAGATGGCGGAGCCAACCCTCACATGGGTGGCCCCGCAGGCGATTGCCGTGGCGTAGTCGCCGCTCATGCCCATGGAGAGCTGGCTGAGGCCGTTGCGGGCGGCGATCCCGGCCAGCAGGGTGAAATGGGGATTCGGGTCCTCCCCGTCGGGCGGGATGCACATCAGGCCTGAGATCTCGAGACCGTGAACGTCGCGGCACTCCTTCAGAAAAGCATCGGCCTGATCGGGGTCGATCCCCGCCTTCTGCGGCTCGCGGCCGGTGTTGACCTGGACGAAGAGCTTGACCCGCTTTGCCTGCCGGCGCATTTCGCTGGCGATCCCGGCTGCGATTTTCGGGCGGTCCACGGTGTGGATGGCGTCGAAGATTTGCACGGCCTCCGCCGCCTTGTTGGACTGGAGCGGGCCGATCAGGTGCAGTTCAATGTCCGGCCAGGCCATCCTGAGGGCCGGCCACTTGGACTTCGCCTCCTGCACCCGGTTTTCGCCGAACACCCGCTGGCCGGCCTCGATGACCGGGACGATCTCCGGCCCGCCGAAGGTTTTGGACACGGCGATGAGGGTGACGCTTTCCGGCGCCCGGTGGGCCTGCCTGGTGGCCGCCGCCACCCCGTTCAGCAGCTTTTTCAGACCCTCGTGGACCATGCCGGAAACTCCTGTCAGCACGCTGCTTTAGGGCATGATCCGCAAAAGTGGAACCGGTTTTGCGATAAGATCATGCGCAAGTTTTTGATCTGGCGCGTGTTCCGTCCGGGCGGTTCCGCCTGAACGGAACATGCGCCAGGCCAGGCTTGCGGGGCATTTCAAGGACTGGTACCAGCTTCCGCCAGGCCGCCCCCCCCGTTTCGACAGGATAACTGCCGTGAGCATGGAACGTTACAACCCGCGCGACGCCGAGCCGCGCTGGCAGAGGCACTGGAGCGAAAACAAGAGCTTCGAAGCCAGGGAAGACGCCTCGCGCCCGAAATATTATGTGCTCGAGATGTTCCCCTATCCGTCGGGCCGCATCCACATGGGGCATGTGCGCAACTACACGATGGGCGACGTGATTGCGCGCTTCCGCCGGGCGCTGGGCTACAATGTGCTTCACCCCATGGGCTGGGACGCCTTCGGCATGCCGGCGGAGAATGCCGCCATCGACCGCGGCGTCCATCCCAGGTCCTGGACCTACGACAACATCGCCACCATGAAGCGCCAGCTCCAGTCGATGGGGCTGGCGCTGGACTGGAGCCGCGAGATCGCCACCTGCGATCCCTCCTACTACGTGCATGAACAGGCGATGTTCATCGACTTCATGAAGGCCGGTCTCGTCGAGCGCAAGGTTTCGATGGTGAACTGGGACCCGGTGGACCACACGGTGCTCGCCAATGAGCAGGTCATCGACGGGCGCGGCTGGCGCTCGGGTGCGCTGGTCGAGAAGCGCGAGCTCGCGCAGTGGTTCCTGAAGATCACCGCTTACTCGGACGAGCTGCTCTCGGCGCTCGACGGCCTCACCAAATGGCCGGAAAAAGTGCGGCTGATGCAGAAGAACTGGATCGGCCGGTCGGAGGGCATGCGCTTCTCCTTCGCGCTCGAGGACGAGACCGGCAAGGCGCTGGACGAGCGCCTGACCGTCTACACGACGCGCCACGACACGATCTTCGGCGCCAGCTTCTGCGCCATCTCGGCCGATCATGATCTGGCCAAACGCCTTTCCGGGAAGGATGCGGGCCTTGCCGCGTTCCGCCGCGATGTGGCGGCGCTGGGCACGTCCGAGGAAACGATCGAGCGCGCCGAGAAGAAGGGCTATCCGCTGGGCCTTTATGCCCGCCATCCCTTCCGCCTCGGCGTCAGGCTTCCGGTCTATGCCGCGAACTTCGTGCTGATGGGCTATGGCGAAGGCGCCATCTTCGGCTGCCCGGCGCATGACCAGCGCGACCTTGACTTCGCCCGCAAATATGGCCTGCCGGTGATCCCCGTTGTCGCGCCGAAGGGCGCCGCCCCCAGGACTTTCGAGGTGGGCAGCGAGGCCGTCCTCGAGAAGGAAGGCGACAACGCCGTTCTCATCAACTCCGGCTTCCTCGATGGCATGAGCGTGCCGGAGGCGAAGGAGGAGATTGCGAAGCGCATGGAAGAGATGGGCATCGGCGGGCGCAAGGTGAATTTCCGCCTGCGTGACTGGGGCGTCTCGCGCCAGCGCTATTGGGGCTGCCCCATTCCGGTGATCCATTGCCCGTCCTGCGGCATCGTTCCGGTGCCGAAGGAACAGCTGCCGGTGACGCTGCCGGAGGACGTGAGTTTCGACAAGCCGGGCAATCCGCTGGAGCATCACCCGTCCTGGAAGCACGTCAGCTGCCCCTCCTGCGGCGGCAAGGCGAAGCGCGAGACCGACACCTTCGACACCTTCATCGACTCGTCGTGGTATTACGCCCGCTTCTGTTCGCCGCACGCGGCGGACCCGGTCAGCATGCCCGCGGCGGAATACTGGATGAGTGTGGACCAGTATATCGGCGGCGTCGAGCACGCGATCCTGCACCTGCTCTACTCGCGCTTCTATGCGCGCGCCATGACGGCGACGGGCCACCTGGCCGTCAAGGAACCCTTCGAGAGCCTGTTCACGCAAGGCATGGTCATCCACGAGACCTTCCGTACACGGAGTGGCGAGTGGGTGCTGCCGGCCGACGCCGTGAACCGGGACGGCCGGTGGGTGCATGCCGGGACCGGCGAACCGCTCGACGTGGGCGGCGTCGAGAAGATGTCGAAATCGAAGAAGAACGTGGTCGACCCCGATGACATCATCGCCCGCTTCGGCGCCGACACGGCGCGCTGGTTCATGCTGTCCGACACGCCGCCCGAGCGCGACATCGAGTGGACCGAGGCCGGCGCCGAGGGCGCCTGGCGCTTCACCCAGCGCGTCTGGCGTCTCGTCAACGACGCGGCGGATTATCCGGGTGGCGGGGATGCCGGGGCCTCCCTTGACCTGCGCCGCGCCGCCCACAAGGCGCTCGCCGCGGTGACGGACGATCTCTCCTCGCTGCGGTTCAACCGCGCCATCGCCCGCATCTACGAACTGGCCAATGCGCTGGCTGCCGCCCTCGCCGTGGCCAGGGCCGATGCGGCCTCCGTCAAGGAAGCGGCGGAGTTTCTTGTTCTCGCCTCCGCCCCCATGATGCCGCACCTTGCGGAAGAGTGCTGGCAGGCCATGAAAAAACCGGGCTTCGTCGTCGACACCGCCTGGCCCAAGCCGGATCCGGCTCTGCTGGCGGATGACCAGGTGACAATCGCCGTGCAAGTCAATGGCAAGCGCCGGGACGAGATTACGGTGGCGAGGGATCTGGCGCCCAGGGCGGTGGAGGAACTGGTGCTGAAGCTCGCTTCGGTGGCGCGCGCGCTGGAAGGCCGCCCGGCGAAGAAAGTGATTGTGGTGCCCGGCCGTATCGCCAATATTGTCGGCTGATGCCGAGGCTTTCCGCCACCCTGCTGACGGTTGCCGCGCTGGTGCTGGCCGGCTGCGGCTACCGTCCCATGTACGGTTCATCCGCCACCAATCCGGGCGTTGCCGGAAGCCTTGCCTCGATCTCGATCCCGGAGGCGTCCGACCGGCCCGGCCAGATCATCCGCAACGAGCTCATCTCCTCCATGCAGACCGGCAAGGGGCAGGAGGAACGTTATCTGCTGAATCTCACCACCACGGTTGCCGACAATGACGTGATCGAGAACACGCAGCCGGCGGTCACGCGGCAGGCCATCCTGATCACCACCGGCTACGAACTGGTGGACCGCACCACCGGCAAGGTGGTGACCAGGGGCACAACCTTCTCCCGCGTGCCTTATGACGTGGTCCGCCAGCCCTTCGCCGACCTGCAGGCCCAGAAGGACGCCACCGAGCGCGCCGCGCAGGAAGTTGGGGCCGACATCCGCACCAGGCTCGCGGCCTTTTTCGCCAAGCAACAGCAGAGCTCATGACGGCCATCAAGCCCGCGGGGCTCGATGCCTTTCTCCGCAGCCCCGATCCGGCCATCGCCGCCATCCTGATCCATGGCGAGGAGGGCGATGCGGTGCGCGAACTCGCGCGGCGTGCCGTGAAGAAGATTGTCGGCCCGCCCGACGATCCCTTCGCCGTGACGTCGCTGACCGATCAGGACGTCGTTTCGGATCCGGCGCGCCTCATCGACGAGGTGCAGTCGATCTCGATGTTCGGCGGCTCCAGGGCCATCTGGGTGAAGGGGGTGGGCGAGGGCTTCCTTAAGGCCGCGCTGCCGCTGCTCGAAGGCAAGGCGCGGGGCAATCTCGTGGTGGCGGAAGCCGCCGCGCTGCCGAAGAACTCGCAGCTCCGCGCCCAGTTCGAAAAGAGCCCACATGCGCTGATCGTTCCGCTCTACGAGGCGGAGGCGGGCGAGATCGCCGGCATGGTGGAGCAGTTGCTCCGGCAGGATAATCTGAAGATCGGGCAGGATGCGCTGGCGCGCTTCATCGAGCTTGCCGGAACGGCGCGTGGCCTCGCGACGCGCGAGGCGGAGAAGCTGGCGCTCTATTGCCTCGGCCGCGCTCGGGTGAGCGTGGAGGACGTGGAGGCGATCTGCGGCAATGACACAGGCTCGACGCCTGATGCGCTGGCGGATGCGGTGTTCGGCGGCGAGGTGGCGGAGGCGGACCGGCTGTTCCACGATCTGGTGCGCGGCGGGCAGGACGCCGGGCGGCTGCTCGGCGTTGTCCACGGTCAGGCGCTGAGGCTTGCCGAATTCCGCCTCGCCGTCGACCGCGGCGCGACGGCCGACCAGGTGGTCAAGCAGGCGCGCCCGCCGGTGTTCTTCCGCCGCCAGCGGCTGGTCATCGCGCAGGTGCGGGCCTGGGGCCTTTCCGACCTTGTCACGGCCGGCGGCACATTGTCCGCCAACGTGCTGGCGGCGCGCCAAAACAGCGAACTGGCGCAGGCCATTGCCGGGCGCTGCCTTCTGTCTCTGGCGCGCAAGGGCCTGGCGCTGCGGCTTGACCGCTGAAGCGTCCCGCAACGCTGGCGCAAGCTCTCTGGCGCACAGTGCGCCAAGGGGACGGCAGCACGCAATGGCGGAGAAATTCACCGACATCCTCACCTATGTCCTGTCCCTGGCGCTGGCGGCCGGGGTCATCGCCTTTGCCGCCTACAAGGTGGTTGCGCTCAACGGCATGGAAGATCCGCCGCCCAATCTCGGCCTCAATTTTCCGGCGCCCAAGCGCAAGGTGATCATGGATGGCCCGGCAGGCGCCGACCCGCTCACCACGCAGTCGCTCGGCGCGGTTCCCCGCGCTGGCGCCGACGATGCGCCCGGCGCCGTTCTCGCCTATGAGCTTCTCACTGTGTTGGATGGCGTGGCCTTCGTGGCGGTCGATGACGCGGCGGGAAAGACGCTGGTGCCGGTGACCATCGGCAGCAGGCTGCCCGGCGGCCTCACCGTGTCCGGCATGGGCCGCCGCGGCGGGCGCTGGTGGCTGGCCGCCGGCCCGCTGCGGATCGAGCAGGGCCTGCCCGCTCAGTAAAGGCCGTTCAGCAGCCGGTCGATATAGTCGCGCTCGATTTTCGGCAGGTTCGATTCTCCCGCGCGGGAGCGCAGCATTTCAAGGATCTGGCGGGCGCGCTCCATGGCGAGTTCGGAGGGCAGCATGTTCTTGTCCGGGCCCTGGTTCTCGACGCTGCCCGGCAGCGGGCGGCCCAGCGGATCAACGTCATCGCCGCGGGCCTCGCCGTTCTGGCCTTGCGAATCCTGCTGGCCGCGCGACTGCTGCATCAGCTGCTCGGCCATGCCCCTGGCGCCTTCCCTCAGCTTCTGCATTGCCTCGCCCTGTTCGCCCAGCGCCTGCTCGCGGTCGCCCTGGCGCAGCGAGTCTTCGGCGCGGTTCATGTTCTTGCCCGCCTGGCCGAAGGCGCGCGGCGCCTCCATGCCGTTCCGGCCGAACTGCTTCATCATGTCCTCCAGCATCCTGCCCAGCTCCTGCTGGCGGTCGCCGAGGCTTCCCGTGCCGGACTGTTTGCCCTCGCCCGGCTGCTGGCCGTCGTTGGGCTGGTCTTCCCCGCCCATGCCCTGCTGCGGCATGCGCTGGGTCTCGTCCATCAGATTCTGCTGCTGGCGCATCAGGCCGGTGAGCTTGTCGAGCATCTGGCCCAGCGGGCTCTCCTGGCCCTGGCCCTGGCCCTGGCCCTGCTGCGGCATGCCCGGCCTCAGGTTGCGGAGAATGTCCTCGAGCTGCGAGAGCAGCTGCTGGGCGGCTTCATTGTTGCCGCTCTTCGACAGCTTGTCGATCATGTCCAGCATCTTTTGCAGGTCCTGCGGCGTCACCGTCTGGCCCGGCGGCTGGCTGGCCTCCTTCTGCTGCTGGCCTTCGGCGAGGCGCTTCTGCGCCTCCTTCATCTTCGAGTCCATGTAGCGGTCAAGCGCCTGGCGCAGCTTCTTCGTCAGCTCGGCGATGCGCTCCGGCGGCGCGCCCTGCCTCAGCGCCTTGTCGAGTTCCTTGCGCAGCGCCTCAAGCTCCGCCCTGGCATCGGCAGAGGCGCCGTCCTCGATGTTGACGGCGATCTGCCAGAGGTCGCCGATGACGGCGCCGATGTCGGCGCGGTCTTCCGCGGCGCGCAGGCGCGAGCGCACGGCGGCAATGGCGATCTGGGTTCCGGAGCGGTCGATCAGGCCCTTGGGATAGGTGAGGATGGCGTCAAGCATCTCGGCCACGCCGCCCGCCTCCTGCGGATTGAGAATGAGGCGACGGCGCTGCTCGATGAGGGCGCGGGCCAGGGGCTTGGTGAACAGGCGCTCGGGCAGGCGGAAACTGTGCTTGGCGCTCTCGGTGGCGTGGCCCGCGGCATCGCGCGCGGTCAAAGTCATCTCCACCATGAAGCCGGCCCAGGGATGTTCCGCCACATCGGCCTTGGATTCGCCGGTCTCCTCCTTGGGCGAGGCCTTGCGCAGGCCGATCTTGAGCTGCGGAGGATCGAACTCGAAGATGCCGGGGCCGGAGAAGCCCACGCCCCCGTCCTGGTCATCGGCCAGATAGATATCGGCGGTGACGCCGGTGACGCCATAGTCGTCCGACACCTTCCATTTCGCCGTCAGCGTGCCGGAGGAATCGCCCGCGGGGACGGCGGCGATCTCCACCCTGGGCGCGGCATCGGGGATGAGCGCGATGCGCCAGACGCCAAGCTCGCGGCCGCCATCCGACACCCTCACGGTGGCGGGGCGGGTGAGGGTCACGCCGGCCTGGAACAGGCCATCGGCCGATTTCACCTGCGGCTTCAAATCGGCGATCTCGGGCGTTGCCGCATCGCCGTCCACGAGTTCGTGGAAGGTGAGCTTGGGCGCCGCCGCCCCGGCAACGCGCAGCGAAAGCACGGTATTCTCCGGCACAAGCAGTTCCGGGTCCTGCTTCAGGCGTTCCGCCATGGCGGCCCCGGTAAGCAGCAGAGGCGGCTTGCCGGTGTAGGCGGGAGGCTTCAGCCAGGCATCCAGCGCCAGCTCCGGCTGCGCGCCGGGCGGCGCAAAGCTGAAACTGCCGGACAGGCTGCCGCGGATGTCGCCCGGTCCCAGCAGGACCGCAACGGCCAGGGCCAGCGCGACGGGCAGGCGAAGCGCCCGCGGGTCGATGTCGCGCCAGCGGGAGCGCGGAACGCCGGCCTTGAGATCGACCAGGCCCCTGAGCTGGCGCAGGCGGTGCTCCTCCCACAGCGCCTTCTGGAGGGGGTCGTCGATATCGCTGGGGAGCCGGTCGTCGCGCGCCGAGACGGGGCGGTGGAAAAGGCCGGATGTCTGCTCGACGCGGCGCATGGCCTCCTGGCGGCTGGGCCAGCGGAGGCCGAAACTGGGGCGGAGCGACCAGAGGAAGGCCAGCGCCCAGGCCACCATCAGCGTGGCCCGTGCCCAGGCGGGCAGCATCGGCAGCAGGCCGGCGATCACCAGAGCGGCTGCGGCGGCCAGCAGCACCAGCGGCCAGTGCAGGGCCGCCCATACGCGCTCGAACCCCAGGGCCAGGCGGGCCTGGGCAATCTTGTGGTCGATGTGGGTCGCGCGCGGATTTGCCATGATCAGTGTCAGCATAGCACGGATGACGGCCAAAATGCGCCGCGGCGGCGATCACAATCGCGGCAATCCCCCGGACGCGTCACTTTCTGTCCTGCCAGGCGGCAAGGCGGTCCAGTCCGATCAGCTCCTCATAGGTCTGGCGGGGGCGGACCAGGGCCCATTTGCCGCCCTTCACAAGGACTTCCGGCACCAGCGGCCGGGTGTTGTAGGTGCCGGCCTGCACCGCGCCATAGGCCCCGGCCGTCATGGTGGCGAGAAGGTCTCCCGGCGCGACCTTGGGCAGTTTCCGCCCCCTAGCGAGATAGTCACCCGACTCGCAGACGGGGCCGACGACGTCCGTCATCATGGTTTCGTCCGTGGCAGGCGCCGCCACCGGGATGATCTCGTGATGGGCGTCATAGAGGGTGGGGCGGATCAGGTCGTTCATCGCCGCGTCCTGGATGACGAAGTGCTTCCCGGCGCCGTCCTTCACGTAGATCACGCGCGACACCAGCACGCCCGCATTGCCGGCGATCATGCGGCCGGGCTCGAGCACGAACTTGAGGTTCAGATGGCCCAGCGTCTTCCGGACCATGGCCGCATATTCATCCGGGTGCGGAGGAATGTCGTTGTCGCCGCGATAGGGCGCTCCCAGGCCTCCGCCGAGGTCGAGGTGGCGGATTTTGTGGCCGTCCCCGCGCAGCTCCCCGGTCAGCCCGCCCATCAGCCGGAAGGCTTTCTCGAAGGGGGCGAGCTCGGTGATCTGGCTGCCGATATGCATGTCGATGCCGGCCACGTCGATGCCGGGAAGGGCCGCGGCGCGGGCATAGACCTCGCGCGCGCGGCCGTAGGAGATGCCGAACTTGTCTTCGGCCTTGCCGGTGGAAATCTTGTGATGCGTCCTCGCATCGACGTCCGGGTTGACGCGGATCGACACCGGGGCGCGCTGGCCGGAGCGTTTGGCCACGTCCGACAGGAGTTCAAGTTCGGGTTCCGACTCGACGTTGAAGCAGGCAATGCCCTCGCGCAGCGCCAGCGCCATTTCGCGCGCCGTTTTGCCGACGCCGGAGAACACGATCTTGCGGGCGGGCACGCCGGCGGCGAGCGCCCGGCGCAATTCGCCTTCCGAGACCACGTCCATGCCCGCGCCCAGCTCCGCCATGGTGCGGATGACGGCCTGGTTGGAGTTCGCCTTCATGGCATAGCAGATCATGTGGTCGGCGCCGGCGAAGGCGTCGTCCATGACCCTGTAGTGGCGCTCCAGCGTGGCGCTGGAATAGCAGTAGAAAGGCGTGCCGACGTCCTCGGCCAGCGCCTTGAGGCTCACGTCCTCGGCATGGAGCACGCCGTCGCGATAGGCGAAATGATGCATGGCTATTGGGCCTGTTGGGTCTCGGCGGGCGTCTCGGTTGGCTTGGGCGGCTGCGGGTCGCCCTTGATGCCGCAGGCGGCGAGCGCGACAGCGATCGCGGCGAGCAGGAAAATGGTTCTCATCCCGGTCATCCTTTCAGCAGCTTGAGCCAGCGCTTCGCCTCGCGCGCCACGTTCCTGGGCGACGTGCCGCCGAAGCTCGTGCGCGAGGCGGCGGAGGCTTCTACGGTGAGCACCTTATACACGTCCCTCGTGATGCGCTTCTCGACCGACTGCATGGCGGCAATCGGAAGTTCCGGCAAATCGCAGCCCGTCTTCTCGGCCAGCGCCACCAGGCTGCCCGTCACATGGTGCGCCTCGCGGAAGGGAATTTTCAGCGTACGGACCAGCCAGTCGGCGAGATCCGTGGCCGTCGAGAAGCCGGCGGCCGCGGCCTTGCGCATCTCGTCCTTGTTGGGGACCATGTCCCGCACCATGCCGGTGGTGGCGGCAATCGCCAGCGACATGTTGTCGAAGGCGTCGAAGGCGGGCTCCTTGTCCTCCTGCATGTCCTTCGAATAGGCGAGCGGCAGGCCCTTCATCACGGTCAAAAGCGACAGGAGCGCGCCGATGATGCGGCCGGGCTTGGCGCGCACCAGTTCGGCGGCATCGGGGTTCCGCTTCTGCGGCATGATGGAGGAGCCGGTGGTGAACCTGTCCGACAGCTTGACGAAGCGGAACTGGCTCGTCGACCAGATGACGATCTCCTCGGCGAGCCGCGAGAGATGCATCGAACAGATGGCGCAGGCCGACAGTGTCTCGAGCACGAAGTCGCGGTCGGCCACCGTGTCGAGCGAGTTGCGCGTCGGGCGGTCGAAGCCCAGGGCGGCGGCCGTCATGTGGCGGTCGATGGGGAAGCTCGTTCCGGCCAGCGCCGCCGCACCCAGCGGGTTCTCGTTCATGCGCCGCCGCGCATCCGCCAGCCGCGAGCGGTCACGCGCCAGCATCTCGACATAGGCCAGCATGTGGTGGCCGAAGGTGACGGGCTGGGCGACCTGCAAATGGGTGAAGCCCGGCATGACGGTTGCCGCATGGGCCTCCGCCTTCTCCGCCAGCGCCAGCTGCAGCGCCTTCAGCTGCTGGTCGAGGCGGTCAACCGTGTCGCGCACATAGAGCCGGAAATCGAGCGCCACCTGGTCATTGCGCGAGCGCGCGGTGTGCAGGCGCCCGGCGGCGGGTCCGATCAGCTCCTTCAGGCGGGATTCGACGTTGAGGTGGACGTCCTCCAGCGCGCGCGAGAAGGTGAAGGCGCCGGCCTCGATCTCGGCTTGCACCTGGTCGAGGCCCTTCCTGATGAGGGCGGCATCGGGTTTCGAGATGATCCCCTGCTTCGCCAGCATCGCGGCATGCGCTTTCGAGCCTGCAATGTCCTGGGCGAACAGGCGCTTGTCGAAGCCGATCGAGGCGTTGATCTCCTCCATGATCGCGTCCGGCCCCGACTGGAAGCGCCCGCCCCACATCTTGTTGGTCATCGAAAATCCTTCATTCCGTCCGAAACACTCTGCGCATGAGCACCGAAAAGAAAAAATCCAGCCCCCTGGCGCAGATCGCGGCGGGCCTCGTCATTCTCGCAGCGATTACGGGCTATTATCTGTATGAAGCCGCCGGGCGCAAGGCCGGACCTGCGGAAACGGCGGTGGAAACGCCTGCGACCGCGGCTCCGGCGGCCCAGGGCGGCCTCAGCAAAACGCTGTCCACCGGCACGCTTGCCGCCTTCCTGATCCATCCGGAACCCAAGCCGCTCCCTGACATCGCCTTCGCCGATGGGCAGGGAAAGCCTCTGAAACTCAGTGACTGGAAGGGCCGGGTGGTGCTGGTCAACCTCTGGGCCACCTGGTGCGCGCCGTGCCGGAAAGAGATGCCGGATCTGGCGAAGCTCCAGCAGGAACTTGGCTCGGACCAGTTCGAGGTGGTGGCGGTCAGCGTGGACCGGAAGGGGGCTGAAGCCTCCTCCAGCTTCCTGAAGGAAACCGGGGCGGACGCACTCAGTCTCTATGTGGAACCATCGACCAAGATCGTCACGGACCTGCAGTCGGCGGGGCTGCCCGCCACCATCCTGGTGGACCGCCAGGGCCGCGAACTGGGCAGGCTCCTGGGCCCTGCGCATTGGGCCAGCCCCGAGGCCCAGGCGCTCATCAAAGCGGCACTGGCAGAGAAGTAACCTGCAGGCAACGGTTTCCGCTGCTCGCTATGGCGGAACGGCCTGCCCGTTGGGCCGAAAGGCAAACCTTACGAATCAATAGAATCTTCTCTCGCTCAGGCGCAGGTGGGCCTTCCCGCCACCCTACCTGATCGTCTCGCGTGCCGCGAGTTGGGCGATATCCTGCGTGACGCCAGCTCGCGTTTCAGCAAGTTTCATTGACTCAACCTGAGGATTATCTTCAATTCCCAATCTGAAATGCTCGGAGGTCCCATGCTTTTGTGTGTCGAGGATCAAGTCGATTGCTTGCTCCTGATAGATCGTGACTACGAGATGTTTGGGGCCGCAATGATCGCTGACGAGCTAAATCAAGCCCGACCTGAGCTCTCTCTAGATGTACTGGAGGAAAGCGAAGGGGAATATATGGTGCTGAGCGATAGTCTGCGAGAATTCTACGTGCTCATCAGTTTCGTCCAAGAAAAAGTGGACTCTGAGATTTTGGCGCGAGCGCTGTCATCATCTTATGCAACTGCATTATCGGCCGGCATTGAAGAAGCTGCTGAAGAGCATCGAAGCTACATTCATATCACAGCTAGCAACAACCACCCCAGCGAGCATGTCATTGCCGGGGTCCTTGACGAGATCGCACCTGACCTACGCCAGTCGATGCAATCTGTTCGGACTGAATTTGAAGCAGATCAGATCGAAGGCAAGATCGTGGTCTGCCAGCATATTGCAAGGCTGCTCTCAGAAATGCTGCCAGTGGTTGCAGTTCACTGGGGGCAGTCAGACTTGCTCTTAAGTGGGGATTGTTTCGTTGAACAAGATCCAGAGGATTTTCCATCGCTCATACATGTCCACCCGTTTCTCTATCCCGATAAGACCGCCGATGACGGGAGCGCCCTGGGCTTGACGACACGGGGCGCCAGATATGTCATCGGACGGGAAATCGATTTTAGGCCTTGCCGCGCCGAGTTCGCGTGGATGTTTGACCGAACTCTTAGTTTCTTGCGCATGGCCCGGATGAACAATCACAATACTGTCCCTGATGGTCACAGTTTTGGAGAAGACGAGGATGAAGTTATCCGCGTGCGCTATTTGCCGCCCGTGCCCGGGCAGATTCCACTTATTGCTCTTGAAGTGGAAAGAAGCATCGAACACGGCATCGGCGCAAGAGCCAGGAAGCGGAAACCAAACTGATCAATGGATCGGGACGGGCTTTCTGGCGATTGTGAAGGAAAGTAGCGGCCTCGCCCGACTGGCCGAAAAGCAATCATTACGAATTGTAGCTCCGACGTGGCAGAGAGAGGATTTCTGCCTCTAGAGCGGCGGGCGGTCATGCAGAACCGGGGTCTTTTCCCTCCCCCTTGTGGGCAGGCGAATCGCATATTGAAAAAGTCCTTGCGGATCAGGGCCATTGGGACTCGATAGGCAGGCAGCTTCTGTTGGGAGGTTTGCCATGTCTGGTTTGCTGGACTATTTTTCTGA
>NZ_JADCDA010000080.1 GCF_020252405.1 Aestuariivirga sp.
AATCTGGTGTCCGACCCCGGTTATGCCGATGCCGCGGCGGTGGCAGCCGTCATGCAGCCGGAGGAGGCCGTCTTCTGCTTCAGCGCCGAGCGCCTCAAGGCCCGGCTCGCGGCGTTCACCGGAGGCTTCCCGGGCGCCGTCAGTTTCGCGGTCAAGTCCAACCCCTCCAGGGAGGTCGTCACCGCGCTGGCCGAGGCCGGCCTCACCCACTGGGATGTCGCGTCGGTTCAGGAAATGGCGCTGGTCCATTCCGTTCAGCCCTCGGCGCATTTCCATTACCACAACCCCGTCAAGTCGCGCCGCGAGATCCTCAGCGCCTACAAGTCATATGGCTGCCGCCGCTTCGCGGTCGATGCGCGCGAGGAAGTGGCCAAGATTGCCGCCATCGTGGGCAACGATCACAAGGTCGAAATGGCGGTGCGCTTCGTGCTGCCGCGCGACCGCGCCTCCCCGGCGCATGATTTTTCCACCAAGTTCGGAGCACCCGAGCACATCGCCGTCGAGCTGCTGGAGGACATCCAGCGCCGCGGCTATGTTCCGGTCATGACCTTCCACCCCGGCTCGCAATCGCGCGACCCCAGTGTCTATGTCCGCCACATCGAGGCGGCGCACCGCATCGCCAGGGCGGCGGGCGTGCGCATCGGCAAGCTCAATGTGGGCGGCGGATTCCCGGCCAGCTATCCCCTGAGCAGACCCGCGCCGCTCGATAAATTCTTCAGCCTTATTGCCGAAGCCGCCACCCGCTGTTTCGGCAAGGGCACGGAGCCTGAGCTTGAGTGCGAGCCCGGCCGCGGCCTCGTCGCCAGCTGCATGTCGCTGCTCACCCGCATCAAGCTGGTCTGCTCGGACGGCGACGACATCTTCCTGAATGACGGAATATACGGCGGCCTTATGGAATTCATGCAGGCGCCGGAGCTGCAGCCGCCCCACCGCGTCATCCGCGGCGGCAAGGTGGTGGACGGCCCCACCAAAGCCTGGAAGGTCTTCGGCCCCACCTGCGACCCGCTCGACGTGCTGCCCGCCAGGCTCGACCTGCCCATCGACCTGAGAGACGAGGATTATGTGGAGTTCGGCACGCTCGGCGCCTATGGCATCGCCACCTCGACCAGGTTCAACGGCTACGGCAACCATGCGGTGGCGCCGGTGGCGGAGGTGTTCAACGGGTGAAGCCTGCGGGATTTCGCGATGGGGCAGGCCCGCCCTCACCGCGGGCGACAGGGCCGGAGCGTGCTCCGTTGACGGCGCACCCGGAGTGGCCCGGGGGCTTTTGCCCGTTGCGTCACGCCCTCAGGCGCGTTTCCGGCGCGACTTGGCGAAAGTGTCGAAGGCCACCGCCAGAACGATGATCACGCCGATGATGATCTGCTGGATGTAGGAATTGACATTCATCAGCACCAGGCCGTTGAGCAGCACGCCGATCAGCACCGTTCCGATCACCGTGCCGAAGATCGAGCCCGCGCCGCCGAACAGGCTGGTGCCGCCGATCACCACCGAGGCAATGACGGTGAGCTCGTAGCCCGTGCCGGCCACCGCCTCCGCCGAGTTCAGCCGCGCGGACAGCACGAAGGCGCCGAGCCCCGCGAAGAAACCCATGATCACATAGACACTGGCAATCACGAAGGAGACATTGACGCCGGCAAGCCGGGCCGCTTCCGGATTTCCGCCCACCGCATAGACCCTGCGGCCATAGCGGGTGTAGCGCAGCACGATATGGGCGATGACCGCCGCCACAAGGAAAATGATGACCGGCACGGGAACCGACAGGATTTTGCCCTGCCCCCACCAGGTGAAGTCCGGCTGGAAGCCCGAGATCGGCCCGCCCGCGGCGAAGAGCAGCGCCGCGCCCCGGAACACCGACATGCCGCCCAGCGTCACCACAAAGGCCGGCACCTTGAGCCTGGTGATGGCCACCCCCTGCAGGAGGCCGCCGAGGAGACCCACCGCGATGGCGGCGAGTGCCGCCAATTGCCAGCCATAGCCGATGGTTTCGTCGCCCACGGTGAATCGGTCCTGCATGCCGCCCTTGGCCACCGCGGCGGCGACGAGCCCGGCAAAGGCGAGGAGCGAGCCCACCGAAAGGTCAATCCCCGCGGTGAGGATCACGAAGGTCATGCCGATCGCCAGCAACCCGATGATCGACACCTGCCGCATCACGTTGAACAGGTTGACGGAGGAGAGAAAGCGCGGCTCCAGCAGGGCGAAGACCAGCATGAGCAGCAGCAGGAAGATCAGCGGCGCGAAACGCGCCAGGAACGTGAAGGCATCGAAATTCCGGCGGGCCCCGCCGGCCGCGGCGTCTGTCATTTTGGCGTTCCCCGTCATGCCGCTTGCCGTGACCCGACGGTCATCAGCGTCATCAGTTTTTCCTGCGTCGCGTCCGCGCGCATCATTTCGCCGGTCACCCGGCCCTCGCGCATCGTAACGATGCGGTCCGCCAGCGCCAGCACCTCGGGCAGTTCGGACGATATCACGATGATGGCGATGCCCGATTGCGCCATTTCGGACAGCAGGTTGTGAACCTCCGCCTTGGCGCCCACGTCGATGCCGCGCGTCGGCTCATCGACGATGAGCACCCTGGGCCGCAGCGCCAGCCAGCGCGCCAGCACCACCTTCTGCTGGTTGCCGCCGGACAGGTTGCCCACCGCCTGGCCGGCCGAGGCCATGCGGATGTTGAGCAGCTTGCGGTATTCCTCGACCAGCGCGTCTTCCCTCGCCCCGCTGATGAAGAATGCGAACCGTGAAATGCGGTCCTGCGCGGTGATCGACATGTTGGCGCGGATGGCCTGCGAGAGGAACAGGGCCTGCTGCTTGCGGTCCTCGGGGACAAGGCCGATGCCATGGGCAATCGCGTCCCGCGGCGAGGCGATGCGCACCTCCCGCCCCCCGACGGCCACGACGCCGGAAGCGAACCGGTCGGCGCCGAAGATGGCCCGCGCCGTTTCGCTGCGGCCCGCGCCGACGAGGCCGGCGATGCCCAGGATCTCGCCGCGGTTCACGGAGAGCGACAGGTCATGCAATTCGATGGCGCTCGCATCGCTGCTCTTGCGCCGGCGGTTGAGGCCGCGCACCTCGAGTGCCTTCTCCCCCGTGTCGAAGGAAGTCCGGCGCGCCGCCAGAAGACCCAGCTCGCGGCCCACCATGAGGCGGATGATGCCGTCCATGTCCGTCTCCGCCACCTTGCCGCGGCCCACGTGGCGGCCGTCGCGCAGCACGGTGAAGCTGTCACACAGTTCGAAAACCTCTTCCAGCCGGTGGGTCACGAAAATGGTGGTGATGCCCTCCGCCTTCAGGTTGCGGATGATGGCGAAGAGCTTCTCGACCTCGGCACGGCTGAGCGCGCTCGTCGGCTCGTCCATCACGATGAGGCGGGACTTCATGGACAGGGCCCGCGCGATCTCCACCATCTGCTGCTCGGCCACCGAAAGGTCGCGCACCAGGGCGCGCGGGCTGCGTTCGAGACCGATGCGGCGACACAGCTTCAAGGTCTCCTGCTCGAGCTGGCGATAGCTGATGAACAGGCGCGAGCCCGGCTCGCGGCCGATGAACACATTTTCCGCCACCGTCATGTCCGGGGCCAGCGTGAATTCCTGGTAGATGGTGACGATGCCCGCCCGCTGGGCGTCCTGCGGCGATGCGAACTGCACCGGCTGACCGCCGAAAACGATCGTGCCGCTGTAAGGCGGCTGCGCACCGGACAAGATCTTGAGGAGCGTCGACTTGCCCGCGCCATTCTCGCCCAGAAAGGCGTGGATCTCTCCGGCGCCCGCCGTGAAATCCACCTGGTCGAGCGCCCGCACGCCGGGGAACGACTTGGAAATCCCCCGCATCTCAAGAAGCGGCGCGGCTTGTGAGGGCTCTGTCATGCGAAACACGGCGGCCGGACGGGCGCGATGGCCCGGCCGGCGCGCCTGACCGATGTCGCTACTTCACTTCGCCAAGACGTTCGGCGGTCGTCAGATTGTCCTTGGTGATCGCCACCGGGGTGATGAGCAGCACCTTCTCGGCCGGCTTGGCGCCGTCCTTGATGAAGGCCACCAGCGTCTGGACGCCCAGCGAGCTCTGCTGGCCGGGGAACTGCTCGATGGTGGCGGTGAGGCCGCCGTCACGCACCTGGGCCAAAGCCTCCGGCAGCGCGTCGAAGCCGATGATCGCGATGCCGGTGAGGCCGCGCGCCTTCACGGCCTCCATGGCGCCCAGCGCCATGTCGTCATTGGCGGCGACGATCACCTTCGGCGGCTCGGACAGGCCGGAGAGTGCGGCCTCGGTCACCGACATGCCCTTGTCGCGCGCAAAGCCCGCCGTCTGCTCGAAGACGATCTTGTACTTGTCCTTCAGCGGATCGAGCACATTGTGCAGGCCCTTGTTGCGGTCGATGGCGGGCGATGCGCCCGACTGGCCCTGCAGGTTGATGATCGTGGCCCCGTCCGGGAACAGCGAAACGATGAGATTGCCCTGGGCCTCGCCGCCCTTCACGTTGTCGGCGCCGACATGGGCGAGAATGCCTTCAACCTGCGCCACGCGGCGGTCCACCGTCACGACCGGAATATTGGCGTCCACGGCCTGCTGCAGCGCCGGCGCCATCGCATCGACCTCGTTCGGGCTGATCACGATGCCCTTTACGCCCTGGGTGATGGCCGCCTCGATGTCGGCCGTCTGCTTGGGCGAGGAAACCTGCCCGTCGGACTCGATGGCTTCATAGCCCTGCTTCGCGATCTCCGCCTTGAAGGCGTTCATCATATGCACGAAGAAGGGGAAGCTGAGCCCCGGCACGGAGGCCAGGATCTTGTCCGCGGCCAGCGCCACGGATGACATCAGCGGCAGCGCCGCGGCGCCGAGCAGGATCGAACGTCTCGTCAGTTTTTGCATTGGTGGTTCTCCCATGTGAAACTTTGCCTGAAACCTTGCCGTCATGCGCGGCGCCCGCCGCGGCCCGGCGCCCATTCTGCGGGGCACCGCGAACGGAAACGCTAAAGTGAATTCAGAACATTGTCCAGCCGTGAGCACAGTGTCCAGCCGTGAGCACAGTGTCCAGCCGTGAGCACAGTGTCCAGCCGTGAGCACAGTGTCCAGCCGTGAGCGGCCTGCGGGCGCGGGCCACCGAAAGGGCCGCGGGCGTCCGCTAAAGCAGACCCAGCTCCGCCAGTTCGCGGCGCAGCGTCTCGGGCATGCCCTCGATCCTTGAGGATTTCGGAAGGTCGGCAGGCGAGTCCGCCTCCTCAAGATAGCGCCAGCCCTGGAAAGCGCGCCTCGGCACGGGCCGCACCGCAATGATCTGCGGCCTGAACACGATGCGGCAGCGCGCAATGCCGTCAGACCCTGTCACCTCCTCCAGCGCGGCGATGGGCTGGCGGCAGAGGATCATGCCGCGCATCACCCAATAGAGCGAGCCGCCGGGCAGGATTTCGTCCCGGCGCCTGGGGAACATGCGGGTGACGTGGTCGGCCGTGTCACGCCCGGCCTTGCAGTCCCTCACCCAGGACTCGAGCTCCTCGATCTCGGAGACACCGACGCACAGCTTGACGAGATTGAGCGGCATAACCCTATCATAGGGATACGGGCCCCCGGCTGGAACCGGCTGCGGCCGGGTTTTCCCCATCGTTTTCGCCCGGCTCCCGCGTCACAACCCGCGTGAAATAGGCGAGGTCCAGCGCCCGGATCTCGAACCGGTGCTGAACCCGTATGCCGAGGCCATGGCGCATCATCAGTTCCGCCAGGCGGTTGCCGTCGATCAACACCACCCGGCGCACCAGCTGGGCGCAGAACTCAGCCGCGCCGGATGAGAAGTGCGTGGTGGTCACGAACACGCCCTTGCCGGCGCGCCGCGCTTCCAGGCTGCCCGCAAAGTCCCGCACGTCCGCGATGGGCACCGCCACGCCCGGTTTCAGCCGCTTGGCCTGGATGCAGATCGTATCGAAGCCCAGCTCGTCGAGCGGAATGATGCCGTCGATTCCGCCATCGCCGGAGCGGCCAAGGCATCGCGCCATGCCGGAGCGGTCACTGCCATAGCCCATGGCGAGCAGAACATCGATGACAAGGCGCTCGAAAAACTCCGGCGTCTGGGTGTGGATGTGGGCAATCAACTCCCGGTGCAGCACGGCATTCGATGCGTTCACCAAAGCCGTCAGGGCGGCGCAGCCCTCCTCCGTGATGCCGCCGATGAAGGCCGATGGCGCCTCCGGCAGCTCCAGCTCGTCGGAAGCCGGTTGCATCAGTTGCTGGAAGTCGCTGAGGACGAACATGACGTTAGGGTAGGTTGTAACCGTTAACAGATGCTTATCCAAGCAAAAACCCGGAGCCGGGCTTGGCGCCCCGCTCCGGGTTTCCATCCCCCCTCCCGCAGTCAGATCAGGAAGAAGCCTTGCTGATAAAGCAGTTCACGCCCCTGGACTTGAGCCGGGAGCACGTTTTGCCGGCCTCTTCCTGGCTGTCGAAGCCGATAAGCCGCACGCGATAAAATATTCCCCTGGTCCCCAGGTCGGCGCGCACCACAACCGGCTTCTGCGAGGCCAGCGCCTTGTTGCGGGCCTGCATCTTCCTCCAGGTCGACCAGGCCGATTCCTCGCTGGTCGTGGAGGCAAGCTGCACCGACCAGCCGGTGATTTTCGTCTGCGGCGCGGGCGCCCCGGAAGGCGCAGGCGCGGCGGCGGTCGCCGCCGCCTGCATGGCGGGTGCGTCCGGCTCAGAAGTCCCGCCGTCCGCCGGAACATCCTCAACGGCGAGAACCTTCTCATCCGCCGCGCCGGTCCCGGCCTGTGCCTCAGGCGCAGGATCGACCGCGGCGAGGCGCACCGGCTGCTCCTGCGGAACGCGGTCGGTGAAAAGCTTGGGGGTGGAGGCAGCGGAGGCCTCGGCCCCCTCATCCATCAGCGCAGCGGGGGGCGCTTTGGCAGCCGGAAGCCGGTCGCTCGCCGGGCTGGTGTCAGACGTATGGATCTCGTCGCCCCGCGCGGCGGCGGCCGGCCTGCCGTCAAGCGCCGCAAGGCGCTGCAGGGCGGGTTCGTAACCGGGCTTCGCACCCAGCGCCTTGTGCAGGGCGTCACGGGCGTCGGTGGTCCGGTTCAGTGTCTCGAAGGTCGCGGCCTGCGCAACATAGACGCGCGCCGGATCCGGATAATCATAGCTCAGCGCCTTGTCGAAATCGGCAAGCGCGAAAAGATACTGGCCCTGGTCGCGCAGCAGCGTGCCGCGGCTGTAATAGGCGTGGCTGAAAGAGGCGTTGAGGAACAGCGCCGAGGTATAGTCCTCCACGGCCGCCGCATTGCGCCCGAGCCGCTGATGGGAGAGGCCGCGGTTATACAGCGCCAGCGCCCGCACCGTGGCCGACAGCGCGTCGATGCGCAACGCCGCCGTATAGTCATCGATGGCGAATTCATGCTCGTTGAGCCGCTGGTAGGCGAGGCCCCGGTTCATCAGCGCATTGGCCAGCACATCCGGCGGCAGGCTGCGCGATTCGATGGCCCTGGAATAGTCCGCCACCGCCGTTTCGGCGTCGCCGGCCTGCAGCGCCCTGTAGGCCTCGGCGGCAAGTTTGGTTTCGGGCGCGGGTGCGGCAGACCAGGCCGGAGCGGTGCTTGCGGCGATGACCACGCAACAGACGGAGACACGGAACAAGGTACGGATGCTCATGCCCTGCAGTATCGGTTCCGCGTGGTTAAAAACCTGTTGCCGCATTGGCTTTACATGATTGACAAACGGTAAACGCAACGCCTGCATCTGTGTCGTTTTTGGACTCGTTCACGGCGCGGGGAAGTTGACGGCGGACTGTCAAGATGGCATTACAGTTTCCGTGTGGCGCCCGCAGCCAGACGGACGGCGGGCCTAACAGGGAACACGGTGAGGACGACCCAAACGGGGCCAACTCCGTGACTGCCCCCGCAACTGTGAGCGGTGAGGGCTTTGGCGCATATGGCCACTGGGAAACCGGGAAGGCCGCCAAGGTTCGGCGACCCGCAAGTCAGGAGACCTGCCACACGGACGGACTTAACAGGTCACCACGGAGGGTGTTCATGACCGCTCGCAGGATTTCTTCCACCACCTCGCTCACCGCCTCGAAGCGCATTGCCGCCGGTTTCGCGCTGCTCTTCATCGGCGCCACGCTGACCTTCGCGGCCGGCTTTTCCTCCATGGCGGTGGCGCACAATACGGCGCATGACACGCGCCACGCCATCGGCTTCCCCTGCCACTGAGCAGCCAAAACATCACATGATCGGGCGGGTCATCCTCGCCGTGCTCCTCTCAGGGATCGCGGCAGGCCTTGTCATGGGCGTGATCCAGCATGTGCGGCTCACCCCCCTGATTCTCGAGGCCGAAGCCTTTGAGCGTGCCGGCAGTCCCGCCGGCCATTCGCATGATGCCGCCGCGCCTCAACCCGGACAGCCGGACGGCGATGGCCAAGGGCATGACCATGAGCATGACCACGGCGAAGGCTGGACGCCGGAGACCGGCTGGCAGCGCACGCTGGCCACCACCGTGACCGCCGCCATGACGGGTGCGGGCTTCGCCGCCATCCTCGCCGGGCTGTCGCTGCTCGCCGGCCTGCGGATCACCCGGCGCAACGGCATCATCTGGGGTCTCTGCGGCTTCCTGGCGGTGACGCTCGCCCCCGCCGCCGGCCTTCCGCCGGAGCTTCCGGGCATGGCCGCCGCCGATCTCTTTTCACGGCAGGTGTGGTGGGCGGGCGCCGTCGCCGCCACGGCTGCGGGCATCTATCTCATTGCCACGCAGAAGCGCGTCTTCGTGATGGTGCTCGCCGCACTACTGATCCTCGCCCCGCATATCGTCGGCGCACCCGTCGCCCCGCATGGCGAAAACCTCATCCCGGCGGAGCTGATCGCCCGCTTCGTCGCCAGTTCCATCGCCGCCAACGCCGTGCTCTGGAGCGTCATCGGGCTCCTTCTGGGCCTCGTGCTGGACCACACAGCAAAGGACATCTACGCCACATGAGAACCGAAAAAATTCCGGCCACCGTCATCACCGGCTTTCTGGGTGCGGGCAAGACCACGCTGATCCGCAACATGCTGGAGAACGCCGGCGGCCGCCGCATCGCGCTGATCATCAACGAATTCGGCGACGTCGGTGTGGATGGCGAAATCCTGCGCGGTTGCGGTGTCGAGACCTGCCGCGAGGAGGACATCATCGAACTCGCCAACGGCTGCATCTGCTGCACCGTGGCGGATGATTTCGTGCCCACCATGAGGAAGCTCCTCGACCGCAAGGACCCGCCGCAGCACATCGTGATCGAGACCTCGGGTCTGGCGCTTCCGCAGCCGCTGGTGCGCGCCTTCAACTGGCCCGGGATAAAGTCCCGCGTCACCGTCGACGGCGTCATCACCGTGGTCGATGCCAGGGCTTTGGCGGAGGGCCGCTTCGCCGATAACGAGGAGGCCGTCCAGGCCCAGCGCGAGGCCGACCCCAACCTCGACCATGAGAACCCCATCGGGGAACTGTTCGAGGACCAGATCAACTGCGCCGACATGGTGATCCTCAACAAGACGGATTTGCTCGGGGGCGGCGGGCATGACGCTGTGGCCGCCGGACTGAAGCAGAAGGTGCGTGCCGGAACGCGTGTCGTTCCAACCCGCCACGGCCAGATCGACGTCGCGGCGCTCCTCGGCGTGGGCGCCTCCGCCGAGGATGACCTCCACAACCGCCTCTCGCACCATGAAATGGAAGGCGAGGAGCAGCATGACCATGACGATTTCGTCACCTTCATCGTCCCGCTCGGCGAGGTCGCCGACAGAGCGGCGCTCTTGTCCCGCATCGAGGCCACCATCGCCACGCACGACATCCTGCGCCTCAAGGGATTCGTCAACGTGAAGGGCTCGCCCGCGCGTCTGCTCGTCCAGGCCGTGGGTCCGCGCCTCGACAGCTATTTTGACCGGCCGTGGAAGGCCGGCGAGACACGCGGCACGCAACTCGTGGTCATCGGCGAAAAGCACATGGACCGCGGGGCGATTGCCGCCATGCTGCGGGGCTGATGCACCTCCCCGCCACCACATCGGGCATGATCGACGGCGGCGCGGAAGCCGTCGATCTCGCGCAGTCCCCCGCCGACATCATCGTGCTCTCGGCCGCCGACAGCGAGCTCGCCAGCCTCGCGCGCGCCCATGACCGGGCGCCCTGCCCGCTCCGCCTCGCCAATCTCCTCCAGCTGCAGCATCCGCTGTCGGTCGATCTCTATATCGAGAAGACGCTCGCCCACGCCAGGCTCATCGTGCTGCGCGTCCTCGGCGGCGCGTCTTACTGGGGCTATGGCCTCGACCAGGTTGAAGCCATGGCGCGCGCGCGGGGCATCAAGCTCTGCGCCCTGCCGGGTGATGCACAGCCCGACCCGGACCTCACCGCACGCTCCACCCTCGCACCCCGGCACTGCGAAAGCCTGCGCCAGTACCTGGTGATGGGCGGCGCGGAGAACGCCGCCGCCTTCCTCGCCTATTGCCGCCACCTCACCGAAGGCGTCGAAGCGCCCGCCCCGGCGCGCGAGCTTCCCACGGCCGGCATCTACCGCGACACATCGAAGGCCGGCGAGCCGCTCGCCGCCATCGTCTTCTACCGTTCCGTCCTCGAAGGCGCGCAGACCGCGCCCATCGACGCGCTGGCCGCAGCGCTGGCCGGACGCGGCATGGGCAGCAAGGCATTCTTCGTCGCGAGCCTAAAAGACCGCGCCAGCGTCGGGATGCTGGAGCAGAATCTTGAAAGCCCCGACGTGATCCTCAACTGCACCAGCTTCGCCGTGGCCTCCGGCGGCGGTGCTGATCCATTGGCCGCGCATGATTGCCCGGTGCTGCAGGTCGTGCTCTCCGGCTCATCGGCGGAGAGCTGGCAGGAATCGTCCCAGGGCCTCAACGTCCGCGATCTTGCGATGAACGTGGTGCTGCCCGAGCTCGATGGCCGCATCATGTCGCGCGCCATCTCCTTCAAGGACGCCAGCCTGTGGCATGAGGGGACCGAGTGCCGCATCGTCACCTATCGTGAAGCGCCGGACCGCGTCGATTTCGTGGCGGACCTCGCCGCCAACTGGGCGAGGCTCCGCCGCACCCCGGCCCGCGAACGCCGCGTGGCCATCATCCTGGCCAATTACCCCAACAAGGATGGCCGCATCGCCAATGGAGTGGGCTATGACACGCCCGCCAGCACGGTGGCGATCCTCGATGCGCTGCGGGAGGAAGGCTATGGCGTTGGCGCCTATCCCGGCGCCGGCAACGGCATCGTCGAGGACCTGCAGCGCGGGCCCACGAATGCCGGGCGCGCCCTCTCTCCCGCCTCACTCGCGCCCCCCGCCTCATCATGCCCGGGCTCGTCCCGGGCATCCTTTGCGGGTGGCGAAGAAAAGGATCGCCGGGTCAAGCCCGGCGATGATGACTGTGTGCTGGGGCTTGACGCCTACCTCACCCACTTCACCACCCTCCCCGCGTCCCTCCGTGCACGGATTACCGAACGCTGGGGCGGGCCCGCGCGCGATCCCTTCTTCGCCGATGGCGCCTTCCGCCTCCCCGTCCGGCTCTATGGCAACGCCGCTGTCGCCATCCAGCCGGCGCGGGGCTACAACATCGATCCGAAGGCGACCTACCACGACCCCGCCCTGTTGCCGCCGCACGGCTACCTCGCCTTCTATCTCTGGCTCCGCCATCGCTTCAAAGCCGATGCCGTCATCCACAACGGCAAGCACGGCAATCTCGAATGGCTGCCCGGCAAGGCCAATGCGCTGTCCGCCGAATGCCTGCCCGAAGTTGCTCTCGGCCCGCTGCCGCAGCTTTATCCCTTCATCGTCAACGACCCCGGAGAGGGCACGCAGGCCAAGCGCCGCAGCGGGGCTGTCATCCTCGACCACCTCACGCCCCCGCTGACACGCGCCGAAACCTACGGGCCCCTCAAGGACATCGAAGCCCTCGTCGATGAATACTACCTCGCCTCCGGCCTGGACCGCCGCCGCGCGGACTCGCTCAAGCGCGACATCATCGAGCTCTCCAAATCCTCCCGCCTCGACCAGGACGCCGGCTTCACCGGCGACGAGGACCAGGACCTGCAACGCCTTGACGCCTTCCTCTGCGACCTCAAGGAGGCGCAGATCCGCGATGGCCTGCACATTCTCGGCGCCTCGCCCGAAGGCCGCCCCGAAATCGACCTGCTCGTGGCCCTCACCCGCGTGCCGCGCGGGCTCGGCGAGGGCGGCGACCAGTCGCTCATCCGCGCGCTCGCCGCGGATTTCGGCTTCACGGGCTTCGACCCCCTCACATGCGACATGGCCACCGCATGGGCGGGCAACAGGCCCGCGCAGCTGCAAGCCCTCTCACCCGATCCATGGCGCAGCAACGGCGACACCGTCGAGCGGCTCGAACTCCTCGCCGCCGCCTTGCTCTCCGGCTCGATTCCGCCGCCGCATTTCGAGACCACGGCCCGCGTCCTCGCCGAGATCGACACCCATATCCGCCCGGCACTCCGCGCCTGCGGCAAAAACGAGATCACCTCGCTGCTCAAGGGCCTTGCCGGCCGCTTTGTCGCCCCCGGCCCCTCGGGTGCGCCCACGCGCGGGCGCCTCGACGTGCTGCCGACGGGCCGCAACTTCTACTCTCTCGACAACCGCACGGCGCCCACGCCCACGGCCTGGAACCTCGGCCAGAAATCGGCGGAGGACCTGCTGCTGCGCCACTTCCAGGATGCCGGGCAATATCCCAGGGCCCTCGGCCTCTCGGCCTGGGGCACCTCGAACATGCGCACCGGCGGCGACGATATTGCGCAGGCCCTCGCCCTCATCGGGGCGAGGCCCGTCTGGGAGCCATCGGGCTGGCGCGTCACCGGCTATGAAATCTTTCCGCTGGCGAAGCTCGGCCGCCCGCGCGTTGACGTCACGCTGCGCATCTCGGGCTTCTTCCGCGATGCCTTCCCCGCCCAGATCGAACTGCTCGACAAGGCCATCCGCGCCGTCGGCGCCCTCGACGAGGATGAGGACGACAATCCCCTCGCCCACCGCATGCGCGCCGAGGCGGCAACGCTCGCCGCCTCCGGCGTCGATCCGGGTGCGGCACGGGACATGGCCGGTCACCGCATTTTCGGCTCGCGTCCCGGCGCCTATGGCGCGGGACTGCAGGCGCTGATCGACGAGAAGATCTGGACTGACCGGGCCGACCTTGCCGCGGCTTACGTCACCTGGGGCGCCTATGCCTATGGCGCAAAGGCATGGGGCATCAATGACGGGAACGCCTTCACCGAGCGGCTGAAGCGCATCGAGGCCGTGGTCCACAACCAGGACAATCGCGAGCATGACCTGCTCGACTCGGATGACTATTACCAGTTCGAGGGCGGCATGACGGCCGCCGTGGAGCAGGCCTCGGGCAAGCGCCCGCGCGTCTATCACAACGACCACTCCCGCCCCGGGCGCCCGGTCATCCGCACGCTGGAGGAAGAAGTGGCCCGTGTCATGCGCTCCCGCGTCGTCAACCCCAAGTGGATCGGCGGCGTGAAGCGCCACGGCTACAAGGGCGCCTTCGAAATCGCGGCGACGGTCGATTACATGTTCGCCTTCGCCGCCACCACGGGCGCGGTGCGCAGCCACCATTTCGATCTCGCCTATGAGGCCTTCCTCGCCGATGATCGAACGCGGGACTTCATCCGCGGCAACAACCCCGCGGCACTGCGCGAAATCGCCGAACGTTTCCAGGAGGCGCGCGCGCGCGGCCTGTGGACGCCGCGCCTCAATTCCACCCATGACCTCCTCGAGGAGCTGACACGATGACAGACGAAACCCCCGGCCACGACAATGCCCGCCACCACGAGAAGATGGCGAAGAAGAAGGCCGCCCGCGCCAAGATCATGGCCGGCAAGACCATCGAGAAGGGCCTCCTCATCGTCCACACCGGCAAGGGCAAGGGCAAGTCCACGGCCGCCTTCGGCATGGTGTTCCGCTGCGTGGGCCATGGCATGAAGTCTGGCGTCATCCAGTTCGTGAAGGGCGCCTGGGCCACGGGCGAGCGCACGGTGCTGGAGAAGTTCCCCGAACTCGTCACCATCAAGGCCATGGGCGAAGGCTTCACCTGGGAGACGCAGGACAGGGAGCGCGACATCGCCCACGCCCGCGCCGCCTGGGAAGAGGCGAAGAAGATGATCGCCGGCCCGGATTACAAGATGGTGCTGCTCGACGAACTCAACATCGTGCTGCGCTATGACTACCTGCCGCTCGGCGAGGTGCTGGAGGTTCTGAGGAACAGACCCGCGGGCAAGCACGTCGTCGTCACCGGCCGCAACGCCAAGGACGGGCTGATCGAGATCGCCGACCTCGTGACCGAGATGGAGCAGGTGAAGCACCCCTTCCGCTCCGGCGTGAAGGCGCAGGCGGGAATCGAGTTCTAAGCGTCTTCTCCCGCTTCAGCGGGAGAAGAAGGGCCCCGCTGCGAAGCAGCGGGTAGATGAGGGGAAGTTAAGCACGGCCGCCAGATCGACTCCACTTCCCCTCACCTACCCCAGCTGCGCTGGGGGCCCCTCCTCTCCCGCTGAAGCGGGCGAGGACGGCAGGCTGGCATGACGCCCTTCACCTTCTGATGCCGCAAACGTGCTTGTTGCGCCCCTTCCGCAAGGCTAAAACCGCTTCTCGCAGCGTCCCCAGAGACGGGACTGAAAGCAAATTCCGGTGCGGCTGACCCAATCGCGGGGCCAATGCCGGGGCTGTCTTCCGGACCGGGCTTTGCCCGGGGGCGCGTTTTGATCTGGAAGGCAGGGACCAATGGCGGAAAAACTGGGTGTGATGCTGTGCGGCCACGGCAGCCGCGACAAGGATGCGGTGCGGGAATTCGCCGTGCTGTCCGAGCACCTCAAGAAGCGCCTGCCGCAATATCCGGTCGAATACGGCTATCTCGAATTCGCCACCCCCATCATCCGCACCGGTCTCGACAGCCTCAAGTCGCAGGGCGTCACCCGCGTGCTGGCCGTGCCCGGCATGCTCTTTGCCGCGGGCCACGCCAAGAACGACATTCCATCCGTCCTCAACACCTATGCCGCCGCCAACGGTCTCCGCATCGACTATGGCAAGGAACTGGGCATCGACCCCAAGATGATGCGCGCCGCGGGAGACCGTGTGCAGGAAGCGCTCGACAAGGCCGGGCCGGGCGTGCCGAAGCACGAGACGCTGCTCGTGGTCGTCGGCCGCGGCGCGTCGGACCCCGACGCCAATTCCAACGTCGCCAAGGTCACGCGTCTCCTGTGGGAGGGCTTCGGCTTCGGCTGGGCCGAGACGTGCTATTCGGGCGTCACCTTCCCGCTGGTCGAACCGGGCCTCGAGCATGCCGCGCGGCTGGGCTACCGCCGCATTGTGGTGTTCCCCTATTTCCTCTTCACCGGCATCCTCATCGACCGCATCTATGACGCCACTGACGCGGTGGCCGCGCGCCACCCGGAGATCGAGTTCATCAAGGCGCCCTATCTCAACGATCACCCGCAGGTCATCGCCACCTTCGAGGAGCGCATCGGGCAGATCCTCACGGGCGACATCGCCATGAACTGCCAGATGTGCAAGTACCGCACCCAGGTCCTGGGCTTCGAGGCGGATGTGGGCGCGGTACAGGAAAGCCACCACCACCACGTCGAGGGCATCGGCACTTCGGCGGACTGCGAATACTGCGACGGCGTCTGCAACCAGATGTGCAAGACCGCGCCGAGGAAAAAGCGGGAGGCCGTGCTGACGGTCGATGCGGCCAAAATCCTCTCCGGCCAGCCGCACCACCATCACCACGGAGATGATCACGGCCATCATCATGGCCACGACCATGGGCACGACCATGGCCACACCCATGCGCCCTACCCCCATGCGGACCATCCGCTCGGACCGAAAAGCCTGCTCAAAACGTGATGGACTATCTCCGCGATCCCGCCGCCATCTACCGGCGCTCCTTCGAGATCATCCGCGCGGAATCGGATTTCTCAAAATTGCCCGGCGATGCCGAAGAGGTGGCGGCCCGCATCGTCCACGCCTGCGGCATGCCGGAGATCGCGGCGGAGCTCCGCATCTCGCCCGGTTTCGTCAGCGCCGCCAGGTCGGCGCTTGCCGCAGGCGCGCCGGTGCTGGTCGATGCCGAGATGGTGCGCCATGGCATCATCGACAAGCAGCTCAACGTCATCTGCACGCTGAATGACCCCAGGGCGCGCGACATCGGCCTCGCCACCGGCAACACCCGCTCCGCCGCCGCTGTGGAACTCTGGCGTCCGCACCTCGCTGGCGGGATCGCCGTCATCGGCAATGCGCCCACCGCGCTCTTCGCGCTCATGGAGATGACCGACGCGGGCGCGCCGAAGCCCGCGGCCATCATCGGCTTTCCCGTCGGCTTCGTCGGTGCGGCGGAAGCCAAGGACGAGCTCCACGCCAACCCGCGCGGCATTCCCTATGCCACGCTGCTCGGCCGCCGCGGCGGCTCCGCCATGGCGGCCTCCGTCATCAATGCGCTGATGCGGGGGGCGCAATGACCAGGTGGCTCACGGTCGCCGGCATGGGCGAGGATGGATGGGACGGCCTTTCGCCCAGGGCGCAGCTTGCCATCCGCAACGCCGAGGTCCTCATCGGCTCCGCCCGCCTTCTTGGCTTCACGCCGGAGAGCGCGGCGGAGCGCCATGAATGGCCGCAACCCTTCTCCGCCGTCGTCGGCCGCATCAAGCCGCTGCGCGGCCGGAAGACCGTGGTGCTGGCCACGGGCGACCCGCTCAACTATGGCGTGGCCCGCAAGCTGATGGAGTTCATCCCCTTCGCGGAGATGGAGATCATCCCGCATGTCTCCGCCTTCTCGCTCGCCGCGGCGCGCGTCGGCTGGTCGCTGCCCGATTGCGACACGCTCACGCTGCATGGCCGCGACGCCGCCCACATCGAGCCCTTCATCCAGCCGGATGTGCGCCTCCTTGTGCTCACGGCGGACCGCACCACCATTCCCGAGGTGGCCCGCCGATTGGTGGCGCGCGGCTTCGGCAAGTCCGGGATCATCGTGCTCGAGAACATGGGCGGCGCGCGCGAACGCCAGTCCAGCTTCAGCGCCGATGCCGTTCCTCCGTCTGACTTCTCCGACCTCAACACGCTGGCCATCCACTGCGCCGCATCCCCCGGGGCCAGGGTGCTCTCCCGCCTTGCAGGCCTGCCCGACGATGCCTTCGTGCATGATGGCCAGCTCACCAAGCGCGAGGTGCGCGCCGCGACCCTCGCGGCGCTTGGCCCTTCGCCCGGCCGCCTGCTGTGGGACGTGGGTGCGGGCTGCGGCTCGGTCTCGATCGAGTGGATGCGCGCCGCCCGCGGCTGCATGTCGGTCGCCTTCGAGCATGATGCCGCACGCCTCGCCATGATCGCCGCCAACATGGATGGCCTCGGCGCGCCGCGCCTCAGGACAGTGCCGGGCGAGGTTCCCGCCACCTATGCCGGCCAGCCCGCGCCCGATGCCGTCTTCATCGGCGGCGGCATCTGGCTTCCCGGCGTTTTCGAAGGCGCGTGGCAGGCGCTGAAGCCCGGCGGCGCGCTGGTCGCCAATGTCGTCACGATCGAGGGCGAGCAGCGGCTTTACCGCCTGCACGAGGAGCACGGCGGCGATATCGTCCGCATGGACATCGCCAATCTCACCCATGTCGGACGCCTGCGCGCGCTGCGGCCGCGCATGGCCGTGACCCAGTGGCGGGCCGGCAAGCCATGGTAGATAAACCTGGAACGCTGCATGGCGTGGGTGTGGGCCCCGGCGATCCGGAGCTTCTGACGCTCAAGGCGGCGCGGCTGATCGCCAACGCCTCCGTTGTCGCCTATCTCGCCGCCAACGGCAGGGACTCGACGGCCCGCGACATCGCGAAGGCCTGCATCCCCGCAACCGCCGAGCACGTCGTCATCGACATGCCCATGCGGGTGGAGCGCGGGCCGGGCGAGCGTGCCTATGATGCGGGCGCTGCGGCCATCGCCGAACGCCTGAAGCAGGGCCGCGATGTCATCATGCTGTGCGAGGGCGACCCCTTCTTCTACGGCAGCTTCATGTATCTCTTTGCGAGACTGGCGGGATCATATCCCTGCGCCATCGTGCCGGGCGTGACCTCGATGACGGCGTCCGCCGCGGCACTCCGCCGCCCGCTCTCGGCGCGCAACGAGGTGGTGAAGGTGCTGCCCGCCACGCTGCCCGAGGACCGCCTGCGCGAGGAGCTGATGACGGCGGAGAGCGCCGTGCTCATCAAGGTCGGCCGCCACCTCGCCAAGGTGCGCAACATCCTCGGCCTGCTGAACCTCTCCTCCCGCGCCCATGTCATCGTCAAGGCGACGCATGGGGATGAGACGGTCACACCGCTCCCCGACATCACGGAGAATCACTTGCCCTATTTCTCCACGATCCTCGTCTATGCGGGCGCCGAGGCATGGTGAAGCCCGTCCTCTTCGTGCTGGGCGCCTCCGCTCTCCCGCTGGCCCGCAGGCTCAAGGCGCCGCTCGGCGCGGAGGTCCACACGCCCGCTTGCGTGGCGGGCGGCGACGTGACCTATGCAAGGGCTAAGGCCCATCTGGCGCAGCTCTTTTCACAGGGTCGCGCCATCATCGGCCTCTGCGCCGCCGGCATCCTCATCCGCGCCGTGGCCCCGCATCTCCATGACAAGCGCAGCGAGCCGCCGGTGATCGCGGTGGCGGAAGACGGTTCCTCCGCCGTGCCGCTGCTTGGCGGCCACCACGGCGCCAATGACCTCGCCCGCCGCATTGCGGAACTCTGCGGCGGCCATGCCGCCGTCACCACGGCGAGCGAGGTGCGCTTCGGCTTCGCGCTGGACGATCCGGCGCCAGGCTTCGTGCTCGCCAACCCGCGGGACATGAAAACCGCTGCCGCCGCGCTGCTCAACGGCGCAGCCGTCGCGCTCGACGGCACGCTCAACCCCTTCCCCGCCGCGCGCTTCGCATCGGGTGCTGACGGCGTCACCCTGACCGTCACCGAACAACTGGCCGAAGGCTCCGGGCGCAATCTCGTCTACCATCCCAGGACGCTCGTCATGGGCCTCGGCTGCGAGCGCAATGCGGAGGCCTCCGAGTTGATCGCGCTGGCTGAGAAGGTTCTGGCCGACGCCGGGCTCTCGCCTGCCTCGCTCGCCGCGGCCGCCTCCATCGACCTGAAATCCGACGAGGCGGCAATCCACGCCGTTGCCGCGCATTTCGGCATACCGGCGCGGTTCTTCACGGCGGATGAGCTGGCGCGGGAAACGCCGCGCCTCAGGAACCCGTCCGAGACAGTGGCGAGGGAAGTGGGCGTGGCCGGCGTTGCCGAGGCCGCGGCTCTCGCGGCAGCGGGCGCCCGATCCGGCCTCGTTGTGGAGAAGACCCGCTCCACCCGCGGCACCTGCGCTGTTGCCAGGTCCCCGCAGCTTCTTCTCGATCTCCCCGGCAGACCGCGCGGCATCGTGCATGTGGTGGGCATCGGCCCCGGCACGCCGGACTGGCGCGCGCCCGCCGCGCGTGCGGCGCTCGAAGCCTCGACGGACTGGGTGGGATACGGCCTCTACCTTGACCTCGTGGCGGATGTGAGATCCGGTCAGCGGGAGCACCGCTTTCCGCTGGGTGGCGAGGAGGATCGCGTCCGCCATGCCATCGAACTGGCCAAGGAGGGCAAGGAGGTGGCCCTCGTCTGCTCCGGCGATGCCGGCATCTATGCCATGGCGGCGCTCGTCCATGAGGTGATCGACCTCGAGCCCGCGCGCATCGCGGTGAATGTCATTCCCGGCATCTCCGCCTTCCAGGCGGCGGCCGCCAGGGCGGGTGCGATGATCGGGCATGACTTCTGCTGTATCTCGCTCTCCGATCTGCTCACCCCGTGGTCGGTGATCGAGAACCGCGTGAAGGCCGCGGCGGAAGGCGATTTCGTCATCTGCTTCTACAATCCGCGCTCCCTCAAGCGCCGCGGCCAGCTGGAGCGCGCCTTCGACATCCTGAAGGACCGCCGCCCGGCGGACACGCCCGTCGTCATCGCCTCCAACCTCGGCCGCCCCGGGGAGAGAGTGAAGATCATGCGCTTCGACGCGTTCAACCCCGGCGACGTCGACATGCTCACATTGGTGATGGTCGGCTCATCGCAATCGAAATGTTTCGCCCGCGGCGACGGCAGAATCCATGCCTATACCCCGCGCGGCTATGCCGGCAAGAGAGAGGCAGCGGAATGACCGTCCATTTCATCGGCGCCGGCCCCGGCGCGCCGGATCTCATCACGGTGCGCGGCCTGAAGCGCATCCAGTCCTGCCCCGTCTGCCTCTATGCGGGCTCGCTGGTGCCGGAGGAGATCGTCAAGGCCGCGCCGCCGGGCGCGCGCGTGATCGACACCGCCCCCCTCACGCTCGACGAGATCATCGCCGAGATCGAGGCCGCCCATGCGAAGGGCCATGACGTGGCCCGCGTCCACTCGGGCGACCCCTCGCTCTATGGCGCCATTGCCGAGCAGATCCGCCGCCTCGAAAAGCTCGGCATTCCCTATGACGTGACGCCGGGCGTGCCCGCCTTCGCGGCGGCGGCCGCCGAGCTCAGGACCGAGTTCACGCTGCCGGAGGTCGCGCAGACGGTGATCCTCACCCGCACCGCCATGCAGTCCTCCTCCATGCCGGAGGGCGAGATGCTGGAGGAGCTTGGCCGCTCCAGGGCCACGCTGGCCATTCACCTCTCCATCCGCAACCTGGGCTACATTGAGCGTGCGCTGACACCGCATTACGGGGCTGGCTGCCCGGTGGTTGTCGCCTACCGCATCACCTGGCCCGACCAGATGATCATCCGCGGCACGCTCTCCACCATCGCGAGGAAAGTGCGGGAGGCAAAGCTCACCCGCACCGCGCTGATCCTTGTCGGCCACGCGCTCGATGCGCGGGAATTCCGCGACTCCGCTCTTTATGACGCGGACCACGAACACGTGCTGCGCAACAGGAAGACGGCGAAGGCAGCGGGTTAAAGCGGCGGGCGGTCAATTGACTCCATTAGGATTTCCCTCCCCCTCGTGGGCAGGGCTATCGCATATGGGTTCCCTTCTCCCGTCCGAAGGATGGGAGAAGGTGCCCGAAGGGCGGATGAGGGCCTTTGTCCACAGATTCCGATGCGGAAAGAAGCCCTCATCCGGCCTGTCGGCCACCTTCTCCCATCG
>NZ_JADCDA010000081.1 GCF_020252405.1 Aestuariivirga sp.
ACGGGGACCAAGCTTGACCACGGTCTCTAGGGACCAGCCCGGTAAATCGGTCTCCCGCCAACACCGGGGGTGCGGTCAGGCACCCCCGGCTCCTCCATTAAAGCGCAAATCGTCGAGACAAGCCCGGCCATGATGAGCTGGGGAGGTGGGAGGAAAAGTAGAAAGAACGCCTTGCGATTATACCGCCTTGGCGTGCCGGTTGGGTGCCGCCACGAAGTGCGCGTCATAGGCGGCGGCCACGGCGCGCAGGAAGAGACGGTGCTTCGGGGGAACGATGACGCGCGCGCCCTTCACCTCGGCGATGCCGGCGAGGATGGCCGGTTCGAGCTTCTCCGGCGCCTCATCGAAGATGGCCGGGTCGAAGCCGTGACGCCTGGCGATGTCCGCGGCATCCACTGACAGGTCGCACATCAGGCGCTCGATCACTTCCGCGCGCATGCGGTCTTCCGCCGTCGTTGCGAGGCCGCGGGTGACCGGGCTTTCGTTGCGGTCAATCGTCTGGGACCATTCCAGCGTGTCGCGCGCCGACTGCACGAAGCCTTGCGGGAATTCGCCGATGGCGGAAGCGCCGAAGGCCAGCAACGCGCCGGAGACATCCGTCGTATATCCCTGGAAATTGCGGCGCATGGCGCCATTCTTCGCGGCTGCCGTGAGATCGTCATGCTCCAGCGCGAAATGGTCAAGCCCGATCAAGGCATAGCCATGGGCGTTGAGTTCGCGCTCGATGGTGGTGGCCTGGGCATAGCGCGCGCTGACGCCCGGAAGCTCCGCATCATCGATCATCCTCTGGTGCTTCTTGAACCACGGCACATGAGCATAGCCGAAGACCGAGATGCGGTCCGGCTCCAGTTCCGCCGCCTGCCGCGCCGTCCTGGCGGCGCTCTCGACCGTCTGGGCGGGCAGGCCATACATGAGGTCGAAGTTCACCGACCGGAAGCCCGCCTCGCGCAGAAACCCGGTGGCCGCCTTGACGAGGCCGAAGGTCTGCAGGCGGTTGATCTTCATCTGCACCGGCGCCGCGAAATCCTGGACGCCGAAGCTGATGCGGTTGAAGCCCATGGAGGCCAGCACCCTGGCGCGCGCGCGCGTCAGGGTGCGCGGGTCGGATTCGAGCGCCATTTCGCCGCCGCCCGCCAGCCCGAAGCCCCTGTCGATGGCCTCGACGATCTCGCCGATGTGCAGGTCATCGAGATAGGTGGGGGTGCCGCCGCCGAAGTGGAGGTGGGTCACCCTGCCTTTGCGCCCCCCGAACAGCGATGCCTGGCGGCTGATGTCCTTCACCAGATATTCGACATAGCGCGCCGCGCGGTCATAGCTGTTCGGCACCGAGGTGTGGCACCCGCAATACCAGCAGAGCTGGCGGCAGAAGGGAATGTGGACATAGACCGAGAGGGTCGCCTCCGGGTCCAGCGCCGCCAGCCAGTCATCCGCCTGCTGGCCCGGGAAGGACGGCTGGAACTGAACCGCGGTCGGATAGCTCGTATACCGCGGAACGTCCTGGGTGGCGAAGGGGAGAAGCTGACTGTCCATGAAGACTGGCGCTAAAGCTTGTCGCGTCATATCTCATTGACTTCGATCAAGCTCCCGGCGGAACTTGCGCCCGCCGGGAGGGCATGGGGCAGGTCAGTCGCGGGCGTTCTCCCTGCGCGCCCAGGCTTCCATCTGGTCGAGGCCGCGCTCGAAGATATCGAACATCTCGTGGATTTCGTCGGTGGTGATGATGAGCGGCGGGCAGAGCGCCACTGAGTCCTGGATGTTGCGGACGATGAGACCCATCTCCTGCAGCGCATTCACCGTCAGGGCGCCGATCGTCTTCCTCGGGTCGAAGGGACGCTTCGTTGCCTTGTCGGCGACGAGTTCGACCGCGCCGATGAGGCCCACGCCGCGCGCCTCGCCCACCAGCGGGTGGCCGGCGAGCTTTCTGAGCCGCATCTGGAACACCGGGCTCATCCTGGCCGCGTGCTCCATGATCTTGTCGCGCTGGTAGATCTCGATGGTTTTGAGCGAGATGGCGCAGCCGACGGGATGAGCCGTGTAGGTATAGCCATGGCCGAAGGTGCCGAGCTTGCGGCTTTCGTCCAGCATCGCCTGGTAGAGGTCTTCCTCAACCGTCAGTGCGGAGAGCGGGAAATAGGCCGAGGTGATGGCCTTGGCCATGGAGATCGAGTGAGGCGTCATGCCGAAGGTCGTCGACCCGAACCAGTTGCCGGTGCGCCCGAAGCCGCAGATCACTTCGTCCGCGATGAAGCGGATGTCATGCTTCGCGAGGATGGCGTTGACCCTCTCCCAATAGCCGGCGGGCGGCAGCAGCACGCCGCCCGCACCCATCAGCGGTTCGCCGATGAACGCGGCGATGGTGTCGGGCCCCTCGCGCAGGATCATGTCTTCCAGGTCCTGCGCCATGCGCGCCGCGAACTGCTCCTCGCTCTCGCCCTCCTCACCATGGCGATAATAATGCGGGCATGAGGTGTGCAGCACATTGGCGATCGGCAGGTCGAAGTCATTGTGCACCCACGGCAGCCCGGTGAGCGAGGCCGACGCGATGGTCACGCCATGATAGGCGCGCATGCGGCTGATGATCTTCTTCTTGCTCCTCTTGCCGCGCGCGTTGTTGTAGTACCACGACAGCTTGATCTGCATGTCGTTGGCCTCGGAGCCCGAGGAGCCGAACAGCACCTTGGACGCAGGGCAGGGGGCGATTTCCTTGAGCTTCTCGGAAAGCTCGATCACACCGTCATGCGACTTGCCGCCGAAGGCATGGGTGAAGGACAGTTTGCGAAGTGCTTGCGCACCCGCCTCGGCGATTTCCTGATTGCCATAGCCAAGGGCCGTGCACCACAGCCCGGCCATGCCCTCTATGTAGCGCTTGCCCGTGTCGTCATAGAGATGGATGCCGCGGCCCTCGTTGAGGATCAAGGGCCCCACCTCGCGGTGGCGGGCGAGGTTGGTGTAGGGGTGGATCACCGTCTCGATGTCGCGGACGGCCATGTTCGACAGGGGCATTGCGGATCCTCCGGTTGGGAACGACTATATCAGGGTATTCCGGGATGGGAACTCCCCCGGTTTGCTCTTTGTTTTCATGGAAGCTTGATGTCACCCCTTGGCCAGGTGGTGAGCATGGGAGGTTTGACCACACCGCTGAAGGACTCCTTGGCTTGTCCCGCTTTCTGGCAGGGCGCCGGGTGGGGCGCTGCGGCTTTGAAGGCGGCGCGCCTGAACGCCGCCAGATCTGGGCAATTGCCGGACGGCGCTGACCCCAAGGTCCGGCGTCGAAGTTTTCCAGAGTCTCACGGCCCGCACCGTGCTGGCCGGAATGGCCCCGGGTTCACAGACCGCTTCGCCGGCGGCAAGCCCGGTGAGCCAAGGGGACAACCATCAGGCACGCATCTCTTCGACCGCGTCCCCGCAAGGACATTCAGGCCACGGACCAACGGCCTCGCCGGACGCTTCAACCGCCGCCTTGCAGACGCCATCGACGCACACCCCGCCAGCGGCCAGAACGGAGGCAAGAAACGCTTCCTCTGCCACCCGCAGCGAGACATCTTCATCGCCGCACCCGCCACAAACGACGAAAATGCCGGACACCGATGCCCGGGGTTCAACGCTTGCCTAGAGACGCTTCACAATCTCACGGGGCACAACGGGTTGGCCGTGGTGACGGCATCATACCGCACCCCACCGCCCCTTCACGTAATCCTCTACGATATCCTTGAATTGCCGCGAGAGGTTCTCGCCGCGCAGTGTCATCGCCTTCTTGCCGTCGATGAAGATCGGGGCCGCCGGAAGCTCGCCCGTGCCGGGGAGCGAGATGCCGATGTCGGCGTGCTTCGATTCGCCCGGGCCGTTGACGATGCAGCCCATGACGGCGAGCTGCAGTGTCTCGAAGCCGGGATAGTCGCGCCGCCAGTCGGGCATGCGGTCGCGGACGTAGGCCTGGATGTCCTGCGCCAGTTCCTGGAAGGTCGTCGATGTCGTGCGGCCGCAGCCGGGGCAGGCGATGACCATGGGGGCGAAACTGCGCAGCCCCATGGTCTGCAGGATTTCCTGAGCCACGGTCACCTCGCGCGTGCGGTCGCCGCCGGGCTCCGGCGTGAGCGAGATGCGGATGGTGTCGCCGATCCCTTCCTGCAGCAGCACGGCGAGGGCCGCCGTGGAGGCGACGATGCCCTTGGATCCCATGCCGGCCTCGGTAAGGCCCAGATGCAGCGCGAAATCGCAACGCGACGCCAGCGAACGGTAGACGGCGATCAGGTCCTGCACCTCGGAGCATTTGGCGGAGATGAGAATCTTGTCCTTCGGCAGCCCCAGTTCCACGGCGCGCTGGGCCGACATGAGGCCCGACTGCACCACCGCCTCGTGCATCACCTCGCGCACGTCCAGCGGCTGCGCCGACCGGGCGTTCTGGTCCATCAGCCCGGTCAGCAGCGCCTGGTCGAGCGAGCCCCAGTTGACGCCGATGCGCACCGGGCGGTCAAACTTCATGGCTGTCTCGACCATCATGGAGAAGTTGCGGTCCTTTTTCTCGCGGAAGCCGACATTGCCGGGGTTGATGCGGTATTTGGCGAGCGCCCCGGCGCAGGCGGGATGGTCGTTCAGCAGCGTATGGCCGTTGTAGTGGAAGTCGCCCACCAGCGGCACGTTGACGCCCATCCGGTCCAGCTTGTCGCGGATATGGGGCACGGCTTTCGCCGACTCCTCACGGTCAACCGTGATGCGGACGAGTTCGGAGCCCGCACGGGCAAGGGCCGCGGTCTGCTGCGCGGTCGCCCCGGCATCTGCCGTGTCGGTGTTGGTCATGGACTGGACGACGATGGGGGTGCCGCCCCCTACGGTGACGTGGCCCACCTTGACAGGGATGGATTTGCGGCGGTTCCTGATCGCGGAATAGCTCATGGGTTATTAACTGGCCTGACGACGCAACAAGGTCAAGACGAAGAGAAGGGCCGCCGAGAGCACGATGGCCGGACCGGCGATGGCATTGGCGAAGGCGGAGAACGCCAGCCCCATCGCCACCGCCACGCAGGCGATGGCGGCGGCGGCCAGCGCCATGGTCTCCGGGCTGTTGGCGAGCCGGCGGGCAGCGGCGGCGGGAATGACGAGCAGCGCGGTGATCAGCAGCAGGCCGGCGATCTTCATCGAGATCGCCGTCATCAGCGCGATCAGGAGCACGAAGCCCAGCTCGACGCGCCTCACCTTGACGCCCTCCGCCTGAGCCAGTTCCTCATGCACCGACATGGCGATGAGGTCGCGCCACAGCACGCCGAGGATCAGCAGCACGGCAGCGCCGCCCGCCCAGACTATGGAGACGTCCGTCCAGCTCACCGTGAGGATGTCGCCGAACAGGAGGTCCATATGGTCTGCCGCCGAGCCGGTGACGAGGCCCACCGTGACGATGCCGAGGGCGAGCGAGGCGTGCGACAGGATGCCGAGCAGCGTGTCAGTGGCGAGGATCCGCTGGCCCTTCATCAGCATGAGCAGCAGCGCCACGGCGACGCCGCTGGCGACAGCGCCCAGCGTAAGGCTGAAGCCGAGGAGCAGGCCAAGGCCGACGCCGAAGAGGCCCGAATGCGCCAGCGTCTCGCCAAAATAGGCCATGCGCCGCCACACGATAAAGCAGCCGACGGGACCCGCAACGGAAGCGGTCGCCAGCCCGGCAAGAAGCGCCCGCTGGAAGAAAGGCTGGGTGAGGATGTCAAGCACCGGCGTCAATGGCGGTGACCGTGATGGTCATGGTCATGGTCATGATGATGGTCGTGATCATGGCTCTCATGGTCATGATCGTGGTGGTGGGTATAGGCCGCGATCATGCGCGCCGCGGCGGGGCCGAAGAGCTTGGCGAATTCCGGGTCCTGCTGCACCTTGATGGGTCCACCCTCGCAGCAGACATGGCCGTTGAGGCAGACGACATGGTCGCTCTCCGCCATCACCATGTGCAGGTCATGGCTGACCATCAGGATGCCGCAGCCATGGCGCTTCCGCACGCCGGAGATCAGCTCATACATGCGCGCCTCGCCCATGAAGTCGACGGCCTGCACGGGCTCGTCGAGGACGAGGAGCCCGGGCTTCCTCAGCAGGGCGCGGGCCAGCAGCGCGCGCTGCAGCTCGCCGCCGGAGAGGCGCGATACGCTGGCGTCCTTCAGGTGCGGTATGCCGGTCTCGGTCAGCGCCGCGTCAATCTCGGACCCGGTGGGCCTGAGCGTCAGCGACAGCAGGCGGCGCACGTCCAGCGGCACGCTGGAGGTGAGCGGGAAGCGCTGCGGCACATAGCCGATGCGCAGCCCCCTGGCGCGGATGATCTCGCCCGAGGTCAGGGGCTGCAGGCCGAGCAGGCAGCGCACGAGGGTGGACTTGCCCGCGCCATTGGGGCCGATCACGGTGACGATCTCGTTGGGGCGCACGTCGAGGTTCACCTTGTCCAGAATGGTGCGTCCGCCGATGGCCAGACTGGCATCGCGCGCGCTGAGGATGGCATTGGTGACTTTCAGCATCAGCGGGCCTCCTGGCAGGCGGCGCAGAGGCCAGTAAGCTCGACGACGCTGCGGTGGACCTCGAAACCCCGCGCCTTCGCGGCGGATTGCAGCGCCCCGAACATCTCCGGCGCATCAAGCTCGGCCACAAGGCGGCAGCGCTCGCAGACCAGCATGGCGGCGGGCTTGCCCTCATGCGGGTGGGTGCAGGCGATGAAGGCGTTGCGGCTCTCGATCCTGTGGACGAGGCCGTGCGCTTCGAGGAAGTCGAGCGCGCGGTAGACGGTGATGGGCGCCGGCCGCGGCCCATGCCGCGCCATGCGCTCGATGATGTCATAGGCGCCGACCGCGGAATGGCTTTCGGCCACGCAGTTCAGCATCTCCCGGCGCTGGCCGGTGAGGCGGGAACCGCGGCGCTCGCAGGCGCGCTCGGCCCGCGCGAGAAGTTCGGCGGTGCATGTGGCGTGGTTGTGGTGCGGCGCGGGGACGGACATGGACGTTATAATATAACATGCTTGCGGCAAGTTCCAGTTCCATCCACGATGGCGGGAGATTTTTGAGGAGAGCCGCCATGTCCGACCACAGCCACGGGTCCGCCAAGTCCACGGTGTTCGTGGAAAATGACCGGGTGATCGTCACCGAATGGCGCTTCGCGCCGGGCGCCAACACGGGCTGGCACAAGCATGGCCATGATTATGTGGTGGTGCCTTTGATGGACGGTAAGGTGCGGCTCGAGACTCCCACGGGCCCGGCCCATGCCGAGATGAAGGCGGGCGTCCCCTATTTCCGCCATGCCGGGGTGGAGCATGACGTGATCAACGCCAATGACACGGAATATGCCTTCATCGAGATCGAACTGAAGTGAGCCTTCAGGCCGCGTTCATCCAAGTGTGGTCGAGTTCGGCTTGGTTCTCCATCCGGGGAGATCTCGATGGTGCTGTGCCGCGCCACCCTCTTCGCCGCCTTCGCCTGCCTCACCGCCACGTTCCGGCCGGCGGCAGCCGACGTCATCAAGTTCAAGATGCCGTCCAACAATGTGGGCTGCCATTACGAGTCTTCGCCGAAAGATGTGCTGAGATGCCTCCGCTACGAGCCGAGCGTGATGGGCGTGTTCCTGGATGAGAATGACGCCTTCGCATCCCGGCCCGAGATGTGGGGACCCGCCCTTGTGGGTGAGGGCATGCTGGTGCTGCAATATGGCGAAAGCCTGAGCCTGGGCGGGATCACCTGCACGTCGGAACAGTCCGGCCTCACCCGCGAAGGCTATGGTCACGGATTTGCCGTCAGCCGCGGCAACATCGACACCTACTGAGCAAGGGGGGAGCAAGCTCCGATGATCCGCATTGCCGCTGCCGCCGCCGGCATGATCGCCCTCGCGCATGTTCCGTTCAGGCGGAATCGCCCGAACGGAACATGCGCCAGATCAATATCTTGAGCATGATCTTATCGCAAAACCGATTCAACTTCTGCGGATCATGCCCGGGCGCCGCCATCAGCTGGACGGCTTGCCGCTCAACGCGGCGCCGAGCTTGCGGTCACGGCCATAGATATCGGGCCGGAACTCGATCGAGCCGCCATCGCCCTCGAAGGCGGTCGCATAGATCAGGTGCACGGGGATGTTCCGCGGCAGGCGGACGCGCGTTGTCTGGCCGCTGGCGAAGGCCTGGTCGATCTTCGGCTTCGGCCAGCCGGCGATGCCGCCCACCAGATGATAGGCGAGGTCCATCGGCCGCGACAGGCGGATGCAGCCATGGCTGAAAGCGCGCGTGATGGCGAGGAACTTGTCCTTGGCCGGCGTGTCATGAAGATAGATGTTGTAAGGATTGGGCAGCATGAACTTCACCTTGCCCAGCGCGTTCCTTGGGCCTGGCTTCTGGCGGAAGGTGAAGGGGAAGTTGCCCTTGCCATAGGCATTCCAGTTGATGCCGCCCCAGGAGGCGAGCTTGCCGTTCATGAAGACTTCGAAGTCGCCCGCATAGGCGGACGGGTTGCGCCGCAGCTTCGGCAGCATCTCGCCCGTCGCGATGGAATAGGGCACCGTCCAGGTGGGGTTGATCTCGACATATTCGAGCTCGTCGGAAAACTCCGGCGTCTGCGTGGCGACCGCGCCCACCACAACATCCATGCGGTCGACGATGTCCTCGTTCCGGACCTCGCTCAGTTCGAAGGCGGCGAGGTTCACCATATAGTGGTGCGCCCCGAGGTCTTCCGGCATCCAGCGCCAGCGCTCCATGTTGAGCATGACCTGGCGGGCGCGGCCGGCCGGCGGCACATTGAGTGCGAGGATTGTCTGCTTGCCGATGATGCCCCTGGGTTCCAGCCCGTTGCGCAGCTGAAAACTGCGCACCGCCAGCGCGGTGGAGGAATCATATACATCGCCCTGATCGGCCTCGCCGCCGGGGTGGTCGCCGGTCAGCATCAGTTTTTCGCGGATGTCGGGGATGCGCGGATCGCTGTCGCCCGGCTTGATGTCGGCCCCCATCGGGATCGAGTCCCAGTCCACCGACTCCGACATGGCGCGGTAGAGCGCCAGGATCTTCTTGAGCGCCTGATAATGCGGGTTGTGCGACTCGAAGGCGTCAAGGAAGTCGCCCGGGTCATTCTGCTTCGAGAAGCCCGTCATGATGGCGAGCACGTCCACCGTTTTGCGGTTGCGGTAATTCTTGGGATCGACCTTGGTGGGCGTCAGCCGGCCGATCTTCAGGTCTGTGGCGTAGTTGACGAAGAAAGCGGTGAAGAACAGTTCGGCCAGCGCCGCGCTGTCCGCATCCACGGGGTCGATGGTGTCGCGCAGCTGGATCAGCGCATCGATGGGATAATCGGTCGGATTGAGCCCGTCGTCACCCGCATCGGCGAGGCGCTGCAGAAAGGGCGTCATGCGGCCTGTGCCAACCCAGTAGACGGGCCCCTGGTCGCGGATGTAATGCGCGATAAGCGCGGGGCGTATGCGCTCCAGCGGCAGCGGCAGCCGCTCAGGATCATTCAGCACCGCAGCGATCGCCGCCTGCACCGCCGCAGCGGGCGGCGCGGCAGTGGAGGGCCTGGCATGCGCCGCGGCGGCAAGACCCGCCCACAGCAGTATTGCAATCAAGACTCTCGTCGCCATACGCATGCCGATTTCGATCCTTACACGTTCAGCAGAAGGAATTCGCGTTCCCAGGAACTGATCACGCGGCGGTAATTCTGCATCTCCTCGTACTTCACGTCGTTATAGGCCTCGCAGAACTTTTCGCCCAGCACCTGTTTCAGGGCTTTCGTATAGTTAAGCTTGTCGAGACTCTCGTCGAGGCTGATCGGCAGGGTGTGGGCATAGCGGTAGGCCGAGCCCTCCACCGGGTCCGACGGCTTGATGCGCTCCACCATGCCAAGATAGCCGCAGGCCAGCGAGGCCGCGAAGGCAAGATAGGGATTGGCATCCGCCCCCGGCACGCGGTTCTCGACGCGGGTGTTGGACGGGTCTGATGACGGCACGCGCAGCGACACGGTGCGGTTATCGATCGCCCAGTGGACATTGGTCGGGGCATCCGAATCAGGCACCAGCCGGCGGTAGGAATTGACGTTCGGCGCGCAGAGCGAGAGCGCGGCCGCCAGATAGCGCTGCAGGCCGCCGATGTGGTTGAGGAACTGCTTGGACAGCGAGCCGTCCTTGTTGGCGAAGATGTTCTTGCCGGTCTTCAGGTCGATCACCGACTGGTGGATGTGCATGGAGGAGCCGGGCTCGTTCTGATGCGGCTTGGCCATGAAGGTCGCATACATGTCATGCTTCAGCGCCGCCTGGCGCACCGTGCGCTTGAACAGGAAGACCTGGTCGGCCAGTTCCAGCGGATCGCCATGGTTGAAATTGATCTCGAGCTGCGCGGGTCCGCTTTCATGGCTCAGCGTGTCGACGTCAAGTTCCTGCGCCTCGCAGTAATCGTAGATGTCCTCGACGATGGGGTCGAAGTCGTTGGCGGCATCGATGCCATAGGCCTGGCCGCCCGGTTCCTTGCGCCCCGAACGTCCAATGGCGGCATCGAGCGGATAGTCCGGATCGATATTCTTTTTGACGAGGTAGAACTCGAGCTCGGGCGCAACGATGGGCTTCCAGCCCTTGTCCTTATAGGCTTCCAGCACGCGCTTCAGCACGTGGCGGGGCGAAATCAGCACCGGCTCGTCATCGAGATGGAAGGCATCGCAGATCACCTGCGCGGTCGGTTCCTGGTACCACGGCACGAAGCGGATCGTGTCCAGGTCGGGTTTCATGTAAATGTCAATGGCGCTGTCGGACACCGCGCGGGTGTCCTGCGTGTAGCGGCCGTTGATTGTCAGCGTGAACACTTCCTCGGGGATGCGAAGCCCGCGGGAGCGGTTGCCGGAGAGAAATTTCTTAGGCGGAAGAATCTTGCCGCGCGCCGTGCCGTTCATGTCGGCCACGAGGCATTCCACCTCGCTGATCTTGTGCTCGCTCAGCCATTCCTCAAATCGCGATTGGGTCATGATCGTCCAGGGATTGTTGCAAATGCCCAATCTAGCGCGGAAGCTTGACCAAACAAAAGGGGGGCCGCTGGCGCATGTTCCGCTCAGGCGAAACCGCCTGGGCGGAACATGCGCCAGATCATATGCTTGAGCATGATCTTATCGCAAAACCGGTTCCACTTTTGCGGATCATGCTTGTCTTATGACAATTGCGTTCGAAAGTGCGAAAAGAGATCCGCTGGACGGGAGTTATAACTCCCGTCCAGCGGCGAGGGACGGATCGTGATTTTGCT
>NZ_JADCDA010000082.1 GCF_020252405.1 Aestuariivirga sp.
AGGTGCTTCAGCAGAACAGCCGTCCGAGACGGCGCAAAAACGGCCTCTAAATCGTCCATGAGCTCCTCCGAATCAGGAAAACCAACAGAATCACTCAGATCGCAATAAAGATAGCGCGTTAACTTGAGTTCGGAGCCCTGGGAAACTGTCCGCATCGATTGACATCGAACCGGAGTCATGTCTTGCGAGGCCCTTCGAAAATCCTGGGACAGCTCGCGCTCTGCCTTCTCGCGGTGTTGCTGCAGCTGTTTTTCGCCCGTCCGGCCACGGCACAGTCCTATGGCGCCAGTCTCGGCTTTCTCAGCCTGCCGGTTGAAACGGTCAAGGTCGTCATCGCCAACCCGCGCGGCGACACGGCCTACAACGACAAGGTGAGGGATGGCCTTCGCCGATATTTCGCGGTCTATCCGGGCGACTACTTCAATCCCAACGCTGCCGATTTTGCGATTGCCAGGGCCAGGCGCAACCCCGACATTGACAACATCACCTATGCCTTCGCGCTTGGCCGCGCGGGCGGGCTCGATGTCACCTTCACCATCACGCTGGCGGAGAAGGGCCAGGGCTTCCAGGGCCAGGGCTACCTCATCACCAACAATCTGGCTGACCTGCCCGTTCTCTACGACAAGGACGGCAGCTATGTGCGCGCCAGGTTCGAGGCGCTGTCGCTCACCTATGCCAACAACAACGCGTGGTTCGGGCAGCCGGGGCCGATGCTGAGCGGTAATCCGCTGGTTCAGGGCAAGCCCGCCGGCGCGGGCTACAGCCAGTGGCTTGAGGGCTATCTCCATTACGGCCTCTATGGCATCACGCCCGTCACCGACAGCTTCTATGTCTATGGCGGGCTGAGCGCCATCAGCTCCGGCTCGGCGGGCCAGGAGCTTTTCACCGACGAGATGCGCGGCCACACCTTCTTCGAGGATGCCTATGCCGGTTTCGTAACCGGCACGACGGACGAGAAGGGCAACCGCCTTGTCTTCAACTTCAGCGCCGGCCGCCAGAAGTTCCAGCTCGCCAATGGCTTCCTCATCGCCAACACCGCCGCCAATGGCTGGAACCGTGCGGCGCTGCAGGCCAATGCGCGCTGGGCGGCGGACCTTCTGGTGCTGGCGCAGCTGCGCTATAACAACACGAAGTTCGAAGCCTTCTATGTCGCGCCGGACGAGCTTCCGGTGATCGACACCAACACCGGGCTGGCCGGCGTCAATATCGAGGCCCGCCCGGTCCCCGGCCTGATGACGGCGGCAAGCTATGTGACGGCCCTCAAGGGCGACTTTGCCTATTACGGCCCCACCGGCCAGGTCATCGGCACGCGTGACGGCCTCAATGTCTATGACCTGCGCGCCACCTATACGCCGCGGCCCCTCAATGAGCCCGGCCCCTTCTTCGGCATCGAGGGCGCCATCCAGAACCACCGCGACTTCGACATGTTCGCCACCGCCGGCTATGCCGAGCTGGGCTACCGCTTCGTCGACCGGCCCTGGTCGCCTTCGCTCAGCTACCGCATCGCCTATTTCTCCGGCGACGATCCTGACACCGGGACCTATGAGCGCTGGGACCCGCTCCTGTCCGGCGGCAATGGCGAGCAGTGGGTGCAGGGCTCGTCCATGTTCAAGGTGGTGCAGGACACCAATGTTCTGGCCCAGCGCATCGAGGGGCATTTCCGGCCCATGCCGGCGGTCGAGGTGGTGCCGCAGCTCTGGGCCTTCGCAGCGCCGAGCCGCGACAATCTGGGCGGCAACCCGGCCCTCAGCTTTCTCGAGGGCGACAGTTATGGCTATGAGGCCAATGTCACCGTCAAATGGTTCCCCAACCGCAACTGGTATGTGCACGGCATGCTGGCCTACACCGTGCCGGGCGATGGCGTGCAGGACGCGCTGAACGACAATGCGGAGAACTGGTTCGCCGCCATGCTCTTCGTGCGCTATTCGCTGTGAAACCCACCCATTCCAACGAACAGGAGGACAGTTTTCATGGTTGACCGCCGGAACGTGATTGCAGGCGTGGGCGCCGTTGCAACCAGCCTGGCCGCCGCGGCCAACGCGGAGGGCGCCGAGGTCCAGCTCGAACTGGCGCTGGAGAACTACGCAACGCCGTGGAACCCGCCGGACCCCGTCATCGCCGGCCGCCAGAACATCGTTCCGGCGCCGGAGGATTATTTCATGCCTGGCCGCTTCGCCGGCAAGACGGCGCTGGTGACGGGCTGCGCGCGCGGCATGGGCCGGCTCGCCGCCATCCGCCTGGCGCGCGAGGGGGCCAATGTGGTGGGCGTCGACTGGCTGGCGGAAGAGGGCAGGGCGGTGATCGGGTCGATCAACAGGGAAGGCGGCAAGGCCATCTTCGTCCAGGGCGATATCTCGGAGACAGCCGTGTGCGACGCCATGGTGAAGGCCGCCGCCGACACCTACGGCGGGCTCGACTGCGCGCTCAACAACGCGGGCGTCATGGATGCGATCTTCCCCGGAGACCCCATCGACTTCGAAAAGCAGAAGGACCTCGTCATGTCGCGCATCGATCAGGCGACGGACGCCTATTGGGACGTGGTGATGCGCGTCAACGCAACCGGCGCCTTCCGCTCCATGCGCGCCGAGCTCCGGCAGTTCCTCAGGCAGCAGCGCGGCGGCTCCATCGTCAACGTGGCCTCGGTGGCGGGGCTGCGCGGTTTCGGCGGCACGCCGTCCTATGTGGCGAGCAAGCACGCGGTGAACGGCCTCACCAAAAATGCCGCCATCGATTATGCGCCCTTCGGCATCCGCGTGAACTCCGTCTGCATGGGCACCACCATCACGCCGATGTATGAGCGCGCCTTCGAGCTGCTCAGGCAGCGCGCCGCCGGCGGCTACCGGGATACGGGGATCGGCATGCTGAAGATCGACAGTCTGCTGCAATGGAGCAACCAGGAAAAGCGCGGCTCGACGGCGGCGGAGCAGGTGGCCATGATGCTGTTCCTGCTGTCGCCCGAAAGCTCCAACCTGACGGGCGCCAACTTCGCCACCGACGGCGGCTTCACAACCTACTGACAGGAGGATCGACAATGGAACGACGCGACGTGATCAAGGCCACGGCAACGCTGGCCGCGGCCGCCGCCTCCGTGGCGGCAGCCGTTCCCGCCGCGGCGCAGGCGGGCAACGCCGCCGCGGGGGGCAATGCGCTGGTGGAGATAACCCCGCCGGACCCTGACGCCTTCACGCCCGGCCGCTTCGCGGGCCGGACGGTCATCGTCACCGGCTCGGCCCGCGGCATGGGCAGGGCGGCGGCCATCCGGCTGGCGCGCGAGGGTGCGAATGTGGTGGGCGTCGACTGGATCAGGGACCTGGGCGAGGCCACGGACGCCGAGATCCGCGCCGCCGGCGGCAACAGCGTCTTCGTCCATGGCGACGTCGGCGAGGCGGCGACCGCCGATGCGGCGGTGGCCGCCGCGGTCTCCAGTTTCGGCAAGCTCGATGGCGCGATCAACAATGCCGGCGTCATGGATGGCGTGTTCTCGGGTGACCCCGTCGATTACGAAAAGCAGAAACCGCTGGTCTTCGCCCCCATCCATGAGGCGACGGAGGAGTATTGGTCGAAGGTGTTCCGCACCAATGCGCTCGGCGCCTTCCTGATGATGCGCGCCCAGCTCAGGCAGATGGTCGCCCAGCTCAAGGGCGGGGCCATCGTCAATGTCGGTTCCATCGCGGGGCTCACCGGTCTGTCGGGGAACCCCGCCTATGTGGCGAGCAAGCACGCGGTGAACGGCCTCACCCGCAATGCCGCCATCGACTATGCGCCCTATGGCATCCGCGTGAACTCCGTCAACATGGCCGCCACCGACACGCCGATGATCGCGCGCGCCGGCGCCCTTGTCGCCGCCTCGCGCAAGACCGCCACCGGCCCCGCCATGGGCAGCATCAAGACCCAGTCCATCCTTGCCTGGACCGACCCCGGGCACCGCCCCGCCACGGTGGCCGAGCAGGTGTCGATGATGCTCTTCCTGCTCTCGCCCGAAGCCGCCAATTTCACCGGCGGCATCTTTCCCACCGATGGCGGCTGGACGAGTTATTGACGGAGCAGGGCCACGCTGGACTCTGGCCCGGCCCATGCCATCGACAAGGAAACCGTCTACGGCCTGCCGACCGGCCCGCTGCACATCATGGCCATCCACTATTCCGGATAGCCCGCACCGCCCTCTTTCGTCTCGACTCGACCGGGGCAAGCTTTTGCTCGCCAATCGAACTCCCCCAAACCTCACCTTGCCCCGGCTTGACCGGGGCATCCTTTTGCCGGCTGCCAAAAAGGATCGCCCGGTCAAGCCGGGCGAAGGTGAGACCGGGGCAAGCTTTTGGTCGCCAATCACGCTCCCCCAAACCTCACCTTGCCCCGGCTTGACCGGGGCATCTCCTTGCTGGCTGCCAAAAAGGATCGCCCGGTCAAGCCGGGCGAAGGTGAGATCAGGGGCATCCTTTTGCTCGCCAATCGCGCTCCCCCAAACCTCACCTTGCCCCGGCTTGACCGGGGCATCTTCTTGCCGGCTGCCAAAAAGGATCGCCCGGTCAAGCCGGGCGAA
>NZ_JADCDA010000083.1 GCF_020252405.1 Aestuariivirga sp.
CCTCGCCAATTCTCGCCTTGAGCGAGGCAAGCTCCGCCTCCCACTCCAGCAACGCGCCCGACCACTCCGCGACCATTGTCGTCCTCCCGCCAAAAGCGGCAGGAATCACAAATCTATCGCAGACGCAACTGTAGTACTAATCACGAAATCAATCTCTTAGAGGTGTTCCATTTTTCTCTTGCACGATGAACAAAAATAGAACATAGTTCGAACAACGGTGACGCGGCGGCGCTGGCAAAGCCTCCGGTGGACCCTTTGAACAGCAAGGAGTAAACCAAATGGCACAGTCTTCGAATCTGCGGGTTGTCGAGAATTCCATGGACAAGAACAAGGCACTGGATGCCGCGCTGAGCCAGATCGAGCGCGCCTTCGGCAAGGGCTCCATCATGAAGCTCGGCGCCTCCACCGCGCTGGAGATCGAGGCGGTCTCGACGGGCTCGCTGGGCCTCGATATCGCGCTCGGCATCGGCGGCCTGCCCAGGGGCCGCGTCATTGAAATCTATGGGCCGGAATCCTCCGGCAAGACCACGCTGGCGCTGCAGACCATCGCGGAGGCCCAGAAGCGCGGCGGCATCTGCGCCTTCGTGGACGCCGAACATGCCCTGGACCCCGTCTATGCCCGCAAGCTCGGCGTCAAGGTCGATGACCTTCTCATCTCCCAGCCTGACACCGGCGAACAGGCGCTGGAGATCGCCGATACGCTGGTGCGCTCCGGCGCGGTCGAGGTGCTGGTGATCGACTCGGTCGCCGCGCTGACACCGCGCGCCGAACTTGAGGGCGAGATGGGCGACCAGCTGCCGGGTCTCCAGGCCCGCCTGATGAGCCAGGCGCTCCGGAAGCTCACGGGCTCCATCTCCAAGACCAACTGCATGGTCATCTTCATCAACCAGATCCGCATGAAGATCGGTGTCATGTTCGGCTCGCCCGAAACCACGACCGGCGGCAATGCGCTGAAGTTCTATGCCTCCGTGCGCCTCGACATCCGCCGCATCGGCGCCATCAAGGACCGTGACGAGGTGGTGGGCAACCAGACGCGCGTGAAAGTGGTCAAGAACAAGGTGGCTCCCCCCTTCAAGCAGGTCGAGTTCGACATCATGTATGGCGAGGGCATCTCCAAGGTCGGCGAGCTGATCGACCTCGGCGTCACGGCCGGCGTGGTGGAAAAGTCCGGTTCCTGGTTCTCGTATAATGGCGAGCGCATCGGGCAGGGGCGCGAGAACGCCAAGGCCTTCCTGCGCCAGAACCCGGACATGGCCAATGCAATCGAGGCCACCATCCGCGGCAATGCCGGCATCGTCGCCGCCGCGCTCGGCAACGGCGCCGGGAAGGATGACGCCGCCTCGGACGACTGATCGTCCCTTGCGTTTTTCATTCAGGAGATCCGGACGCCAATTCGAGGAGGCGTCCGGCTGCACGCGGTGTTTGCCCCACACCGCCTGAGCCCGCACCCTCCGTTGCCCCACGGAGGGTGCCTATCGTTTTTGCACGGCCCCGCCTCATTCCTCTCCCCCCGGTCTGTACACGGGGCGGGGAGAGGGGGAAATGAATCGTGGGGCCGGGACTCAGACGGGCAAGATGGGTGGACAGGGCGGCTTGCCCCCATTATGACCGCGCCACACTCCACCTTTTATTCGCCGGGCGTCACATGACAGGGCTTGCACAGATCCGTTCGACCTTCCTCGATTTCTTCAGGCGTCAGGGGCATGAGATTGTCGCATCCTCGCCGCTCGTCCCGCGCAACGACCCCACCCTGATGTTCGCCAACTCCGGCATGGTGCAGTTCAAGAACGTGTTCACCGGCATGGAGAAGCGCCCCTACACGCGCGCCACCACCGCGCAGAAATGCGTGCGCGCCGGCGGCAAGCACAACGACCTTGACAATGTGGGCTACACCGCGCGCCACCACACCTTCTTCGAGATGCTGGGCAATTTCTCCTTCGGCGACTATTTCAAGCCGGATGCCATCGAATGGGCCTGGACGCTGGTGACGGGCGAGCTGGGCCTGGCGAAAGACAAGCTCACCGTCACCGTCTTCTCGGAGGACGACGAGGCCCATGCGCTGTGGAAGAAGATTGCGGGCCTCCCCGAGAGCCGCATCATCCGCATCCCGACGTCGGACAATTTCTGGTCGATGGGCGATACGGGCCCCTGCGGGCCCTGCTCGGAAATCTTCTACGACCATGGCGAGAAGGTCCGGGGCGGGCCTCCGGGTTCGGCCGAGGCCGACGGCGACCGTTTCATCGAAATCTGGAACCTCGTGTTCATGCAATACGAGCAGGTGTCGAAGGACGAGCGCATCAGCCTGCCCAGGCCGTCGATTGACACCGGCATGGGGCTGGAGCGCATTGCCGCCGTGCTGCAGGGCACGCATGACAATTACGAGACCGATCTGTTCCGCGCGCTGATCCAGGCCATTGTCGAGAAGACGGGCGTTCCGGCGGAGGGCGGTGCCAGGGCCTCGAGCCGCGTCATCGCCGATCACCTGCGCGCCTCGTCCTTCCTCATCGCCGATGGCGTGCTGCCGTCGAACGAGGGCCGCGGCTATGTGCTCCGCCGCATCATGCGCCGCGCCATGCGCCATGCCGAGCTGCTCGGCGCAAGGGAACCGCTGATGCACCGCCTCGTGCCGGCCCTGGTGCGCGAGATGGGGGCGGCCTACAACGAACTCGTCCGTGCCGAGGCGCTGATCGCCGAGACGCTCTATCTCGAGGAGAACCGCTTCAGGAAGACGCTGGAGCGCGGCCTGCGCCTGCTCGAGGAAGACGCGGCAGGCCTCAGGCAAGGCGACACCTTCCCGGGCGGGACGGCCTTCAGGCTCCATGACACCTATGGCTTCCCGCTTGACCTGACGCAGGATGCCCTGAAGCCGCGCGGCATTGCGGTTGACACCGCCGCCTTCGAGGCCGCGATGGAGGCCCAGCGCGAGGAGGCGCGCCGCGCCTGGAAAGGCTCGGGCGACGCCGGGACCGAGACCATCTGGTTCGAGATCAGGGAGCGCTTCGGCGCGACCGAGTTCCTCGGCTACGACACCGAGAAGGCGGAAGGCATCATCCGCGCCATCGTGGTGGACGGCAAGGACGTGCAGAGCCTCGCCGCGGGCCAGAAGGCCGCGATCGTGGTCAACCAGACGCCCTTCTACGGCGAGTCCGGCGGCCAGACCGGCGACAGGGGCGCGATCCGCGCGGTCGATGGCGCCTCCTTCCTCGTCACCGACACGCAGAAGCGCGTGGGCGATGTGGTGGTCCACATCGGCGAGCTGGTGCGGGGCTCCATGAAGCCGGGCAACGCGGTGGAGCTTGCCGTCGATCACGCGCGGCGCTCCGGCAACCGCATTCACCATTCGGCGACCCACCTGCTGCATGAGGCGCTGCGCCTCACGCTCGGCGGCCACGTGGCGCAGAAGGGCTCGCTGGTGGAGCCAGGCCGGCTCCGCTTCGACATTTCGCACAACAAGGCGATGAGCCCGGACGAGATTGCAGAGGTCGAGCGGATCGCCAACGACATCGTGCTGCAGAATGACCGGGTGACGACCCGCCTGATGACGGTGGACGCGGCCATCGCCGAGGGCGCCATGGCGCTCTTCGGCGAGAAATATGGCGATGAGGTGCGTGTTGTCTCCATGGGCCGCAACGCGCATGGCGCGGGCCGCCCCATCTATTCGCTGGAGCTTTGCGGCGGCACGCATGTGGGCCGCACCGGCGACATCGGCCTGATCAAGGTGGTGGGCGAGAGCGCCTCGGCTGCGGGCGTGCGCCGCATCGAGGCGCTGGCCGGCCCCGCGGCGCGTGCCTATCTTGAGGCGCAGGACCGCCGCGTGCAGGCTGCGGCCGCCGCGCTGAAGGCCCCCGCCGCCGAAATCGTCAGCCGCATCGAAACGCTGCTCGACGAGCGCCGCAAGCTGGAGCGCGAACTGGCGGAGGCCAGGAAGCAGCTCGCCATGGGCGGCGGCATGGGTGGCGGCTTGGGCGGCGGCAAAGACGGCGGCGGGGAGGGCATTTCGGAGGTCAACGGCGTCAGGCTGATGGCCCGCGCGGTGAGTGGCGTCTCGCCCAATGACATGAAAGGCCTCGTCGACGAGGGCAAGGCCAGGCTCGGTTCGGGCGTGGTGGCTCTCGTCAGCGTCAATGAGGAAGGCCGCGCCGGCCTCGTGGTCGGCGTCACCGATGACCTGACCTCCCGTTTCAGCGCCATTGACCTGGTGCGCGCCGGTGCCGCGGCGCTGGGCGGCAAGGGCGGCGGCGGAAGGCCGGACATGGCCCAGGCCGGCGGCCCCGACGGCGCCAGGGCCCACGAGGCGCTCGCCGCGGTGAAGGCCGCGCTGGGCTGAAGCTTCCCCATGAGTTCCTCTCCCATGCCGCACCCATCGCCAAGAGACGTCGTCAACCGCCAGCTTGAGGTCTACAACGCGCATGACATTGATGGCTATTGCGCGCTCTTCGCCGAAGACGCGACGGTCTCGGACCTCGTCACCGGCCAGATGATCTGCAACGGCCTCGCCGAAATCCGCAGCGTCTACACCAGGCGCTTCGCCGACAATCCGCGGCTCAGCTGCACCGTCCACCAGCGCCTTGAGGGCCCCACCCACGCCATCGACAAGGAGACGGTCCACGGCCTGCCCACGGGCCCCCTGCACATCATGGCGATCTACGAGGTGCGCGATGGCCTGATCCGGAGCCTCAGGTTCATCCGCTGGACGGAGTAGCGCATTTTCTTGCCAACCGTCGCGGCATGTTTCATGCTGGAAACTGTCCAGGGCTCCGAATCCAAGTTAACGGCGTGACGGTTTGAGAATATCGAGCAGGGTCTGTGGGTTCCAGCTGGCTCGCTTTCGCATGCGTTTGAGGGGAATTTTGCCCATGGCTTGGCGC
>NZ_JADCDA010000084.1 GCF_020252405.1 Aestuariivirga sp.
CCCTTCGGGCACCTTCTCCCATCCTTCGGACGGGAGAAGGGAACCCATATGCGATAGCCCTGCCCACCGGGGGAGAGGGCAGGGTGAGGGGGTCTGCCCACGCGGACAGCGCCGGAAATCCCCGCTCAAGCGACTCCCGCGCGGAAACACCCCCTCACCTAACCTCTCCCCCACCGGGGAAGAGGAATAGACTCTCTGGCGTCCGGCGCATGTTCCGGGAAGGCGGATGCACCCGGTGGGAACATGCGCTACTGGTCATCCACCACGATGCGCGGCGCCGGGCGGCCCAGCTTTCCGCCCTCAAGCCTGGCCCAGACCTGACGCGCCACATCGCGGTAAAGCGCCGTGTGCAGCGCATCCGGCAGGGTCGCCACGATCGGCTCGCCGGAGTCGGAGCGCCGCCGCACCTCCGTGTCGAGCGGGATCTCGCCAAGGAAGGGCACGCCGATCCGCTCCGCCTCCTCCTTCGCGCCGCCATGGCCGAAAATCTCGTGGCGTTCGCCGCACTTGCCGCAGGTGAAATAGCTCATGTTCTCGACGATGCCGATCACCGGCACATTCACCTTGGCGAACATGTTCAGCCCCTTGCGGGCATCGATCAGCGCCAGGTCCTGCGGGGTCGATACGATCACCGCGCCTGACAGCGGCGTCTGCTGGGCCAGCGTCAGTTGCACGTCGCCGGTGCCGGGCGGCATGTCAATCACCATCACGTCCGCCCCGCTCCACTCCGTCTCGCGCAGCAATTGCGTCAGCGCCGACATCACCATGGGCCCGCGCCAGATCATTGGCGTGTCCTCCGGCACGAGAAAGCCGATGGACATGACCTCCACCCCATAGCGCGTCATCGGCTTCATCTTCTTGCCCGCGGCGTCCGACGGCTCGGGCTTGCCATTGAGGCCGAAGAGCTTGGGGATCGAGGGGCCATAGACATCGGCATCGAGCACGGCCACCTTGAGGCCGAGCGACGTCAGCGCCAGCGCCAGATTCACGGCGGTCGTGGACTTGCCCACGCCGCCCTTGCCGGAGGCCACCGCAATCAGGTGCCTGATGCCGGCAATGCCGCTGCCGCGCTGGCCCTGCGGCTGGGGCTGGCCGCCCTGCTGGGGGCTGCGCTCGGCGGTCAGCGCCACCACCGCCTTATCGACGCCCTTGATGCCCAGCACCGCCTTCTCCACCGCGGCGCGCAGGGCTTCCATGGTCTTCACGTGCTGGGGGCTGGCGGTGAGCGCGAACATCACCGTGCCGCCCTGAATGGCGATGCCGGACACGAGCCCGGCGGAGACCACGTTGCCCCGCCCATCGGGAGCCGCGATGCGCTTCAGAACCGAGAGAACGTCGTCCTGCGTGACAGTGGCCATGTGCTTCCGAATCCCGTCCGTTCCAAATTTTTTCTCCCGGCTCATGTAGCGTATGTTTCAGTCAGGGGGAATCGCCCAACCGGCAAGAGCTTGTGTTAGCTCTCCTTGTTGCTGACGCCCGCCGTGGCAAAAGTCGCCATGCCATTGTGCAGGTTGGCGGCCGCCTTCACGATGCCGGCCGCCATGGCGGCGCCCGAGCCCTCGCCCAACCGCATGCCGAGGTCGAGGATGGGCTTCAGGCCCAGCTTGTCGAGCAGCCGGCGGTGCGCCGGCTCCGCCGAAAGGTGCCCCGCCACGCAATGCTCAAGCGCATCGGGGCGCATGGCGAACAGCACCGCCGCCGCGGCGGTCGCCACATAACCGTCGAGGATCACCGGGATGCGCTGCAGCCGGGCTGCCAGCACGGCGCCGGCCATGGCGGCGAGCTCACGCCCGCCCAGCCGGCGCAGCACCTCAAGCGGGTCCTTCAGGTGCGCCTGGTGCAGCGCCACCGCGCGGCGGACTGCCTCCGCCTTGCGCTCCACACCTTGAGGGTCGATACCCGTGCCGGGCCCGGTCCAGTCCTGCGGCCCGGCGCCGAACAGGCCATGGCAGACCGCCGCCGCGATCGTCGTGTTGCCGATTCCCATTTCGCCGATGCAAAGAATGTCACACCCTTCGGTTGCTTCCATGCCATAGGCCATGGTGGCGGCGCACTCCGCTTCCCCGAGGGCGGCGTCCTGCGTAATGTCAAGGGTCGGCTTCCCGAGGGCGAGTTCGAAGACCTTGAGTCCGAGGTCGAAGCTCTTGCAGATCTGGTTCACGGCGGCGCCGCCGGTCTGGAAATTGGCAACCATCTGGGTTGTCACTTCCTGCGGGTAGGCAGCAACATTTTGTGCAACTACACCATGGTTTCCGGCAAAAACAGCAACCACAATCCGCCCGCTTTCCGGCGGATGCCGGCCCTGCCAGGCGCACAGCCATTCGGTGAGGTTTTCGAGCCGGCCCAGGGCGCCGGGGGGCTTGGTCAGCTGGCCCTCGCGCGCACGGCAGGCGGCGACGGCGTCAAGATCGGGGCCGGGAAGCTCCGCCACCAGCTTGCGGATGTCATCGAACGGCAACCCCGAGGCGGCATTTGTCATTTATAGAAAAGTCTCCTATTTATAAGAGCATATCACACAGGGATTGAGGGCGGCCATAGACCATGAGCGACGCGTTCGAGCCTCGCAGCGCACACCGGGGGCGGTTCCGGCCGTTCGCCTCCGTCCTCGCCGCGCTGCGCTTTCTGACGCGCATGCCGGTGCCCTTCGTGAGAACGGTTGATCCGCCACCGCTCAAGGATGCGATGTGGGCATTTCCCCTGGTGGGAGCGGTCGTGGGATCGATTACGGGCGTCGCCCTGGTGCTTGCCCATCTCGCCCGGCTGCCCGAACTGTTTTGCGCGCTCCTTGCGCTGGCCATCGCGGCAATGATCACCGGCGCCTTCCATGAGGATGGCCTCGCCGACGTGGCGGATGGTTTCGGCGGCGGCAACACCCGCGAGCAACGCCTTGAAATCATGAAGGATAGCCGCATCGGAACGTTCGGCGCACTGACTCTGATGATCGCCGTCATGGGGCGTGCCGCGCTGCTTGCGGCACTGCTCGTGCTGAGCCCGGCCGCCGTCATCCTGCTCCTCGCCGGGGCCGCCGCCTTCTCGCGCGCCCTCATGGTGGACCTGCTCTGGGCCACCCGGCCTGCCCGCCAGGGGGGGCTTTCGTCCATGGTGGGGCAGCCTTCGCGCAATCTCACGCTGCTGGCGCTGGCAATCGGCGGCCTGACGGCGGGGCTGGCCGGAAGCTATGTGTTCTCGCTGGAGGCCGGGGTGCTGGCGCTGGTGGCGGCCGGCGTGGCGCAGGAAATGCTGCGTTCGCTGGCCATCCGCAAGATCGGCGGCCATACCGGAGACGTTTGCGGGGCGGGCCAGGTACTGTCGGAAACGGCCATGCTGGCGGTTTACGCCGCCGCCGTGGCATTCCGATAAACCGCCGTTTTTGAACAAGCTTTCGCAACGGACTGCATTATTTTCGGGGTGATGAACGCGCCATACCAGACTGCCATTGAGACGCCTTGCGTCAAGATCTGTGTCGTCGATCCGGAGACCGGCTTTTGCATCGGCTGCGGGCGGACGCGACTGGAAATCGGCGGCTGGCTGGGCATGTCAGCGGCTGAGCGGCGCGCCGTTATGGCGGAACTTCCCGAGCGGGTTCAGGGACTTACGCTGCGCAGGACGCGTCGCGGCGGGCGGGCGGGCCGGCGGCAGGCCGGTTGATCCGGTCGGCCACTTCTTTCGCAGCCTTTTTAAGCACTTCGATCCCCGCGCCCGGCTTCGGCGCCTGTTCCGACAGCACGCGCCGCCACAGGCGGCCGCCGGGCCTGCCATGGAACAGGCCCAGCATGTGGCGGGTGATGTTCTGCAGCCACACGCCTTTCTCTAACTCTTTGGAAATATAGGGTTTCATCCGTTCGACCACGTCCAGCGGATCACCCATTCCGCGCGCCCCGCCATAGATGCGGCTGTCGACCTCGGACAGCAGCCATGGCGTGTTGTAGGCGGCACGCCCCAGCATGACGCCGTCGATATGTTTCAGATGCTCCAGAGCATCATCAATGGTGTTGATTCCGCCGTTGATAATGATGGTGTTGCCGTTGTGTTTTTGCTTGATGCCGTAGACACGACGGTAGTTGAGCGGCGGCACCTCGCGGTTCTCCTTCGGCGACAGTCCCTTCAACCAGGCCTTGCGCGCGTGGACGATGAAGGTTGTGACGCCGGACTGCATCACCGTCCCGATGAAGTTGGTGAAATCGTCTTCCTCGTCCTGGTCATCGATTCCGATGCGGCACTTGATGGTGACGGGAACCCTCACCGCCTGCCGCATGGCGCCCAGGCAGTCGCGCACCAGCGCCGGTTCGGCCATCAGGCAGGCGCCGAAGCGGCCGGACTGTACGCGGTCGGAGGGGCAGCCGACGTTGAGATTGATTTCACAATAGCCATAGTCCTCGCCCCACTTCGCCGCCTCGGCGAGAAGTGTCGGGTCGCTACCCCCGATCTGCAGGGCGACAGGCTGTTCCAGCGGGTCGAAACCAAGCAGGCGCTGCCTGTCGCCATGGCGGATCGCCAGCGCCGTGACCATTTCGGTGTAAAGCAGCGCGTGCTTCGTCATCTGACGGTGGAAGACGCGGCAGTGACGGTCCGTCCAGTCCATCATCGGGGCGACGGAAAAGAGTCTTGCGGTGTCGTTCAAGGCGCTCCCACTCCGGCCGCGGAGTTGACCGCGCTCGCAGCGGTCTTCTAGGGCATTGGGCGGCCAGATGAAATCGGAATGATTTCCTTCCCCCTTCTGGGGAGAGCTGTCGCATATGGCCTGAAACTGCCCCCTCTGTTATTCCTCTCCCCCACCGGTCAGAGCCATCGCATATGGTATGAAGAATCCCCGCTTTTCTTCCTCTCCCCCGGTCTGTACACCGGGGACAGGAAAGAGGAAAAAACGCACAAGGCTCCGTTTGCGATAGCCTTGACCTCTTGGGGAGGGCGGGACAAATTATTCCTGACCCATGTGAACCGCCCGGCACACGCATGTTCCGGCCGGGTGGAATTGCCTGAACAGAACATGCGGCAGACGCCAGAGAGTCTATTCCTCTTCCCCGGTGGGGGAGAGGAAAGATGGGGGCGGGGCGTTTTGGCGAGGGGAAACCTCATGGAGTCAATTGACCGCCCGATGCGCCCGAGCATGATCCGCCGGATCACGCTCAATCTTTTATCTTATAAATATTAACAGGAAAAGATGTTTTGATCAGGCGGCGGAATATGGCCGCATCGCGCGCGGGGCAGGATTTGATCTGCACCGGGTGCAGCCGGGGCGGGCTGCCGTGGGCCGGCAACCGGGCCATGCGCTCTCAGGGGCTTGCGGGCTTTATGGGTTTGGCAGGAACCGGGCGCAGGGTGCGGCGGTATGATTGATGACCGCCCTCCTTGCAAGCTGCGCGGCGTCTGTGCATCCTGAATGGGTAAACGGTGGCCAGGGTGACGCATGGATGAAGCCTGCCTGGAAAAGCTTGGCACGATGCTGATCGGCGTTTCCGTGGCGGGGGTGGCGGCGGCGGGGGCCGGTGTTCCCCCCGGCCTGCTGGAAAGCGGGACGGCGGGGGCGGGCCTGTTCCTGCGCCTGAAAGGCCAGCGGCGCAGTGATGCCGATGCGGTGCTGCACAAGCTCAAGCAGGTGATGAGGAAGCAATGGCAGGCCTGGGGGGAAACCGCCACTTACGCCGATGACAATCTGCGCGCCTTTGTGGTGGCGAATTTCGAGCACGTGATCCCGCTCTGTGCCATCCCCGCCGCCGGGGTGGTGGGGGCCAGGCTGAACGCGGACAGGGTGGCGCAGCTGGTGCTCGCCCAGGCGGAAATCGCCCTGAAGGAGGTCTATGCCGACAAGAACCCGCGCAATGTGGAAGCTCACCATGCCCGGCTGTTCCTGCTGAACGTCACCCGCCGCGCCTATGCGGCCCTGCTGGCCGAACCCGGCTATATCGACAAGATCGCCCCCGACCTGTGGCGCGGGGTGCTGGAGGGGATCGGTCGGATCGAGGAAGGGATCGCACGCCAAAGCACCGAACTGGCCGAAATCCGCGAAATGCTGGTCCGGCAAACCAATGCGGACCGGCCCGGCTTTGCCGAAGAACATGCTGAATTGATCCTTGCGCTGGCCGAAAGATACCTGCCCGAACCGACAAGCGACTTCATGGCGGCCTACAAGGGTATCAAGGCGGCGCTTGTGGAATATGACAGGATGCGGGCCGAGCCTGCATTGCCCGCAAACACCGGCGATCAGATCAACGCGTTGCTGGAGCGGCTGGATGCGCTGAACAATGTGGGCAGTTTTGATGATGGCGCAAAGCTGCTGGCAATGGCGCGTGAAGAAGCGCGAGAGCGGATAGATCGTGAAACATCCGAACTCCTGCGCCTGCTGGACAGGACGGTGCTGCAAAGCCGGTTGCGGAACAAACCGGATGAGGCTGCGGCCACCCTTGTTGAAAAACTCCGTCTCGACACCCCGCCTGACCTTTTCGATGCGCTGCGCGACTTGCAGGACGACTGGTACGTCCGGGGCCGCGACGGCGGGCTGAATTTTGAGGCAGCGGTGGCCATCCACCTTGCCCGAACCACCCTGTCCCTCGCCACCGACCCCGACCAACGCGGCACGGCCCTGAACAACCTCGGCGCTGCCCTTGCGGCCCTCGGACGACGTGAGGCCGGGACAGAGCGGCTGGAACAGGCGGTTGAGGCCTTTTGCGCCGCGCTGACGGAATACCGCCAGGACCGGGTGCCGCTGCAATGGGCCACGGCACAGATGAACCTCGGCGTTGCTCTTGCGGACCTCGGGGAACGCGAGGCCGGGACAGAGCGGCTGGAACAGGCCGCGGCGGCCTATCGCGCCGCGCTGACGGAATACCGCCAGGACCGGGTGCCGCTGGACTGGGCTTTGACACAGATGAACCTCGGCACTGCCCTTACGACCCTCG
>NZ_JADCDA010000085.1 GCF_020252405.1 Aestuariivirga sp.
AGAATGGTCTGCCAGTCGAAGGCCGGTGTCGTCCATTCGAGCGCGGTGATCCCGAAGCTGCAGCAATCGCCCGTCAGGCCGCCGCCGAGGGCCGCGAGTGCAACGCCCAGCGCCACGGCAACGGGCACCGCATAGAGTGGATAGGAGAGGCGCAAGCCGAAGAACACGATGATCAGCGGCAGCACCGCCCAGGGCATGGCCATGGCGGCGCCCGGAACGCCCAGCGCATAGCGCAGCAGCACGCCGGCCAGCATCGCGGCGGCAACCGGCGCCGGGATCTTCTCGATGGCCTTCTCCAGCGGCTTGATGAGACCCGCCACCGCCATGAGGAGGCCCGCAACGAGAAACGCGCCCAGCGCATTGGGATAGGCGATCCCTCCGCCGCTTGTGGCGATCAGCACCGCGCCGGGCGTCGACCACGCCGTGATCATCGGCATCTTGTAGCGCCACGACAGGATGAAGGAGGTGATTGCCATGCCGAAGCACAGGGCCGCCGCCCAGGAGGCCTGCTGCGACGGCGAGGCGCCGACATTGCGCGCGGCCTCCATGATCACGAGGATGGTGGAGGCGAAGCCCACGACAACCGCCGTGAGAGTCGAGGAAAAGATGCTGAACCAGCCGGAATGATCGCGCTTCAGGGCCGTCTCGGTCACGGGATGGGAACTCCAGGTTCGTATTTCGCCATGCGCAGCATGAGTGACGTCTTGACGTTTTCCACATTTGGCGCGGCGGTCAAATCGCGAATAATGAAGGTTTGCAGGGATGGCAGATCGCGCGCCACCAGCTTGAGCAGAAAATCCGCCTCGCCCGAAATCGCATAGGCCTCGCGCACCATCGGCCATTGCGCCACGCGGCCGGTGAAGGCGCGCAGCTCCGCCTCGGCCTGGCTCTTGAGGCCGACGAAGGCGAAGAGCGTCACCTCGAAGCCAAGCGCCGTCGCGTCGAGCAGCGCGCGGTAGCCGGCAATGACCCCTGCTCTTTCCAGCGACCGCACCCGCCTCAGGCAGGGCGGCGGCGACAGGCCAACGCGGCTGGCCAGCCCGACATTGGTCAGCTTTCCGTGGCGCTGCAACTCGCGCAGGATTTTCCAGTCCGTGGCATCGAGGTCCATGATGCCGCTCTATCCCATCCTGGCCAGCGCGACCAGACCGGACGCAACGGCAGGCGGCCGGGTCTCGGGGGCCGGACAGCCGGGATGCGGTCCCCGGCTGCCGGGCGCCGCAGCCTTCTTCCCGCAGGACTGGAAGGGCGCCTGCCGCTTGGACGAGACAGTCCGCAAGGTCTACATGATCCGAAAGAGCATGATCCGATCGGGTGATTCCACCTGGTCGGATCATACGCCGGGCGACCCGCACCAAGCCCGGTTCCGCATGTCTGAAACGGTGCGGCGGCTGTTCACAACAGCTTGCCATGGCCTTGCCGTCACACCCAATTTAGCTATGCTGTTTTTTCATAGCAACTGGAGCACCCAATGTCCGCCCGCCATGCCCGTGTGCTGATCCTCGGATCGGGACCCGCCGGTTATACCGCCGCCATCTATGCTGCCCGCGCAATGCTGGAGCCGATCCTCGTGCAAGGAATTCAGCCGGGGGGCCAGCTCACCATCACGACCGACGTCGAGAACTACCCCGGCTTCGCTGACGTGATCCAGGGCCCGTGGCTGATGGAGCAGATGAAGGCGCAGGCCGGGCATGTGGGCGCCGTGATCGTGTCGGACACCATCACGCAAGTGAAGCTCACCGCCAAGCCGATCTGGCTCAAGGGTGACTCCGGCCAGGAATATACCTGCGACGCCCTGATCATCTGCACCGGCGCCCAGGCCAAGTGGCTGGACCTGCCGTCCGAGCAGGCCTTCCGCGGCTTCGGAGTCTCGGCCTGCGCCACCTGCGATGGCTTCTTCTACCGCAACAAGCGCGTGGTGGTCGTGGGTGGCGGCAACACCGCCGTCGAGGAGGCGCTGTTCCTCACCAACTTCGCCTCGGAAGTGATCGTCGTTCATCGCCGCAACGCGTTCAAGGCGGAGCGCATCCTGCAGAACCGCCTGTTCAACCACCCGAAGATCAAGGTGATGTGGGATACCACGCTTGCCGATGTCATCGGCACGGAGAACCCCAGGGGCGTCACCCACGCGCGCCTCAAGAACGTGAAGACCGGCGAGACGGAGGACGTGGCCGCCGACGGCATCTTCATCGCCATCGGGCACACGCCGGCGACGGAATTGTTCGAGGGCCAGCTGCCCTTCAAGCAGGGCGGCTATCTGGTCACCGAACCGCGCTCCACACAGACGGCGATACCCGGAGTCTATGCCGCGGGCGACGTGACGGATGACGTTTACCGCCAGGCGGTGACCGCCGCCGGCATGGGCTGCATGGCGGCGCTCGAAGCGGAGCGCTGGCTCCACACCCGGACGGAGATGCGCCATGCCGCTGAATAATTCCGTGATGGACTGGGACAAGCTGCGCATCTTCCACGCGGTGGCGGATGCCGGCAGCTTCACCCATGCCGGTCATGAGCTCGGCCTGTCGCAGTCGGCGGTGAGCCGCCAGATCTCGGCGCTGGAGGACGCGCTGAACGTGCCCCTCTTCCACCGCCATGCGCGCGGCCTGATCCTCACCGAGCAGGGCGAGATGCTCTACCGCACGGCGCATGAGGTGTTCACCAAACTCACCGCGGCGCAGACGCGCCTGATGGACTCGAAGGAAAAGCCATCGGGCGAGCTGCGCATCACCACCACGGTGGGTTTGGGTTCCGTGTGGCTCACGCCGCGCCTCAGGGAATTCTCCGAAATCTACCCGGACATCGCGGTGACGCTGCTGCTCGATGACCGCGAGCTTGACCTATCGATGCGCGAGGCGGATGTCGCCGTGCGCCTGCGCCGCCCGACGCAGCCGGACCTCATCCAGCGCAAGCTCTTCACCGTGCACCACCATCTCTATGCGTCCGCCGATTACCTGAAGAAGCACGGCATTCCGAAGTCGCTGGAGGACCTCGACAAGCACAAGATTCTCATCCACGGCCAGGCGCCCAACTATCTCACCCCCGTGAACTGGCTTGAGTTTGTGGGCCGGCCGGAGGGAGAGCCGCGCCCCGTGGCGCTGCGCGTCAACAACGCCTATGGGCTGCGCCGCGCCGTGCAGGCCGGCATGGGGATCGCCTCGCTCGCCGACTACATCGTGCCCGAGGATTCGGGGCTCGTGCAGATCGACGTGCCGGTGGAAACGCCGGAGTTTGACACCTATTTCGTCTATCCGGAGGAGCTGAAGGACACCAAGCGCGTCACCGTGTTCCGCGACTTCCTCGTGGCGAAGGCAAAGGGCTGGAGTTTCTAGAGCGGCGGGCGGTCATATAGAATCGCGATCATTCTCCCTCCCCCTTGTGGCAGGGCTATCGCATATGGGTTCCCTTCTCCCGTCCGAAGGATGGGAGAAGGTGCCCGAAGGGCGGATGAGGGCCTTTGTCCACAGATTCCGATGCGGAAAGAAGCCCTCATCCGGC
>NZ_JADCDA010000086.1 GCF_020252405.1 Aestuariivirga sp.
GGGAGGGGCAGGGGCGGGGGGCCCAGGAGTCCAATTCTCAAAGACCTGAGCCCGGGGACCCCCACCCTTAATCCCTCCCCACAAGGGGGAGGGAAAAGACCCCGATTCTGCATGACCGCCCGGCGCTCTAACGATGGATTCAGAATCCGGCTTCGCCGGGATGGCGGAGATCGGAGGAGGATCGTCAGGCGGGGGGAACGGCGACATCACACCCCCACATTATCGATCAGCCGCGTCTTGCCCAGCCAGGCGGCGGCGAGGATGCGCAGGGGTTCGCCGCGGTGCTGCGGCGGAGCCAGGGTTTCGGCGTTGCGCACGGTGACGTAGTCGACCCTGAAGCCCAGCGCCAGCAGCGTGCGCGTGGCGAGCGTCATGGCGGACTGGAGGTCGAGGCCGCCGCGGATGCGCTCCGCCGCATGGCCGATCGTCGAATGGATGGCCAGCGCCTGCTGGCGCTCCGGCTTCGAGAGATAGACGTTGCGCGATGATTTCGCGAGGCCATCCTCCTCCCGCACCGTGGGGATGCCGACGACCTCGATGGGAATGTCGAGGTCCTTCGCCATGCGGGTGACGACCTTGAGCTGCTGATAGTCCTTCTCGCCGAACATGGCGCAGTCGGCCCCGGTCTGGATGAAAAGCTTGGCGACGACAGTCGTGACGCCATCGAAGAACTGCGGGCGGAACTTGTCCTCAAGCCCGGCCTTGGCGGGGCCGCCAAGCGTGACAGTGGTGCAGAAACCCTCCGGATAGATCTCTTCCGGGTTCGGAACATAGATCATGTGGCAGCCGGCCTGGCCGAGCTTGCGCACATCGCCTTCCTCGTCACGCGGATATTTGCCGAGGTCCTCATGGGCGGCGAACTGCATGGGGTTGATGAAGATGGTGGCAATCACCCGGTCCGCGCGCTTCAGGCCTTCCGCCACCAGCTCCGTGTGGCCGGAATGAATGGCGCCCATGGTGGGAGCCACGGCATAGCGGAGCCCCTCGGCCCGCCACCTGGCGGTTTCGCGGCACAGCGCGGCAAGGGTGCGGACGAGTTTCGGTTTCATGGCGAGGAATCGGTTCGTAATGCTCGGTCCTCAGTTTAACCCGGCCTGGGCCGCAGCGGAAAGGGTCAGTCGTCCGAGCCGAAGGTGATGCCGCGGCCGACGGCGCTGCGGCCGAACTTGTCGCGGATGCGGTCGACCGCAAGCTCCGCCCTGGCGCGGGCGGCGGTGGTGACATCGAGCGTCTCCGTCTCCTGCCCGGGCCGCGCCTCCACCAGCCCGGAGATGCCGATGCCGATGAGCCGGAAGGCCGTGCCCGTCGCCTCGCGCCGGAGGAGCGGCAGGGCGGCGTCATAAATTCGGCCGGCGAGCAGCGTGGGGTCGGCCAGCGAGACGTTGCGGGTGCGGAGCTTGAACCCGGCGGTCTTGAGCTTCAGCACCACGGTGTGACCGGCAACGCCTTCCGCCTTGGCGCGGCGCGACACTTTCTCGGCCAGCGGCCAGAGGATGCGCTCCAATTCAATGCGCTCCGCGATGTCGGTGTTGAAGGTGGTCTCCGCACTGATCGACTTCGAGTGGTCGTCCGCCGAGACGATGCGCTGGTCCTCGCCGCGCGACAGGTGATAGAGGCGCGCGCCCATGGAGCCGAAGCGGCGCATCAGCGCGGTCTTCTCCATCTGCTGAAGCTGGGCGATCATGGTGATGCCGCCTCTGGCCAGTTCTTCCTGCATGGCCTTGCCCACGCCCCAGATGAAGCCCACCGGCCTGGTGGCGAGAAAGCTCAGCGTTTCCGCCTTCCCCAGCACCGAAAAGCCGCGCGGCTTTTCGAGATCGGAGGCGAGCTTCGCCAGGAACTTGTTGTGCGACAGGCCCACCGAGGCGGTGATGCCCACCTTCTCCGAAATGCGCCGCATGAGACGCGCCAGCGTCAGCGCCGGGCTCATGCCGTGCAGGCGCGCCGTGCCGGTCAGATCGAGGAAGGCCTCGTCGATGGAGAGGGGCTCGACCAGCGGCGTCACGTCCAGCATCAGCGCGCGCATGATTTTTCCGGCGGCGGAATATTTCGCCATGTCCGGTTTGATGACCACGGCCTCCGGGCAGAGCTTCAGCGCCTTGAACATGGGTATGGCCGACTTCACGCCATGGATGCGCGCGATGTAGCAGGCGGCGGAGACGACGCCGCGCGTTCCGCCGCCGACGATCACCGGCCTGTCGGCAAGCTCCGGCCGGTCACGCTTCTCGACTGCGGCATAGAAGGCATCGCAGTCGATATGGGCGATCGAGAGCTGATGCAGCTCCGGATGGCGCAGCAGGCGCGGGCTGCCGCAGTGCCTGCAGCGCCGCTCGCCGCCCGAAACAGGCGTAAAGCAGTCGCGGCAGAAGCCATCCGCCGCAGCATTGTCTTGCATGCGCCGGGGGTGGGTGTCAGCCCTCACCGCGTGCCCCCTTCATCCAGCAGCCTCATCACGAAAGGCTGCGCCTCTGCCCAGCTCGCGGTCCTGAGCGACACAAAATCGAGCGGCGCGATGTGCCGGGCGAAGCGTCCGTCGTGGAGGAAGTGGATGAGCGTCACCTCGGGCGCATATTCATGCGCCGAGGCGATATAGGACGGGCTGTCGTCGATGAAGATGACGGGTCGGCCGCCCCGGTCCGCAAGGTTGCGGATGGCGGGGCCCTTGGGGCCGGAATTGGTGACCACGGGAAAGGGCAGGCCGTGGTTCTGCAAGTTTTCGCGGCGGTGGTCGCCCGCCGTGTGGGGCAGGTTGGTGAGCAGCACCACATCGGCCTTCTCGCCGATGGCGAGGAGTGCGGAGACGGCGCCGTCGATCTCCTGCATATGACGGGTGCGGGTGTCGAAGAACGATCCGATCATCTCCGCCACCAGCGGCTCGGGGGCTGGCGCATTGGTCTCGCGGCAGCGGATGTTGCCGTTGAGCGCGAAGCTCGCGGTATCGAGCCACAGGCCGTGGAGACCGATATAATCCTCGAAGTCCCGGGTGAAATGCACGATCACCTCGTCGACGTCGCAGATGACGAGGGGGCGGCCGGTGAAGCTCAGGGTGGCGAGCTGGCCCTGGGTGATCTCAGAAATCAACGGCGGCTCCTGGAAGCTTGCGGCGGAGTTGGACGATGCGTTCGGGGCGAATCCGCTGCTCCTCGGCGAAAATCAGAAGCAGGCTTTCGTCGCCCAGCAGGTGGTCGAGGATGAAGCCGAGGAAGGCGGGTTTCGCGGCGCCGGCACGGATGGCCGCCACGTCGAGCCCTGACAGGTCCATGAAGCGCTGCAATCTTTCGCTGTCGGACGCAAGAAAGCCTATCGCATCGATCGCAAGGATTTCGGCGTCTTCGGAGTTGTTCCCGGCCTTGTTCTTCATCATGGTGAATCGCAATTAACCACCCCTCAACCGCGTTGAACAGAGTACGTATTGGGTTAAGCTGTTGGTTACCCAAGATGGTCCAGAAATGGGCCTTGCAGAGGGGGCTTGGGGTTCGGTTCTGCGGCAACCTCAGCCGGATGGGTGTGAATGTGTCATTATCGGCGGGACCGGTGAGAACGCCAGAAATGCGGCGGGCCGCGGCCAAGAAAGTGCTGGTCGTGGAGGACAATGAGTTGAACATGAAGCTGTTCAACGACCTGCTCGAGGCCAATGGCTATCAGGTGATCCAGACGCGGGACGGTCTTTCCGCGCTCGATCTGGCGCGCCAGCACCGGCCGGACCTGATCCTGATGGACATTCAGTTACCCGAGGTCTCCGGCATCGAGGTCACCAAATGGCTGAAGGAGGACGACGATCTGCGCACGATCCCCGTCATCGCCGTCACCGCCTTCGCCATGAAGGGCGATGAGCAGAAAATCCGCGAGGGCGGCTGCGAGGCCTATATCTCGAAGCCCATTTCGGTCGTCAGTTTCCTGCGGACCATCGACAGCTATCTGAAGCAACCGCAATGACGGCGCGCGTCCTCGTCGTCGATGACATTCTGGCCAATGTCCGGCTGCTGGAGGCCAAGCTCGCGGCGGAGTATTTCGAGGTCGTCACCGCCATGAATGGCGCCGACGCGCTGGAGGCCGTGCAGCGCACCAGCCCCGACATCGTGCTGCTCGACGTGATGATGCCCGGGATTGACGGCGTGGAGGTTTGCCGCCGCATCAAGCAGAACCCCGCGACCCAGCATATTCCGGTGGTCATGGTGACGGCCCTCGATCAGCCGGATGACCGGGTGCGGGGGCTCGAGGCGGGCGCCGACGATTTTCTGACCAAGCCGGTCAATGACGTGGCGCTGTTCTGCCGCGTCAAGGGCCTGGTGCGCCTCAAGATGCTCACCGACGAGTTGCGAGCGCGCACCGGGGCGGACCCGCTTGGGCTGGCGGCGGCCGAACCTGCCGCGGAGGCGGCCGCGGGACGCGTTCTGGTGCTGGACAATCGCCTGACGGCGGCGGAGCGCATCCGCAGCCTGCTGGCGCCGAAACATGAAGTGACGCTCGTCACCGAACCACAGCAGGCCTTCGAGGCCTTCGGCGCGGCGCAGGGCGGCTTCGACCTGATCATGGTCAACCTCGACCTCGAAGGAATGGACGGCCTGCGCATCTGCTCGCAGCTAAAGTCGGTCGAGACGACGCGCCAGACGCCGATCCTCATCCTCATCGACCCGGATGACCACCAGCGCCTGCTGCGCGCCCTCGACATGGGGGTGAACGACTATCTGATCCGCCCCATCGACAGGCAGGAGCTGCTGGCGCGCGTCGCCACCCAGATCCGCCGCCACCGCTACACCGAGCAGCTGCGCCTCACGGTCCGCGCTTCGATAGAAATGGCGGTGACCGATGCGCTTACCGGCCTCTACAACCGCCGCTATCTCGAAACGCAGCTCGTTCAGCTGATCGAGCAGTCGGCGGACCGCGGCAGGGGCCTGTCGCTGATCAGCCTCGACATCGACTTCTTTAAATCGGTGAACGACACCTATGGCCATGATGCGGGCGACCGCGTGCTGCAGGAAGTGGCAGGCCGCATCCGTGGCTGCGTGCGCAGCGGCGATCTTGCCTGCCGCACCGGCGGCGAGGAATTCGTCATGGTGCTGCCGGGTGCCGGCATGGCGGTGGCCGAGAAGGTGGGCGAGCGCATCCGCAAGGCCATTGCCGGCAAGCCCTTCATGCTGGGGCCGGGTTCGCATCTGACCGTCACCGCCTCGCTGGGCGTTTCGAGCGTCGCGGCAGCCGGGGACACGGTGGAGGAACTCCTCAAACGGGCAGACCGCGCCCTCTATCGCGCCAAGCACGAGGGCCGCAACCGGGTGGTTCCCGCTGCGGCTTGATGGCATTTGCGCCGCCGCCGTTTCGTTGTAGACCCGCCGCGCCATGAGGTCCGACAAAGCAGCGCCAAAGGATCCGCCTGAAAGCCGCCGCTGGGGCACCCGCGGAACGGCGGGCGCCACCTTTGCCGGCCAGCTGACATTCGAGCACGTCTCCCGCCGCTTCGGGCGGACCGCCGCGGTGGAGGACGTGAGTTTCACCCTGAAGACCGGCGAGATCGCCTGCCTGCTCGGCCCCTCGGGCTGCGGCAAGACCACGCTGTTGCGCATCGCGGCGGGAATCGACAAGCCGGACTCGGGCCGCCTGCTGTTCGATGGGCAGGAGATGGCGGGTCCATCGCGCTTCGTGCCGCCGGAAAAGCGCAACATCGGGCTGATGTTTCAGGATTTCGCGCTGTTCCCGCATCTCCCCATCATCGGCAACGTGGCCTTCGGCCTCAACGCGCTGCCCCGTAAGGAGGCTTACCGCATTGCGCTGCACGCGCTGGAGCGGGTGGGGCTTGCCCATTATGCCCAGAGTTACCCCCACAGCCTGTCGGGCGGCGAGCAGCAGCGCGTGGCGCTGGCCCGCGCCCTTGTGCCGCGGCCACAGGTGCTGCTGATGGACGAACCTTTCTCGGGCCTGGATCAGCGCCTGCGCGAGTCGGTGCGCGCCGAAACGCTCACCCTGCTGCGCGAAACCCGCGCCTCATGCCTGCTGGTGACCCATGATCCGGTGGAAGCCATGGGCCTTGCCGACCGCATCTTGCTCATGCGCCGGGGCCGCCTCATCCAGACGGGGACGCCGGAGGAACTCTACCGCGCCCCGGTCGATGCCGCGGCGGCGCGCTTCTTCTCCGACACGGATGAAATCCGCGGGCTTGTGGACCACGGGAATGTGATGACCGCGCTTGGAGCCTTTCCATGCCCGGACCGTGTGAAGGGGCCGCAGGCGCTGGTCCTGATCCGGCCGCAGGGTATTCGCCGCGCCGAAGGCGGGCAGGGGGTTGAGGGCCTCATCACGGACACCCGCTTTCAGGGCGATGACGTCAAGTGTTCAGTCTTGTTCAAAGGCTTGGAAGAGCCTCTTAATGCTTTGCTTGAGTCACGGGCCGCCCCCCAGCGCGGCGAAACGGGCCTTTTCCGCATCGACCCGGATCACGTTTTCGTCTTTGAATCGGACAGTCCGCATCCTATCTGAGCGACATTGCGCTTCGGTTGCGGCGCGCCGGGGTTTCTGCTTAAGTGCCGCGAAAGCTGAGGAGGGAGTTTTCTCTCTCCGGAGAAAGGGAGTTTGTCTTATGGGTTCGCTGTCGATCTGGCATTGGATTCTCGTCATTCTGGTTGTCGTGCTCCTGTTCGGCCGGGGCAAGGTGTCTGACCTGATGGGCGATGTCGCCAAGGGCATCAAGAGCTTCAAGAAGGGCCTCGCCGAGGATGACGCGCCTGTTGCGTCCGCCGATCCCAAGCCCATCCAGCAGCAGACCGCCGTGAAGTCCGAGGCCGAGAAGGCCCAGAGCTGATTTGGCACGCTGATCAGACAGGCCGGCGCGCCTCCAGCCGGAAACGCACATGTTCGATTTCGGGTTCGGTTATAGCGAGATGTTCGTGATCGCTGTCGTGGCGATCATCGTCATCGGCCCCAAGGACCTGCCCAAGGTTCTGCGCGCTTTCGGCAAGACAGTGGCCAGGATGCGCGGCATGGCCCGCGAGTTCCAGGGTCATCTCGACCAGGCCATGAAGGAAACGGGCTTCGACGAGGTGAAGAAGGAATTCGACAACGTCCGGAACCAGGCCAATTTCATTGACCCCGCGGTGGCGAAGAAGGCCGCCGAAGACAGCACCCAGAAGCAGGTGGATGACTTCAAGAAGCTGTTCGGCGAAGTTCCCGCGGCCGACGCCGCCAAACCGAACGCACCGGCCACCACAGCGACTCCCGCAGCTTCATGACCCAGCAGGACATCGACGCCTCGGAAGCTCCGCTGATCGAGCACCTGATCGAGCTGCGCACCCGGCTCATCTGGTGCGTTATTGGCTTCATCGGCGCCTTCATCTTCAGCTTCTTCTTCTCTTCCGACATTCTGAACTTGCTGGTGCTGCCGTTCAAATGGGGCACCGGCCAGGACGTGTCGCTGATCTCGATCAAACTCCTTGGCGTGTTTCTGGTGAAGCTCAAGATCGCTTTTTTCGGCGGCCTGTTCATCGGCTTCCCGCTGATCGCCACCCAGATCTACCAGTTCGTGGCGCCGGGGCTTTATAAGCACGAGAAGGCGGCTTTCCTGCCCTATCTTGTGGCAACGCCCATTTTCTTCATCCTCGGCGCGTCGCTGGTCTATTTTTTCCTGCTGCCGGTGGCGATCCACTTCTTCACCGCACTGGCCGGCACCTCTGGCGTGGCGCTGATGCCCGACATCGAGGCCTATCTCGATTTCGTCATGATGCTGATCCTCGCCTTCGGCCTGTGCTTCCAGCTCCCCGTGATTCTCACACTGCTCGGCCAGATCGGCATCGTCAGCTATGAGCAGCTCAAGTCCGGACGGAAATTCGCCATTGTCGGCGTGTTCATCGTCGCCGCCGTGCTCACCCCGCCGGACCCGATTTCGCAAGTCGCCATGGCCGTGCCGCTGATGGGGCTCTACGAGGTTTCGGTGCAGGCCGTCCGCCTCATCGAGGCCCGCCGCAAGAAGCGCGAGGCGGCGAAAGAGGCGTCGTAACCGCCCCGCCGCGGGGCTTCCAGTCGCCTGTCCGGCGTCCTATAGGAGGGCCAATAACAGGACTCATCCGGCATGCATGACATCAAGGCCATCCGCGACAACCCGGCGGCATTCGACCTAGGACTGGCCCGGCGCGGCCTCGGACCCATGGCTGCCGGGCTCCTCAGCATTGACGCCGAGCGCCGCGACCATGTGCAGAAGCTGCAGGACGCGCAGGCCCGCCGCAACGCGGCCTCGAAGGAGATCGGCGAAGCGGTGAAGTCGGGCGACAAGGCCCGCGCCGAGGCGCTGAAGGCCGAGATGGGCGCGATCAAGGATTTCATCGCCACTGCCGAGGCGGTGGAGCGCGACATCGACCGGCGGCTCACCGCGGCGCTCGCCGTGATCCCCAACATCCCGCTTGACGACGTTCCGGACGGCAAGGACGAGACGGGGAACGTCGAGGTCCGCCGCTGGGGCGCGCCGGGGACCTTCAATTACGAGCCGCGCCAGCATTTCGACATCGGCGAGTGGCTGGGTCTCATGGACTTCGAGGCGGCGGCGAAGATTTCGGGCGCCCGCTTCGTCGTCATGAAGGGCCCGCTCGCCCGGCTCGAACGCGCGCTTGCGCAGTTCATGCTGGACCACCAGACGGGCGCGAACGGCTATACCGAGCATTTCGTGCCCTTCATGGTGAACGATGCCGCCATGTATGGCACCGGCCAGCTGCCGAAATTCGCCGAGGACCTGTTCCGCACCACCGATGGCCGCTGGCTGATCCCCACGGCGGAAGTATCGCTCACCAATCTGGTGCGCGAGTCCGTTCTGGACGAGAAGGACCTGCCGCTGCGCCTCACCGCCTATACGCCGTGCTTCCGCGCCGAGGCCGGGGCGGCGGGCCGCGACACGCGCGGCATGATCCGCCAGCACCAGTTCTCCAAGGTTGAGCTCGTCTCCATCACCACGCCCGAGCAATCGCGCGGGGAGCTGGAGCGCATGACAGCCGCTGCGGAGAGCGTGCTGCAGGCCCTCAGGCTGCCCTACCGCGTGCTGCGTCTGTGCGCCGGCGACATGGGCTTCGGCAGCCGCATGACCTATGACCTTGAAGTGTGGTTGCCGGGCCAGAAAGCCTATCGCGAAATCTCGTCCTGCTCGGTGTGCGGCGATTTTCAGGCGCGGCGCATGGATGCGCGCTTCAGGCCGGCGGACGGCAAGGGCACGCGCCATGTCCACACGCTCAACGGCTCCGGCCTCGCGGTGGGACGCACCATGGTGGCGATCCTCGAGAATTATCAGAATGCCGACGGGTCGGTGACCATCCCCGAGGCGCTGCGCCCCTACATGGGCGGCGCGGACAGGATAACCAGGGGCTGAAGCACATGCGCATTCTCGTGACCAATGACGACGGCATCCACGCGCCGGGGCTGGAAACGCTGGAGCGCATCGCGCGGTCGCTCTCGGATGACGTGTGGATCGTGGCGCCGGCGGAGGAGAATTCCGGTGCCGGTCACTCGCTGTCTCTGGCCGAACCGATCCGCTACCGCAAGCTGGGCGACAGGCGCTTCGAGGTGGCGGGAACGCCCACCGACTGCGTCGTCATGGCGGCGCGCAAGATCCTGCCGGGCGACCCGGACCTCGTGCTCTCCGGCGTCAACCGCGGCCAGAACATCGCCGATGACGTCACCTATTCCGGCACCATCGCCGCGGCGATGGAGGGCACACAGCTCGGCTTCAAGTCGATCGCGCTCTCCCAGGTCACCGGCATTCACGGCAACGGCTTTTCCTATGAGGTGGCGGAACATCACGGCCCGGCCCTCGTGAAAAAGCTCATCAGGCTCAGCTTCGGCCCCGGCATCCTGATGAACGTCAATTTCCCCGATTGCCGGCCGGACGAGGTGCAGGGCATCGAAGTCACCCGCCAGGGCAAGCGCGACGTGAACTTGCTGACCGTCGACGAGCGCATCGACCTCCGCGGCAACAATTACTACTGGCTCGGCTTCAAGCGCGAGCGCGGAAATCCGCCCGTGGGCACGGACCTGTGGGCCGCCTTCAACCGCCGCATCTCGGTGACGCCGCTGCACATGAACCTCACCCAGTTGGAAGCCATGGACGCGGTCCGCGGGGTGCTCGATCAGCAGTGAGCGGCTGAATACGCATCTCTCTCGCTTATGGCTGCTCGAAATCGCGGATCGGTTCCACATGCCGCACCCGTTCGCGCCATGAAATATAGATGGCGCATGCGATGAGGATGGCGACGCCGACGAAGGTCCAGACATCCGGGAAATCGCCGAAGATGTACCAGCCCAGAACGGTGGCCATGATCATCTCGCTGTAGGCCAGCGGCGCCAGCAGCGAGGCCTCGGCATGGTCGTAGGCCCGGATGATCAGGAAGTGCCCGCCATTGGCGATGGCCGCAAGCACAACCAGCAGAACCCATTGCGACGGCGTTGGCGTCTGCCACATGAAGAGCACGATCACGCTCATGATGATGGCGCCCATCAGGCTCGTGTAGAAGGTGGTGACCATCGCCGGCGCCGAGCCCGCGATGCGGCGCGTCAGCAGAAGATAGATCGCCAGCGAGAAACCCGAGCCGAGTGCCAAGGGTACGCCCGGGGTCAGTTCCTGAAATCCGGGCCGGATGATGATCAGCGTGCCGATGAAGCCGATGAACACCGCAGTCCAGCGGCGTACGCCGACCCTCTCGCCCAGCACCCATGGCGAGAGCAGGGTGACGATCAGGGGCTGCACGAAGAAGATCGCCAGCGTATCGGCAATCGACTGGTAGTGCAGGGCTGCGAAGAAGAAGGCCGTGGCTGCGATCATCAGTGCGGCGCGCACCCCGTGCATCACAGGCATGTTGGGAATGAGCCCCCGTGCGCCGGCCATATTCAGCGCGAAGGGCATGGTGAGGAAGACCCCGAAAAACAGCCTCGCCCAGACGATCTGCATGACCGGCACGCCCTGCTGGCCTAGATATTTGGCAATGGCGTCAAGAAAGGGCAGCACCGCCATGGCGGTGAGCATCAGGCCGATGCCGATCAGGGTGCGGCTGGAAGCGGAGTTGGTCATGCGGGCATGCCAGGCTGATGCGCTGTCCTTGTGCGCAGGCTCCAGCAGGTCCCATTTGTTGCCGAAGGGATCCTGAAAGACCGCAACGGTGCCATAGGCCTCATGCCGCGGCGTTGCGAGGAATTTGCCGCGCATTCCACAAGGCGGCGCCGATGATGAGATCGGCATAGGACAGTGTCCTCTGCACAAAGGGGAAGGCCGAATAACGGTGCAGCGTCTGGCGGATGAAGGCGCCAGCGCGGGTGTGCTGGTAGAAAAGAACGTCCTCCCAGGGGATCAGCACATTGTCGAGGATCATCACCTTGTCGACCGCGCGGCGCTTGTCCTCCCAGTCCTTCGCCTCGAAGGGAAGCCGAGGGCCGATCGGGAAACGCTCGCCATTCTCCTCATAGGTCATGACGGACTGCGTCGCCGCTTCGTGCTGCATGTCGTAGATCCGGGCGCGTATGTCGACACGGCTGCGGGCCATCGTCTCGACAAAGAGTTCCTACACCAAATCAACAAATTACGCTACATCCGCCAACCCAAGATCATCGCCCTGACGAATAATCTGGGCTAGAGCATGCTCCGCAAAAGTGGAACCACTCTTGCGACAAGATCATGCGCCAGAGCGCTCGGCAAGGGCTGCGTTGGCCCTCTACAGTACTGTTTCCGCTACCGCCCCGCGCGTGCCAGTTCTTCGACGAGGGTGTATTTCGGGTAACTGCGATTTGCGCTGTAGCGTAAGGATTTGCACGGCTTCGGCCATCTTCCCGAATGAACCCCGGCCTCACTCATCGCGAGGCCGGGGGTGTTGCATGTGATATCTTTTGTAAATATGGCTTAGAAGTTGCAGAAACCGAGAGCCGCGTAAGTGCTGGCGCTGCCGGCGGGTTTAGAGGTGCAGAGGGCTTCCAACAGCGCACCGATGTTGCCGGCGCCATAGATGCCGTAGGCACCGTTCGGGAACTGGGCGTTCTGGGCAAACTGTGAAGAGTAGTTGTCCTTCGGGGTGTTCGGATTAATGCTTCCCCACGAAGTCACGCCGATGACCCGGTTCGGCGCGGCGGCCGAGCCGGCCACGGCGCCGCCGCTCAGAACTGGCGACGCAAAGCCGAGGTTGACGATCCACGGGCCACCGCTCGCGCCACCCGTGAGATTGCTTCCCTGCCAGAGTTGCAGTGCGCCGCCGACAGTGGTGGTGTAGGTCGGCCCGTCCGTGCGCTGCATGATGGCGCCGGCGTCCATCAGCCCCGGATAGCCAAGTGTCGAAACTGCCGCAGTGTGCAAGTTACCGGTTTTGGAAGACGTGACAAAGGAGTAGTTGTTCCAGCCGTAGCTCATCCAGCCGCCCAACTGATCGCCGATGAACTGGTTGTTGGCGTTCTTTTGGACGATGAACACTGCAACGTCGTTGTTGCGCGCGGCGCCGATACCCGTGTCAGAGCCATTGAGCCAGGCGGTGGCGATCCTGCCGGTAGCCATTGTCCACGCTCCATAGGGGGCGATCTGGGCGGCGGTAGCCCCGGTCGCGCCCCAATGGCCAGGCCTGAAGGTCCAGTTGCTGTAGAAGGCATTGGACCCGAAGCCCGCGACGCAATGGGCGGCTGTGACGATGACGCTGCGCATGATCAGGCTGGCTGAGCACGACGAGGTGCCGCTTCCCGGCACGGTGAAAGTCAGCTTGCCGATGGTGCGATAGGGATACGAGGAACTCAGCAGTGTGTTCGTGGAAGCACCCAAGGCACCGCCAGACGCCTGCACGCGCACCGTCGTGTAGGGGATGCCGAAGGAGCCGAAGGCCCTAGGCGAAATGGCGCCAGCAACGCCCGGCGTTCCGGAACTGCGCCAGTCGAATGATGAGTCCGCCTTCACGTTACTGGTGGACGGCGCCGCAAGAGGGTTCTTCATTACGGACCCTGATGCAGCCAGCGGCGCATAAGACGGAGGTTTGACAGCGCTTGTGCTGTCGGCCGCAGACGCGGGCGTCAGCGCGGACACCAATAGGACTGCAGAGAGCGCAAGAGTTTTGGAAGGAGAAATCATCGAACTACCTTTCTATTGCGTTGAGTTGACGGCGACTGTGAAGCACGGATAAGCGATCCCAGTTCAATGCGACCTGGGTCAAGTCTCTAATCGCGTTGAGTTGACGGCGACTGTGAAGCACAGATAAGCGATCCCAGTTCAATGCGACCTGGGTCAAGTCCTGAAGCTGATGTAAATTTAACTCAACTGACGTGAGGTTAGCATGTTCATGATGACATCGCAACGATATTGTTGCCGATGTCATTCTGCATTTGCCTTGCTGCCGTCCATTCCATGAATTCATCTATGTCGAGATAGAGACGCCCCTGCCAGACCTCGTTACGTTCTACGAGCAGAGCGCCAATTAGACGCAGAGCCGCTTCGTCGTTCGGGAAAATGCGAATGACCCGTTCACGGCGGCGTATCTCCTCCTTGACACGCTCCTGCAATTTTGTGGTCCTGGGCCGCCGCCGGCATTTGTCGGGCAACGCCATGACGGCCATGGCACCTGCAAACACTGTTGTTATTACAATACCACGTCCCAATCTCCTGTCGCGACTCAAGCTGCCGCTGCCGCATTCGGCCAGCTGAACGGGACGATAATGGAAAGACAGAACAACAAGGTTGCAAGTGCAATCGCACTTAGTTGCCGCGAGGGCATCCCGCCCTCCGCATTCTTGAATTTAAGTTAACTTAATATTGTATGAAACTACAGAAAATTAGAGAGTTATATACAGAAATCTGCACAATGTTTTTATCAGCCGGAGGTATCGGCGGTGGGCGGGCGGACGGGCTCTTGCCTGCCCTTTCCCCCGGTGCAGCGGCAGCACCAGGCGGGCGGCGAGGCCGGGGTGGTTGTCTTCCAGGAGCAAAGCGCCCTTGTGGAGCTTCATGACGCCGGAGACGAGGCTAAGTCCTAAGCCGTTCCCCGGTTTCGAGCGGCTCGAATCGAGCCTGACGAAGCGTTCGGTTGCGCGGCCGCCATGCGTGACAGCCGAATAGCGCCTGCAATCGCGAAATCGACCAAGCTCCACACAAGAACAACCCGCTGAACCAAACGGGCATAAAGAAGCGCGATCCAAGACCGTCGTGACCGACGCAAGATCAATGGGAACAATGATCGATCAGAGGTTCCCTATCGCCGCCTGTGCCGCTCCGATTACCGGAATGCCGCGCTCGCGGTAGGGGGTGCGGCCATAGGGTGACGCCGGCTGCGAGATAGCGCTGGTGGTCGCGCCAGAAGTCATCGGTCTCGAGGAACAGGAACACCCTGCCGCCCGATGGCCGCCGCCTGTTCGGGCGTACTCGGTTCGGCGAGCAGCAGCTGCGCACCGCCTTCGCCCGGCGGCGTGACGGTGACCCAGCGCTTGCCGCCGCCCAGCTGTGCGTCCTCGACGAGGTGAAAGCCCAGAACGTCCACATAGAACCGCAGGCCCGCATCATAGCTCGGCACCAGCAGGCTGACAGTGGCCACAGCCTGTTTCATGGTGGCCTCTAGGCGCGGAGCCGCTCGTTCGCCGGATCCCAGATCGGTTCGGGGATGATGCGCGCCTTGCGCATCTGGGTGAACATCATCACCTCAAACTCGGTGCCGCTGGCCGCAAGGTCCGGCGGCACATAGGCGAAGGCCAGCGACTTCTCCGTCTTCTGGCCGAAGCCGCCCGAGGTGGTGACTCCCACCACCTTGCCGCCGTGATAGACCGGCTCGTTGCCCACGCAGTCGCTGTCGGTGTTGTCTACCTCCAGGAAGACCAGCTTCATGCGCGGGCCCTGCTGCTTGCGGCGCAGCGTGGCGGCCTTTCCAATGAAGTCTTCCTTGTCGAGGCGCAGGAAGCGTTCCATCGAGGCTTCGATCATGTCGATCTCGGCGGTGAGTTCCGAGCCCCAGCCGCGATAGGACTTCTCGATGCGCAGCGCATTCATGGCATAGGTGCCGAACAGGCGGATGCCGTGGGCCTTGCCCGCCGCCATCAGCGCATCGAACACCTTGGGCATTTGCGCCATCGGGACGTGGACTTCCCAGCCAAGTTCGCCAACATAGTTGACGCGGAGAAGGCGGACGCCTTCGACACCGGCCACCGTCGCCGTCTTGGCCGTCAGCCAGCGGAAGGACGCGTTTGAGAGGTCCGTGCCGGTGCACTTCGCCAACACCTCGCGCGACAGGGGGCCAGCGAGGACCAGCACGCCGAAATCGTCAGTCACGTCGGTGATCGTCACCTGCTCGTCGTCACGCTTGCGCCAGCTCAGCTGGTCGAGGTCCTGCAGCTGGGCGACTGCTGCGGACAGCACGTAGAAATGGTCGGCCGCCAGTCGCGTCACGGTGATTTCGGATTCGATGAAGCCGTTCCCGTTCAGCAGGTGGCCGAGGATGATGCCGCCGTCCTTCGCCGGGATCTTGTTGGCGCAGATGCGCTCGAGGAAACTGAAGGCATCCTTGCCGGTCACTTCGTATTTGGAGAAGGTCGAAAGATCCATCAGCCCCACGCGGTCGCGCACCGCCCGCGCCTCCTCCTTCACCACCGGGAACCAGTTCGAGCGCTTGAAGGAATATGTCTCGCCTTCGCCGCTCTTGTCGTACCAGCGCGGCCGCTCCCAGCCGAAGATCTGGGCGAATTGCGCGCCCTCGGCCTTCAGCGTGTCGTAGAGCGAGGACTTGCGTAAGGCCCGGCCCACCTCATGCTGCTCGGCCGGCTTGTAGCAATAATACATGTGGTGATAGTCGGCGACGGAGACTTCCGCAGTATAGTCCTTGGTCGCCCAGTTGCCGAAGCGGCGCGGGTCGAACTCGCGCATGTTGATCTCGGCCTGGCCATGCACCATCCACTGGGCCAGATACTTGCCCGCGCCACCGCCCTGGCAGATGCCGATCGAGGCGCCGCAATGCATCCAGTAGTTTCTGGGGCCCGGGGCGGGACCGGAGAGATAGACGCCGTCCGGCGTGTGGGTGATGGCGCCGGAGATGACGGACTTCACACCCGTCTCGCCGAACAGCGGCAGGCGCTCCGTGGCGCGTTCGAGCCAGGGCATGATGCGGTCGAGTTCAGGCGCTTCGAGCTCGCTTTCGTAATCCCAGCGCGGCGGCTGGCCATTCCAGCACACATGCGCGGTGGCGGTCTCATAGGGGCCGACCAGCACGCCATTGGTCTCCTCGCGGAGATAGGCGTGGGAGTAGGGGTCGCGCACCACGGGGAGTTCCATCTCCAGTTCGATCAGCTCCTTCAGGGGCTCGGTGATGACATAGTGGTGCAGCATGTTGGCGATCGGCACGTTGTGGCCGGTCCAGGCGCCCACAACGTCGCAATAGGAGCCGGCGGAATTGACCACATGCTCGCAGTCGATGGCGCCCTGTTCGGTGAAGACCCGCCATTCGCCGTTGGGCAACAGCTTGATGTCCATAACGCGATTGCGCCGCACGATCTCTGCACCGAGCTGGCGGGCGCCCGCCGCCATGGCATTGGTGATGTCGGCTGGCGCCACGTGCCCGTCATGCACCGTGCGGAAAGCCGCCCTGACACCCGTGGTGTCGAGGAAGGGGTGGTGCTGCCTGATCTCGGCGGGCCCGATGATTTCGCATTCGTAGCCGGCCAGCCGCGAGATGCCATAGACATATTTGAGCCAGTTCACCTCCTCGTCGGTCGTCGCCAGCCGCAACCCGCCGCAGCCGTGCCAGGAAACGGCCTGGCCGGTGAGTTTTTCCAGCTTCGGGTACAGCTCGGTGCCATAGACATGCACCCTGGTCATGTTGAGCGAGCCGTTGAAATGCGGGCACTGGCCCGCCGCATGCCAGGTGGAGCCCGAGGTGAGTTCGCCCTTCTCGATCAGGACGATGTCCGTCCAGCCTTCGAGCGCCAGGTGATAGAGGAGCCCCACGCCCATCACGCCACCGCCAACCACCACCACACGCGCATGCGATTTCATTTCGATCTCCGGACTCTGCTGGGGCGAGGATAGGCCGGACGGCCATCCCGGCTCAAGGTCCAGTCAATCCGGTTCAACCGTCCAATGCTGATTTCAGGGCGAAATCGGGCAGGGGGTGGAGAGCAGGCTTCAACCCTCAGAGCTTCTGGGCCTCGAACAGCATGAGCCCCGTGGCAATGGCCACGTTGAGGGATTGGGCGCCGCCTTTCATGGGTATGCGCACGAGCGTCGCGCAGGCGGCTGCCGCTTCCTCCGACAATCCGCGCCCCTCGCTGCCCATGACGAGGAGCGTGGGGGACTTGTAGGGGCGGCGGTAGCTTCCCGTAGCCTTGAGGTGCGTGCCGACACTCTCGCCCGGCCACGCCCGCAGCAGATCCAGGAACGGCTTCTGCTCCATCCGCACCAGCGGCATGGCGAAGATCGATCCCATGGTGGCGCGCACGCAATCGGGTGACCAGGGCTCGCAGGACTGCCCGGCGAGGATGACGCCCGCCGCCCCCGCCGCATCCGCCGTGCGGATGATGGCGCCGAGGTTGCCGGGGTCGCGCATGTCTTCCAGCGCCACCCACACGCCCTCCGGTTTCACGCTGTCAACCCACCGCTGGCGGAACACGCCGATCTGGTCGGGCGGGTTCTTCTGCGCGCTCACCTGGCCCATGATCTTTTCGTCCACCCGCAGCAGTGCGGCCGCGTCCCAAGGCTCCGCATGCGTGGTCGAGAGCAGGTAAACGGGCTCCCAGCCTTCCGCACAGGCGCGGTGAAGGACCTGTTCGCCCTCCGCCACAAACAGCCCATGCTCCTGCCGGTGCTTCTTTTCGGCGAGCGAGCGGATGAGCTTGATGGTGGGGTTCTGGGGCGAGGTGACGTGGAGCATGGGAACTCCTTAGCTCACCCCTTTTGCGCCGTCATCCCGGCGAAGGCCGGGATCCAGCTACCCTTCCAGCGCCAAAGCTGGACCCCGGCTTTCGCCGGGGTGACGGACCAGAGAGCGGGGCAGCGCCCGCAGTTTTTTTCTGCTAGAAACGTCCCATGAACATCCTGCCCAACATCAAAACCGGCATTTCGGTTTGCCCGCATGACTGTCCTTCGGCCTGCGCCCTGGAGGTCGAAGTTCTCGATGAACGCACCATCGGCCGGGTGCGCGGGGCGAAGGACAACAGCTATACGCTGGGCGTCATCTGCGAGAAGGTGGCGCGTTATGCCGAGCGCATTCACCATCCGGACCGGTTGCTTTATCCGCTGAAGCGCAAGGGGCCGAAGGGCTCCGGCGCGTTCCAGCGCATTTCATGGGATGATGCGCTGGCGGAGACGGCGGAGGCCATGCTGAAGGCGGAGGCCAGCTATGGCCCCACCGCCGTCTGGCCCTATTTCTACGCCGGCACCATGGGCTATGTGATGCGCGACGGCATCAACCGGCTGCGCCATGCCAAGGGCTATTCCAACCTGGGTGACACATTCTGCGTGGCGCTGTCCTGGTCGGGCTATCTCGCAGGCACGGGGTCTGTCTCCGGCGTCGACCCGCGCGAGATGCAGGTGTCGGACCTGATCGTCATCTGGGGTGGCAACCCGGTGAACACCCAGGTCAATGTGATGACCCACGCCATGATGGCGCGCAAGAACCGGGGCGCCCGGATCGCCTGCGTCGACATTTATGACACCGGCACCATGAAGCAGGCGGACATCAAGCTGCTGATCCGTCCGGGTACGGATGGTGCGCTGGCCTGCGCCGTCATGCATGTGCTGTTCCGCGACGGTTACGCCGACTGGCCCTATCTGGAGAAATTCACCGACGCGCCGCGTGACTTCGCCCGGCACCTGAAGACGAAGACGCCGGAATGGGCCTCGAAGATCTGCGATATTCCGGTGGCCGAGATCGAGGCCTTCGCCAGGCTCATCGGGGAGACCAAGCGGACATTCTTCCGCATCGGCTATGGCTTCACCCGTTCGCGCAATGGCGCGCCCAACATGCATGCGGTGAGCTGCATTCCGGCGGTGACGGGCGCCTGGGCTCACAAGGGCGGCGGGGCGCTGCATTCGAACAGCGGCATGTACCGCATGAACAAGGCGATGATCGAGGGGCTGGACGTCAGGAAGCCCGGCATCCGCATCCTTGACCAGAGCCGCATCGGCCCGGTGCTGCTGAACGACCCCTATGACCTGCAGGGCGGCCCCCCGGTGAAGATGCTGCTGGTGCAGTCCACCAACCCGGCCTCGGTGGCCCCCGACCAGACAAGGGTCAAGCAGGGGCTGGCGCGTGAGGACCTGTTCACCTGTGTCCACGAGCAGTTCATGACCGAGACGGCAAAATTCGCCGACATTGTGCTGCCCGCCACCATGTTCCTCGAGCATGACGATATCTATCAGGGCGGCGGCCATTCGCATCTGCTTTACGGGCGCAAGCTGGTGGAGGCGCCGGGCGAGTGCCGCAATAACCATGAGGTGATCTGCGGGCTGGCCAGGCGTGTGGGGGCGGAGCACCCCGGCTTCGCCATGAGCCCGCGCGAACTCATCGACTGGACGCTGGTCAACTCGAAGAAGCCCGGCCTCGACCTCCTTGACCGGGAGAACTGGGTGGACGTCATGCCCGATTTCGAGGAGGCGCATTTCCTGAAAGGCTTCGGCTTCCCGGATGGCAAGTTCCGCTTCCGCGCTGACTGGCGCAAGGTGCGCTTCCGCTCGACCGAGGCGCCGGTCGGCCCCCTGGACAAGCTGCCGGGCTTCCCCGACCATTGCGGGACGATCGAGGAGGCGACGGCGGAATATCCCTTCCGGCTCGCCACCAGCCCGGCGCGCACCTTCCTCAATTCGACCTTCAACGAGACGCCTTCGTCGAGGAAGCGCGAGGGGCGGCCCACGGTGTTCGTCCACCCCCTTGACCTTGCGGCCTTAGGCCTCGCCGATGGCCAGAAGGTGAAGCTGGGCAGCGCCCGCGGCGCCGTGACACTCCATGCCAAGGCCCATGCCGGGCAGCGCCGCGGCGTGCTGATCGCCGAATCGATCTGGCCCAATGACGCCTTCGAGGACGGGCAGGGCATCAATACGCTCACCGGGGCGGACCAGCCGGCGCCCAATGGCGGCGGCGCCTTCCACGACAACCGGGTGTGGATAAGGGCTGCCTGACGCCGCTGACCATTTCCCAATCCGTGTACGGAGGGAACCGCGGCGCGCCATTCCACGGTGTGGCCGCAATCATGCCGCGAACTCTTCGCCTTTCGGCGCGATAAGAAAGCACCGAATCGAGGTGCCCATGTCCCGCCGTGCAATGATCGCCATGGCCGTGCTGCTTGCCGCCGCCACGGCCGCCACCGCCGCCTCCGCCGTTCCCGCTCCCTTGCGGGCGGTCTCGGAATTCGTGCTGTCGGTGGCGTGAGTTCCATGACTTCACCTTGCCCGGGCCTGACCCGGGCACCCGCTTGGCCGCCTAAAAGGGATCGCCAGGTCAAGCCGGGCGAAGGTGGGTTTTGGTGGCTGGGGCCAGTTACGGCAGCGTGCCGATCCGCTCCACCAGCAGGTTGAAGAAGCCGGCCGCATCGACGTCCCGGATCACGGTGGCGTTGGGCGGACGCCTGGTGACGCGCCACCAGTCCACCACCGTTGCGCCCATGGTGAGTTCCGACTCGCATTCGACCGACACATTCACCAGCCGGCCCTTGAACAGATCGGGCTTCAGCAGCCAGGCGATCACGCAGGGGTCGTGCAGCGGTCCGCCGTCGGTGCCGTATTTATTCTCGTCGAAGCGCTCGAAGAAATCGAGCATGGCGGCCACCGCCGGTCCGGACCTGTTCGACATCGTCCGGAAGGCCTCCACGCGCCTGGCCGTGGTCAGCGCCTTGTGGGTGCAGTCGAGCGGGATCAGGGTGATCGGAATTCCCGATTCGAACACCAGCCGCGCCGCATGTGGATCGACATAGATGTTGAACTCGGCGGCGGGCGTGACGTTGCCCTGTTCGAAATAGCCCCCGCCCATGGCCACGATCTGCTTCACCCGGCCGGCAATGCGGGGCTCGCGCACCAGCGCGAGCCCGATGTTGGTGAGCGGCCCCAGCGTGCACAGCGTCACGGTTCCGGCGGGGCGCCACATCAGCGTTTCGACGATGAAGTCCACCGCATGCTGCCCCTCGAGCGGCATCCGCGGTTCGGCAAGCACCGGGCCGTCGAGACCCGTGCCGCCATGAACCTCCTCGGCGGTGACCAGCGGGCGCACCATCGGGCGGATGGCGCCGGCGAAGACCCTGGTCTCCGGCTTTCCGGCGAGTTCGCAGATCTTCCGCGCATTCTTCTCGGTCAGCGCCAGCGGCACGTTGCCCGCCACCGCGGTGATGCCCAGCACCTCGAATTCGGGCGAGGCGAGCGCCAGCAGGATGGCCACGGCATCGTCCTGGCCGGGATCGGTGTCGATGATGATGGGAAGCGGCTTGGTCATTCGCGGTCCTCGATGATGCGGTTGGCGAGCCAGGCCAATGCCTGGGGATAGATCCTGTGTTCCTGGCGGAGAACGCGCGCGGCGAGCGTGCCGGGCGTGTCGGCGGGCAGCACCGGCACTTCGGCCTGCAGCAGCACCGGCCCGCCGTCGAGCTCGGGTGTCACGAGGTGCACGCTGCAGCCTGCGATCCGGGCGCCATCGGCAATGGCGCGCTCATGGGTGTGGAGGCCCTTGTAGGCCGGGAGCAAAGAGGGGTGGATGTTGAGGATGCGGCCATCCCAGCCCGCGACAAAGTCTGCCGACAGCACGCGCATGAAGCCCGCAAGTGCGATGGCCTCGACCTTCATGGAGCGCAGATAGACGTCGATCGCCGAGTCATAGGCCTCACGCGTGGCATAGTCCTTGTGGCTGATCGCCCTGGTGGCGATGCCATTGGCGGCGGCGAAGTCCAGCCCCCCGGCATCGGCCCGGCTGGAGACGACGCAGACGATCTCCGCCGGGTATTCCGGCGCGCGGGCCGCCTCCACCAGCGCCATCATGTTGGAGCCGCGCCCCGAGATGAGGACGGCGGTGCGCGCCTTGCTCATTTCACGGCAAGCGCACCCTTCAGCGCCACCTGTTCTTCCTGGCCCTTGCGCCTCGCAATGGCGCCGAGCGTCACCACCGTCTCGCCCGAACGCCTGAGCGAGGCGGCCACCTTCTTCGCATCCTTCGCGGCCACCACGGCGATCATGCCGATGCCGCAGTTGAAGGTGCGCAGCATCTCGCGCCCGGCGACACCGCCCACCCCCTGCAGCCAGTCGAAGAGGGGTGTATAGGGCACCTGGCCGAGGTCGATTTCCGCCACCGCCGTCCTGGGCAGCACGCGCGGAATGTTCTCGATGAAGCCGCCGCCGGTGATGTGGGCAAGCGCCTTGATCGCGTCCGTCTGCTTCATCGCCCTGAGGATGGGCTTCACATAGATTCGGGTGGGGGCGAGCAGGGCGTCGCCCAGCGTCAGTTTCCGGTCGAAGGGGGCTTTGCCGTCATAAGAGAGTCCGCTCATCTGGACGAGCTTGCGGACCAGCGAGTAGCCGTTGGAGTGCGGGCCAGAGGAGGCCAGCCCGAGGATCACGTCGCCCGGCTTCACATCGCGCGGCAGGAGTTTGTTGCGCTCGGCCGCGCCCACGGCGAAGCCCGCGAGATCATAGTCGTCGCCATGATACATGCCGGGCATCTCGGCCGTCTCGCCGCCGATGAGCGCGCAGCCCGCCTGTTTGCAGCCATCGGCAATGCCGGCAATCACCTGGGCGGCGGCCTTCACGTCGAGCTTGCCGGTGGCATAGTAGTCGAGAAAGAACAAGGGCTCGGCGCCCTGCACCACGAGGTCGTTGACCGACATGGCGACAAGGTCGATGCCCACGCCGTGGTGTCGGCCGGTCTCGATGGCGATGCGCAGTTTGGTGCCCACGCCGTCATTCGCCGCCACCAGAACGGGGTCCTTGAAGCCGCAGGCCTTGAGGTCGAACAGCCCGCCGAAGCCGCCCAGCGCCGAACTGGCGCCCTTGCGGCGGGTGGAGCGCGCCAGCGGCTTGATGGCCTCGACGAGGGCGTTTCCGGCGGCGATGTCGACCCCGGAATCGGCGTAGCTGACGCCGTTTCCCGCTGCTTGTTTCGCCCTGATCATGCCGCTAGTTTGCTCCAAATCCGTGGTGGAGGCGTCCGATGGTCGTCCTTAGCCCGAAGCGCTGCCGGAATAAAGCGCCGAAGGCACGCCCAGGCATGGAGTGGATAGTTGGGACCGGAATTTTGAACGTCATTCGCATGTTGCGGGGCCGCGCCTTCGCGGCGGCCCTCGCCGGGTTGCTGGCTTTGGCCGCCGTCGCCGCGCCTGCCGAGGCGGGAGGCCCGGTAGAGACCAGCCCCTTTGCCGTTCAGGGGGTCGATATCGACGTCACCTCGACGGACGCCACGTCAGCGAAGAACCAGGCTCTTATGGACGTGCAGGTGAAGGCCTTTTTCCAGCTCATGGAGAAGCTGGGCTCGCCCGAGCTTGCGGCCCAGCTCAAGGCGAAACTGAAGCCGGAGGAGATCGCACCCTTCCTCCGCTCGCTGTCAATCGAGAAGGAGACCTCCGCCCCCGGCCGCTACATCGGCACCTTCACCGTGCGCTTCCTGCCGGGCAAGACGGAGAAATTTCTTGCGGACTACAATATCAAGGTGTCCACCGTGCAGGCAGATCCGGTGCTGGTGATCCCGGTCTACCGCGCGCCGGAGGGGCCGAAACTGTGGGAGGATAATCCCTGGCGTCAGGCCTGGCTCAACCTCAGGGCCGAGCAGGGTATGGTGCCGATTATCATCCCCCTGGGCGACAAGGACGACATCGACACGCTGACAACAGACCAGGCGCTGGCGGGCGACACGGTGAAGCTTGACGCCATCCGCAAGCGCTATGAGGCCGCAAGCGTGCTGGTGGCCCAGGCGCAGCCCGCGGATGATGGCGGCCTCCACGTCTACATCGAGGGCGACACCAAGCTCGGTCGCGTGAACATCAACAAGATCTACACGCCCGAGACGGGCGGGGACGGCACGCCGGTTGCCGTCGAAACGGCGGCCACGCTGGCCTTCCAGAAGGTCATGTACAAGGCCTATGGGGTGCAGGCCGCCGCCGAGGCCGAGGCGAAGGCGGCGCGCGACAACACACCCCAGTTGCTAGCCGTCACCGTGCCCTTCAGCTCGCCGCGCGAGTGGAACGCCATCCGCGCCCGCATCCTCAACACCCCCAATGTCTCGGGCGTCGATCTCTCCAGCCTCGATTTCGGCGGCGCCAACATCCGGCTGGTTTACACCCGCAGCCTTGAGGAGCTGCAGGCCAACATGCAGCGCATGGGGCTGAACCTCAGCCAGGGTGGCGCCGGCTGGATGATCCAGCCCATGTAGGGGCGGCGCCATGCACAATATCCCCAATCTCATCTCCGTCCTCAGGCTGCTTCTGGTGCCGGTCACCATGTGGCTGATGATTTCGGAGACATATGGCTGGGCCTTCCTCACCTTCATGGCGGCGGGAATGTCGGACGGCATCGACGGCTATCTTGCCCGCCGCTTCGACTGGCGCACGAGGCTCGGCGCCTATCTCGATCCGCTGGCCGACAAGGCGCTGCTGGTGTCGGTTTTCGTCACGCTTGGTTTGCTGAGGCTGATCCCGGCCTGGCTCGCCATTGCGGTGGTGTCGCGCGATGCGCTGATCGTGGGTGCGGTGCTTCTGTCCCGCCTGATGGACCACCCGGTGCATGTGCGCCCGCTGATGGTGAGCAAGGTCAATACCGTGGCTCAGATTCTGTTCGCGGTCTCGGTTCTGGGCATGGCGGCGCTGGGAAAACCGCTTGCCCTGCTGGTGGACTATGGCAGCATTCCCGTCGCCCTGTTGACGGCGCTGTCCGGGGCTGCCTATCTCTCCGCCTGGCTGCGCCATATGGCGGAGCAGCCGCATGAGGATGGCACGCCGTGACGCTGCAGAGACAGGTGCTGATCTGGGCCGCATGTTTTGCGGTGATGGTGCTCGTGCTGTGGCTGCTCGGCCCCATATTGCTGCCCTTCATCGCCGGTTTCGTGCTGGCCTATTTTCTCGATCCCATCGCGGACAGGCTGCAGAAATGGGGCTTCTCGCGGCTGACGGCGGCCCTGCTGATCGTTGTCCTGGCGCTGCTGCTGGTGGTGGCTGCACTTGTGGTTTTCGTGCCCATGCTGGTCGATCAGGTGGGGCGCTTCGCCGGCGAGCTTCCGGCCCTGATCCAGTCGCTTGCCGCGCGGCTCAACGCCTGGGCTCCGGAATGGATGAAGGAGGCGGTGAACAGGAGCGGCACCGACATCCAGGCCTCGATCATGCAATTCGCCGGCAAGGCATCCGACTGGATCCTGAGCGTGCTGAAGACGCTGCTGTCGGGCGGCCTCGCGCTCGTCAATCTCGTGTCGCTGCTGGTGGTCACCCCCATCGTCGCTTTCTACATGCTGGTCGACTGGGACCGCATGATCGCCACCATCGACAGCTGGGTGCCGCGCGACTACGCCGACACGGTGCGCGAGCTGGGGCGGGACGTGAACGCCGCCATGGCCGGCTTCATCCGCGGGCAGGGCACGGTGTGCCTGTTGCTCGGCATCTTCTATGCCGCGGGCCTCACCTTCGCGGGTCTCAAATTCGGCCTCGCCATCGGGCTTCTGGCGGGCGCGCTCACCTTCATTCCCTATGCCGGCGCCATGACCGGCGGCGTGCTGGCCATCGGCGTGGCGCTCGTCCAGTTCTGGCCGGATTACTGGGCGATCGGGCTGGTGGTCGGCGTCTTCGCGGTGGGCCAGTTCCTCGAAGGCAATTTCCTGTCGCCAAAGCTCGTTGGCAAGAGCATCGGGCTTCATCCTGTCTGGCTGATGTTCGCGCTCTTCGCTTTCGGCTATGCCTTCGGCTTTGTCGGCCTGCTGCTGGCCGTGCCCATGGCGGCGGCCGCCGGCGTGCTGGTGCGCTTCGCGCTCAGGCAATACCTTGCCAGCCGCCTGTATCTCGGCGCTGACGACACCGGGGACTCGCCGGTTCCGGCGGATCTCGCCTTGCCGCCCGAGGCCATCGAGAACCGTCCGGCATGAGCCGTCAGCTGGTGCTCGACCTGCCGCTGCGCACCGCGCTGGGGCGGGACGATTTCCTGGTGACGCCGTCCAACGCCGCGGCCGTGGCCATGATCGACCGTTACCCGGACTGGCCGCACCATGGCGTGGTGCTGGTGGGCGGCAGCGGTTCGGGCAAGTCGCACCTGCTTGAGGTGTGGCGGCAGGCCTCCGGCGCACGGCTGGTCACCGCGGCACAGCTGCACGGCGAAACGCCCGACCGGCTGCTGGCGCGGGGGGCGCTCGCCATTGACAATGCGCCGGGCGCGGCGCTGGACGAGCGCGCGCTGTTCCATCTCCTCAACCTGGCGCGGCAGGCGGGTGGCCGCGTGCTGATCGCCTCGGAGCTGGACCCGGCGCAATGGGCCGTCAAGCTCCCCGACCTTGCCTCCCGCGTCAGGGCGCTTGCCGTGGCCCGCCTCGACCCGCCCGATGACGCGCTGCTGCGCGGCGTGCTGGTGAAGCACTTCGCCGACCGGCAAATCGGCGTCGAGGAACCGGTGATCTCCTACCTCATGCTGCGCATGCCGCGCTCGCTCGATGCCGCACGCGCCGTGGTGGCGGAACTCGACCGGCTGGCGCTGGCCGAAAAAACCGCCGTCACCCGCGGCCTCGCCGCCCGCGTGCTGCGGCAGATGACCGAGCCCGCGCTGTTTCCGGACGGGGGTTAAGGCTGTCCGAAGACGGTGTTCACCCAACCGTTACAAGCCTGTTATAGTGCCGTTCCGGCTCCATTTTCCGAAAGGCGGCCATGAACGAGCAGCTTCCCGTCGCCGAGGTCATCACGGCCGGCCCGCAGCGTTTCATCAACCGCGAGATCTCGTGGCTGGGCTTCAACATGCGGGTGCTGGAGGAGGCGCGGAACACGGCTCACCCGCTGCTTGAACGGCTGCGCTTCCTGTCGATCTCGGGCAACAACCTGGACGAGTTCTTCATGGTGCGCGTGGCGGGCCTTGTCGGCCAGGTGCGCGAGAAGCTGACCCAAACCAGTGACGATGGCCTGACCGCCCAGGAGCAACTCGAACGCGTCCGCGCGCTGGCCCAGGAGCTGATGGCCGAGCAGGACCGGCGCTGGCACCAGCTCACGGAGGAGCTTGCCCAGAACGGCATCGTCATCACCGACGGCGCTGACCTGCTGGGCCACGAGAAGTCCTGGCTCGACCAGCGCTTCCTCGAACAGATACTGCCCGTGGTGACGCCCATCGCCATCGATCCGGCGCATCCCTTTCCGTTCATCCCCAATCGCGGCTTCATCATCGCGCTCGATCTCAGGCGCCGGAAGGACAACGAGCAGATGAACGCGCTGCTGCCCATTCCCCAGCAGCTCGACCGTTTCGTGCGGCTGCCCGCAATCGAGGGCCAGCGCGACGTGCGCTTCCTGTCGCTTGAAAACATGCTGAGCCTGTTCATCCCGCGGCTGTTCCCCGGCTATGCCGTCACCGGCAAGGGCCTGATGCGGCTGATCCGCGACAGCGACATCGAAATCGAGGAAGAGGCGGAAGATCTCGTCCGCGTGTTCGAAACCGCCCTGAAGCGCCGCCGCCGCGGTTCGGTGATCCGCATGGAGGTCGATGCCGCAACGCCGCCGCCGCTGCGCGAGTTTATCGCCGCGGAACTCGCCGTCCACCGTGACGCCATCGTGGAATGCGCCGGTCTTGTGGGCTATTCCGATACGAGGCTCCTCATCCTCGACGAGCGCCCCGACCTCAAGTTCAAGCCCTTTATGGCGCGCTTTCCCGAGCGCATCCGCGATCATGGCGGCGATTGTTTCGCGGCGATCCGCCAGAAGGACATCGTCGTCCACCATCCTTACGAGTCCTTCGATGTCGTGGTGCAGTTCGTGCTGCAGGCGGCGAATGACCCGGACGTCGTCGCCATCAAGCAGACGCTCTACCGCACTTCCAAGGACTCGCCCATCGTCGCGGCGCTGGCCAAGGCCGCCGAGGCCGGCAAGTCCGTCATGGCGCTGGTCGAGCTCAAGGCGCGCTTCGACGAGGAGGCGAACATCCAGTGGGCGCGGGACCTCGAACGCGCCGGCGTGCAGGTGGTCTTCGGCTTTATCGAGTTGAAGACCCATGCCAAGGTCTCGATGGTGGTTCGCCGCGAGTCCGGCGCCATGCGCAGCTATGTCCACTTCGGCACCGGCAACTATCACCCGATCACCGCCAAGGTCTATACCGATCTCTCGTTCTTCACCTGCGATCCCGCGCTCGTGCGCGATGCCTCCCGGCTGTTCAACTTCATCTCGGGCTATGCCCAGCCGGAGGACCTCGAAAAGATCGCGCTCTCGCCCATCAACCTGAAGCGCCGCCTGCTCGACCATATTGACGAGGAGATCGGGCATGCCAGGGCGGGCCGCCCCGCGCAGATCTGGGCCAAGCTCAATTCCATTGTCGACCCCGGCATCATCGACGCGCTCTATCGCGCCAGCCGGGCCGGCGTGCAGATCGATCTGGTGGTGCGCGGCATCTGCTGCCTCAGGCCGGGCGTTCCGGGCCTGTCCGAAAACATCCGTGTCAAGAGCATCATCGGGCGCTTCCTCGAGCATTCGCGCATCGTCTGCTTCGGCGGCGGCCACGCGCTTCCGAACAAGCGCGCCAAGGTCTATATTTCGTCCGCCGACTGGATGCAGCGCAACCTCCACCGCCGCGTCGAGACGCTGATTCCCATCGAGAACCCCACCGTTCATGACCAGATCCTCGACCAAATCATGATGGCGAATATGATGGACAACCAGCAGAGCTGGGAGCTTCTGGCCGACGGCTCGTCGCGCCGCGTGGCGCCGGGCCCGGACGAAGAGCCCTTCAATGCGCATGATTACTTCATGAAAAATCCGTCCCTCTCCGGCCGCGGCCGCAGCCAGGCCGGCAATGTGCCGCCGGAAATCATCGAGCGCCTCAAGAAGAAGACCAGGCAGAAGCCGTGAATTGGGAAAATTGGCACAAGGGTTTCCGCACCGAGCCGCCGAAATACCGGCCGGTGGCGGTTGTCGATATCGGGTCGAACTCCGTCCGCCTTGTGGTCTATGATGGTCTGCGCCGCTCGCCCTCGCCGATCTTCAACGAAAAGATCCTCTGCGGGCTGGGCCGCGGCGTGGCGACCAGGGGCAGGCTTTCGGAGGAGGGGATCGCGCGCGCCCTTGCGGCGCTGAGGCGCTTCCGCGCGCTCGCCCGCCAGATCGGCGCCAAGCATGTCCATGCGGTGGCCACCGCCGCCGCGCGCGAAGCCTCCAACGGGCTTGAATTCGCCGCCCGGGCGGAGAAGGCCCTGGGCTGCGGCATCAAGGTGCTCACCGGCAAGGAGGAGGCGCGCTACGCCGCCCTCGGCGTCATCGCCGGCATTCCTGCGGCCGATGGCGTGGCGGGCGACCTGGGCGGCGGCTCGCTGGAACTCATCGACATCAAGGACGGCAAGCTCCGGGAGGGCGTCACCCTGCCGCTCGGTCCCTTGCGCCTCATGGACCTCTCGGGCGGCTCGATCGAGAAGGCGCGCGAGATCATCGACGAGACCTTCGCAAAGACAGACATCTTGAGGCTCCTCCAGGGCCGCACCTTCTATGCGGTGGGCGGCACCTGGCGAAACCTCGCCAAGCTGCACATGGCGCAGAGCCATTATCCGCTGCATGTGCTGCACTGCTACTGCCTGTCAAGGCAGCAGGCCATGTCGATCGCGGGTCTCGTGGCGCATCTTTCGCCCAATTCGCTCAGGGAAATCCGCGAAGTCTCGAGGAGCCGGTCTGACACCATGCCCTTCGGCGCCCTGGTGCTGGAGCGCCTGCTGGCGCATTGCCAGCCATCCGCCGTCGAAATCTCCGTCTATGGCGTGCGCGAGGGACTGCTGTTCTCCAAGCTGCCGGGACGCAAGCGCAACAGCGATGCGCTGCTTTCTTCCTGCTGGGATTTCGCCAGGCGCTATGCCCGCTCGCCCGAGCATGAGCTCGAACTCTGCGACTGGACGGACCAGCTCTTCGGGCCCGCGAGGCTGCCGGAGACGGACGGGCAGCGGCGGCTCCGCTATGCCGCCTGCCTCCTCGCCGACATCGGCTGGCGCGCGCATCCGGACTATCGCGCGGAACGCTCGCTCTCCATGATCTCGCAGGCCGCCTTCGTCGGCATCGACCATCCGGGCCGCGTGTTCCTGGCGCTCACCGTGTTCTACCGCTATGACGGCGAAGGCGAGGATGGTGACGGCCTCAACCGGCTTCTGGACGATGACGCCCACCAGCGCGCTCACCTTCTGGCGTCGATTTTCCGGCTGGCCTACAGCCTCTCCGCCGCCATGCCGGGCATGCTGCCCAACATCACGCTCAGGCTCGGCGACAACAAGACGCTGATCCTCCGCCTGCCCAGGAAGCTCGCCGACCTCGCCGGCGAACGCGTCGAAAAGCGCCTCGCCGCACTCGCCGCCGAAATCGGCCGCACCGGCAAGCTGGTGATCGGGCGCTGACGCGTCAGCGCAACTCCCCGCATGACACCCTCACCGGCCTGTGCTAGAAATTTTGCACTGCAGCAATTGCTGCGGTGCAATTGGAGAGCGGCCATATGGCAAAGCCCGGCAAGAACAACGACAAGCCCCTGCTGATCGATCTTGCCCTGCAGGGCGGAGGTTCGCATGGCGCCTTCACCTGGGGCGTGATTGACCGCGTGCTTGAGGAGCCCCGCTTCCTCATCGAGGCGATTTCCGGCACCTCGGCGGGCGCCATGAATGCCGCCGTGCTGGCCGATGGATGGAACAAGGGCGGGGCGGAAGGCGCCAAGGCGGCGCTTGCGGCCTATTGGAAGCGCGTGTCCGACGCCGCCGCCTTCAGTCCTTTCCAGAGGACGCCGCTGGACAAGATGCTGGGCCGCTGGTCGCTCGACCATTCGCCCGCCTATCTCGCCATGGACCTGCTCACGCGCGTCGCCTCGCCCTATGATCTCAACCCGTCGAACTACAATCCGCTGAAGCCCATCCTTGAGGAGAGCATCGACTTCACGGGCCTCGCCCGGAGCCCGATCAAGCTCTATGTCACCGCCACCAATGTCCGCACCGGCCGCGCCCGCATCTTCCGCAATGCCGAAATCACGGCGGATGTGCTGCTCGCGTCTGCCTGCCTTCCAACCATGTTCCAGGCGGTGGAGATCGACGGCGAGGCCTATTGGGACGGCGGCTATGCCGGCAACCCGACGATCACGCCGCTGGTGCGCGAGAGCGACGCGACCGACACCATCCTGGTCCAGATCAACCCGCGCGAACGCGCCGAGGTTCCGAGGAGCGCCGCCGAGATCCTCAACCGCCTGAATGAGATCTCCTTCAACTCGCCCCTGATGAAGGAGGTCTATATGATCGCACTGCTGCGTCAGGTGGCGGACCCCGGCACGGGCGAGGGCGCCCGGTGGGCCTCCATGCGCACCCACCGCATCATGACGGAGAAGCTGGCGGAGCTCGGCGCCTCCTCCAAGCTCAACGCCGAATGGGCCTTCATCGAGATGCTGCATGCCGAGGGCCGCCGTGCCGCGGAGGAATTCATCGCCACGCACGGCGATGATGTGGGCAAGCGCAGCACCGCCGACATCGACGTTCTTCTGATGGAGCATTGAGCCATGGGTCTCATCGGCATTCTCGCAGGCCTCGCGCTGCTCATCGCGCTCGCCTTCCGCGGCTGGAGCATCCTGCTCCTTGCGCCCATCGCGGCGCTTGTCACGGCCCTGTTCTCGGGCGAGCCGCTGCTGGCGCATTGGACGCAGGTGTTCATGACCGGCGGGGCGGGCTTCATTGCCCAGTTCTTCCCGCTGTTTCTGCTGGGCGCCCTGTTCGGCAAGCTGATGGAGGATTCAGGCTCTGTCGCCGTCATCGCCAGCTGGATGGTGGAGAAGCTCGGCGCCGGGCAGGCCATTCTCGCTGTCGTGCTGGCGGGCGCTCTGGTCACCTATGGCGGTGTGAGCCTGTTCGTCGCCTTCTTCGTGCTCGCCCCCATGGCGCAGGAGCTGTTCCGCTCGGCCTCGATCCCGCGCCGGCTGATGCCCGCGGCCATCGTGCTCGGCACCTCCACCTTCACCATGTCGGCGCTTCCCGGCACACCCTCGATCCAGAACGCGATCCCCATGCCATTCTTCGGCACCACGCCCTTCGCCGCACCGGGCCTCGGTGTCATCGCATCCCTGGTCATGCTGGGCTTTGGCCTGTGGTGGCTCAACCGCGAACAGGCGCGGGCCGCGATGCGCGGCGAAAGCTTCGGCGACGGCCGGCCGGCCACGGCGCGCGATCTGGCAGACGATGAAAAGCTGCGCGAGCGCGCCACCACGGCGCGCGAATTCGATCCGGCGGAAATCGGCAGCGGCGCCGTGGCGCTGAAACCGCCCTCCATCGCGCTTGCGGCCCTGCCGCTGGGGGTGGTGATCATCGTCAACATCCTCATGTCCTTTTTCATCCTGCCGCAGGTCAATGCCGACTTCCTGGCAAGGCCGGAGTTCGGCTCCACCGCGCTTTCGGCGCTGAGCGGCGTATGGGCGGTCATCACGGCGCTGGCGGCGGCCATCGTCACGGCGCTGGTTATCAACACCCATCGCCTGCCGGCCCTCAAGAGCACCATCGATGCCGGCGCCAATGCCTCGGTGCTGCCCATCATGTCGGTGGCGAGCCTCGTCGGCTTCGGCGCGGTGGTGGCCGCCATGCCGGCCTTCAAAATGGTGAGCGACTGGGTGCTGGGCATCGGCGGCGGCCCGCTGGTGTCGCTGTCGGTGGCCGTCAACGTGCTGGCGGCGCTCACCGGCTCGGCGTCGGGCGGCCTCACCATCGCGCTCGATGCGCTGGGCGGAACCTTCATGGAGCGCGCCGCGGCCATCGGGATGGACCCCGCGCTCCTGCACCGCGTGGCCGTTATCAGCTCCGGCACGCTTGACAGCCTGCCGCACAATGGCGCGGTGGTCACACTGCTTGCTGTCTGCGGGTCGAACCACAAGGAGGCCTACCGCGACATCGTGATGGTCGGAATCCTCGGCGCCATCCTGGCGCTTGTCGTGGTGATCGTGCTGGGCGGATTGTTCGGCTCGTTCTGAGGGCCCCCTCCCGCTGAAGAAGCTGGACAAGGCGAAAGGGCTATTCCGCCGCCGCCTTCACATCCCACGCCGCCGGCAGCACGCGCACCCGTCCGCCCTCGAAGCCGATCACCGCCTCGCCGCGCTTGATGGCCAGCGCCAGATCGCCGAACAGCTCGCGCCGCCAGCCGTGCATCAGTTGCACGTCGGCATCGTCACGCTCGGCCACCGCATCGATGTCGGAGCTGGAAGCGACGAGCTTCGGCGCTATGCCTTCCGTTTCGCAGACGACCTTGAGGGCAAGTTTCAGCACTTCCGCGGCGGCCTGTGCGGCATCGCTCATCTCGTCGCGCCCGTCATCGGGCTGGGGCAGGGATTTGGGGTCAAGGGCGAGCCCCGCCGAGACTGCCTTGTAAATCGCGTCGCCGATGCGCGAGGTGGCCATGCCCCTGGGCAGCGCCCGGAGCTGGTTCAGCGCCTCGCGTGTTTGCGGGCACTGGGTGGCGATTTCGGCAATGGCGTCGTCCTTCAGCACGCGGGAGCGCGGCACGTTCTTGTCCCGCGCCTCGCGTTCGCGCCAGGCGGCGATTTCCATCAGCACGGCAAGCTGCTTCTTCGAGCGCAGCCTCACCTTGATGCGCTTCCAGGCATCCTCCGGCTCGGTTCGGTAGGTGGCAGGGTTGGTGAGGATGTCCATCTCCTCCCGCAGCCAATGCTCGCGCCCCGTCCGGTCCAGTTCCTTCTTCAGCGCCTCATAGACGACGCGGAGGTGGGTGACGTCGGCCAGCGCATAGGCCAGCTGCTTCTCGGACAGGGGCCTGCGCGACCAGTCGGTGAAGCGCGACGACTTGTCGATCTGCGCCCTGGCCAGCTTGCGCACGATCGCCTCATAGCCCACCTGGTCGCCGAAGCCGCAAACCATGGCGGCGATCTGGGTGTCGAACACCGGGTGGGGCACAATGCCGGCGCGGTGCACCATGATCTCGATGTCCTGCCGGGCGGCGTGGAACACCTTGAGGACATCCGGGTTGTTCATCAGGGCGAAGAAGGGTCTCAGGTCGATCCCGTGGGCGAGGGGGTCGATCAGGCCATTGACCGACCCGCCCGCCACCTGGATCAGGCAAAGGTCTGGCCAGTAGGTCGACTCCCGCATGAATTCGGTGTCGACGGTGATGAAGCTTTCCCTGGCGAGGCTGTCGCAGAGGCGGTGGAGCGATTCGGTGGTGGTAATCAGGTCCATGGCCGCAGGGAAGCGCGATCGTCCTCTCAGGTCAATGGCTTGTGCAGAAAAGTTGCAAGGGCGTTTTTTCCACAATTTTTCAAAGATTTGCATTCTTTTTTGCAGGTGCCGCGTGAGCTCTGCCATCAGCGCGCCCTGATCTTTGGGTAATGTGCCAAAATCCGCCGGAACGGGCGCCAATCATTCCCTTGACTTGCCCCCATGATCCTTGCATAACGCGCCGTCCAAACGGCCCGGGTGATCCCCGGGCTAAATGGCGTTTGGCCTAAGCAGTGTTTGCCCTTTCCGGGGGTTAACCAGGGGGAGTGTCCCGAGCGGCAAAGGGGGCGGACTGTAAATCCGCTGGCTTCGCCTTCGTAGGTTCGAGTCCTACCTCCCCCACCACTGCCCGGGGCCTGACGCCGGCACTGGATCGATGGAGTTCGGATGCAGTTTTTTGGGGTTTTCCGGGCGGGTGTAGCTCAATGGCAGAGCAGCAGCCTTCCAAGCTGAATACGAGGGTTCGATTCCCTTCACCCGCTCCAAAAATTCGAATCGTGAATGCCGCACCATGCGGCCAACAGGGTAGACGACGATGGCCAAAGAGAAATTCAACCGCGACAAGCCGCATTGCAACATTGGCACGATCGGCCACGTTGACCACGGCAAGACGTCGCTGACGGCGGCGATCACCAAGGTTCTGGCGGAGACGGGCGGCGCCACGTTCACGGCATATGACCAGATCGACAAGGCGCCGGAGGAGCGCGCGCGCGGCATCACCATCAACACGGCGCATGTGGAATATCAGACCAAGGCGCGCCACTATGCGCATGTCGATTGCCCCGGCCACGCCGACTATGTGAAGAACATGATCACGGGGGCGGCGCAGATGGACGGCGCGATCCTGGTGGTGTCGGCGGCTGACGGGCCGATGCCGCAGACCCGCGAGCACATTCTGCTGGCCCGCCAGGTTGGCGTTCCCGCGCTTGTTGTGTTCATGAACAAGGTCGACATGGTTGACGATCCGGAGCTTCTGGATCTGGTCGAGATGGAAGTGCGCGAGCTTCTGTCGTCCTATCAGTTTCCGGGCGACGATATTCCGATCATCCGCGGCTCCGCACTCTGCGCGCTCGAGGGCAAGAGCCCCGAGATCGGGCGTGACGCGATCCTGAAGCTGATGGAGGCGGTGGACAGCTATATTCCGCAGCCGGAGCGTCCGAAGGACATGCCGTTCCTGATGCCGATCGAGGACGTGTTCTCGATCTCGGGCCGCGGCACGGTGGTCACGGGGCGCGTTGAGCGCGGCATCGTGAAGGTCGGCGAGGAAGTCGAGATTGTCGGCATCCGCGACACCCAGAAGACGACGGTGACGGGCATCGAGATGTTCCGCAAGCTGCTCGACACGGGCGAGGCCGGCGACAACGTGGGCGCACTTCTGCGCGGCATCGACCGGGAGGGCGTGGAGCGCGGCCAGGTGCTGTGCAAGCCCGGCTCCGTGAAGCCGCACAAGAAGTTCAAGGCCGAGGCCTATATCCTGACCAAGGAAGAGGGTGGCCGTCACACGCCGTTCTTTGCCAACTACCGTCCGCAGTTCTACTTCCGCACGACCGACGTGACGGGCGTGGTGACGCTGCCGGCCGGCACGGAAATGGTGATGCCGGGCGACAACATCTCCTTTGACGTGGAGCTGATCACGCCGATCGCCATGGA
>NZ_JADCDA010000087.1 GCF_020252405.1 Aestuariivirga sp.
AGGCCGGATGAGGGCTTCTTTCCGCATCGGAATCTGTGGACAAAGGCCCTCATCCGCCCTTCGGGCACCTTCTCCCATCCTTCGGACGGGAGAAGGGAACCCATATGCGATAGCCCTCCCCACGAGGGGGAGGGAAATCCGAATGGAGTCAATTGACCGCCCGCCGCTCCAGCCAATCCTACTCCGCAGCCTGCGCGGTGAACTGCAGCTTGGCGAGCCTCGCATAGAGCGGGCTTGTGTTGATCAGCTCCTCATGGGCGCCTTCCGCGACAAGCTGTCCGCCGTCCAGAACCAGAATGCGGTCGGCGTTGCGGACCGTGGCGAGGCGGTGGGCGATGACCAGTGTTGTGCGGTTCGCCGTGAGCTTTTCGATCGCCTGCTGGATGAAGGCCTCGCTCTCGGCGTCGAGCGCGCTGGTCGCCTCGTCGAGCAGCAGGATGGGTGCATCGCGCAGGATGGCGCGGGCGATGGCGATGCGCTGGCGCTGGCCGCCGGACAATGTGACGCCGCGCTCGCCCACCTGCGTGTCATAGGCCCTGGGCAGGCGCTCGGCGAATTCGTCAACACGCGCGGCGCGGGCCGCTTCGAGCACGTCCTCCGCACGGGCCTCCGGCTTGCCGAAGCGGATGTTGTCCATGATTGAGCCGGAGAATATGACGGTCTCCTGCGGGACGACGGCGATGCGCTGGCGCACCTCCTGCGGCACGGCCGTTTTCACGTCGATGCCATCGACGGTGACGACGCCCTTCTGGGGGTCGAAGAAGCGCTGTGCCAGGGCGAAGACCGTGGTCTTGCCGGCGCCCGAGGGGCCGACGATGGCGACAGTCTCTCCCGGTTTCACGCTGAAGGACACATCGGTCAGCGCATCCTGCCCGGGGCGCGAGGGATAGGCGAAGGTGACGCGGTCGAGCGCCAGGCGGCCCTGCGGCGGCTTCGGCAGCGGCTGCGGCGCGGCGGGGGCGGTGATCACGGGCTTTTCATCGAGGAGCTCGGAGATGCGCTCGGCCGCACCGGCGGCAAGCTGCACCTCGCCCCAGACTTCGGAGAGCTGGCCCATCGACGAGGCGGCGAGGATCGCATAGATCAGGAACTGGCTGAGCGTGCCGGGCGACATCGAACCCAAGATCACGTTGCTGGCGCCGGTCCACAGCAGGATGACCACCGCGCCGGTGGCAACGCCGATGATCAGGGCGGTGAGGACGGCGCGCGCGAAGGTGCGCTGGGCGGCCGCATCGAAGGCGGAGGCCGTGGCGGCGCCGAACTGGCGGCGGGCCGCAGTCTCCTGCACATTGGCCTGGACGGTGGAGACGGCGAGCAGCCGCTCCTGCGCGAAGGCGGCGGACGAGGCGAGCGTATCCTGCGCCAGGCGCGACAGGCTTCTGACGCGGCGTCCATAGGTGACCAGCGGCAGCACGATCAGAGGCAGCGCCAGCAACGACAGGCCGGCGAGCTTGGGGCTCGAAGCCACCATCATGAAGACGGCGCCGATCAGCATCACCACATTGCGCAGTGCGATGGAGGCTGTCGAGGAAAAGGCCGACTTGATCTGCGTGGTGTCGGCGGTGAGGCGCGAGAGCACCTCGCCCGAGCGCTGGGTTTCGAAGAAAGCGGGACTGAGGTTCAGCAAGTGGCCGAAGACCGCATCCCGGATGTCGGCCACCACGCGCTCGCCGATCCACATGACGAAATAGAAGCGCATCGCCGAGCTGATGGCGAGCACCACAACGACCGCCAGCATGGCGAGGAAATATTTGTCGATGAGTGTGGCATTCTCCGCCGTGAAGCCGTGGTCGATGATGCGGCGCACCGCCACCGGCACGGCGAGGGTTGCCCCTGCGGCGGTCAGCAGCGCCATCAGGGCAAAGACCATCTGCCGCCGGCAGGGCCGCAGGAAGGGCGTGAGGTTGAGGAGGGGGCGGAAGTTCCGGCTCTTGGGGCGGCGCCGGGCTTCGTCTTCATAAGGGTTGCTCATGCCCGCTGTTCTACCCCAAGAGCCGCGGAATGGAAGCGGCGCGGCGGCGCCGGGGCAGGCCGCCGCTGCCTGTGGACCAGTCTTGTGGACCGGTCGGGCTTGCCTGCCCCCGGCATCTCCTGTATGGCCTGCGCCGAACTTGGAATTCAGCACTGCGCGGGGCCGTTCCCGCCATTGAGAGAGCATTGACCATGAAGCAAGGCATCCACCCCGATTATCACATGATCAACGTGGTCATGACAGACGGCACAACCTTCCAGACCCGCAGCACCTGGGGCAAGGCCGGCGACACGATGAACCTCGACATCGACCCTAAGTCCCACCCGGCCTGGACCGGCGGCCAGCAGACTCTGCTCGACCGCGGCGGCCGCGTGTCCAAGTTCAACCAGAAGTTCGCGTTCCTGAACAAGTAACCGCCGTCTCCGGATGGACTGTGCAAAGCCCGGCCCCGGCGGTCGGGCTTTTGCATTGCAGGACCGGAGCTCCGGGTGCGCGCGTGGTTTGGCAGATTGGCAGATTGACAGATTGGCAGACGGGCAGATGGCGTTTGGCCGCCGGGCGGACTTATTTTGCGGCAGCCTGTCAGGGCGCTCAGGAGACAACAGGCGGAAAAAACTCAGGAGCGGAGGCCGAACTCCGCGGCCAGCCGGTCGAGCTGGTTCGACACGGGGCTCGGCGCGGGGGCCGCGGTGTCGGACTTGGCCTGCAAGTTGAGCATGGCGTCGAACTTCAGCACGCGCTGGTGCAGCGACAGCGAACGCTCGACGATGTCCTGGAGAGCGGCGGGAAGCTGCTCGGACCCGTTGAGCGGCCTGCCGCGCCCGATGTCGGCGAGCGAGATGCGGTGGCGCTCCTTCCTCACGTCGTCCTGGTTCATTTCGCCCGCACCGATGGCGCGCTGCAGGAGAAGCCACGACGCGAGCTGCATCAGCCTGGTCGTCAGCCGCATGCTTTCCGTGGCATAGGCGACGGCGCCATGGCGGTCGAGCAGTCGGGCATCCTGGCGGCCGGGGCCATCCAGGTAATTGGCGGTTTCCTCAACGAGGCCCATGCCCTCCCTGAACACCTTCTCGAATTGCTCCGAGGCTGTGAAGCGCGACATGAAATCGACGGTGACGGGGGAGGCGTTGGCAGGGGGCATCTGGGGCATTCCTCGGGGCTCGCGTTTGTCACGGTACGGAGCGTGCCGGATGATGAACCGGGTTAAACCCAAGGTCAATGATCAAGCGCTACCCCGAAAAGCCCCAAGCAAGAGCGATGCCAGAGCAAGACCAAAAAAGCCGCGCGAAGGGCGCGCGGCTTGAAAGTTTCAAACAGGGAGGCGTCAAACAGAGTGGTGGAGAACCACTCGGAGCAATCCGGTCAGGGATTACTCCGCAAAAATAACCTTAATTCCTTACCCAAACCTTAACGCGCTCAACCGGAAGGGGTGAATTGTGCCAATTTGAGAGGATCAAGTGCGGAAAAACGCTTCCGCGGCGTTTTTCGAGGCCTGTTTCGACGCGATTGCCGCCTTCACCCGCTGGATTTCCGATTCGAGGTCACGCACGCGCTGTTCCAGTTCGGACACCGACAGGAGGTCAAGATTTTCGCCCAGCATCACGCCCGTGGGCATTTTCGGCACGTCTTCGAAACTCATGGGCGGCGCTCCTCCACGCGGACTGGGGGGCATTTTGTCATTGCGGGGCCACGGCGTTCAACACAAACTGCGATGGACAAGCGCCCGAAAGGACCTGGCCCGATGAAAGACATGACCGCCATTGCCATCACCACCCCTGGCGGACCCGAGGCGCTGGCGCCGGTGGTCATTCCCGTTCCGGCGCCGAAGCCGGGGGAAATCCTCGTCCGGGTAAAGGCGGCGGGCGTCAACCGTCCGGACGTGCTGCAGCGCCAGGGCGTCTATCCGCCGCCGCCCGGAGCGCCCGACACGCCAGGCCTCGAAATCGCGGGCGAGGTGGTGGCGCTGGGCATTGGCGTCAAGCGCTACGAGGCGGGCGACCGCGTCTGCGCGCTTGTCCCCGGCGGCGGCTATGCCGAATATGCCGTGGTGCATGAGGACAATGCGCTGCCCGTGCCGCCGGGCCTCAGCTTCATCGAGGCGGCGGCCATCCCCGAAACCTTTTTCACCGTGTGGACCAATGTCTTCGACCGGGGGCGGCTGAGGGAGGGCGAGACGCTGCTGGTGCATGGCGGATCGGGCGGCATCGGCACCACCGCCATCATGCTGGGCAAGGCCTTCGGCGCCGTCGTGGCGGTCACCGCGGGCTCGGAGGAGAAGTGCCAGGCGTGCCGCGATCTGGGCGCTGACCTTGCCATCAATTACCGCGACGGGGATTTCGTCGCCGTGCTGGCGGAGAAGGGCGTCAGGCCGGACGTGATCCTCGACATGGTGGGCGGCGACTATATCGCCCGGAACCTCAAGGCCGCGGCCATGCATGGCCGCATCGTGATGATCGCCTTCCAGAAGGGCTCGCGCGTCGATGTCGACTGGATGCCGCTGATGCTGAAGCGGCTGACCTTCACCGGCTCCACCCTGCGCGCCCGCAGCGTTTCCGAAAAGGCCGAGATTGCCCGGGCGCTGGAACGCAATGTCTGGCCGCTGTTCGGGGCGGAGCAGCTGAAGCCTATCATCTTCCGCACCTTCCCGCTGAAGGAGGCTGCGGCGGCGCATGCGCTGATGGAATCGAGCGGGCACATCGGCAAGATCGTTCTGGTGAATGGGTAGGATTATCGTGCTTGGCCTCGACGTGGAAGAGGTTGGGCTGAGGTCATGGAACGTCTCAGTCTCTAAAGCGGCGGGCGGTCAATTGTCTCGATTAGGATTTCCCTCCCCCTTGTGGGGAGGGATTAAGGGTGGGGGTCGCCGGGCTCAGGTCTTCAAGAATTGGACTCGTGGGTCCACCACCCCTACGCCTCCCCACTGTACAGACCGGAGACAAGGGTAACACCTGTTCGGGGACATGGGTAACACATTTGCCTGACTTTCAGGTAGGTGGGCGATGCCATGGGGAGCTATGTCGGTGATGGAGTTGAGGCGTGAGTTTTGCGCGTTGGCGAGCGTTGAA
>NZ_JADCDA010000088.1 GCF_020252405.1 Aestuariivirga sp.
CGGTGCTCGCGGGCGAGGGGGCCAAGGCGCCGGGCGTGCCGATGATCGTCTCATCCAATCCGCGCCGGCTTTTCGCCCGCATGGCGGCGCGCTTCCATGGCCGCCAGCCGGACACCGTCGTCGCCGTCACCGGAACGAGCGGCAAGACCTCTGTTGCCACCTTCGTGCGCGAGATCTGGACCGCCATGGGCTTCCGCGCCGCGAGCCTCGGCACCGTGGGCCTCGTCTCGCCCTCCGGCACGGAGAAGCTCGAGCACACCACGCCCGATGCGATGACATTGCAGGAGCTGGCGCATCGGCTTGCGGCTGAAAAGGTGGAGCACCTCGCCATCGAGGCCTCGAGCCACGGTCTCGACCAGTATCGCCTCGACGGCCTGCGCATCGCGGCGGCAGGCTTCACCAATCTCTCGCATGACCATCTCGACTATCATCCGACGGTCGAGGACTACTTCAATGCCAAGATGCGGCTGTTCGAGGAGCTGATCGCACCGGGCGGGGCCGCCGTCATCAATGTCGATACGCCGCGCGGCGGGGAGGCCGCGCGCCGCGCCGCCGCGCATGGGCTGAAGGTGTGGAGCGTGGGCCTTGAGGGCGAGACCATCCGTGTGCTCGGCGTGCGCCGCGAGGCGGGGAGCCAGCACATCGCAGTGGCCGTTCATGGCCGGACCTACGATGTGGACCTGCCGCTGGCCGGTGACTTTCAGGTGTCCAATGCGCTGATCGCCGCCGGTCTCGTGCTTGCCACGGGCGGCGACGAAGCGCAGGCGATGCATGCGCTGCAGTCGCTGAAGGGGGCGAAGGGCCGGCTCGAACTCGTCGGGCGCACGGCGGCGGGAGCGCCCGTCTTCGTCGATTATGCCCACAAGCCCGATGCGCTGGAGAACGCGCTGGCCTCGCTGCGGCCCTATACGAAGGGCCGCCTCTTCGTTGTCTTCGGCTGCGGCGGCGACCGCGACCGGGCCAAGCGCCCGATCATGGGCGGGATCGCGGCCAGGCTCGCCGACAAGGTCTATGTGACGGATGACAATCCGCGTACGGAGGAACCCGCGTCCATCCGCGCCGCCATCATGGCCGCCGCGCCGGGTGCCACCGAGATCGGCGACCGCGCCGCGGCGATCCGCGCGGCGGTCGATGCGCTGCGGGCGGGCGACGTGCTGATCGTCGCCGGCAAGGGCCATGAGGAGGGCCAGAAGTCCGGAAGCCGGGTTATTCCCTTCAGCGACCATGAGGCCGTGGAGGCCGCCATCAGGGGCGAGGACTACCATGGCTGAGGCGCTGTGGACCGTTGACGAACTCCTCGCCGCCACGGGCGGCAAACTGCATGGCAGTGCGAGAAAGCCGCTCGCCGCCGTTGCCATCGACTCGCGCGCCGTTGGGCAGGGCGACATTTTCGTCGCCATCAAGGGCGGCAAGCATGACGGGCATGACTTCGTCGCCAGCGCCCTGACGGCCGGCGCCGGCCTTGGCCTCGTGTCGCGGGTGACGCCGGAAATGCTGGCGGCGGGGGCAGTTCTCGAAGTGGCGGAAGATCCGCTGCGCGGGCTCGAGAAGATGGGGCTTGCGGCGCGCGCGCGCAGCCTGGCGCAGATCGTGGCCGTTACGGGAAGCGTGGGCAAGACCTCGACCAAGGAAATGCTGCGCACCGCGCTTTCGGCCTCGGGCGAGACGCATGCGTCCGCGGCCTCCTTCAACAACCACTGGGGCGTGCCGCTGACGCTGGCGCGCTTGCCGCGCGGCGCCGCCTTCGGCGTTTTCGAGATCGGCATGAATCATGCGGGCGAGATCACGCCGCTTGTCGGCATGGTGCGGCCGCATGTGGCGATCATCACGACGATTGCCGAAAGCCATCTCGGAAACTTCGCGTCTCTCCAAGAGATCGCCGATGCCAAGGCCGAGATCTTCACCGGCATCGTGGAGAGCGGCAGCGCCGTCATCAGCCGCGACACGCCTTATTTCGAACGGCTCTCCGCCGCGGCCTGGGCGTCCGGCGTGCGCAGTGTCGTGTCCTTCGGCAGGCACGCGGACGCGGATGTGCGGATCGAGCGCGTGGCGCTGCTCCCTGACTGCTGCCACGTCACGGCGGACGTGATGGGCGAAACCGTGTCCTACACGCTCGGCCTGCCCGGCGAGCACATGGCGGTGAACAGCCTTGCCGTTCTGGCGACAGCCAAGCTGACAGGCGCCAATCTGGCGCGCGCGGCGCTGGCGCTGGCCAAGGCTGCGCCGTCCAGGGGCCGCGGCGCGCGCGAGAGACTTTCGATCACGGGCGGCGAACTGCTGCTGATCGACGAGAGCTACAATGCCAATCCGGCTTCCGTTGCGGCAGCACTCAGGCTTCTGGGCGCGGCGCAGCCGCCGCGCGGCGGACGCCGCATCGCGGTGCTGGGCGACATGCTGGAACTGGGCGAGCAGGGTCCTGAATTGCACGCCGGATTGCTCGAACCGATGGACGCCGCCGAAGTCGATGTCCTATATGCAGCCGGTCCTCTCATGGCGAATCTCTGGGCGCGCGTCGCCCCTCACCGGCGTGGCGCCCATGCGCATTCCTCCGAAGGATTGCGCGATGCGCTGCTCAAGGGCCTGCAGGCCGGCGACGTGGTGATGGTCAAGGGTTCGCTCGGCAGCCGCATGGGGCCGCTGGTGGAGGCGATCCGGGCGGCCTATCCGCCGCTTGCCAAGGAGACCTGATGCTTTTCCTTCTGTTCAGCAGCCTCGCTGATGAGGTGTCGCCCTTCAACGTGTTCCGCTATCAGACGTCGCGGACCGGGCTTGCCATCATAACCGCTCTGCTCTTCGTCTTCCTGTTCGGGCCGCGCATCATCTCGCTGCTCAAGGTGAAGCAGGGGCGCGGCCAGCCCATCCGCTCCGACGGGCCGCAGCGCCACATCGTGGAAAAGCAGGGCACGCCGACCATGGGCGGTCTGATGATCCTGTCAGGCATCTTCGTCGGCACGCTGCTGTGGGCGGATCTGCGCAATCTCTATGTCTGGGCCGTGCTTTTCGTGACGCTGGGCTTCGGCGCCATCGGCTTCTATGACGATTATCTCAAGGTCACCAAGGCGACGACCAAGGGCTTCTCCGGCAAGGTGCGGCTGGCGGCCGAATTCGCCATCGCCGGGGTCGCGGTCGGCATCTTCATGTGGATCGGCGGCAAGCCGCTGTCGACCTCGCTGGCGGTGCCTTTCTTCAAGGACCTGCTCATTCCCTTCGGAATGTTCTTCATCTTCGTCGGCGTCTTCGTGGTGGTGGGCGCCGGCAATGCGGTGAACATGACGGACGGGCTCGACGGTCTCGCGATCGTTCCGGTGATGATCGCCGCGGCAAGCCTCGGGCTCATCGTCTATCTCGTCGGCAATTATAACTTTTCGAACTATCTCGAATTGCATTTCGTGCGCGGGGCGGGCGAACTCGCCATCATCTGCGGCGCCATCGTGGGGGCAGGGCTCGGCTTCCTGTGGTTCAACGCGCCGCCCGCCATGATCTTCATGGGCGACACGGGCTCGCTCTCGCTCGGCGGCGCCCTGGGCGCCATCGCGGTGGCGGCCAAGCACGAGATCGTGCTCGGCATCATCGGCGGGTTGTTCGTGCTGGAAACGCTTTCTGTCATCATCCAGGTCGCCTCCTTCAAAATGACGGGAAAGCGCGTCTTCGCCATGGCCCCGCTGCATCACCACTTCGAGCAGAAGGGGTGGAAGGAACCCACCATCGTCATCCGCTTCTGGATCATCGCCATCGTGCTGGCGCTGATCGGGCTTTCGACGCTGAAGCTGAGGTGATCCTTGTTCCCGGCGATCACATTCAAGGGCAAGACCGTCGCCGTCTTCGGCCTCGCGCGCTCCGGCACCGCGGCGATCGAGGCGCTGCAGCTGGGCGGCGCCACGGTGCATGGCTGGGATGACGAGCCCGAAGCAGTGGAGAAGGCCAGGGCCGCCGGACTGCCGGTCAGCAACCTGCATCAGCTCGACTTCGCGGCACTGGATACCCTGGTGCTGAGCCCCGGCGTGCCGCTCACCCACCCTGCGCCGCACTGGACCGTGCTGAAGGCGCGCCATGCCGGGACCGAGGTGCTCGGCGATACGGAAATCTTCGCGCGCGAGGCGCGGGCCGCGGGCGCCCGCATCGTCGCCATCACCGGCACCAACGGCAAGTCGACCACCACGGCGCTGACCGGCCATGTGCTGGCCGAGGCCGGGCTCGACGTCGATGTGGGCGGCAACATCGGCAAAGCGGTGTTCCTGCTGCGCCAGCCGGTCAGGGGCCGCGTTTATGTGCTGGAGCTCTCGTCCTTCCAGATCGACCTGATGCCGCGGCTGAAGCCCGACGTCGGCATTCTCACCAACATCACGCCCGACCATCTTGACCGCCACGGCACGATGGAGAATTACGCCGCGGTGAAGGCGCGCATCTTTGAAGGCCAGCACACGGGCGACACCGCGCTGTGCGGCATCGACGACGATTGGTGCGCGGCGATTGCCGGGCGCGCGGCCGCCACGGGTGCCGACGTGAGGCGCGTGTCCGTGGTGAAGGATGTGGTGGACGGCATCGCGGCGCATGACGGCGTGCTGCGCGACAGGCGCGCGGGCGTGGTGATGGCCGAGATCGATCTCCGCGCCATGCCGGCGCTGAAGGGGCGGCACAACTGGCAGAATGCCTGCATGGCCTATGGCGCGGCCACCGCGCTGGGCATCGGCGTCAAGACCATTGCCGCGGCGATGACGGGCTTCCCCGGCCTTGCGCACCGCATGCAGCAGGTGGGGCGCCATGGCGCCATTGCCTTCGTCAACGACTCCAAGGCCACCAATGCCGATGCGGCTGAGAAGGCGCTCTCGTCCTTCAGCAACATCTACTGGATCGCCGGCGGAATCGCCAAGGCAGGCGGCATCGAACCCCTGAAGCCGCTGTTCGGCAATGTGGCGCGGGCCTATCTGATCGGGCAGGCGGCCAGGGAGTTTGCCACCACCATCGGCGCCGCCATTCCGCATGAAGACTGCGGCACGCTGGAAAACGCCGTGGCCGCGGCCCTTCGCGACGCGCGGAAGGACCGAAAGCCGGGCGCCGTGGTTCTGCTGTCGCCCGCCTGCGCCAGCTTCGACCAGTATCCCAATTTCGAGGAGCGGGGCGATGCCTTCGTCAAGGCCGTGTCGCTGCTTTCCGGTGTCGAGATGACAATTCCAGGAGATGCCCATGCTGCTCGGACGTAGCGACCGCGGCCTGCTCGCGCGCTGGTGGTTCACGGTGGACCGCGGCCTGATGTTCGCGGTGCTCCTTCTCATGGCCTCGGGCGTGCTCGTTTCCATGGCGGCAAGCCCGCCGGTCGCGGAGCGCATCGGCGCGGACACCTTCCACTTCATCAAGGGCCAGACGTTCTATCTGGCTTTCGCGGCGCCGGTGCTGGTGACGCTCTCCTTCTTCCCGCCGCGCTATGCGCGCCGCGCCGGGCTTTTCGTGTTCTGCGCGGCGCTGGGTCTGATGGCGGCCGCGCTTTTCTTCGGGCCGGAGATCAAGGGCGCGCATCGCTGGATCAATATCGGGCCGGTCAGCCTGCAGCCCTCGGAATTCGCCAAGCCAGCCTTCGTCGTCGTCGCGGCCTGGTTCCTCGCCGAGCATACGCGGCGGCCGGAAATGCCAGGCCAGATCATCGCACTGCTGTTTGCCGCGGCTTTCGTCGGGTTGCTCGTCATGCAGCCGGATTACGGGCAGACGGCGCTGGTCATTCTCACCTTCGGCTCGATGCTGCTGATCTATGGCATTTCGTGGTTCACCGTGCTGGGGCTTGGCGCGCTGGGCGCCGCGGGCGTGTTTGCGGCCTATGAGCTGGTCGATCATGTGCGTTCGCGCGTCGACCGTTTCATGAGCCCCGACAAGGGCGACACCTTTCAGGTGGACACCGCGCTGCAGGCCTTCCGGAACGGCGGGCTGATGGGCGCCGGCCCCGGAGGCGGCGAAGCCAAGCTGGTGCTGCCCGACGCCCACACCGACTTCACCTTCGCCGTGGTGGGCGAGGAATTCGGTCTCATCGCCTGCCTCATGCTCATGTCGCTCTTCGCCTTCGTGGTGCTGAAAATTCTGGTGCGCGCCAAGCAGGAGCCGGACCCGTTTCCGGCGCTGGCGCTCTCCGGCCTCGGCCTGATCTTCGGCTTCCAGGCGGTCATCAACATGGGCGTCAACGTGGCGCTGCTGCCGGCCAAGGGCATGACGCTGCCGTTCATCTCCTATGGCGGCTCCTCGCTGCTCGGCATGGCCTTCGGCATGGGGCTGGTGTTGGCCCTGGGCCGCAAGCGCTTCGGCGGGCGTTCGAGCGTGCCCGAGCTCAACGTGTCCTACGCCTGATGAGCAAGGGCGTCTTCGTCCTCGCGGCCGGCGGCACCGGCGGGCATTTGTTCCCCGCCCAGGCGCTGGCGGAGGAGCTGATCCGGCGGGGCTATGCGATCCACCTGATGACCGACGAGCGCGTGCGGGACTACGGCAAATCCTTCCCCGCCGCCGAGACGCATATCGTGCCCTCGGCCACGCTGTCGCTCTCGAAGCCGTGGCTGGCGCCCGGCCGCGCGCTGCGGCTCTATGGCGGCTACCGCGCCGCACGCGCGATCCTGAAGCGTGTGAGGCCGCTCGCCGTCATCGGTTTCGGCGGTTATCCGTCCTTCCCGCCCATCATGGCGGCGGCGCGGCTGAAGATTCCATCCTGTGTCCATGACCAGAACGCGGTGATGGGCCGCGCCAATCGCGTGCTGGCGAAATGGGCCGATGCGGTGGCCTCCTCCTTCCCAACGCTGATGGGGCTTCCAGGGGACGCAAGGAACAAGCTGACCTTCACCGGCAATCCGGTGCGCGATATTGCGCTCAAGGAGAAGGGCGCGCCTTACCCCGGTTTCGACACGTTCAACCTGCTCGTCTTCGGCGGCAGCCAGGGCGCGCAGTTCTTCGGCGAGTTCATGCCCAGGGTCTTTGCCGCGATGACGCCGGAGCAGCGGCGCGGCATCAAGCTCACCCAGCAGGTGCGGGCCGAGAACATGGACGCGGTCTCCTCCGCCTACAAGGCGATGGAGCTTGACTGCGAGCTCAGCCCCTTCTTCATGGATATGCCCAGGCGCATTGCCAATGCGCATCTCGTGGTCTGCCGCTCCGGCGCCTCGACCATTGCGGAGCTGGGCGTCATCGGCCGCCCCGCGGTGATGGCGCCGCTGCCGCATGCGCTGGACAATGACCAGCTGCGCAATGCCGAAAGCTTCGCAAGCGCGGGGGCGGGCTGGGTGAAACCGCAGGCCACGCTGGCGCCCGGGGCCTTCGCCCAATTTCTGACATCACTGCGCTCTCAACAGAGCCAACTTCAACAGGCGGCGGCGGCGGCGCTGAAGCACGGGAAACCCGATGCGGCCCAGCGACTTGCGGACCTCGCCGAAAAACTCGGCAAGGGACGGTAACTTATGAAACTTCCGGGCAATGTCGGCCCTATCCACTTCATCGGCATCGGCGGCATCGGCATGAGCGGCATCGCCGAGGTGATGGCGACGCTGGGCTACAAGGTGCAGGGCTCCGACCTCACCGACAATTACAACGTGGCGCGGCTGAGGAAGAACGGCATCGATGTCCATGTCGGCCACAAGGCGGAGAACCTCGGCGACGCGCAGGTGGTGGTCGTCTCCTCGGCCGTCAGGGACGACAACCCGGAGCTTGCCGAAGCCCGCAACCGCCACCTGCCCATCGTGCGCCGCGCCGAGATGCTGGCCGAGCTGATGCGCTTCAAGTCCTGCGTCGCCGTTGGCGGCACGCACGGCAAGACGACCACCACATCGCTGGTGGCGGCGCTGCTCGATGCCGGAAACCTTGACCCGACCGTCATCAACGGCGGCATCATCAACGCCTATGGCACCAATGCCAGGCTCGGCAAGGGCGACTGGATGGTGGTGGAATCGGACGAGTCCGACGGCACCTTCGTCAAACTCCCCGCCGACATCGTGATCGTCACCAACATCGACCCCGAGCACCTCGACCATTACGGCACCTTCGACAGGGCCAAGGAGGCCTTCCTCGCCTTCGTCGAGAATATTCCCTTCTATGGCTTTGCCGTGATGTGCATCGACCATCCGGTGGTGCAGGAGATGATCGGCAAGGTGAGGGACCGCCGCGTCATCACCTATGGCCGCAGCCCGCAGGCCGACGTGCGCCTCACCGATGTGCGCTACGAGGATGGCGAGACGCGTTTTTCGGTGCGCCTGACCAACCGCCGCACCGGAGCGGCTCACGACATCGGCAATCTGAGCCTCGCCATTCCGGGCGATCACAATGCGCTGAATTCGACGGCGGCCCTGGCCGTGGCGAAGGAGCTCGGGCTTTCGGACGACGACATCCGCAAGGGCTTCAGGAGCTTCTCCGGCGTCAAGCGCCGCTTCACGCGCACCGGCGAGCACAATGGCGTCGCCGTTTTCGACGATTACGGCCACCACCCGGTGGAAATCGCCGCGGTGCTGAAGGCGGCGCGCGGGGTCGCCAGGGGCAAGGTGATCGCGGTGATGCAGCCGCACCGCTATACACGCCTCTCCTCCCTGTTCAACGAGTTCTGCACCTGCTTCAACGATGCCGACAGCGTGATCGTGGCCCCCGTCTATGCGGCGGGTGAGCAGCCGATCGAGGGCGCTTCGCACACCGCGCTCGCCGAGGGTCTGAAGTCGCGCGGGCACCGCTCGGTCTACACCATCGACAAGCCGGAGCAGCTTGCCCCGCTGGTGCGCGGCATGGCCAGGCCCGGCGACATTGTGATGTGTCTCGGCGCGGGCACCATCACCCAATGGGCCTATGCGCTGCCGGGCCAGCTTGAGGCCTTCGACAAGGCGCAGTCATGACCAGGCTCGATGGCGCGGCCCTGCTGCAGCGCCTGCCGCGGGCGCGGGGCAGGCTCGAAGCCAATGCGCCGCTCGCCGAATTGACATGGTTCCGCGCCGGAGGCGCGGCGGAGGCGCTGTTCACGCCCGCCGACGAAGCAGACCTCGCGGCGTTCCTGAGTGGCACGCCGATGGATGTGCCGGTCTGTGTGATCGGCGTTGGCTCCAACCTGCTGGTGCGCGATGGCGGCGTGCCCGGCGTGGTGATCAGGCTGGGCAAGGGCTTTGCCGGGATCAGCGAGGAGCCGGGCCACCGCGTGAGGGCCGGGACGGCGGCGCTGGACGTGCGGGTCGCCCGTTTCGCGCTGGAGAAAAGTATCGACTCGTTAACCTTTCTGAGAGGTATACCGGGCACCATCGGTGGCGCGTTGCGCATGAACGCCGGGGCCTATGGTGGAGAGACCAGGGACATTCTGATCGAGGCGCGCGCAGTCGACCGGTCAGGGGCCATTCGCGTGCTTTCCAATGCGGACATGAAATACGCCTACCGCCATTGCGGCGCGCCCGAGGACCTCGTCTTCACGCAGGCGCTGTTCCAGGGCCGGGCGGGCGATGCCGCCGGGATTTCCGCCGCCATGGACAAGATTACGGAGAGCCGCGAGGCCACCCAGCCGATCAAGAGCCGTACGGGCGGTTCCACCTTCAAGAACCCGCCTGGCAACAAGTCCTGGCAGCTGATCGACAAGGCCGGCATGCGCGGCTTTGCCGTGGGGCCCGCCAGGGTGTCCGAGCTGCACTGCAACTTTCTGATCAACGGTGGTGGGGCAACCGCCGCGCAGATCGAGGCGCTTGGCGAGACCGTTCGCGCGAGGGTGAAGGCCACGTCGGGCATCGACCTCGAGTGGGAAATCAAGCGCATCGGCCTCAAGGCTGAGGGCGAGGCATGAGCCGCGTGCCGTCCCATACGACGGTTGCCGTGCTACTCGGAGGCTGGTCCGCCGAGCGTGAGGTGAGCCTCAGCTCCGGCAAGGCCTGCGCGGCGGCGCTGCAGCGCGCGGGCTTCAAGGTGACGCCCATCGATGTGAGGCGCGAGACCGTCGTTTCGGAGCTGCAGCGGGTGAGGCCGGACGTCGCTTTCAACGCGCTGCACGGCAAGTGGGGCGAGGACGGCTGCTGCGCGGCGATCCTCGAGACGCTGCGGATACCCTACACCCATTCCGGTGTTCTGGCCTCGTCGCTGGCCATGCACAAGGAGAAGTCTAAGGCGGTGTTCCGCGCCGCCGGCATTCCGGTGGCCGAGAGCATGCTGGCGCCGCTGGAGGAGGTGGCGGCATCGCACCCGATGAAGCCGCCTTACGTGGTGAAGCCCGTGGCGGAAGGTTCCAGCCTGGGTGTCCACATCGTGCGCGAGGGCGCCAACGCGCCGGTGACGGCGGTGCTGGCCGAGCGCGCCATCTTCGGCAGCCATGCCATGGTGGAGCGCTTCGTTCCGGGCCGCGAACTCACCTGCGCGGTCGTCGGCGGCACGGCGCTGGGCGTGATCGACATCGTGTCCAGAGGCTCCGGCTGGTATGACTACGAGGCCAAATACGCCCCCGGCGGCTCGCAGCACATTCTGCCCGCGCGGATCCCGGCGGATGTTTACAATGCGTGCCGACGCTATGCGCTGGCCGCGCACGATGCACTGGGCTGCCGCGGCGTGTCGCGCGCCGATTTCCGCTATGACGACAAGACGGGCGAGTTGATCGTGCTGGAGGTGAACACTCAGCCCGGCATGACCGGCACATCGCTGGTGCCCGAACTCGCCGTCCATGCGGGCCTGAGCTATGAGGAGCTCGTGACCTGGATGGTCGGCGACGCGTCGGTGGACAGATGACGCAAGGCGCCGCCGTCTACAAGCGCCGCCGCCGCAGCTGGCTCGACCACGGCAACAGCTTCAGGCTGCGCGTCCTGACGCGCGCCTCCGCGCTGCTCATGCTTGGCGGCGTGATCATGGCCGGCCTCGTCAATGGCGGCCACCTGTCTTACAACGGCAGCCCCTGGCTGCTGCTGCCCGGCAGGGCCGCGGGCGTGGTCGGCATGGCCGCACAGGAAATCACCATCACGGGCCTTGAGCACCATGAGCCGGAAACGCTTCTTTCCGCCATCAGTGTGGAGCCAGGAGGCTCGCTGATGGGCTTCGATGCCATTCAGGCCCGCAACATTCTGCAGAACCTCGACTGGGTGCAGTCGGCCAAGGTGCAGCGGCTGTTTCCCAACCAGCTTGTCGTCGAAGTGAGGGAGCGCGAGCCCTTCGCCATCTGGCAGCGCGGCACAGCTTACTACGTGATCGACAAGGCGGGTGCGGCGATGAGCGGCCTCGAGGCTTCGCAGATGGTTCGCCTGCCGCTGGTGACGGGCGAGGGGGCCAATGCCGCGGCTGCGGAACTCATTAACCAACTTGCAGCCTATCCCGACTTATTGTTGCAGGTGAAGGCGTCGGCCCGTGTCGGCAGCCGGCGCTGGACCCTTTATCTCGACAACGGCATCACGGTGCAGTTGCCGGAAAGAGACTGGCAGCAGGCAATCGCCATGGCGGACCAGCTGAACAAGACGCAGAGGATTCTGGCGCGCGGCATCCGCTCGCTGGACCTGAGGCTTCCGGGCCGGGTGACGGTGGAAGTGGCGGAAAGCGCCGCAGCGGGAGTGCAACCCGCGGACAAGAAGACGGTGGCCGGCGCCAATTGACGCCGGCCGGAGCAACGTGAGTTCCCGGGGGGTGGCGTAGATGACGGTCGTTCAGTTTCAGGCCAGGAGCGCGGCAAAGGCCACGGTGGCGCCGAAGGGCAGCCTTGTCGCGGCGCTTGACATCGGCTCGACCAAGATCGGCTGTCTCATCGCGGAGGTTGTTCCCGCCAGGCACCGCACAGCTGAATCGGACGACAAACACACCCTCAAGGTACTCGGCGCGGGCTATCAGCTTTCCCGCGGCGTCCGCGGCGGCGCCATCGTCAATATGGACGAAGCCGAGCGCGCCATCCGCCTCACGGTGGATGCCGCCGAGCGTATGGCCCAGCGCACGATCAGCGAGAACTATGTGAACGTCTCGGGCGGGCGCCCGCAGTCGCAGCGCTATATCGGATCGGTGCCGGCCCAGGGCGGACAGGTTATGCAGCGCGACATGAACCGCGCACTCGACGCCGCCCTCGACCAGGTCGACCCCGGCCGCCGCTCCATCATGCACATCACGCCGCTGCAGTATCACCTCGACGACGCCAGCGGCATCAAGGACCCGGCCGGCTTGTTCGGCGACAATCTGGCGCTGGACCTCAGCGTCGTCACCGTCGAGGCGCCGCATCTCAAAAATCTCGTCATGGCGGTGGAGCGGGCGCATCTCTCCGTCGCCGGCTTTGTGATTGCGCCCTATGCGGCGGCCCGCGCCGTGCTGGCCGAAGACGAGAGGGCGCTCGGCGTCACCGTCGTCGACATGGGCGGCTCCACCACTTCCTTCGCGGTGTTCCACGACAACCACCTGGTCATGGCGGACGTGGTGCCGGTCGGCGGCCAGCACATCACCAACGACATCGCGCGCGGCCTTTCCACCACCATCGCGCATGCCGAGCGCATGAAGACGCTGTGGGGCTCGGCGCTGTCGAGCAGTGTCGACGAGCGCGAGATGATCTCGGTGCCGCTGTTGGGCGAGCGCGGCGTGGACACGGTGCAGCAGGTGCCGAAGTCGATGCTGACCGGCATCATCCGCCCGCGCCTCGAAGAGACCTTCGAGATGCTGAGGAACCGCCTGGACGGATCGGGTCATGCTCATTTCGGCGGCTGCCGCATGGTGATCACCGGCGGCGCCAGCCAGCTCAACGGCGTGCAGGAGGTGGCCCGCCAGTGGACCGGCCGCCAGGTGCGCCTTGGCGCTCCCGCCCACGTCAAGGGCATGCCGGAAACCGCGCATGCGCCTGCCTTCGCGGTCTGTGCGGGACTGCTCAACTATGCGCTGAAGCCGGACGAGCACTGTGAGCTTCCCAAGCACAAGGCCAAGCAGGTGGAGCGCGCCCAGCAGAATTACGTCACCCGCGTCGGCCGCTGGATCGCCGAGAGCTTCTGACCCCAAGCCCGGGCGGATTTGCGCCGGGGCCGCAGAGCGCCTATATGCGGGTCTTCCATGGTCGCGCTTGAAATTCTGCTGGTCCTCGCCCTCGTGGCGCTGAATGGTCTTCTCGCCATGTCGGAGCTGGCCATCGTCTCCTCCCGCACCGGGCGCCTCAGGTCGATGAGCGACAGGGGAGTGAAAGGCGCGCGCGCCGCCCTGCAGCTGGCGGAGAACCCGGGCCGCTTCCTGTCCACCGTGCAGGTCGGTATCAGCCTCGTCGGCATTCTCGCGGGCGCATTTTCAGGGGCGGCGCTGGGCGACAGGCTGTCAGGCGTGCTGGAACGCCTCGGCATGCCGCACAGCTATGCGGGACCGGCGGGCTTCACCCTGGTTGTCACCATTATTACGTTTATATCTGTTATCATTGGTGAACTTGTACCAAAGCAGTTGGCGCTGAAGCATCCGGAGGCGATCGCCTGCCGGGTGGCCTACCCGATGGACCTTCTCTCGCGCATTGCCGGACCCTTCGTCTGGCTGCTTGACGGCTCGGGCCGGGCGCTGATCCGTCTTCTCGGCCTTAAGGGGTCGAGCGAGGCCTCCGTCACCGACGAGGAGATCAAGTCGCTCATTGCCGAGGCGGAGTCTGCCGGCGTCATCGAGAGCGGCGAGCGTGACATGATCGCCGGCGTGATGCGGCTGGGCGACAGGCCGGTGCGGGCGTTGATGACGCCGATGACCGACATTGACCTGATCGGCATCGGCGACGGGCCGGGCGACATCAAAAAGAAGATCCTGGCAACGCCACATTCGCGCATCCCCGTCCATGGCGAGGACGCCGACGAGGTGATCGGCATCGTCGTCATCAAGGACGTGGCGGACGCGCTGCTCGAGCGGCGCAAGCTCGAAATCGGCAAGCTGGTGCAAAAGGCGCCGGTGATCCCGGAATCGATGCCTGCTCTGGAGGCGATGGAGCTGTTTCGCGGCTCGTCCATCCATATGGCTTTCGTGCAGGACGAATATGGCCGGACGCTCGGACTCGTCACCGCCGCCGACCTGCTGAGCGCCATCGCCGGCAGTCTGGAGCCGGCAGGCGAGGGCGACGAACGCGCCGTCCAGCGCGACGACGGGTCTTGGCTGCTGCCGGGCGACATGGCGGTGGACGAGATGGCGGAGCTGATCGGCTTCGCCCTGCCGCCCCGGCGGCGCTATGAGACCGTGGCGGGCCTTGTCATCGACGCGCTCAAGCATCTGCCGTCGCTAGGCCAGGCGGTGAAGCTGGGCGGCTGGCGATTCGAGGTCGTGGACCTTGATGGCCGCAGGGTCGACAAGGTCCTGGCGAGCCGCGCGGCCGAGACCCATCGCCCGGCGCGCAGGGCGGCCTCAGCCTGAACCGGAGGTTAACCCGGAGCTCCATTACCAGCCAGAAAATCAGGCAAAAAGGGGTCATGGTTAGCGGGCATTAACCATTTGTTATGGTTTTGGTAAGAAATAGGTAAGTGGGCAAATCAATTTCGGGCGCCACGCAACATGACCATCAACCTCACCGTTCCGAATCTCTCCGATCTCAAACCCCGCATTGCCGTTTTCGGCGTCGGAGGCGCTGGCGGCAACGCTGTCAACAATATGATCGAGAGCCGGCTGGAGGGAGTCGAGTTCGTCGTCGCCAACACCGATGCGCAAGCCCTCATGCAGAACGCCGCGCAACGCCGCATACAGATGGGCACGGCCCTGACCCAGGGGCTGGGCGCCGGCTCCCAGCCGCAGATCGGCGCAGCCGCCGCCGAGGAGGCGCTGCCCGAAATCCTCGACCATCTCGCGGGCGCCCACATGGCTTTCATCACCGCCGGCATGGGCGGCGGCACCGGAACGGGTGCGGCCCCCGTCATCGCCCGGGCGGCCAAGGAGCAGGGCATCCTGACCGTCGGCGTCGTCACCAAGCCGTTCCAGTTCGAGGGTGTGCGCCGCCAGCAGACGGCCGAGCGCGGCATCGAGCAGCTGGCGAAACACGTGGACACGCTGATCGTCATTCCCAACCAGAACCTGTTCCGCGTCGCCAACGAGAAGACCACCTTCGCCGCGGCCTTCGCCATGGCCGACCAGGTGCTCTATTCCGGCGTCGCCTCGATCACCGAGCTGATGACCAAGGAAGGCCTGATCAACCTCGACTTCGCCGATGTCCGCGCCATCATGAGCGAGATGGGCCGCGCCATGATGGGCACCGGCGAAGCCTCGGGCGACAAGCGCGCCATCGAGGCGGCCGAGGCCGCCATCTCCAACCCGCTGCTTGACGATGTGTCGATGCGCGGCGCCCGCGGCCTGCTGATCTCCATCACCGGCGGCCCGGACCTGACCCTTTATGAAGTGGACGAAGCCGCCACCCGCATCCGCGAGGAAGTTGACCCGGAGGCCAACATCATTCTCGGGGCCACCTTCGACGAATCGCTCGAGGGCATCATGCGCGTGTCGGTGGTTGCCACCGGGCTTGCCGCCGAAGCCCTGAAGGGCGGCAAGTCTGCTCCCGTCGAGGAAGAGACCGAGAAGCCCTCCGTCTTCGGTTGGACCGGCAAGCAGGCCGCGCCCGTGAAGAAACCGCCGGCACCCGCCGTTGCCGCCCCCGCGGCGGTTGTCGCTCCTGCGCCGGTTGCCGCCGCGACGGGCATCCCCGTGGCCCCGCGCGTTGCGGCGCCTGCGCCACAGCCAACCTTCGCCGCCGCGCCGCTCGCCGCCCAGGCCCGCACCGTCGAAGAAACCGAGCCGCTGCTGCGCCTTTCCGCTGCCGCCATCCCGGAGCGTTCGCCCACGCCCGCCGCCCGCGTGCGCATGCCCGCCATCGAGGACTTTCCGCCGCAGGTGAAGAAGCAGATCGAGGCCCAGCAGACCCGTATCGAGACCATCGCCGCCCAGGCCGAGAAGAAGAAGCCCGGCCTGTTCCAGCGCCTTGCCTCGGTGGGCCTTGGCCGCAAGGACGACCCGGCGTCTGCCCCGCGCGAGCCCTCGATTGCCTTGCAGCCAGCGCCGCAGCGCCCGGCAATTCAACCGCGTGCTCATGCGCCCGCCCCCCAGGCGCATCACAACGAACAGCACCTCGACGATGACCAGCTGGAAATTCCGGCCTTCCTTCGCCGCCAGTCCAACTGATTGAACCAGCAAGGGAATAGCTTGAACCCGGCGGGTCACACTTCCGCCGGGTTTGGTGCATTAAACGCTTGGCATGCTGGCGTCCGGCGCGCCGCGGTCCAACGTGTGGCGGGTGCAGGTGGGGTTTTCGGTGCGGTTGACGAAACGGATTTCGCAGGGTGTTGCGGCAGCGCTGGCCGGTGTCTTGCTGTCCGGTTGCGCGTCGAGCCTGATGGACGGCATATGGGGTGACGACAGCGCCTCCTCCGCCGCTGCCGCCTCCACTGCCGCGGTTGCCCCCGACATGGCTGCCGCACAGGAGACGGCCACCGTCGCCAAGCTCTACAATGCGGCGCTCACCGACCTGAACGGCGGCTCGCTGAAATCTGCGCTGAAGCAGTTCGGCGAGGTGGAGCGGCAATATCCCTATTCGAGCTACGCCACCCAGGCCATCCTCATGCAGGCCTATATCGCCTACAAACTGGCCAAGTGGGACGACGCGGTGAACGCCGCCAACCGTTACATCACGCTGCATCCGGGCGGCAAGGATGTGGGCTATGCCTATTACCTTGCCGCCGTCTGCAATTATGACCAGATCGGCAACACCAAGCACGACCAGTCCTCGACCAAGAAAGCGCTGGAGGCCCTGCAGGAGGTGGCGCAACGCTTCCCCGACACCCCCTATGCGGCGGATGCCACGCAGAAGGTGCTGGTGGCGCGCGACCACCTCGCCGGCAAGGAAATGGAAGTTGGCCGCTATTACTACCGGCAGGGCGCCTATCTGGCCGGCATCAACCGTTTCAAGACTGTCGTCACCGACTACCGCAACACCAGCCAGACGCCGGAGGCGCTCTACCGCCTGACGGAGGGCTATATGGCGCTGGGCGTGGTGTCAGAGGCCCAGACGGCCGCCGCGGTGCTCGGCGCCAATTACCCCCAGTCCCAGTGGTACAGAGATGCCTATACGTTGGTTTCCAACGACGGCCTGTCGCCCGAGGCCAGCAAGGAATCCTGGATCTCCAAGGCCTTCGACGCGGTCAACCCGCTGTAATTCGGCTGTCGCGCCGGCGTGCGACTCCGCTATAAATGTTGGCCATGCTGACTGCTCTCTCCATTCGCGACATCGTCCTGATCGAGAAACTCGACATCGCTCTCGACAAGGGTCTGACCGTGCTCACCGGCGAAACCGGCGCGGGCAAGTCGATCCTGCTCGATGCGCTGGGCCTGGCGCTGGGCGCGCGCGGCGACTCCTCCCTGGTGCGGGCCGGCGCGGAGCGTGGCGTGGTGACAGCGGCCTTCGCGCTGCCGCGCAGCCACCCGGCCTTCGCGATTCTGAGGGAGCAGGGGGTGGACGGCGAGGGCGAACTCGTCATCCGCCGCATCCAGAATGCCGATGGGCCGAGCCGTGCCGCCATCAACGACCAGCCGGTGAGCCTCAACCTGCTGCGCCAGATCGCCGGCGCCCTGGCCGAGATCCACGGTCAGCATGCCGACCGCGCGCTCGTCGACGTCACCGCGCACCGGCTCCTGCTCGATGCTTTCGGCGGCCATGAGGCCGAAGTGAGCGATGTGGCTGCCCTGTGGGCGCGCTCGTCCGCCGCCGGGGAAGCGCTGAACGAACACCGCGCGCTGATGGACCGTGCCGAAGCCGAGCGCGACTATCTCGAACATGCCGCGGATGAACTGCGTGCCCTCAACCCCATCCCCGGCGAGGAGGGGCTGCTTGCCGAGGCCCGCCAGATGATGATGTCGGCCGAACAATATGCCGAAGCCCTGACCGACGCCGAAGAGGCGCTGGCGGGCGACGGCACCTCGGTGGCCCGCCTCAATGCGGCGCTGCGCAAGCTGGAACGCCGCCGCGAGACGGCCGGGGGCCGGCTTGATCATGTGTGCCAGGCGCTGGACCGCGTGCTGGCGGAGGTGAGCGAGGCCGAGCGCGCCATTGCGGAGGCGCGGCGCGCCTTTGTTTTCGATCCGAAGGAGCTGGAAAAATCCGAGGAACGGCTGTTCGCGCTCAGGGCCGCGGCGCGCAAGTTCAAGTGCACGGTCGATACGCTGGCCGATGTGCGCGAACGCTTCGACGCCGAGCTGAAGGCGTTGACCGACGGCGGCGGCCGCCTGAAGAAACTCGAGCAGGAGTTCAAGGCGGCGCGCGAAGCGTTTGATGCAGCGGCCGAGAAGCTTTCCAACAAGCGGCGCAAGACGGCGAAGGCGCTCGACAAGGCGGTGATGGCGGAACTGCCGCCCCTGAAGCTCGAACGCGCCCGTTTCGAGACAGCGCTCGACACCGATGCGGGCAGGCCGGGCCCGACCGGCATAGACCGGGTCGAGTTCATGGTCGCCGCCAATCCCGGAACGCCGCTTGCGCCGCTGATGAAGGTGGCCTCGGGCGGCGAGCTCGCGCGCTTCATGCTGGCGCTCAAGGTGATCCTCGCCTCCAGGGGCTCCGCCCCCACGCTCGTCTTCGACGAGATCGACACGGGTGTGGGCGGTGCGGTGGCAGACGCCATCGGGGCGCGGCTTTCCCGTCTCGCCGAAAACCTGCAGGTCCTTGCCGTCACCCACAGCCCGCAGGTGGCGGCGCGCGCCTGCCAGCACATGCTGATCTCCAAGATGGAGGAAGTCGCCTCGAAGCGCATGGTGACGCGCGTGCAGCCGCTTTCCGACCAGAGCCGCCGCGAGGAGGTGGCCCGCATGCTGTCCGGCGCCAGGGTGACGGACGCCGCGCGCGCCCAGGCGGATGAGCTGCTGGGGGCCAGGGGATAGTCCATGGTGAAGAAAGCGCAATCCCCCGTCGGGGATCTGACCCTCAGCGAGGCCTCGGCCGAATTGGCCGCGCTCGCCGCCGAGATTGCCAGGCATGACCGTGCTTACCACGAACAGGATGCGCCGCTGATCCCGGACGCCGAATATGACGAATTGCGCCAGCGCAACGAGGCGATCGAGGCGCGCTTTCCGGAACTGATCCGCGGGGATTCGCCGTCGCGCCGCGTGGGTTCGGGCCCGGCGGAGAAATTCGGCAAGGTGCGCCATGCAGTGCCCATGCTGTCGCTCTCCAACGCCTTTTCGGAGGAGGATGCGCGCGATTTCGTGGGCCGCATCCGCCGCTTCCTCGATTTGCCCGTGGATGAAGAGGTGGCGGTCACCGCCGAGCCCAAAATCGACGGCCTCTCCATGTCGCTGCGCTACGAGAACCGCAAGCTGGTGCAGGCGGCAACACGCGGCGATGGCTATGAGGGCGAGAACGTCACGGCCAATATCATGACCATCCATGACGCGCCGAAGCGGCTTGATGGCTCCGCGCCCCAGCTGATCGAGATCCGCGGCGAGATCTATATGAGCCATAAGGATTTCGCCGCGCTGAATGCCAGGCAGATTGCGGCGGGCGAGAAGGTTTTCGCCAATCCGCGCAATGCCGCAGCAGGCTCGCTGCGCCAGCTCGATGCCGCCATCACGGCGGCGCGGCCGCTTCGGTTCTTCGCCTATGCCTGGGGCGAGGCGCCGGAGCTTCCCGCGAAGACCCAGATGGGCGTGATCGAGGCCTTCGCGTCATGGGGTCTGCCCACCAATCCGCTGACCAGGCTCTGCCATTCGGTGGAGGAGCTGCTGGCGCAATATCGCCTCATCGAGTCCGAGCGCGCCGAACTCGGCTATGACATCGACGGCGTCGTCTACAAGGTGAACCGGCTGGACTGGCAGCAGCGGCTGGGCTTTGTCTCCCGCAGTCCACGCTGGGGCCTTGCCCACAAATTCTCAGCCGAGAAGGCGGCGACGGTGCTGGAAAAGATTGACATTCAGGTTGGCCGCACCGGTGCGCTCACCCCGGTGGCGCGGCTGAAGCCCGTCACCGTGGGCGGGGTCGTCGTCACCAATGCGACACTCCACAACGAGGACGAGATCGCCCGCAAGGACATCCGCGAGGGCGACACGGTGATCGTGCAGCGCGCCGGCGACGTGATCCCGCAAATCCTTGGCTTCGTGCCGGAGAAGCGCCCGCGGGATGCGAAGCCCTACCGTTTTCCGCAGCAATGCCCGGTTTGCCACTCCCATGCGGTGCGCGAGGAGCGGACCGCGGGCAAGGTCGATGCGGTGCGCCGCTGCACCGGCGGCCTCATCTGCGCGGCACAGCGGGTCGAGCGGCTCAAGCATTTCGCCTCGCGCAATGCCTTCGACATCGAGGGGCTGGGCGACAGGATCATCGGGGAATTCTACGCCGGCGGCCTCATCGCCTGGCCGCATGACGTGTTCACGCTGGAAGAGCGCGACAAGGCATCGCCGAACCGATTGAAGGACCGCGAGGGCTGGGGCGAGGCCAGCGTCGGCAAGCTTTTCGCCGCCATCGACGAGCGCCGCAGCATCGGCCTCGACCGCTTCATTTTCGCGCTCGGCATCCGCCATGTGGGCGAGACCACGGCGCGGGCACTGGCGCGGGCCTATGGAACCGCGGATCACTTCCGCGGGCAGATGATCGCGGCGGGCGCGATAGAGGGCGATGCCTGGGGCGGGCTCAACGCCATCGACGGCATCGGCGGGGTGGTGGCGGAGGCCGTCGTGCAGTTCTTCGCCGAACCGCATAACCGCGAGGTGGTGGACGAGCTCCTCAAGCACGTCACCGTCACCGCCCTCGAAGCGCGCAGCACCACCTCGCCCGTCGCCGGCAAGACGGTTGTCTTCACCGGCGCGCTCGAACGCATGACACGCGAGGAGGCCAAGGCCATGGCGGAGCGGCTGGGGGCGAAGGTCGCCGGTTCCGTTTCGAAGAAGACCGACCTCCTGGTTGTCGGCCCCGGCGCCGGTTCCAAGCTGAAGGACGCCGAGAAACATGGTGTCGAAGTGATCGACGAGGCCACCTGGTTCGAGCGGGTGGGAGGCCTGTGAATTCGGCGCACCCCGATGTTCTCACCGGCCTCAGCCAGCGCAACGGGTCCTCAGCTGCGAATGCGCTTGAGGGCGTAAAGTTGCGCGGGCCATGGCCCGCGGGGCGAGAGCGGCCCGGGTTGTCTCCGTCTCAATCCATATGGGCGTCCGGCGGCAATCGAGTAGTGAAAATGTTCTGGACAAGAATAAGCAAGATGAATAGAGACCGCGCGTTCTTGTGCATCATGCTGACGGCGCACGCGTGAGCCGTATTTCGATCGTATGATTGTTCCTGAAGCCGCCATGTGCTGCTGAACAGCGTCCTGCGCGCGCAAGCGCAGATTGTGTGTTTCAGATTTGCCCGGGGCCAAACGAGGTCGAGTTCCATGCGTTTATTTCGAAACCTCCGTCGCTTGTGGCGCGGAAAGACCATCAAGCGCGTGCGTGCAAGGGTTGTTCCGGGGAAGGTCATCCACACGCTCTCGATCGTCTCGACTGTTCGCAATGAGGCGCACAACCTCCCGGAGTGGATCGATTTCCACCTAGCCCAGGGGGTCGATCATCTCTACCTCTTCGACAATGAAAGCACGGACGCAACGCCGCAGTTGCTTTCATCTTACGCAAGGTCAGGTCTCGTGACCGTCATCCCCTGGCCGCACCGCAAGGGTTATCACACCCAGTCGCGGGCCTTCGCTCACGCGCTCCGGAACTTCGGCGGCGCCAACCGGTGGATGGCCTTCATTGACGTGGACGAGTTCCTCTATTGCCCCGATGGGCAGGCCTTGCCGGAATTCCTCGCGGGCTTCGCGCACCGGCCGGCGCTCCTCGTCAACCGGTTCACCTATGGGACATCGGGATTTGAGACGCCGCCCCCTGATGTCACCGGCCATTATTTCTGGCGCATGGCCGCTCCCGAAGGTCCTTTCCACATGAGAAACCTTTTGGCGCCGAAGTCGATCATCCAGCCCCTCCACGTCACGGCCGCCAACGGTGGCCACACTTTTATTCTGCGCGACAGCATTTACAACGGATATGACGAGGCGGACACGCCCATCCTGCGGCGGCAGGCACCGGCATTCCGGGCGGAGCGGATCCGCATCAATCACTATTACACCAAGGATCGGCAGTCCTTTATGATCCGCGTCTCGCGCGGCAAGACGGTTTCGAACATGGTGGTTCCGGAATCGCACTGGCTCGAGCTCCTGAATGAAGTCGAGAGCAAGGCCATCGTTCATGATGACAGCATCTGCCGTGTAAGGCCGACTGCGCGCCAGGCTGCCGTTCCCGTCAGTCCGCATGGAAGTGCCCAGTCGTCTGTCTCGGACTGATGCTTCGAACGCGTAACATCGCTTGAAGCGTCTTGCGGGCAAGTGTTATCGCTTGCGGCGCGGGGAAAGCTCCAGAGTCAAGAGCCGGTGCATCCTTATGCCCTGAGGCGCGAGTGCTCGGCCGCTGTCGAGTCCGGGAACCCTGGCTGGAACGGCTCGCCGCGGCCCATTGGTCGGAGGAGGAACTGGCGAGTGGTGCGGTTTGGACCCGCGTTATCCGGGGCGATCGAGGCACGTCGGCAGGCCCCGGCAGCGAAGCAGGAGCCGCAGGTCAGCCCAGCGGCGCGCAGGCACCTCTGAGCCAATCCAGTTCCGCGCCATCGAGGCGGTCGCCCACCTCCTTCAGCACGCGGGCGTGATAGGCGTCGAGCCATGTGCGCTCGGCTTCCGACAGCAGCTCCACCGCGATGAGCCGCCGGTCGATGGGGGCGAGCGTCAGTGTTTCGAAGCCCAGCATCGGGCGCTCGCCGCCGGCGACGGGCCTGGCCTCATGCACCATCACCAAATTCTCGATGCGGATGCCGTAATCGCCCTGCTTATAGAAGCCCGGCTCGTTCGAAAGGATCATGCCGGGCTCCAGCGGTGTCCTGTCCGACTTGTTGATGCGGGCCGGGCCCTCATGCACCGAGAGATAGGCGCCGACGCCGTGACCGGTGCCGTGGTCGAAGTCGAGCCCCGCGCACCACAAATGCCGGCGCGCCAGAATATCGATCTGCGAGCCCGTCGTGCCCTTCGGGAAGCGGATCATGGAGAGGCCCACCATGCCTTTCAGCACGCGGGTGAAGCGGTCGTTCATCTCCGCCGTGGGCGTTCCCACGATCACCGTGCGGGTGATGTCCGTCGTGCCGTCGATGTATTGCGCGCCGCTGTCGATAAGGAATATCTCGTTGAGGCTCAGCTTGCGGTTCGACTCCTCCGTCGCATGGTAATGCGGAATGGCGGCATGGGGGCCCGACGCCGGAATGGTTTCGAAGGAGAGGTCCTTCAATTCGTCCGTTTCGGCGCGGAAGGCCTTGAGCTTCGCCGCGGCGTCGAGTTCGGTGAGGCCGCCCTTCGGCGCTTCCTTCTCCAGCCAGCAGAGAAAACGGCTGACCGCGACGCCGTCCCGCCTCTGGGCGGCGCGCGCGCCTTCCTGCTCGGTGGCATTCTTGCGCGCCTTGGGCAGCAGCACGGGGTCGGCCCCCGTCACCACTGTCGCCCTGGCCTTCACCAGCATCCCGCGGATGCGCTCCGGCGTCCAAGCGGGGTCGATCAGCACGCGGGCCCGCGCCTTTCCAAGCGCTTTCAGCGCCGCGCCGATGTCCCCGGGCTCATGCGGGGTGGCGATGGCTTTGAGATGCTGCCTCACATCCTCCGGCAGCTTCTCCCCCGCGATGAAGATCTGCGCCTTGCCCCTCGCGGGCAGGATTGCATAGGCTGCCACCACCGGCGTATGCGGCACGTCGAAGCCGCGCAGGTTGAACAGCCAGGCGACAGAGTCCGGTTGCGTCAGCACCATCGCATCGATGCTGGAGAGCCCCTTGCGCAGGTCCTTGATCTTCTCCGCCGCGGTGCGGCCGGCAAATTGCGTGGGCTGGGTGGCAAGTTCCGCCATGGGCCGCGGCGGCTGGTCCTTCCACACGGCATCAATGGGATTGGTCTCGACCGGCACAAAGGCAGCCCCCACCGCGGCGCAGGCCTCGGCCAGGCGCTTGGCCTGCCCGGCGGTGACCAGCCACGGGTCGAAGCCCAGCCGGCTGCCCTTCTTGAGGTTCTTGCCGATCCACTGGTCGGGCGGCTCGTCCATCAAATGGAAGGGCGCGAAGATCTTCTCGTCCACCTGCTGGCGCACCTGGATCACATAGCGCCCATCGACGAAGATCGCCGCCTTCTTCAGCGTGACGATGGCAACTCCCGCGCTGCCGCGGAAATTGGTGAGCCAGCGCAGCCGCTCGGCATAGGCGGGAACATATTCCCCCTGGAATTCATCGGCCCGGGGCACGAAGAAGCCGGTGAGCTTGCGTCGCTTCAGTTCGGCCCGGAGCAGGGCAACGCGGGTCTTGTGGGCGCCGGTCATGAGACATGACTTAACCCGGCTCGTGAACTGCGGCAACTGCAGCCGTTCATCAAGGAAGGTCTTTTCAGCAAACAGGGGTGTGATATGGCTCCCGGAAGGGAGGGTCCGGATGTTCAGCGTGCTGTCACTGGCAAGGGTGCGCGGAGAGGCGCTGGGCTGCTTGTTATTCGTTCTGCTGTTCCAGCTCTGCTACAGCGCGGCACCTGTCTATCTCTCGCGCGTGGCGGCGAGTTCTCCAAGGGCGGAGGAGATGACGACGGCGGTCGTCGTATTCCTGATCCTCTATTTCTTGCCATACCCGCTGACCTATGCCGCCGCATTGTTCCGCGCCCTGTGGCGAACCACCGCGAGCCGCGCATTCTATGAGCAGGTCTACCGGCGCAAGGAGGGCAGGATTGCGGAGGCGACCAGCCGGCAGGCGGACAAGACCTTCGCCACCGTGATTTCCGCCACTGGGCAGGAACTCATGTTCGACTGCATCACCTTCGTCTACGACTCTTTCCTGCTGCTCTGCTCGTCGCTGCTCTCGGTGGTTCTCATTTCGTTGTTCGTGCTCAAGGGATTTGCGCTGGCCTATGTCGTCAGCGCAATCCTTTGCGCTGTATTGCTGTGGCGGCTGGGACCTTGGCAGGTCCGGATGTCGGCTGCCTATGAGAAGAGTTACAACCGGCTCGTCACCGCGCTGCCCGAAGGGTGGCTGGCCAACACGCTTGGCGACAGGCAGGCCGTGTCGCATTTCATGCGGCTCTTCGCCCGGCGCTGGCGGCTTAACCGACGGATGGCCTTCGCCTCCATGAACGCCTTTCGTGCCTTCGACATGCTTCAGGCGATCAGCATCTGGGCACCGGCGAGTCTCGTCATCCTGCTGCAGTTGCGGTCGATGACGGCGACGGAGATGGTGGCGCTGGCCATCGTGCTGCCGCGGCTCACCGAGGCGCTGCTGGACATCTCCAATCTTGTCGGCAATGCCGCTGATTACCTGGCGCTCAGGGGCCGGGCCGACTGGCTCAACCGTGCGCTGGCCGAGAGCCCGTCAGATCTCGGGCAGCGTCTCGATCTTGCGCGGATCAGGATCATGAAGAAGCATGACGGAGGCTGGCATGTGCTGCGTGCGAAGACGGCGGATGAGGCGCTGGCGGCGATGATGGATGCGGGGCGCTATGCCGTCTCCGGCCCCAATGGGTCCGGGAAGACCACGTTGATGCTGCTGCTCAAGCAGCGCGATCGCGAGAGGGCTGTCTACCTCCCGGCGCAGAGCTTTCTGTTTCCGTCGATCCGCTCCGGGCTGTCCATCGGCCAGCGCAAGCTCAGGGACCTGCAGCGCGGCTTCTCGCTCAAGGAGGCTGCAACGTGCTTCTTGCTCGACGAATGGGACGCCAATCTCGATCCCGCCAACCGCCAGGCGGTGTCATCGCTGCTTGATGACTTGTCGCAGACCCATACGGTCATCGAGGTCAGCCACCGCATGCCGCCGTGAAAGAAATACCCGCAATCGATCTTGCAACCCGGCATGAACTGCGACATATATTCCTCACTCGAAAACTGGGCCGGACGATTGGCCGCTTCGCTACCCCGCTGGGCCGCGCACGCTAGACTCCTCCAATTCTCGATCAATGTCCTGGCGCGCCCCGAAAGACCGCGTCAGGACTGACGACAACCCAACGTAAGGAAGACACCCATGGATACGGGTACTGTGAAGTGGTTCAATGAGCAGAAGGGCTATGGCTTCATTCAGCCGGACAAGGGCCAGAAGGACATTTTCGTCCACATTTCCGCCGTCGAGCGCGCCGGTCTGCGCACGCTGAAGGAGGGCCAGAAGGTCTCCTATGAGGTCGTGACCGACAAGCGCACGGGCCGCGCCTCCGCCGGAAACCTCGCCGCCGCCTGAACGGGCCACCGATTTCACGCCAGATGCCCGACCGAAAGGCCGGGCATTTTGTTTGCGGGGCATTCAAGACTAAAGCGGCGGGCGGTCAGTTGACTCCATGAGGGTTCCCCCTCCCCACAAAGCCCCGCCCTCATCTTTCCTCTCCCCCACCGGGGGAGAGGGCAGGGTGAGGGGGTCTGTCCGTGTTCA
>NZ_JADCDA010000089.1 GCF_020252405.1 Aestuariivirga sp.
CCGTCATTCCGGCGAAGGCCGGAATCCAGCTTTCTTTCAACGCGTGCTGACGCAAAGCGGGATTCCGGCCTTCGCCGGAATGACGGCATAAGAGGAGCATAAACGGTATTCTGATTTCAGTTGAACGCCCGATGCTTTAAGAAAGCGTTAAGACTTGGGCGTCAGATCATCCACTTTGTCACAATATCTTGAAGTCGGCCCGAGGCACTCCCTCCTCCGAAGCCCCCTTTCCCTTGCCCCACCCGCCATTTTCACCTATACGCGCCCCCGTCACAGGACGTCCGGCCTTAGGGCCGTGATGGACATGAACCGGGGTGCCGCAATGCGCCCCACAATAGTTTCAGGGCTTCGGGAACAGCTAACCGCCTGCCTGGGCGGGGTTTTCGGGTTTGGAACGCAAGCGTCGAGTTTGCCCTTCTGGCGCCCATTTCAACCCCGGGGCCATCAGGGACGTCCTAGCGGGTTTTGCCGCCGGGCCAGCCTCGATTTGAACAGGACCGTAACACACATGGCGAAATCCGCCGTCTCGCTCACCCCCACCCGTGAAGACTTCGAATCTCTCCTCGCGGAGAGCTATTCCGACAATCCGGCCTCCGAAGGCAGCGTGGTCAGGGGCCGCGTCGTCAACATCGAAAACGACTTTGCCATCATCGACGTCGGCCTGAAGACCGAGGGCAAGATCGCCGTGAAGGAATTCGCCCAGCCGGGCAAGGCCTCGGAGCTCAAGGTCGGCGACACCGTCGAAGTCTATCTGGAGCGCATCGAGAATGCGATGGGCGAGGCCGTTCTGTCGCGCGATAAGGCGCGGCGCGAGGAGGCCTGGACCCGCCTCGAGCAGATGTCCAATTCCAACGAGCGCGTCGAGGGCGTGATCTTCGGCCGCGTCAAGGGCGGCTTCACCGTCGATCTCGGTGGCGCTGTTGCCTTCCTTCCCGGCAGCCAGGTGGACGTCCGCCCGATCCGCGACGTGGGGCCGCTGATGAACGTTCCCCAGCCCTTCCAGATCCTCAAGATGGACCGCCGCCGCGGCAACATCGTCGTCTCGCGCCGCGCCATCATGGAAGAGACCCGCGCCGAGCAGCGCTCCGAACTCGTGCAGAACCTCGCCGAGGGCCAGGTGGTCGAGGGCGTGGTCAAGAACATCACCGATTACGGCGCCTTCGTTGACCTGGGCGGCATCGATGGCCTGCTGCACGTCACCGACGTGGCGTGGAAGCGCGTCAACCACCCGTCCGACGTTCTCCATGTCGGCCAGACGGTGAAGATCCAGATCATCCGCATCAACCCGGAGACGCAGCGCATCTCGCTCGGCATGAAGCAGCTGGACAAGGATCCGTGGGAAGTCGTCACCGAGCGCTATCCGATCGGCGCCAGGGTGAAGGGCAAGGTCACCAACATCACCGATTACGGCGCCTTCGTGGAACTGGAAGACGGCATCGAGGGCCTGATCCACGTTTCCGAAATGAGCTGGACCAAGAAGAACGTGCACCCCGGCAAGATCCTCTCGACCTCGGAAGGGGTTGAAGTGCAGGTGCTCGACATCGACTCGGCCAAGCGCCGCATTTCGCTGGGCCTCAAGCAGACCCAGAAGAACCCGTGGGAAGCCTTCGCGGACAAATATCCGCCGGGCGCCGACATTGAGGGCGAGATCAAGAACATCACCGAGTTCGGCCTGTTCATCGGCTTGGACGGCGATGTGGACGGCATGGTCCACCTCTCCGACATCGACTGGAAGCGGTCCGGCGAAGACGCCATCAAGGACTTCAAGAAGGGCGACCGCGTCAAGGCGCGCGTCCTCGACGTCGACCGCGAGAAGGAGCGCATCTCGCTCGGCATCAAGCAGCTGGGTTCCGATCCGGTGGCGTCGGCCGCCGGCATCAAGAAGGGCGACACGGTCACCTGCGAAGTGCTGAAGGTGGAAGAGAACGGCCTCGAGGTGAAGGTCGCCGGCACCGACATGACGGCCTACGTCAAGCGCGCCGACCTCGCCCGTGACCGCGCCGAACAGCGCCCCGAGCGCTTCGCCGTGGGCGAGAAGTTCGACGCCAAAGTCATCGTCTTCGACCAGAAGGCCCGCAAGATGAACGCCTCGATCAAGGCCCTCGAGATTGCCGAGGAGAAGGAAGCCGTTGCCCAGTACGGGTCCTCCGACTCAGGCGCGTCCCTGGGTGATATTCTCGGCGCCGCGCTGAAAAAGCAGAAGACCGACGAGTAAGTACCACGGCAACCGCGCATCGGAATGGCCGGGCAAATCCCGGCCATTTTGTTTTTTACTCCCCACAATGGCGAGCGGATCATGAGCGGAAGATTTCCCACCCGGACCTCGCCTCCTATATAACCCTCTCACGACAACGGGAGCCCGCCATGATCTCCGAAGCCGAACTCATCGTCGACCGCCGCCGGCTGAAACGCCGCGTCACGTTCTGGCGCATCCTCGCCATTGTTCTGGCGATTGCCACGGTCTCGGCTCTGGCCTGGAGCAAGGGCTGGACCGGCGGCGACCAGATCGCCCGCGTCCGCATCGACGGCCTCATCACCGGCGACCAGAATACCATGGACGTGCTGAAGCGCGTCGAAAGGGAGGACCGCGTGAAGGCGGTGATTCTCAGGATCGACAGCCCGGGGGGGACCACGGCGGGTTCGGAAGCCGTTTATGACGCGGTGCGTCAGATCTCCGCCAAGAAGCCCGTCGTTGCCGTCATGGACACGGTGGCGGCCTCGGGCGGCTATATCACGGCGCTGGCGGCGGACCGCATCGTGGCGCGCGGCAACACCATCACCGGCTCGATCGGCGTCATCTTTTCCATGCCGGAATTCTCCAGGCTGCTCGACACGGTCGGCATCCAGATGGAGGAGCTGAAGTCGGGTGACCTCAAGGCCGAACCATCGCCCTACAGGCCCATGACGGAGAAGGCCCGCGCAGTCTCCATGGAACTCGTCACGGATGGCTTCACCTGGTTCAAGGGCCTCGTCGCCGAGCGCCGCAACCTGCCCATGCCCACGGTGGATATTCTCTCCGATGGCCGGGTCTACACCGGCCGCCAGGCGGTGGCCAACAAGCTCATCGACGAGCTGGGCGATGAGGCGGCGGCGGTCGCCTGGATGGAAAAGGAAAAGGCCGTGGCGGCGAGGCTCCCCATCCGCGACTGGCGGCCTCAGAGCGGGGAGGACGGCCTGGGCCTCGGCTTCTCCGCCGCTGACCTGGTCCTCAAGTCCCTGGGCCTCAAGGGCTTCCAGGAAGCCGCCCAAAGGGCGCAGCTTGACGGGCTTCTCGTGCTTTGGCACCCTGCCCGGCAATAGGGGAGGCGTCATGATCAAGTCCGAGCTTGTGCAGAAGATCGCGGAAAAGAATCCGCACCTCTATCACCGCGACATCGAGCGCATCGTCAACACGGTGCTTGACGAGATCATCAATGCGCTGAAGGAAGGCGACCGGGTGGAACTCCGCGGCTTCGGCGCCTTCTCCGCCAAGGCCCGCAATGCCCGCACGGGTCGGAACCCGCGCACCGGCGAATCGGTCGAGGTGGTCGCCAAGCGCGTGCCCTTTTTCAAGACCGGCAAGGAACTCCGCGAGCGGCTCAATCTCTCCGGGGCGTGATTGTGTTCCGTGCCGTCAAGGCGTAGAACATCGTTATGACGTTCAAGCGCTTCATCAACTGGGCCGTGGGTCTGCCCATCGCCATCATCGGCGTGGGCTTCGCGGTGGCCAATCGCCAATGGGTCACCGTCTCCTTCGATCCCATCAACCGGCTCCAGCCCTTCGCCACCATCGCCATGCCGCTGTGGGCGCTGTTCTTCGCCGGCATTTTTACCGGCATTTTCGTGGGATGGTTCGTGGCCTGGCGCGGGGCTGGCAAGCACCGGCGCAGCGCGCGCGAGGCGAGGGCCGAGCTGATCCGCGCCCAGCAGCAGCATGAGCTCGAAAAGCGCGAGCTGCGGCAGAGCCTGCCCGCGGCGAGGACGCAAAGCGTCCCGTGAAGATTCTCGGTCAGGCGGATGTGGCGCGGCTCGGCGCCTACAAGGACATTGTGGAAGCCCTGCGCGAGGGCTTCCGCGCCGGGATCGAAACGCCCGTCCGCCACCATCACGGCATCAGCGATGTCTCCACGCTTCTCCTGATGCCCGCCTGGTCGCGGGACTGGGCGGGGATCAAGACCGTGGTGTTCAAGTCCGACAATGCGGCGCAGGGGCTGCCGACCGTCCAGGCGAGCTATCTCCTCATCGAACAGAAAACCGGTGAGACGGTGGCCATGATGGATGGCGGCGAGATCACAAGGCGCCGCACCGCCGCGGCCTCGGCGCTGGCCGCCGATTACCTGGCGCGCAAGGACGCGGAGACGATGACGCTGGTGGGGGCAGGAGCCCTCAGCTCCCATTTCGCGCTGGCCCATGCCGCGGTCAGGCCGGTGAAACGCGTATTTGTCTACACGCGCTCCGTCGCCAAAGGGCAGGCGCTGGCCGCTCAACTCGCGCAGCACGGCCTCGAGGCGCATTCGGTGACGGACCCCGAAGCAGCCGTGCGCCTGTCGGACATCGTCACCTGCGTGACAACCTCGACCGTCCCCATCGTCAGAGGCGCATGGCTGAAGCCGGGCGCTCATGTCGATCTGGCGGGAGCTTTCAAACCGGGCATGCGCGAGACCGACGGCGACGTGGTGGCCCGCTCCTCCGTTTATGTCGATACCCGCGGGGGCGCGCTGGCCGAAGCGGGCGATCTCCTCCAGGCGCGCGATGAGGGCAAGTTCGATTTCGCCCATGTGAAGGGCGACCTGTTCGACCTGTGCCGCGGCAAGGTTCACGGCCGGACGTCCGACAGCGAGATCACCCTTTTCAAGTCCGCCGGCACGGCGATCGAGGACCTTGCCACCGCCATCATGCTGTATCAAAAGGCCCGCTGATCGTCCCCACCTTGCGTAACCCCGGCCAATGCCGGAACGGGGATTCTGGTGGCCGCGGCACTGAAACCGGGAGCCTTTCATGCCTGTCAACCCGATCTGCGTTGCCATCGACACGCCGGACCTCGATCACGCCGTGGCGCTGGCGAAAACGCTGCAGCCGCATGTCGGCTGGGCCAAGATCGGCATGGAGTTCTTCTATGCCCATGGGATCGCCGGTTACGCGCGCCTCGCCAGGACGGGCTTGCCCATCTTCCTTGACCTGAAGCTGCATGACATTCCCAACACGGTCGCCTCCGCCATGAAGGCGCTCATGCGCATCGCGCCCACCCCCGGCATCGTGAACCTGCATGCCACAGGCGGATACGACATGATGAAGGCCGCGGGCGAAGCCGTGGACGGCCGCGCCAAGCTCATCGCGGTGACGATCCTGACGAGCCTGTCGGACGACGACATCTGGGCGGCGGGCTTCGAGACCGCCAGGAACACGCAAGCCCATGCCCGTGCGCTCGCCGCGCTGACGAAGCGTGCGGGGCTCGATGGCGTGGTGTGCAGCCCGCATGACCTCGCCGGCATCCGCCAGGATCTGGGCCGCGATTTCCTCACCGTCGTCCCCGGCATCCGCCCGGCGGACGCTGCCGCACAGGACCAGAAGCGGGTGGCAACGCCGGAAGCGGCGCTTGCCGCGGGTGCGGACATTCTTGTCATCGGCCGCGCCATCACCGGCGCGGCGGATCCGGCCAGGGCCGCGCAGGATATTCTGGACACGCTTGCGGAGGGCCTGACATGACGGTTGAGGTCAAGATCTGCGGGCTCTCGACGCCCGGGACGGTGGAAGGCTCGATCGCCGCGGGAGCCGATTACATCGGGCTTAACTTCTATCCCGCCAGCCCGCGCTATGTGTCGCTGGAGCGGGCCGCCGAACTGTCCGACATCGCCCGCGGCCGGGTCAAGATCGTGGCGCTGGTGGTCGATGCCGGGGACGGGCAGCTGGCGGACATCGTTGGCAGGGTGAACCCGGATTTCATTCAGGCCCACGGGCTGGAGACGCCCGAGCGGATCGGCGAGATCGGCCGGCTGACAGGCAAGCCCGTGATCAAGGCCATCCGGGTCCGGGACGTCGCCGACATTGCCGCCGCCGCTGCCTTTGCGGAGGTGGCAAGCCTCATCCTCTATGATGCCAAGGCCCCGGAAACGCTCAGCGATGCGCTTCCCGGCGGCAATGGCCATGCCTTTGACTGGGGTCTCCTCGGGAGCGAACAGCGCCCGGCCTTCATGCTGGCAGGCGGCCTCACCCGGGAAAACGTCGCACAGGCCATCCGGGTCACCGGCGCCCCCGTGGTGGACTTGTCCTCGGGCGTCGAATCCGCCCCCGGCATCAAGGATATCGGCCTCATCCGGAAATTCATTGAGGCCGCCAAGTCAGGCCGCTAGTACTACAGTTGCGTCTGCGATAGATTTGTGATTCCTGCCGCTTTTGGCGGGAGGACGACAATGGTCGCGGAGTGGTCGGGCGCGTTGCTGGAGTGGGAGGCGGAGCTTGCCTCGCTCAAGGCGAGAATTGGCGAGG
>NZ_JADCDA010000009.1 GCF_020252405.1 Aestuariivirga sp.
ATCAGGCCTTCCTCTTCCCCTCCACTTTCTCGGTGAAGGCTCAGGATGCCAAGCACGGCCGCAGCGGCATTGCGCGCACCCTCTATGTGATCCGCAACGGCAGGGTGACGCCGGTCTACGAGATGGTGAAGCCGCGGCTTGCCTCCATCGTCGGCCGTGCCGTCAGCACCCTCATCACCTCGCAGGGCGTGGGCGATCTTTATCGCCTCTACACCACCGCGCTGCGTGACGGCATCGCCTTCCGCGCCATCTGGGTGCCCGACAGTTTCACGATGGAGGAGCCGGAGCCCTTCGACCCGGCCTTCATGCTGGCGCTCTACAAGACCGGTTTCGAACTGGGCCGCCGCGGCATTCCATGGGCCACCCAACCGCCGTGAGGATGCGCGGAACCCTCCGCAACCTGATCGGTTCCGGCCAACGCGAAAGGATATGTCCATGCGCAAATTCTTGACGGCGGCGCTCGCCGCGCCGTCAACCGCCGCGTCGAATTGCAGCGCACTGACCGCTGGCGCATGACGGGTCCGGGGCCCTCCATACAGTCTGCGCGGCGCGTGATGCTGCTGGGGGCCACCGGCGCCATCGGCCGCGCCACGGCGCAGGCCCTGCTGGAGGATGGCCATGAGGTCGTCTGCTTCGTCCGCGGAGGAGCGCAAGGACTGCCGCCGGGCGCCGTTCCGCGCACGGGCCAGGTGACGGACCCGCGCTCCCTCCGCGACCACGGCTTTTGCGGCGAGCGGTTCGACGTGCTGGTCTCCTGTCTCGCTTCGCGCAGCGGCGCGCCGGAGGATGCCTGGGCCATCGACCATGCCGCGCATGTGACGGCGCTCGATGAAGCGCGCCGCGCGGGCGTGCGCCATGTGGTGCTGCTCTCGGCAATCTGCGTGCAGAAGCCGAAGCTCGCCTTCCAGCATGCCAAGCTCGCCTTCGAAAAGCTGCTCATGGAGTCTGGGCTCGCCTATTCGATCGTGCGCCCCACCGCCTATTTCAAGTCGCTCTCGGGCCAGATTGCGCGGGTGCGCAAGGGCAAGCCCTTCCTGCTCTTCGGCGATGGCCGCCTCACCGCGACGAAGCCGATCAGCGACCGCGATCTCGCTCGTTATCTCGCCCTGTGCCTGCGCGATCCGTCCTTGCGCGGCATCCTGCCCATCGGCGGCCCGGGTCCCGCCTTCACCCCGCGCCAGCAGGGGGAGTGGCTGTTCGCGCTGCTGGGGCAACAGCCCCGCTTCCGCCACGCGCCGGTGGTCATGCTCGATGCAATCATTGCAACGCTCTCGGCGCTGGGCAGCCTCTCACCCAGGCTCCGCGCCAAGGCCGAACTCGCCCGCATCGCCCGCTACTATGCGACCGAGTCAATGCTTGTGTGGGATGAGACGGGAGGCCGCTACGATGCCGATGCCACGCCGTCCTTCGGCAGCGACATGCTGCGCGACCATTATGCCGCGGTCGCCGCGGGCGCGGCGGAGCAGGACCTGGGCGCGCACCGCGTCTTCTGACGGGGTGAGTGATTGGGCGGGCGATCGGGTGAAACCAGGCCGAAGAGGATAATCTTCCCGCCACGCCTACATATGGGCCGGTGTGGCGAGCGCCATGGCGCGCTCGAAGATCTCCACATAGTGTTTCACGTTCTGCCCGATGAGTTCCGTCCGCGAGAACCTGTCGATGCGCTCGCGCGCCAGCTTCAGTTCCGACTGCGGCACGATCTGGCTGATGATGCCGCAGGTTTCCGCCAGCGACATGAGGCAGCAATCGCGCGGGCTGGGCGCGCCGTCACGCAGCAGCACCTCGAGCAGCCGCAGCTTCACCTCGCGCATTTCCTTGCCGCCGGCCGCGGGATAGCGCCGCGTCTTCAGGAACCACAGAAGCCGACCCTCGGTTTCGATCAGCACCTTCTTGTCGCACAGGCGCTTCAGCGATTGCTCGCGCACCGTATCGCCAAGCTCGATCAGCTGATCGATGAGGTTGTCGGGGTTGCTGTCGAAGTCCGGCGCCGACATGCGCGCCAGCACGGGATCGAGTGCCGCATTGCCGGTCGGCGTCTTGTCCACGATCCACACGCGGGTGGCGTCATTGTCGAGGCGGCGCTCGATCGCCAGTTCCATCACCGCCGCGCCCACAAAGCCTGCACGCTGATATTCGAGCGGAATATCGACGAAGCCGCCGTCTTCATCCTTAAGGGTGAGGAGAAGGAATTCCTCCGGAACTGTCAGCATGGCCATCGCCCCGTCACAAGATGATCCCGGACCAGCATATCCAGTTTCGCAACGCGACGGAAACATCAATTGTCACTGCCCGCGCGACCCGCTAAAAAACAAGCGAAATGGCAACAATCCGCATGTCCGGGGCCCGGAGCGCCACCGGCGAAAGACCTCGGGGAGGTGGCTGTGGCCCGATGACGTCCCACAGTGTAACCTTTGGTTCCGAACAATGAGGCTGCTGCAGCGGCTCTGGCGCCACATTCTGGTTTTCCTGCTCGGCATCCTCACGGTCTGGCTGATCGTCGATGTCATCTTCCGCATCACCGACAACCGGCTGCCCTGGATCTTCGCCCTCGCTGTCACCTATGGGCTCGCAGCCTATGTCATCCTGCCACGCGCCATCCGCCTCGCCGTCAAGCTGCTGCACCGCCAGCACGTGCCGGAATACACGACGACGGGTGACGGCCTGCCGGGCGATCCCGTCAACCTGGCGCTCATCGGAACCCTGCCGCAGCTGCGCGCCGCCTTCGCCAGGATCGGCTGGACCGAGGCCGATGCGCTGGGCCTCGCCAGTTCCTGGCGCATGGCCAGGGCCTTCGTCTTCAACAAGCCCTATCCGTCAGCGCCCTTCAGCACGCTGTTCCTGTTCGGCCGCGGCCAGGACATCGGCTTCCAGAAGGCCATCGACGGCAGCCCGCGCAAGCGCCACCACGTGCGCTTCTGGAGCATCAGCCAGTCGGCGGTGGAGAAGACGCTCGGAACACCCGGCTTCTGGCTCCACACGGGCCGCACACCGGACAATGAACGGTCCCTCTGGGTGGGGGCGGCCACGCAGGACACCGGCTTCTCGCTCACCTGGCTCACCTTCCAGATCACCCACGCCACCGCGGCCGACACCAATGCCGAACGCGACCTCATCATCGCGGAACTGCGGAAGATGGGCCAGGTGAGCTCCGTCACCGCCTACAACGAACGCAACGAACTGCCCGCCAGGCGCGTCAACCGCTACCTCTTCGATGGCGACGTCAGCGTCGCCATGCTGAACGGGGAGGCGTAGAGCATGATCCGCAAAAGTGGCGCCGGTTTTGCAAAAAGATCATGCTCAGGCTTTGATATGGCGCAAACGAAAAGGGCGGCTCGCGCCGCCCTCCCTCAAGCACGGTGTGATCCCGCTCACGTTACGTCGAAGCGGTCGGCGTTCATCACCTTGGTCCAGGCCTTGACGAAGTCCTGAACGAAGGCCTTCTCGCCGTCTGACTGGCCATAAACTTCGACCAGCGCGCGCAGCTGCGAGTTGGAGCCGAACACCAGGTCGACGCGCGTCGCGGTCCAGTTGACGGCGCCCGTGCTGCGGTCGCGCAGTTCGAAGGTGTCTTCCGCCGGGCCCGTCGCTTTCCACTCCAGCCCCATGTCGAGCAGCGTGGTGAAGAAGTCGTTGGTCAGCGTCTCCGGGCGCTTGGTGAACACGCCGTGCTGCGACTGGCCGTGGTTGGCGTTGAGCACGCGCAGGCCGCCGATCAAGGCCGTCATCTCCGGTGCGGTCAGCGTCAGCAGCTGCGCCTTGTCGACCAGCAGCTCCTCGGCGGAGAGCGAGTATTTGGTCTTCAGGTAGTTGCGGAAGCCGTCCGCCGTGGGCTCCAGCACCGCGAAGCTCTCCACATCGGTCTGCGCCTGCGTGGCATCCACACGGCCCGGCATGAAGGGAACTTCAACGCTGTGGCCAGCCTTCTTCGCGGCCTCCTCAATGGCGGCTGAGCCGCCGAGCACGATGAGGTCGGCGAGCGACACGCGCTTCTTGCCCGTCTGGCCCGCGTTGAACTCCTTCTGCACGCCCTCAAGCGCCGCGAGAACCTTCGCGAGCGTGTCGGGCTGGTTCACCTCCCAGTCCTTCTGGGGAGCGAGACGGATGCGCGCGCCATTGGCGCCGCCGCGCTTGTCGGAACCGCGGAAGGTTGCGGCCGAGGACCAGGCGGTGTTGACCAGCGTGGCGATGCCGAGGCCCGTGGCCAGGATCTTCGCCTTCAGCGCTTTGACGTCGGCGGCGTCGATCACGTCATGATCGCGCGGCGGCAGCGGGTCCTGCCAGATCAGGTCCTCTGCGGGAACCTCGGGGCCGAGGTAGCGCACCTTGGGGCCCATGTCGCGGTGCGTGAGCTTGAACCAGGCGCGCGCATAGGCATCGGCGAAGGTGTCCGGGTTCTCGCGGTAGAAGCGCGAGATCTTCTCGTAGGCCGGGTCCGCCTTCAGCGCGAGGTCGGTGGTCAGCATCATCACCGGCACCTTCTTCGTGGGGTCGGCGGCATCAGGCGCCATGTCGTCGGGCTGGATGTCCTTGGGCTTCCACTGCCAGGCGCCCGCGGGGCTCTTGGTCAGCTCCCACTCATAGCTGAACAGATTGTCGAAATAATCGTTGCTCCATTTCGTGGGGGTCGAGGTCCACGGACCCTCAAGGCCGGAGGTGATGGCATCCCCGCCCTTGCCGCTCTTGTACTTCGACATCCAGCCAAGGCCCTGCGCGGAGATGTCCGCGGCTTCCGGCTCGGGACCCACATTGGTGGCGGGCCCGGCGCCATGCGTCTTGCCGAACGTGTGGCCGCCGGCGATCAGCGCCACGGTCTCTTCATCGTTCATCGCCATGCGGGCGAAGGTCTCGCGGATGTCCCGGGCCGCGGCCACCGGGTCCGGCTTGCCGTTGGGGCCTTCCGGGTTGACGTAGATGAGGCCCATCTGCACGGCGGCCAGCGGGTTCTCGAGTTCGCGGTCGCCGGTGTAGCGTTTGTCGCCCAGCCAGGTGTCCTCGTTGCCCCAGTAGATGTCCTCCTCCGGCTCCCACACGTCGGCGCGGCCGCCGCCGAAGCCGAAGGTCTTGAAGCCCATGGTCTCCATGGCGACGTTGCCCGCAAGGATCATCAGGTCGGCCCAGGAGAGCTGGTTGCCGTATTTCTGCTTGACCGGCCACAGCAGGCGGCGGGCCTTGTCAAGGTTGGTGTTGTCCGGCCAGCTGTTGAGCGGCGCAAAGCGCTGCGTGCCGTTGCCCGCACCGCCGCGGCCGTCGCCGGTGCGGTAGGTGCCGGCCGAATGCCAGGCCATGCGCACGAAGAGCGGGCCGTAGTGGCCGTAATCCGCCGGCCACCAGTCCTGCGACTGGGTCATCAGCGCGGCCAGGTCCTTCTTCAGCGCGGCGTAATCGATCCTGCTGAAGGCGTCGGCATAGCTGAAGCCGGGGGCCAGCGGGCTGGCAAGCGCCGAGTTCTGGTGCAGGATCCTGAGGTTCAGCTGGTTCGGCCACCAATCGGCGTTGGAGCGCCCGGTGAATGTGGCGTGCTTCGGGGCCCCGTGGAACGGGCACTGGGCGGCAGTGTCGGCAAGCTTCTTGTCCATGATTTCCCTCCGGATGATGTCGAATTCACGCATGGTGCGCGTCCTCGGACCGCTTTTTGCCCGCGCCATGTGTCAATGCTGCGGCTGTCGTACCGCAGGCCCATGATGAGGAATAGTTGAATTTTCTGATTATCGCGATTAGAAGAACTTATGAACAACCTAACCCTCCGCCAGCTGCGCTATTTCGAAGCGCTGGCCCGGCATGGCCACTTCGGCCGGGCGGCGGAGGCATGTGCCGTGTCGCAACCCGCCCTCTCCCTGCAAATCCGCGATCTGGAGCTGTCGCTCGGGGCCGGGCTGTTCGAGCGCAGCCCGCGCCAGGTGCGGCTTACCCGCTTCGGCGAAGACTTCGCGCCCCGCGTGCGTGACATCCTGCGCGCCGTGGATGAGCTGGGCGATCTTGCCCGCGCGTTCCAGGGCTGGTTCGCGGGCCGGCTGCGGATCGGGGTCATCCCCACCGTCGCGCCCTATCTGCTGCCCGGGCTGGTCCGCAGCCTGAACCGCCTCTATCCGGCCCTCGACATCCATGTCCGGGAAACCCTCACCGCCAGGCTGCTGCGCGAGCTTTCCGAGGGCCGCCTCGATGCCGCCATCGTGGCGCTGCCGGTCTCCGAACCATCGCTTTCCGAAGCCCCTCTTTTTGTTGAGGAATTTTTGTTCGTCCGGCCGCTGGAGCAGGCCAGCGAGCCGCTGCCCAGCGCCGACATGCTGAAGGATATGCGGCTGCTGCTGCTGGAGGAGGGGCACTGTTTCCGGGATCAGGCGCTGGCCTTCTGCAACCTTGCCCCGGCGCAGCCGCGCGAGATGCTGGAGGCAAGCTCGCTCTCGACCCTCGTCCAGATGGTGGCTGCGGGGATCGGCGTCACCTTCATCCCGGAAATGGCCGCCCCGGTCGAGACCCGTTCCGCCGCCGTGGCGCTGTCGCGCTTCGCCCGGCCGCGGCCCCGCCGCACCATCGGCATGATCTGGCGGCGGTCGAGCCCGCTCGCCGGGCAGCTCCATGATATTGCCGGGATCGTCCGGCAAACGGCGGAGGCGCTGCGTGCAGCGCCCGGCCAGGCGCAACCCGCCTGATCGGGCTCCGACGGCGCAACCACCATTTGTGCGGTCAAGCCTCCGCCTGTACAGTGTGATGCCGTGAAACACCTTCTCAGCGATCTTTCGAAGCGGGCCCTCATCTCGGATGAGCAGGCGGCGCGGATTCTCGGCGAAGCGGCGGATGGCCGCAACACCGAAATCCGGCTGCTGCTGCGCCACGGACTGGTTGACCAGCAGGTGCTGGCAACCGAGCTTGGCCGGGTGTTCGATCTGCCCCTCGCCCGCAGCTGGCCCGGCGGGCGCGTGCTGCCGGAGGCGATTTCGCTGCGCTTCATGCGCGAGCGTCACGTGCTGCCGGCGGCGGTCGATGGCGGCCGGCTGTCGGTGATCGTCAGCGACCCGTCGGACGAGGCCACGCTCGCGGCGCTCCGTCTCGCGTCGGGGCTCGACCTGTCGCTGTCGCTCGCCACCGACAACCAGATTCTCTCCGCCATCGAACGGCTTGATCAGGGGCGGGCGCCCAATGACCAGGCTGCCGGTCCGGCGGGACGCGACGATGACGACACGCTGAAAGACCTCGCCCTCGACGCGCCGGTCATCGATCTCGTCAACCGCCTGTTCCGCGAAGCCTCCTCGGCGCGCGCCACCGACCTCCACATCGAGCCGGCCCGCGGTTATGTCGCCGTCCGCCACCGTGTCGACGGACTGCTGGAAGAGCGCGAGAGGCTGGGCAACGAACTGGGCCGCGCCGCGGTCTCGCGCCTCAAGATTCTCACCAACCTCAACATCGCCGAGAAGCGGCTGCCGCAGGACGGCCGCGCCCGCCTGCGCATCGCCGAGCGCGAGCACGACATTCGCGTGGCCACCATGCCGACCATCCATGGCGAGTCGATCGCCATCCGTTTCCTCAGCTCCAACACCCAGGCGCCTGACATCAACCGGCTCGGCCTGTCGCCGCCCGATCTGGCGAAGCTGCGCCAGCAGATACAGCACGCCCATGGCATGATCGTGGTGACCGGCCCCACCGGCAGCGGCAAGACCACCACACTCGCCGCCGTGCTCGGCGTGCTCAACGATCCGCGCCGCAAGATCGTGACCATCGAGGACCCGGTCGAATACCAGGTCGAGGGCGTCAACCAGGTTCAGATCCACAGCGAGATCGGCTTGTCCTTCGCCCGCACGCTGCGCTCGCTGCTGCGCTTCGACCCGGACATCATCATGGTCGGCGAGATGCGCGACCCGGAAACCGCGAGCATCGGCGTGAACGCCGCGCTCACCGGCCACCTTGTGCTGACCACGCTGCACACCAACTCCGCCGCGGGCGCCGTCGTCCGCCTGCTCGACCTTGGCGTCCAGGCCTATCTCATCGCCTCCACGCTGCGCTGCGTGGTGGCCCAGCGCCTGGTGCGCAAGCTGTGCATCCACTGCCGCGAGCCCTATGAGGCGCCGCGCGAACTCCTCGCGCAATTGCCCGAAAGCGCCGCCGCGACTGGCCATGCCGACGTCACCCTTTACAAGGCCCGCGGCTGCACCTATTGCGGCAACACGGGATTTGCCGGGCGCGCCGCCATCTTCGAGGCGATGGTGATCGACGACCAGCTGCGCCGCCTCATCAAGCCGGGCGTCTCGGCTGACGTCATCGCCCATGCGGCGCGCAAGTCCGGCACGCCGGGCATGATGTCGGACGGTTTCGCCAAATGCCGCGCGGGTCTCACCACCATCGAGGAACTCGGCCGCGTGACGTCGGAGGATTGATGGCCAGCTTCCGCTATTCAGCGATCAGGGACTCGGGCGAAAGGGTGGCTGGCGTCATCGAGGGCGCCGACCGGTCGCTCGCCATCAGCCGGCTGTCCGATCAGGGCCTGCACCCGATCGACATCCGCGAGGACGCGGGCGAAGGCGCTGCGGCCTTCATGAGCCTCACCGGCGGCCGCATTCCGCGCGCCGAGCTCACGGGCTTCACCCGCCAGCTCGCCTGGCTGCTGCAGGCCGGCACCACGCTCAACCGCTCGCTCGAGATTCTGTCGGGCGAAACCTTCTCGAAGCCGCTCGCCGCGGCGCTCACCGACGTGCGCGGCGCCATCCGCAAGGGCCGCAGTTTTCACGACGCGCTGGAGGAGACGGGCGCTTTCCCGCCGTTCTATCTCTCCATGGTTGAAGTGGGTGAGGCCACCGGCACGTTGGGTTCGGTGCTGGACCGTCTGGCCACCGCGCGCGAGCGCGAGCAGAAGGTGCGCGGCAAGGTCACCTCGGCGCTGGTCTATCCGGTCATGCTGGTGGTGCTGTCGATCGGCGTCGTCATTTTCCTCATGGTCTCGGTGGTGCCCGGCATCAAGGACATGATCGCGGGCAGCGGCGCGCCCGTTCCCGACTCGGCCAAAATGGTGCTCAACGCCTCCGACTGGCTCATCGCCAACGGCGTCACGCTGGCCGCCGTGGTTGCGGCAGGCGTTCTGGCCATGGGCTATCTCTGGACCCGCAGCGCGCTTCCCCGCCTGATGCGCGACCTGGCCCTGCGCCTGCCGCTGCTCGGCAAGCTGCTGTTGAAGTCGGAGGTGGCGCAATTCTGCCGCCTGCTCGGCACGCTCTCCGCCGCGGGCATGAACCTGCAGGCGAGCCTCAAGCTGATCGCCTCCACCAGTCCCGACCGGCGCATCCTCAACGCGGCGGGGCAGATGGAAGTGGCGCTGCGGAGGGGCGAGGATTTCGTGGCGCCGCTCGAACGCTCGAAAATCCTGCCGCCCCTGCTGGCGCGCATGATCAAGGTTGGCGCCGAGACCGGCAACCTCACGCCCAGCCTGCTGCGCGTCACCGACATTCTGGACGACGAGCTCGACGGGCTGACCGACCGCACCGTGTCGCTGCTGGGACCGATCATCATCCTGGGGCTCAGCGTCTTCGTCGGCTTCATCATCACCTCGCTCATGAGCGCGGTCATCTCCATCAACGATCTTGCACTTTGACAATCAGGGTTTGAATTCATGATCTCGAACGCCATCCAGAAGCAGCTCCGCGGCAAGGCCCGGCGGCGAAAGGGCCAGAGCGGCTTCACCCTCGTCGAGCTTCTCGTCGTGCTGGTGATCCTCGTGCTGCTGGCCTCGATCATCGGTCCGCGCGTCATCGGCTATCTGGGCAGTTCGCGCGCCAAGACGGCGCAAGTCCAGATCGAAAGCATGGTGACAGCGCTTCAGCTTTTCCACATCGACGCCGGCCGCTATCCGACGTCCAGCGAAGGGCTCGCCGCGCTGGTCAAATCGCCCGGCAATGTCGCGGGCTGGAACGGCCCCTATCTCTCCAAGGCCGACGTGCCGCAGGACCCGTGGGGTCGGCCCTATATCTACCAGTCCGGAGAAAACGGCAGTTCCTTCGAAATCAGGACACTGGGCGCTGACGGCAAGGAAGGCGGCTCCGATGAGAATGCCGACATCTCGAACTGAGGCACAGGCAGGTTTCACCCTGCTCGAATTGCTGGTGGTGCTGGTGATCCTGGCGCTGTCGGCCACGGCCGTCATGTCGATCGGTCAGTCAAGCCTCGAGTCGGCGCGGGCCCGCTCCTTTCTGGTCGAGGCCGAGGCGCTGTTCCGCGATGCGCGCACCCAGGCCATCGAAACCCGCAGTCCGGCGGCGGTGACGATCGACGTGAAGGCGCGCCGCCTCAGCCTGGCGGGCGGCCGCTCGCTGGTGATGCCACGCGGCCTGTCGCTTGATGCGCGGATTGCCGTTCCCAAGGACGGCGGCCTCCCGGCCGTGCGCTTCTTTCCCTCCGGCGCCTCGACGGGCGGCGAACTGGCCTTCGGCTTCCGCGGCCGCACCTATGGCCTCCGCATCAACTGGCTGACGGGCCGGGCCAATGTCCAGGCGCTGTGAAGGCCAGAGCGGGTTTTCGCTGGTCGAGGTGCTGTGCGCCCTCGCGGTGGCGGCGAGCGCCATTGCCGTGCTCACCACCGGCGTCGGCGGCTCGCTGAAGGGCGTGTCCACGCTCGACCGGCATCTGGGCGCGCGCCTCATCCTGCAGTCGATCCTCGAGGACGAGCTGGCCGCGGGCCAGACCGCGCCCGCCCGGCGCGCGGGCGATTCCGGCCCCTACCGCTGGCAGCTGATCATCGAGCCCGCGGAGGCGCCAGCCAGGCTCGACGGTCCCTACCGCATGTATCGCCTCACCGCCTCCGTGGGTTGGGGCCGCGGCGGCCAGGTCGCCGGCACGGCGCTGAAGCTCAGCCGATGATGCGCCCGCCCTCACGCCGCAGCGAGGCCGGCTTCACACTCATCGAGGTGCTGGCGTCGCTGGTTCTGGCCTCGCTGATCCTCGTATCCCTCAACATGGCGATGTCGGCCGTGGACAAGGGCGCCGCGCGGACGCGCCGCAGCCTTGGCGAGCAATCGGAGATCGGCTCGGCCGCCGGCATTTTCGGTCGCGATGTGGCGCGCATTGCCAAGATCCGCCGTCCGGCCCCGCCGGACCAGTTCGACGGTTATGTTTTCGACGGCGCCCCCAACGTCATGATCTATCCCCTGCGGGAGGAAGCCGCCCTCGCCGATGCCGGCCTTTACCTGGTGCGTCTCAGCATCGCCCGCCAGGATGGCCAGAGCGTGCTGCTGCGCGAGCGCGCGCCGTTCCCGGTGCGGGTCGGCAATGCGCTGCCGAAGTGGCGCGACCCCGTGGTCCTGCTGTCCGGTCCCTATGACATCGCTTTCGCTTATCGCGCCCAGCGCTCCGGCCAGCGCCAATGGAGCGACCGCTGGACGGCGGCGGAGGCGATGCCCGAACAAATCCGCCTGACGGTCACTGACACCGCCACCGGCCTGCTGCGCGTGCCGGGCTTCGTGCAGTCGCTGGCGATCGATTCGGAGGTCGATTGCGCCGGCAACCGCGACGCGCGCTGCGGCGGCGGCCAGGCGGAGGCCACGCAATGAGCCGCGCGCGGCATGCCGCCGCCGAACGCGGCATCATCCTCGTTGCGGTGCTGCTCGCCGTGGCCATCATGTCGGTGATGGTGGTGGCGGCCGCGGCGCTGACGCGCGCCGGAATCGGCAACGAGCAGCTGGAGCAGCGCCGCCTCGCCTCGCATCTTGCCCTGCGCTCCGGCATCGAGGCCGCCAAGGCCCTGATACTCGCCGCGCCGGACGACAGGCGCCTGTTGTTCACGGGCGATAACGAAGCCGTCGATCTCGGCAACGGCGTCTCGGCCACCGTCAGCCTGCGCGACGCCGGCGGCCTCGCCGACCTCAACCGGTCGGACCCCCAGCTGATCGAGGCCGTGGCCCGTTCCGGCGGTCTCGGCAAGGCGGCGGATGGTCTGGCGGAAAAGATAACGGAGCTCCGCAAGCAGGCCGCACCCGGTTCGGACGTCGGGCAGCCTCCGGCAAAGGTCGGCCGCCCGCCGCCCGCCAACCGCAATCTCAACGCAGCCGTCCCCGGCAGCGAGGGCGCGAAGCCGCCGGTGGCGCCCATCGTCTTTCTGTCGCTGGACCAGATGCCCGCCCTGCTGGGCATCGAGTCCGCCGACGCGGCGGCGCTCGCGCCAGTTCTCACGGTTTATAATCCCACCGGGCAGATAAATCCGCTTGCAGCGCCCGATGAGGTGCTGCAGTCCATACCAGGTCTGACGAACAGGGACATTTCGGACATAGCGATGGCGCGCAGGAAGGGGGCAGGCAAGGATGACAGCCGCCTGCAGCAGCTGATCCAGCGGCTGCCGGGCCTGCTCAGCCTGAGGCGGCCACGCGTCTTCATGATCGAGGTCAGGCTCGCTGGCGGCCCCGGTATCCTGCCGGGCAGTGCGGCACGCGCCGTGGTGCGCGTGACGCCGGAGGCGCTGATGCCCTTCGGCACGCTGGCGCTCGAGGAAGAATGACGATGGCCGACAACAACATCACGCTCTCCTTCGCCAGCATCTGGAACGGCCTGCGGTTTCCGGTGCTGGCGCTGGCCGAGGAACTGGCGCTGCACCGGGCCCTGGGCGAGCAGCCGGCGGTTGAACTCCGCGTCCATGCCGGCGGCATCGAGGCGCTGCGCCGCCGCGGTGGGTCTGCCGAGGTCCTCCTGTCCGCCGCGGGCCGCCCGCAGGCGGCCCTGCCGGAGGTCATGCGCCAGCTCGCCCAGGGTCTGGGGTCCCAGGTGGCGCTCAATTTCGCGGCCGACCAGTCGGTCAGCCAGCAAATCGTTCTGCCGCAGCAGCCGGACGGCGTGCTGCGCGCCATCGTCCGCAACAAGGTCGAAAGCCTTGCCCCGTGGCCGCTCGCGCAATGCCTTTATGGCATGCGCTCCTCCGCCATCGCCGGCGATCCGCAGCATGTGCGCGTTGACGTTGCGGTGGTAAGCCGGTCGCTTCTTGAAGATATCGCCGCCACGCTGCGCCGCGTGGGGGTGGAGGTGAAGGCCGCCTCGGTGCTGCTGCCGGATGGCCAGCCGGTGGCCATCGATCTGGGCGGTGACGACGTGCGCCGCGGGGCGCGCGCCCGCGCCGCGCGGCTGGCCCGGACCGCCGCGGCGGTTCTGGCGCTGCTCACCGGACTTGGCCTGTTCTGGATCTACCGGACGTCCTCCGAGGCCACCCGCCTCGAGGCGGAAACCGCATCGCTTATGGGGTCGCTGAAGCCGGGCGGGACGCCCGCCGGCGAACCCCCGCAGATCACCGCCGCCAACCGCCTGTTCCAGGCGCGGCGGAACCGGCTGTCAGCCGTCGCCGTCCTCAACGAGCTGTCCCGGCTTCTGCCTGACAATGTGCACCTGCTGTCGCTCGACCTTGTGGGCGATCAGATCACCATCAAGGGGCAGGGCAGCGGCGTTCCCGATCTCATCCAGCTGCTTGAGGCCTCGCCGGAATTCGAGGGCGTCAATTTTGCCGCCGCCACCGAACTTGACCAGAACAGCAATGCCGACGTGTTCTCCCTCATCGCCACGCTCGAAAAGGCGCCGTCGCCGGGAGGCGCGCCATGAGCGGGCCGCTGTCAGCGCGGAATTTCGCAGCTGCCGAAATCGACCGCCGACATGCCGGCCGCCAGCAGCGAGGTGCTGAGCGCCCCGGTCACCCGGTTCATGAACACCGCGCGGGCGGAAATCTCCGGGCCTTCCTTGCTGATGCCAACAATCGACGTGTCGCGGATGTCGAACTGCATCGGCGCTTCGGTGCAATCGCGGTCCGAGAAGCGGTTGGGGCACAGCCGGAAACGGCCCGCGGCGAGGTCCAGCACCATGCGCTGGCCCTTGCCGCTGTTGGTGCAGCCGGTGGAAAAACACAAATTGCCCCGGCTGATCAGGCAATCGAGCGTTTCCGCCCGCGCCGCCGGCGCGCCGGCCAGCACGGCCAAAGACATGAAGGCCAGGGATATGTTTGATCGGAACGGAGCAGGCAGCATGCCGCGAGTCATAGCGGGAGCGCCGGCGCTTGTCGACGCGGCGGAACCGGGCGTGGGGGCTGCTGGCTGATGATCGTCCCCTCCGTCAAGACGCTGTCGGGAGAGGGGCGCAAGGGCGTCGCGGTTCTCGCCGTCGCCGCGCTGGCGGCGGCGGTCGCGGCCTATCTGCTGCTGGAATGGCACGCCCAGGCAGCCGGGCGGCTGGTCCAGGCCCAGTCCGGCTATGATCTGGTTGCCGCCCGCACGGCGAAGGCGGCGCGCGAGGGCGCCACGCGCCTCACCGCCGCCGATGACGTGGCCCCGATGTTTCTCGAAGGGGCGACGCCGGGCCTTGCCTTCGCCAGGTTTCAGTCGGTGGCGGGCGACGCCGCCACGGCCGCCGGCCTTGCGGTGAAGCGCATGCAGCCCGTCGATCCGGGCGATGGCGAAGGCTCGGTGCCCTACCGGCTGAGCATGGATGCCGAAGGCAGCATCGGCCAGCTGCGGGATTTTCTCACGGGCGTCGAGTCCCGCCTGCCGGTGATGTTCGTGACCGGCCTTGAGATCCAACCCGCCGCCGCGGCGGGTGAGGGCGATCCCTACCCGTCCGAGTCGCTGCGCATGACGGTGCGGATCGAGGCCTTTGGATGGAGGACGCAGCCGTGAACAGGCGACTGGCGGGGTTGACGGCCGTTGCCGCCCTTCTTGGCGGCTACCTCGGCTATGAGTATCTGGGCCATTTCCAGATACGCAGCGGCGGCGATCCCGCAGCCGTCACAACCGGGGGCCCGCGCGCCGCCGGGGTGAAGCTGAACCCGTTGCAGGGCCTCGATCCCGAGGCCTTCCTGGCCATCGCCGACCGGCCGCTTTTCAACCCCTCGCGCCGACCGCGCCCGGCGGAGCCGCCGCCGGAGCCCCCGCCGCCGGTGGCCGAGCCGCCGCCTGAGCCCCCGCCGCCCCCGCCCCCGCCACCTCCGCCGCCCCCGCCGGTGCAGGGTCCAGGGCCGGAGAATTACCAGCTGCTGGGTGTCGCCTCGGGGCCAGACGGTCGCATCGCGGCGTTGCATATCGTCTCGAGCGGCGATGTCGTTTACCTGCGCAAGGGCGAAAGCGTCGACAGTTGGAGCGTCATCGATATCGGCGAGCGCACGGTGGCGATCGGCACGCCGGAGAACGCCGTTACTTTCAGCCTGTTCGACACCACCAGCCAGCGGGCTGACGTTCCGGCCAGCGACCCGGCCAGCGACCCGGCCAGCGACCCGGCCATGACCAATCAGGGCCAGACGCAACCCATGCCCCCGCCGCTGCCGCTTCCCATGCCATCGGCGGGGCAGCCCCCCGGCATGCCAGACCCCCGCTCCCTGCCTTACCGCCAACCCCCGCGCGGTTCTGGAGGTTAGCGCATGTTCCAGTCAGGTGGGATCACCTGGTCAAACATGCGCCAGCTCAATAGCTTGAGCATGATCTGGCCGCAAAAGCGGGTTCCACTTTTGCGGATCATGGTCTTGGATCCTGGAACATCACCTCCCGGCTCGATCAGGCCGATGACGGTGCCAGATGGGTCATCTACAACCGGGAGGCGGCAGAATCGGGTCCGAAACGGGCATCCAAGTGGCCGGACAACGGTTCATTGTGGCAATGGGTCGCCAGCGACGGCAGAATTGTGTGCGCAGCGCGCAGTGGCCCCTCGCAACCTGCCCGAACTGGCTGTTTCACCCGGCAAAATGGCCGCTTTTTGGGGTTGACAGCGCGCGCTCCTCCCCGTAGAACCCGCCACGCTTCCCAACGGCAGGCCCGTCGTCGCCCCGCGCGCCGAAACGCTTTCGAGGGCAGCGATGAAGAACATTCAAGGTCACGACCCTGTGGGCCCTGCCGGCTCCATGGTCCTCTGGTTTTGAGCACTGCGCAATCCAGGAGCCCGGATTGCGCTGGTGTATTTGTTATGTGCAATCGGGTTCGAAGGTAGAGACAAGGCCACAATGCCGACGATCAACCAGCTTATTCGCAAGCCACGCCAGGCGCCGGCCTACCGCAACAAGGTCCCGGCGATGCAGGCCTGCCCGCAGAAACGCGGCGTTTGCACGCGCGTCTACACCACCACGCCCAAGAAGCCGAACTCGGCTCTGCGCAAGGTGGCCAAGGTTCGCCTGACGAACGGCTTCGAAGTCGTGAGCTACATCCCGGGCGAGGGCCATAACCTGCAGGAACATTCCGTGGTGATGATCCGCGGCGGCCGCGTGAAGGACCTTCCGGGGGTGCGCTATCACATCATCCGCGGCGTGCTCGACACCCAGGGCATCGTCAAGCGCCGTCAGCGCCGTTCGAAATACGGCGCGAAGCGTCCGAAGTAAGATCGGGGAGAGCCAGAAATGTCGCGTCGTCACCGCGCCGAGAAGCGTGAAATCAATCCGGATCCGAAGTTCGGAGATCTTGTCGTCTCGAAGTTCATGAACAACCTCATGTATGAGGGCAAGAAGTCGGTCGCCGAAGGCATCGTTTATGGCGCCTTCGACAAGATCCAGGCCAAGGCCAAGGCTGACCCGGTCCAGGTGTTCCACGAGGCCCTCAACAACGTGGCTCCGGCCATCGAGGTCCGCTCCCGCCGCGTGGGCGGCGCCACCTATCAGGTGCCCGTCGAGGTCCGCACCGAGCGCCGCCAGGCCCTCGCCATCCGCTGGATCATCACCGCGGCCCGCAACCGCAACGAGACCACCATGGTCGACCGTCTGTCGGGCGAACTGCTTGACGCATCGCAGAACCGCGGCACCGCCGTGAAGAAGCGCGAAGACACCCACAAGATGGCGGAAGCGAACCGCGCCTTCTCGCATTACCGCTGGTAAGAGCCACAGGACACGAAGATCATGCCCCGCGCCCACCCACTTGAGGACTATCGCAACTTCGGCATCATGGCCCACATCGATGCCGGCAAGACGACGACCACCGAGCGCATCCTCTATTACACCGGCAAGTCCCACAAGATCGGCGAAGTCCATGACGGCGCCGCGACCATGGACTTCATGGAGCAGGAGCAGGAGCGCGGCATCACCATCACGTCGGCCGCCACCACCGCCTTCTGGAACGGCAAGCGGATGAACATCATCGACACCCCCGGGCACGTCGACTTCACGATCGAAGTCGAGCGTTCGCTGCGCGTGCTTGACGGGGCGGTCTGTGTGCTCGACTCGAACCAGGGCGTCGAGCCCCAGACCGAGACCGTGTGGCGCCAGGGCGACAAGTACTCCGTCCCGCGCATCGTGTTCTGCAACAAGATGGACAAGACGGGCGCCAGCTTCGAGCAGTGCATCAAGGACATCAGGGAGCGCCTGGGCGCCAGGCCCGTCCCGATCCAGCTGCCGATCGGCGCGGAGAGCAACTTCAAGGGCATCATCGACCTCGTCCGCATGAAGGCCGTGGTCTGGGAGGACGAGGCGCTCGGCGCCAAGTTCCACGATGAAGAAATCCCGGCCGACCTGCTGGCCGCCGCGGAAGCTGCCCGCGCCGACATGGTGGAAGCCTGCGCCGAACTCGACGACCAGGCCATGGACGACTATCTCAACGGCAAGGAAATCGACAACCCGACCATCAAGAAGCTGCTGCGCAAGGCCGTTCTGACCGGCGCCTTCTTCCCTGTCCTCTGCGGATCGGCCTTCAAGAACAAGGGCGTTCAGCCGCTGCTCGACGCCGTTGTCGACTATCTCCCCTCGCCGCTCGACCGTCCGGCCATCAAGGGCATCGACCCCAAGACCGGCGAAGAGACCACCCGTCCTTCCTCCGACACCGCGCCGCTGTCGCTCCTGGCTTTCAAGCTGATGGACGACCAATATGGAATCTTGACCTTCTGCCGCATCTATTCCGGCGTTCTCTCCAAGGGCATGGCGCTCCTGAATTCCACCCGCGAGAAGTCCGAGCGTGTTGGCCGCATGGTTCTGATGCATGCCAACAACCGCGAGGAAATCGCGGAAGCCTATGCCGGCGACATCGTCGCCCTCGTGGGCCTCAAGGACAGCCGCACCGGCGACACGCTGTGCGACCCCAGCAAGCCCGTCATCCTCGAGAAGATGGAATTCCCTGATCCCGTCATCGAGATGAAGGTCGAGCCCAAGACCAAGGGCGACCAGGAAAAGATGGCCGTCGCGCTGTACAAGCTTGCGGCCGAGGATCCGTCCTTCCGCGTCTCCACTGACTCCGAGTCCGGCGAGACCATCATCAAGGGCATGGGCGAACTTCACCTCGACATCAAGGTCGATATCCTGAAGCGCACCCACAAGGTTGAGGTCCAGGTGGGCGCCCCGCAGGTCGCCTACCGCGAGGCCATCACCCGCAAGGTGACGAAGGACTACACCCACAAGAAGCAGACGGGCGGCACCGGACAGTTCGCCCGCGTCATCCTCGAAATCGAGCCGAACGAGGCCGGCGCCGGCAATGCCTTCGAGTCCCGCATCGTCGGAGGCTCCGTGCCGAAGGAGTATGTCCCCGGCGTCGAAAAGGGGCTGAACTCGGTGCTGACGTCGGGTCCGCTGATCGGCTTCCCGGTCGTCGATCTCAAGGTCGCGCTGGTTGACGGCGCTTACCACGAAGTCGACTCCTCCGCGATCGCCTTCGAAATCGCCACCCGCGCGGCCATGCGCGAAGCCTTCGAGAACGCCGGCGCGGTGCTGCTCGAGCCGCTGATGAAGGTCGAGGTCACCTCGCCGGAAGAGTTCGTCGGTTCCGTGATCGGCGACCTCAACTCCCGCCGTGGCCAGATTGTGGGCACCTCGATGCGCGGCAACGCCAACATCATCAACGCGCTTGTGCCGCTCGCCAATATGTTCGGCTACATCAACAACCTTCGCTCGATGAGCCAGGGACGCGCGTCCTACACCATGCAGTTTGACCACTATGCCCAGGTTCCGGGCCAGGTGGCCGAAGAGATCAAGAAGAAATACGCGTAATCAGCTGAGAACGGAGACATCCGATGGCCAAAGAGAAATTCAACCGCGACAAGCCGCATTGCAACATTGGCACGATCGGCCACGTTGACCACGGCAAGACGTCGCTGACGGCGGCGATCACCAAGGTTCTGGCGGAGACGGG
>NZ_JADCDA010000090.1 GCF_020252405.1 Aestuariivirga sp.
ATCCTTGAGGTTGAGGAGAGCGAGGAATTCCCGGCGCAGCGAGGCATTCTTGAGGAAGGCGCCGCGCATCACGCTGTTGATCATCTTGGTGGCGTTGTCCTTCACGCCACGCCAGTGCATGCAGAAATGATCCGCCTCCATCACCACCGCGAGGCCGTCGGGCGCCACCTTGCTCATCAGCAAGTCCGCCACCTGGGCGATCGCCTCTTCCTGGATCTGCGGACGCGACATGATCCAGTCGGCGAGACGGGTGTATTTCGACAGGCCGATGAGGTTCGAATGCTCGTTGGGCAGAAGCCCGATCCACAGCCGCCCCATGATCGGGCAGAGATGGTGGCTGCAGGCGCTTCTGACGGTGATCGGGCCGACGATCATCAGCTCGTTGAGGTACTCGGCATTGGGAAACTCGGTGACCGGCGGCTGAGCCACATAGCGGCCGCGGAACACCTCGTTCAGATACATCTTGGCCACGCGGCGCGCGGTGTCCCGGGTGTTGTGGTCATGGTCGATGTCGATGACCAGGCTTTCGAGCACGCCCTTCATCTTGCCCGCAACCTCGTCGAGCAGGGCTTCGAGTTCGCCGGGCTCGATGAAGGCGGAGATGTTGTCATTGGCGAAAAAGCGTTTGTTGGCCCTTTCGACCCGGGCGCGGATCCTGGCGGAGACGGGTTCAAACCGTCCGTCCTGAGGCGCCTTTGGCGGGTTGTTCATTGCCATCCGATCCATGAAGGACACCCATATTGTAGCAGCCCCTTCCGCCCGAAACAACCGAAGGGCTCATTGACGATTGACGCGCGGCACGGGGCCGCGGACCAGTGGACCAGTGGACCTCAATATCCCGTCATCTCCACATAGCCCACGCCCGGATGCGTGCCCTCGATCCGCACAGGCCCTTCCCAATAGGCGACCTGCGTCTCCATCCACGCATCCTCGTTCACCGGCGCCGTCGTCACCTCGATCCCCTTCGCCGGCAGCGACACCTTCCACTGCACCGGCACGCGGTGGCCCTTCACCTCGGCCCAGGCGAGCGGGCTTACCTCAAGCGCGCCGGGCGGCTGCGGCTCGGGCGTGCCATCGGCGTTGATCCAGGTGGCGGACGTGAAGCCCCCGCCCGCATCGCGCAGGCGGAAGCCCATCAGCTTTGCGCCTGCGTCAAAGTGGAAGGAGAACCAGTCCCATCCCGTCTGGTCCTTGGACAAAGGCTGGGAGGACCATTCATGGTCGAACCAGGCCTGCCCTGTCACCGCAATGTCCTTGCCCTCGACGGCGATGGCCCCTGTCACCGCATAGAAGGGCTGCGAGTAGTAATAGCTCGCCTGACCCTGGGCGGACTTCACCGAGTAACCTTCTTCGCCCTGCCGCACGAGCGGCCCCCTGGCATCGAGCGCGAGGGCGTAGGAGAAGCCCTCGCCCGCGGCGGTGATGGCGAGTGCGGAGAGTTCATCCGCCGGCGGCGCGGCGCGGCTCGTCATGCTCCAATCGTCGATCGCCGCGCTGAAGGGCGAGAGCGTCACGCCTGCCTGGCCGACACCGCCGCGGGCGAGGCGCTCGTCCGAATAATGCCGCGTGCCGGTGGTCAGCGCCGCATGGCCCATCCACAGCTGCGGGCTTTGCCAGCCGGGCTTCTCCTCCGGCGCAAGGGCGGAGCGGAACAGCGTCCACTGCGCGCCATAGTCCTTGCCGTCTTCGCCCTTGAGGTTGGCGGTGAGATACCACCATTCGATGCGATAGTCCGGATGCGCGCCATGGTCCCGCGGAAACTGCGGCGCCTGCCCGCGCCTTGGAACAGCGAAGCCCTGCGCATCGCCACCCAGCCCCGCGAAGCCCTGCGCCAGCGCGGGCGCCGCCATCATCAGCAGCATGAGAAGCAGAAGCCTAACGTTCATTGGCGAACACCTTCACGAGATCGGCGGGGGAGCGGCGGGTGAGCCACAGGGCGGGAAGCAGCGCCGCCAGCGCCGCGCTCGCCACCGCGAGCAGCAGCAGCCGCAGCCAGTCGAACGGAAAGAGGTGCATCGGCAACCGCCAGCCGAAGGCCTCGACATTGATCACCGCAAGCAGCATCCAGGCAAGGCCCAGACCCACAGGCGCCGCCGCCAGCATGGTGAAGACGGCCAGCGCCGCGCCGCGCAGCACCTCGAGCAGCGCCAGCCGCCTGAGCGTCAGCCCCATGGCCCAGGCAGGGGCAAGCTGGGAAAGCCGCATGCCGGACAGCGTCAGCAGGCTGGCGAAAATGGCAAGCCCCGCCACGCCGAGGGTGAGCACGTTCAAGGCCGCCGTCACCGCGAAGGTGCGCTCGAAGACCCGCAGCGAGAAGGCCTTCACCGTCTCCTGATCCACCACGTTCCCTTGCGGCAGGCCAAAGGCCTTGCGCAGTTCCGCCGCGAGCTGCGGCGCCTTGTCAGGCGCGATGCGCACGGCATAGCGCAGCCGACTCGCATCGGGGAAGAGCCTCACCAGCCCGTCGACGCCCATCATCACCTGCCCCCTGGGGTTGCCATAGTCGGAGAAGACGCCGGCCAGCGGCAGGCTCACGCCAGCCTGCAGCGGAATGGCGTCGCCCAGCTTCAGCTTCTGCCGCCGCGCCAGTTGCTCATTGGCCAGCACGCCCTCGCCGCGCGCGATCCTGTCCCACACATCGGGCACCGCCTCCAGCATCGTCCAATGGTCGCGATAGGTGGCGTGGTCGGCAACGCCAAAGACCTGCACCGGCTGGCCGAACAGGCGCAGGTCGGCGTTCCAGATCGGCAGCACCGCATCGCTGCGGGAGCTGAGCCAGTCATGCACCTTCCGCGATTCGTCCAGCGAGCGCGTGGTGACATAGAGTTCGGATGGCAGCCGCTGGTCGAGCCAGCCCACGAAGGTCTGGCGGAAGCTTTGCACCATGGTGCCCACCCCGGCATTGGCGGCGAGCGCCAGCAACAACGCCATCAGCGCCAGAGACAGGCCCGGCAGCTGCTGGCGCGTATCGGCCCAGAACCATTGCGCCACCACACGCGTCGACAGCCGCTCGCCCAGCTTCAGCAGCGCCGACAGCATGATGGGCAGAAGCAGCGCGGCCCCAAGCAGCATCGCGCCCAGCGATGCGAAGCCCGCCACGAGACCCGAGCCGAGGAACACGGTCAGCCCTGCCATCGCCAGCAGCAACAGACCGCCCGCCGCCTGCAGACGCAGCGCGCGCTCCGAGGCGAGGCTCCAGGCGCGCGGTCGCGCGGGGGCGAGCAGCGGCATGGAGGCGATGCGCCACAGCCGCGAGGCCGCCGAGGCGAGCGTGCCCGCCACCGCAATCGCCAGCCCCAGCCCCCACACCGAAGGCCGGACCGACAGTGTGCCGGGCACCTCCGCGCCATAAAGCCCGCGCAGGCTCGCCGCCACATCGGGCAGAAGCAGCGAGGCCACGCCATAGCCCAGCGCCACGCCGATCAGCCCGGCGGCGGTGGAGAGCACGAGAAGCTCCACCACCATCAGCATGATCAGCACGCCGAGCGGCAGGCCCACGGCGCGCAGCGTGCGGATTGCCGGGCGGCGCTGCTCGAAGGCAAGGCCGATTGCCGAATGCACGATGAACAGCCCCACCGCGAAGGCGAGAAAGCCGAAGGCCGTGAGGTTCAAGTGGAAACTGCCGGTGAGGCGCGACAGGTCGCTCTCCTCCGGCGGCGCGCGCCGCACGAGATCCGGCGTCACCTCCGCCAGCGGCCTGGCATGTCCGGGCTGCTTCGCCGCGACCAGCAGGCGCGAAACCTGCCCCGGCGCATCGAGGAGGCCTTGCGCAATGCCGATGTCGGTCAGGACCATGCCGGGCGGCAGCGCATCGCTGATGCGCAGGGGCGGCGTTTCCACGCCCTTCAGCCGCTCCGCCGTTTCGGCGGACACGATGAACACGCCGGGCGGGGTGATGAAGCGTTGAAGGCCGATATCCGCCGCGCCCACATTCACCTGTGCGGCCTCGGACGGCAGCGTCAGCGGGTCGACGCCCAGAATGCGCAGGCGCTCCGCCCCGAAGCGCTTCTCGCCCTCGATGACGGGCGAGACGAGCCAGCCCGCCTTGCGCAACGCGATATAACCGGACTGCGGAAAACGCGTGCCGTCAGGGCGGGCGAGCTGCTCCAGCCGGTCCTGCCCCACCACGGCGGCGGCGCGCGCATAGCTGGCGCGGGCCTCGCCATTGATGGCCTGCACGGCGGACCACAGGGCGGTGGCCAGGGCCAGCCCCAACAGCAGCATGGCGAACTGCAGCTTGTGCCGCCGCCAATGCGAGAGGAGCACGACGAAGCCCTGTGTGAGCATCAGGAAAGCTTTCCGGCCGCAAGATGCAGGCGCCGCCCGAGGCGGGACGCAAGCCTGGTCGAGTGCGTCACCATCAGCAGCGCGGCCCCCGTCTCGGCCATCAGCGCCAGCATGAGGTCCAGCACCGCGTCTCCCGTGGCTTCATCAAGATTGCCGGTGGGCTCGTCGGCGAGGATCAGCCGCGGCCGTCCTGCCAGCGCGCGGCCGATGGCGACACGCTGCTGCTGGCCGCCGGAGAGTTGCTCGGGGTAGCGGTCGAGGAGGCCCGCCAGTCCCAGCCGCTCCGTCAGGCGCCCGGTCCACGCCGCATCGTACCGGTCTCCCAGCCGCGCCTGGAAGGCCAGGTTGGCGCGCACATCGAGCGATGGGATGAGGTTGAACTGCTGGAACACCAGCCCCACGCTCACCCTGCGGAAGGCCGCCAGATCCCTGTCGCCCAGCCCGGCAATGTCTTTTCCCTCAAAGCGGATCGCGCCTGAATCCGGACGGTCGAGCCCGCCAGCGAGGTGCAGCAGCGTGCTCTTGCCGCTGCCGGACTCGCCTGTCAGCGCCAGACTCTCGCCCGCGCCGAGCGCCAGGCTCACGCCGCGCAGGACCTGCAACACGCCTTCGCCGGTGGGGTAGGACTTGCTCACGTCCTGGAGGTCGAGAAGCATCGCGGTTCCTGTCGTCAACTGGCGTTCGTACGCATGCGGTGGATCACCGGACCCATGATTCCTTGCCGCAAGCAGTGTCGGCCCGTCACGTCCGTCATCATCCTGCATGGACTGGTCCCGGGGCATCGGCAAGGGGGAATGCCGATGCCGGCTGCCTGCGCCTGCCGCGATGCCAGCCCTGATGCCCAGCCCGGCGGCAAAGCCGCGGTTCAGGAAGTCGCTGCGGAAGGCCTCGTGCGACAGCGGGACGCCCGCCTCCGTCATCATGCCCATCAGCACGCCGACGCAGTCGAAGATGACAAGATCCGATGCGCTTACCGCGCCCTCATGCGCCGCCCCGCGCCGCGGCGATGCCACGGGTGACGCCGATCACCGCTTTCACCGGCAGATGGTCGGAGGCGATGCGCGACAGCTTCGTCTCGATCGCCTGCATCTCATAGACCGTCACATGCCGGTTGGTGAGCACGCGGTCGAGCGGCCACAGCGGAAAGCGCGAGGGGAAGCTGGCGATGGTCATGTCGACGTCGGAGAGATGCGGATCGAAGGGCTTCAAGGCCGAGCGCCCGCCGGTGCGCCATTCGTTGGTGTCGCCCAGCAGGATCACCGCGCGGTCGTCCACCGGGTGCGCCGCGTGGAGAATGGCCTCCGCCTGCCGCGTGCGGGATGATTTGAGTAGTCCCAGATGCGCGCCGATAATGCGCAGCGGCAGGCCGGAGAAATCGAAATCGACCAGCACGGCGCCGCGCGGCTCGAAGCCGGGGAGCGATATCTTTTGGACGTTGGCCACATTGCCCGCGCCCTCGCGGTGGAGGATCACATTGCCGTGCCAGCCATGGCTCAGCCTGCGCGAGCCCTGGTCCAGCACCGGGCGGTAGCCGCCTTTCTCGTAGAGCGCCTTCAAGTCCAGCAGGCCCCTGCGGCTGCCGAAGCGCTGGTCCGCCTCCTGCAGCGCCACGATGTCGGCGCCGAGCTCGAGGACCACTTTCAGCACGCGGCCGGGATTGAACACGCCATCGGCGCCCACGCATTTGTGCACATTGTAGGAGGCGACCGAAATGGTCAGCGCCGGGTCATGCCCGTCATGGGTGGGGCGCTTTTGGCCCTTGGGTGCGGGCTCCCGGCTGACCCTGCGGGTGAGGTTCCGGCGCAGTGCGGGAACGATATGTTTCATCGTGCATTTATCCTCGCCGTCCAGTCTGCTCCGGGGCCTGGATGCGTCATGCTTTCAGGCGCGTGAAGGCAACCATCCGCAAGCCCCGGTTCAAGTGCGTTGTTGCCGGACATTATGTTGGAAAATTGATTGACGGACTCTCTCCGGACGCGGGCGGCGCCGGGGAGCGCCGCCGTGAACCCCTGGCCGCCTGGCGCGGTGCCGCGACGGTCCTCATGCCCAGCCGCGCCCCGCTCTCCGTCCTTTCCTGCAAGCTGGGCGGCGTCCCCGGCATCACGCAATTGCCGCCGCTCCAAGCAGCCACAGGCCAAAGGCCGTGTAACCCACCATGCAAACGGCCAGCGGCAGCTCCAGCTTCATCACGCAGGGTGACGGCAGGCCTTCCGCCGCCGCCTTGGAGTGCGCCACGGCAACACCGATGACAAGGCCGATCACCAGCGCGAAGGTTTGCCTTGCATTGACCGCCAGCGCGCCGGAGGCGGAATTCTGGAGAGATGTCATCACATGGGCATGGCCGATGCCAAGCAAATCGGCGTCCGTTCCGAAGGGTTCGTTCAGCGCCAGCGGCAGGTATTGCGACTTGACGATCGTGTCGACCAGATCGTGCGCGGCGTGATGGGCAATGGAGATCGGGATCAGCGAATGGACCAGCCGCCCGCATAATCTTTCGAGCGAGCCGGGCTTGCGTGACCATAGCCATCCGGCCCACACCGCCGCGAAGAACCCCGCTGCCAGCACGCCGCTCGCCAGCAGGATGCCGAGCGTGTTCGCCTCCAGCCTACTCCACGTCCGGGAACACCGCCCTTACGTATCGGCATGATTTCCTCCAGTTATGTGTTTGCTCCCAAGGGGACCCGGTCTGACGCCGGGCAGGATCATATCAAAAGAAACGAGGCGGGATTGGGGTTTGCTCAGCCAATGCGCTTCAGCAATTCCAACAGGTTGCGGCGCTCGGCGGCGTCCAGCGGCTGCAGCGTTTCGGCGGTTATGACGGTTGCGGCGGGAGCACCGCGCTCAACCGCCGCAAGACCAATAAGGGTGATCGACACACGCATGCGCCGTGCATCACCGGGGTCGGGGGCCGTCGCCACGAAGGCGCGCTTCAGCAGCCGGTCGATCACGCCCTTGATGGTGGCGGCATCCATGGCCGTCTCGCGGCCAAGCCGGTTCTGCGACAGGGATTCGAATTCGGCGAGCTTCACAAGAGCGGCCCATTGCGTCGGTGTCAGCTCATCGGTGATGCGGGCGGCGAAGATCGCAGCATGGCGCTGGCCCGCGCGGCGCAGGTGGAAGCCCACCTGGTCTTCCAGCCGGTAGCCGCCGGGAGCGGTCGCCTTCGCTTCCGCTCGGGCCATGGCCTATTTCTCCACGAAGGCTTTTTCGATGACGTAGCTGCCCGGCCCGTTGCTTGAACCCTCGCTGAACCCCATGCCCCTCAACAGGCCCACGATGTCGGCGAGGAAGGCGGGCGATCCGCAGATCATCACGCGGTCACGCACAGCATCGACGGGCGGAAGCCCGAGATCGGAGGCCATCTTGCCGTTGCCCATCAGCAGCGTGATGCGGCCACGGTTGCGGAATTCCTCGCGCGTCACGGTCGGGTAATAGAGCAGCTTGGCGCGCACCTCTTCACCGAGCAGCTCGTCGTTCGGCAGCTGGTTCTCGATCTCGCCGGCATAGGCCAGTTCGGCCGCGGTCCGGCAGCCGTGGACGAGGATCACCTTCTCGAAGCGCTCATAGACGGAAGGGTCCTTCACCAGGCTCATGAAGGGCGCAAGCCCCGTGCCCGTGCCGAGCAGATAAAGGTTGCGGCCCGGCGTCAAGTTGTCGAGCAGCAGCGTGCCGGTCGGCTTCTTGCCGACGAGAATCTTGTCGCCCACCCGGATATGCTGGAGCTTGGAGGTCAACGGCCCGTCGGCCACCTTGATCGACAGGAACTCGAGCTCGTCGGCGTAGTTGGGGCTCACCATCGAATAGGCGCGCAGCAGCGGCTTGCCGTTCACCTCGAGGCCGATCATCGTGAACTGGCCGTTCTCATAGCGGAAGGCGGGCGAGCGGGTGGTCTTGAAGCTGAACAGGCGGTCGGTCCAGTGATGGACGCTCAGCACTTCCTCTTCATACAACGCACTCATAGCCTGCCTTGTCCCGGAATTTGTTTGTATACATACAAAAATTATGAGATCATCTGATCCCTGTCAACACCGATTTCGCATTTGCGAAGTATTGCCATGGACGCCCCGGCGGACAAGATCCGCTGCGATGCCTGCCCCATGCTCTGCTGTATTCGGGAGGGCATGCTCGACGCCTGCGACCGCTATGCAAACCGCGGCGGCGTGCTGACCCGCACAGACCCCCATGTGCCGCTCGAGCATACGTTGGTTCAGGGAGGCGGCCTCGTCCCCTTCCTTCCCTCACCGCGTGAATGGGACGGCTCCACCATCCGCGAACCCCGGACCTTCGTCACCGCCATCGGTGCTGGCGCCACCTACCCGGATTAAAAGCCCGCGCCCTTCATCGTTTCCTCCGAGGTTGACGGCATCGACATGGTCACCGTGGTGACGGAGGGCATCTTCAGCTGCTGCGGCCTCAAGGTGAAGATCGACACCGACAGCCGCCTCGGCCACGAGACAGCCGTCGTGCGGGTCGAAGGCGAGCGGATCGGTCACGTCACCACCGCCGAATACGGCTCGCAGATGCTCTCGTTGGGCGGCGTGCGCCACCTCATCGGCGGATCTAATGGGGTAGGCCGCGTCACCTGCGGGGCGATGCTGGCGCTCGCCAATTGCAAGCCCCTCGAAGTTACCGCGGACGGCGGCGCAACCCATGTCATCGAGGGCGGCAAGGCGCCGATCATCAATGGCTTGAAGGAAGAGCGCATGCGGGTTGGCTGCGGCTCCGCCGCCATCGGCATGTTGGCAGGCAGTGGATGGGTCACGTCGATGAGGGGTGGTGGTCGATGATCAGATCACCGGCGTGCTCTCCGAGCACCAGGCCGACAAGTTCCTTGGGCTTCCCGGCACCGGCATCAAGATAAAGGGCCGCCGCTCCACGCCCGGCCGCTACTTCAAGGTCGCCCAGCCCGGCGCCGGCTATGAAGAGGACAGTTGAAAGCGCAGGCTCGCTGCGCGCCGGAGTCACCCAGAACCCGGTGCGGCTGACGCAATCGATGAAACAGGCCGTCACCCGTGTTACCGTCGGCGGTGCGCCCGGCTACGTCTGGCCCGGCGGCGGCATCACCTACATGGCGGACGCCACCACGCTCCCGGAGAATGCCTTCGGATCGGTGCCCACGCCCGCCCTTGTCGCCCCCATAGAGTTCACCATGACGAAGGTTGCCTGTGAGGCGCCTGGCGGCAACATGAGCGGGTTGCGCGCGCTGGCCGACATCGCGCGCGCTGGCCGACATCGCGCGCGATGGCACGAAGAGGCGCATCGCCGTCTGAGGCGCGGGGCCGATCCTTCAAATCTGATCGATCTGCTCAGCAACGCCCTAACCATTCGCCCAGCCGCCACTTGTCCGTTTCGTCAGGAAGCCGTCAGCTTGGCCCAATTAAGTGAAGGGCATAAAGAGAGGTTGCACCGCCACGGCCGGTCCGGCGCGGCACGGCGAAATGAAAGGACAGACAGCCATGGCGCAGATTTCATTCAAACTGAACGGCGTGGCGAAGACCGTCACGGTCGACTCCTCTGAAACGCCTCTGCTCTGGGTGCTGCGCGACCAGCTCGGCCTCACCGGAACCAAATATGGCTGCGGTATCGAGATCTGCGGCGCCTGCACCGTGCTCATCAATGGTGAGCCCGAGAAATCCTGCGACGTATCGATCGGCGAAGTGGCGGGCAAGTCGGTGATGACCATCGAGGCCCTCAAGACCGATCCGCTGGGCGCCAGGCTGCAGGCGGCCTGGCTTGAGCACCAGGTTCCGCAATGCGGCTTCTGCCAGTCCGGCATGCTGATGGCGGCCTTCGGACGCCTCAAGGCTGGCGAGTCGCGCGCCTCGACCGCGTCCTCGCTCTCCAATATCTGTCAATGCGGCACCTTCCAGCGCGTGAAGGAGGCGATCCTCGGCCTCCCCGGCATCGCCTGAACCACCCCAGCGGGAGATTGCACCATGTCCGCCAAGCCCACCACTGACACAATGATCCTCGACCGCCGCAGCTTTCTCGGTGGCGCGGCAGCCGCCGTCCTGATGCCGGTCACGCTCGGCTTCGCCGCCGGGCAGGCCGACGCAGGCGCCACGGTCGGCGCCTATATCCGAATCGACGCCTCGAACACCGTGACGCTCATCACCGGCCAGACGGAAATGGGCCAGGGCATCGGCAGCGGCTTGGCCCAGATCATGGCCGAGGAACTGATGCTGGACTGGGCGCAGGTGCGCTTCGAGCATGCCCCCGTCAACCCGGCGCTCTATGGCCTGCCCGGCTGGGGCCTGCAGCTCACCGGCGGCTCGACCTCCACCATGATGTGGTACGCGCCGTTGCGCAGCGCCTCCGCCATCGCGGCCTGGCGGCTGCGCGCCGCGGCCGCCCTCACCTTCGGCGGCGCCGTGGAACAATGGACACTCGCCGGCGGCGGCAAGGTGAATCACGCGATCTACGGCGTCAAAACTTTCGCCTCGGTCCTGGGCAAGGTGGCAAGCACGCCCGTTCCAGCCAGCGCGCCCTTTGCCGGCACCAAGCGCATCGTCGGCCAGCGTGTGCGCCGTATCGACCTCGCGGCCAAGGTAGACGGCTCTGCCAAGTTCGGCATGGACGTCATGCTGCCGGGCATGGTGTTCGCCAGCGTGGCGCACAGCCCCACCCTCACCGGCACTGTAAAGAGCTGCCCCGCCAAGGCCAGCGGCGCGCTCGCCGTGGTCAATCTCGGAAATGCCGTGGGCGTGGTAGCCAGCAACACATGGAACGCCATGCGCATCGCCAGTTCGCTGCAATCCAAGGTCACCTGGGCACTGCCCGCCAACCGCGCCTTGCTCGATTCCGGCTCCCTCGCCAGCGCTGCGCAGGCGCTGCAGGCGGCGGCTGCTCCCGCCAACCTGAAAGTCTTTGAAACCGTCGGCAGCCCCGATGGCAAGACCGGCGCCATCGACGCCACCTATGTCGCTCCCTTTCTCGCCCATGCCTGCATGGAGGTCATGAACGCCACCGTGTCAGTCACCAAAACCAACGGCTTAGTCACGCTGGTGGAATTGTGGCTGCCGACCCAGGGCCAGAGCTTCGTGCCGGGCACCGTGCGCAGCGTGCCGGGCCTTGCCAACCTCACCGACGCGCAGATCAAGGTGAATTCCATGCTCTGCGGCGGCGGCTTCGGCCGCAAGATCGAGCAGGACTATGTGCTGCAGGCGGTGAAGCTGGCGATCGCCGTGGGCAAGCCCGTCAAGCTCACCTGGTCGCGGCCGCAGGACTTCAAGAACGACAAATACCGCCCCTATGCCTCAATGCGCGTGCGCCTCGGCGGAGACGCCAATGGCATCGGCGGCCTTGTCTACCGCAACGTTTCGGCCTCGATCAGCTTCCAGCAGGGCGCCAACCCGGAGGACACGGGTGCGGTGGCGGGCGCGGTAAAGCTGCCCTATGGAATTGCCAACCGCCGCATCGAATTCGCGCCGCTGCCCACCGCAATCCCGCTCGGTTACTGGCGCTCGGTGGGCGAATCCTACAACACATTCGCCATCGAGAGCGCCATCGACGAGCTGGCGCTGGCGCTGAACCAGGACCCGATCGACTACCGTCTGCGCATGCTTGGCGCCGACCAGCGCGCCGCCCGCGTGCTGCAGACGCTGAAGGCCTCGCTCCGATACACGGGCATGGCGGCGGCAAGGCGCGGGGTCGCCTTCCTCAAGGGCTTCAACAGCTATGTGGCGCTGGCGCTCGAAATCGCGCTCGACAATGTCTCGCGCATCCGGGTGACCAAGGCGCACTACGTGATCGACTGCGGCCTCGTCATCAACCCGGATGCGGTCGAGGCGCAAATGCAGGGCGGCCTCGTCCACGGCCTTTATTCCGCGCTTTACAACCGCGTGACCTTTGCCAACGGCGTGCCGCAGGTGCAGAATTTCTCCAATTACCGCGTGCTTACCGCGCGCGACATGCCGCAGGTGACGGTCGACATCCTTGAGGGCGATCCCGCCACCACCATGCCGGGCGGCGTGGGCGAAACAGGCGTGCCCTGCGTGGCGCCGGCCCTTGCCAATGCCTATCACCGCCTGAGCGGCACAAGGGTGCGGGAGCTTCCCTTTTACCCCGGCGCCACGATGTCGGAAGACTGACCGGGGACCGGCGCGCGCTCCGGGTGCTGTGCCCGGCGGCGGCCCAGAGGTTGCGCGCGCGTCTCCTTCAGTCATGACAACACGCTGGCCGGGGTGGCGCAGTTCCTCAGTGCAATCAACGAGTTCACCTCCGCCCGATGTTGCGCTAGCCTGCCCGAAAAACCGGGACGGAGCGCCATGATCGATTTTCCCATCACCGACACCCATGTCCACCTGCTGGACACCTCGAAGTTCAAGTACGGCTGGGCGAGCGGCGCGCCCAGGCTCGGGCGCGACTGGACGATCCACGACCTCGATCAGGCGGCGAAGCCCTGCGTGATCGGGAACATGGTCTTCGTCGAGGTTGACGTCGACTACCCCCAGCACATGGACGAGGCCGCATGGGTGCAGGAGTTGGCCCGCAGCGACCCGCGGCTCAAAGGCTGTGTCGCCTCTCTGCCGCTTGAGGAGGGGCCAAAGCTCGAGGCCGATCTTGAAAGGCTCTCCCGCTTGCCGGTCATACGCGGCATCCGGCGTCTCATCCAGAACAAGTCCGACCCCGAATTCGTGCTGCGTCCGGACTTCATTGCCGCGACAAAACTGCTGCCTAAGTACAGCTATAGTTTCGATATTTGCATTTATCATCATCAGTTCGGCAACGTCATCGAGTTCGTCCGCCGCTGCCCCGAGGTGTCCTTCGTCCTCGATCACATCGGCAAGCCCGGCATCAAGGACGGTTTGACGGAACCGTGGAAGCGACACATCCGCGAGCTGTCGCGGATTCCCAATGTGATGTGCAAGCTCTCCGGCGTAACCACCGAAGCTGACCACGAAAACTGGAACCGCGATCAGCTGCGGCCCTATATCGATCACGTCATCGACAGCTTCGGTTTCGACCGGATCATGTATGGCGGGGACTGGCCGGTGGCGGAGCTGGCAGGAAAATATACCGACTGGATCGGGGTGCTGGATTGGGCGACCGCGGGCTGCACGCCGGAGGAGAGGCGCAAGTTGTTCCGCGACAACGGAATTCGGGCCTACCGGCTCTGATCAATTCGACGGCGGCGGCGACGCGAGGGTTACGTCCTTGCCGGTGCACATGGAGGGCAGGTCCTTGTCGCCGAACCAGATTTCGAAGGTGTTGGGGCGCACCTTCCTTGCGCCGGCCCAGATATTGGTGAGGTTCACCACCTGGATGTCGAAGCCCATGTTGCGCAGCCACTCGGCAATGGCCTCCGCCTTCGGCACGTCGTCATCGTTCATGGCGCGGATTTCATTCACTTTTCCGTCCCACTTCGCCATGGTGATGGAGGGCACGGTGATGGCGGCGCCGTCATTATCCTTGAGGCCGGTCAGCAGCTTGGAGAAGCAGGCGCGCTGTTGCTCATTGAGAACATTGACGAAAACCCGAGACGGCAGGCGCTCGACCGCCTCCTTGAACACCGCCTGAACATTGGCGTTGGACTGCGCCGCCTTGGTCAGCGCGCGCTCCATGGCGGGCAGCAGCTGCGGGTCGGAGGCATTGTTGGCATAGTCAAGCTGGGCGGCGACGAATTCGACCGGCACCTTGTCGTTCTTCAGCAGATACTCGAACATGGCGATGCCGTACTTCTGGCGCTCCGGCTTGTCGTCGCTCACCAAGTCGATCATCGTCTTCAAATCATTCACATTCTGCTGCCAGCGCGTATAATAGAGGCCCATCCCCGCGATGGTCAGCGGGATCATGATGGTGGCGGTCATCTGAAGCATGGTGTCCCGCCACGCGCGGCCGCGTTCGCGGATCTCGGATGCTTTCTGCGATTCAGCCATGATGGTCCGTGCTCCTCACGATCGCCCTCACACCAAGGGAATGCAGCAAAAGCGTGACTGAGTCCCGAATACGCGGCCCAGCGCCGAGACTTACACTGTCTGGGGGCGCATGTCTCTGGCGTCGATCCCGGCCACGGCGACCGGCTTCTTCATCGCGTCGCGGCGGAAGGGCTCGCCCAGTTCCTGGTTGATCATCGCCTCGATCAGCGTCGTCTTGGCATGCTTCATCTGATCCTCGATGGCCGTGGCGAGGGCATCGCGCAGCTCGTCCATGGTGCGAGCCACAACCCCTTGAAGTCCGCAGGCTTTTGCGATTGCGGCGTAGCTCACCTGGGTGTCAAGTTCGGTGCCCACGAAGTTGTCGTCATACCAGAGGGTGGAGTTGCGCTTTTCAGCACCCCACTGGTAGTTCCGGAAGACCACCTGGGTGATGGCGGGCCATTCCTTGCGGCCGATGGCGGTCATCTCCGTCACCGCGATGCCGAAGGCGCCGTCGCCGGAGAAGCCGACCACCGGCACGTCCGGACAGGCGATCTTGGCGCCGACGACCGACGGCAGGCCGTAGCCGCAGGGGCCAAAAAGGCCCGGCGCCAGATACTTACGGCCCTGCTCGAAGGTCGGGTAGGCATTGCCGATGGCGCAATTGTTGCCGATGTCGGAGGAGATGATGGCCTCCCGGGGGAGTGCCGCCTCGATGGCGCGCCAGGCCATGCGGGGGCTCATCCAGCCGGGCTTGGCCTGGCGGGCGCGCTCGTTCCAGCTGGTGCCCGGATCATCGTCCTCGTGATCCATGGAGGAGAGCTGCTGGGCCCAGCGCGACTTGGTCTGAGCGATCAGGTTCTTCCGCTCTTCGCGGCCCCGGTCGCCCGCCGACGGCGACAGTTTGGCCAGGATGCCCTCCGCTACCTTCTTGGAATCGCCCACGATTCCGACGCTGACCTGTTTGGTGAGGCCGATGCGGCTGGGATTGATGTCGACCTGGATCAGCTTCGCTTCCCTCGGCCAATAGTCGAGGCCATAGCCGGGGAGCGTGGAGAAGGGGTTGAGGCGGGTGCCAAGCGCCAGCACCACGTCAGCCCGGCTGATCAGTTCCATGGCCGCCCTGGAGCCGTTGTAGCCCAGGGGCCCCGCGAACAGCGGGTGCGAGCCGGGGAAGGCGTCATTGTGCTGGTAGCCCACGCAGACCGGGGCCGACAGCCGCTCGGCCAGCGCCCCGGAGGCCGGGATGGCATTGCCCAGCACAACGCCCGCGCCGTTGAGGATGACCGGAAAATTGGCCTCCGACAACAGCTTAGCCGCGGCGGCGATGGCCTCCTCGCCGCCGCCCGGGCGCTCGAAGGCGACGGCGGCGGGGAGTTCGATGTCGATGACCTGGGTCCAGAAATCGCGCGGCATGTTGATCTGGGCGGGGGCCGAGAGGCGCCTGGCGTTCATGATGACGCGGTTGAGAACCTCGGCCACGCGGGAGGCGTCGCGCACCTCCTCCTGATAGCCGACCATGTCCTTGAACAGGTCCATCTGCTCGACCTCCTGGAAGCCGCCCTGGCCGATGGTCCTGTTGGCGGCCTGAGGCGTCACCAGAAGGAGGGGCGTATGGTTCCAATATGCTGTTTTTACAGCAGTAACGAAGTTTGTGATGCCCGGGCCGTTCTGCGCGATCATCATGCACATCCTGCCCGATGCGCGGGTGTATCCGTCGGCCATCATGCCGCCCGAACCCTCATGCGCGCAGTCCCAGAAGGTGATGCCGGCCTTGGGGAAAAGGTCCGAAATCGGCATGAAGGCCGAGCCGATGATGCCGAAGGCGTGCTCGATGCCGTGCATCTGGAGAACCTTGATGAAAGCCTCTTCGGTGGTCATGCGCATGGGTCGGTTCCTTGGCGTTAGGTCTGGTTGGGCGCCTTCTAGCGCCAAGGGCTGGTATCAGCCTAGAACCAGAGGACGGAGACACCGGGGTCCACCGGCGTTGCTTTTGCGTTGCCGCATGTTGCGGGCGGATGCATTTTGGGATGCAAAAGCGATGGTGTTGTTGACGCGCGTTTGGCGGCCCGCGTGCAACCGCCAAAAGTTGCGAAACTTTATTGCGCAACTTGACCTAAGGGAAGTGGACACGAAATGGACATTATTGGGCAAGCGTTGCGAAATTTTATTGCGCAACCAGGCGACAACACACTCCTTACCGTCATCCCAGCGAAAGCTGGGATCCAGCTTTCCGCGGGGCCGATGCCCAAAGCTGGGCCCCAGCTTCCGCTGGGGTGACGAGCTGAGAGGGGGGGGACTCGCCGGCCGACGGTATGAGCGTTCGGCCCTATTGCCCTGCCCAGCCCCCTGGCCTAGAGGTGGAGCGGAGATGACAGCCGGACCGGGGCGCCTCGCGTGCCGGCCGGTTTTTCACAGGAGGTTTCCCATGACGTTCGATCTTCGCGCAGGCGCCCTGGCGCTCGCCATCATGGCCGCCTCGGGCGGTGTGGCCTCGGCCGATGCCTATCAGGACGGCATGGCCGCCTTCCATGGCGAGGACTATGCCAAGGCGCTGAGCCTGCTGCTGCCCTATGCCAAGGACGGCAATGCGCAAGCCGCCTATTTGATCGGCGAGATGTATGGGCCGCGCAGCTGGGGCCTGAAGGGCGAGAACCGCAACGGCGTGGAACTGGACAACAAACAGGCCATCTTCTGGTGGGGCGAAGCGGCCAAGAACGGCAATGCGGAGGCGCAGCTGAAACTCGGCTGGTGGCTGATGAAGGGCCAGGACGTGGTGAGGCAGGACGAGGCCGCCGGCATGAACTGGCTGCTGATGGCGGCGAACCAGGGCGAGCCGCAGGCCCAGTATGAGGTGGGGCTTGCCTATTGGAAGGGCCGCGGCGTGAAGCCGGACCCGATCGCCGCCTATATGTGGCTCGACCTGTGCGCCAACGAGCCGGGCTTCGACAATGCAGCGAACTATCGCGACCAGATCGCCAAGGGCATGACAGACGATCAGGTGAAACAGGCCAGACTGATGGTGCAGGCCTTCACGCCGAAGGTGGCGAAGCAATGATGCTGCATCAATTCACCGCCAGGCACTGGGTGATCAGCTGCATCATCATCCTGATCGCGGTGGGCGCATTCGCGGCGAGCTGGGCCTAGCACATGTTCCGTTCAGGCGGAATCGCCTGACTTTAAAGAACATGCGCCAGACCATATGCTGGAGCGTGATCCTGCCGCAAAAGCGGGTTCCACTTTTGCGGATCGCGCTGTGGTCATCGAAACAGGGGAGGACCTGACGTGCCGCGCTTCGAACGCTTGGGCCTGATGGAGAAATTCCAGGACATGAAGCGCCGCCGCATCCCCATCGTGGGCGGCGGGGCGGGAACGGGACTTTCCGCCAAATGCGAGGAGGAGGGCGGCATCGACCTCATCGTCATTTATAATTCCGGGCGCTACCGCATGGCGGGCCGCGGCTCGCTGTCGGGCATCCTCGCCTATGGCAATGCCAACGAGATCGTGGTGGAGATGGCGCGCGAGGTGTTGCCCGTCGCCAGGCGCACGCCGGTGCTGGCGGGCGTGAACGGCACGGACCCCTTCTGCCTCTTCGATCCCTTCCTTGACCGGCTCAAGGACATGGGCTTTTCCGGCATCCAGAATTTCCCCACCGTGGGCCTTATCGACGGCGTGTTCCGCGCCAATCTCGAGGAGACCGGAATGTCCTATGGCCTTGAGGTGGACCTGATCCGGCTCGCCCGGTCCAAGGACATGCTGACGACGCCCTATGTCTTCAACGCCGGCGAGGCGGAGGCAATGGCCAGGGCCGGGGCGGACATCATCGTCTGCCACCTGGGCCTCACCACCGGCGGACGCATCGGCTCCAAAACGGCACTGGACCTCGCCGACTGCCCGGCGCTGGTGGACGAATGGGCAGAGGCCGCGCTGAGGGTCAACAAGGATGCCATCATCATCGTCCACGGCGGCCCCGTCTCCCTGCCGGCCGATGCGCAGTTCATCCTGTCCAACACCCAGAACTGCCACGGCTTCTACGGCGCCTCGTCCATGGAGCGGCTGCCGGCGGAAATCGCGCTGGTGGAGCAGACGAAGGCCTTCAAGGGATTGATGTTTCCGAAGTGAAGCCGTGATCCCTCATGACCATCATACGCGGGCTTGTCCCGCGTATCCTTTTTGGCGCCCGCAAAGGATGCCCGGGACGAGCCCGGGCATGATGGGTGGAGGAGACAGACCATTTCCCGTTCTTCCCATTTGCTCTAAACAACCTCCAAGTGCCTGGGGCCCGGCCCGCAAGGAGTATGCGTCATGAATGAACTCCGCCCCGCCGGCGCCGCCACCCGCTTCGCGGCCGTTGCGCGCAATCCGGGAACGGCCCTGACCCCCGACTGGTTCGAGGACGCGCAGGTGAACCTCTCCGCCGCCGAACGCCGCGCGGCGTCGATCCCGGCGCGCCGCTCGGTCAAGAAGAATTACCAGGCGGCCTGGCTGGTGAAGGCGCTGCAGTGCATCGACCTTACGACGCTGGCCGGTGACGACACGCCGGGCCGCGTGCACCGCCTCTGCGCCAAGGCGAAGCGGCCCTTGCGGGACGACATCGTCACGGCGCTGGGACTTTCCGGGATGCCCACGGTGGGCGCCGTCTGCGTCTATCCCGCCATGGTGCCGCACGCCGTGAAGGCGCTGGAGGGTTCCGGCATTCCCGTCGCCTCGGTGGCCACCGGCTTTCCCGCGGGCCTCACGCCGCTTGCGCAGCGGCTTGCCGAAATCCGCCATGCGGTGGACCAGGGCGCGAGGGAGATCGACATCGTCATCCACCGCGCCCTGGCGCTGCTGCAGGACTGGGCCGCCCTTTACGATGAGGTCGCCGCCATGCGCGAGGCCTGCGGCGGGGCGCGCATGAAGGCCATCCTCGCCACGGGCGACCTGAAGACGCTGCGCAATGTCTACAAGGCCTCGATGGTGGCCATGCAGGCCGGCGCCGACTTCATCAAGACCTCGACGGGCAAGGAGGACGTCAACGCCACGCTGCCCGTCAGCCTCGTGATGGTCCGTGCATTGAGGGATTATGGCGCGGTCACCGGGTTTGAGATCGGCTTCAAGCCGGCGGGCGGCCTGAAGACGGCGAAGGACGCGGTGAACTGGCTGATCCTGATGAAGGAGGAGCTGGGCCGCCGCTGGCTGGAGCCCGACCTGTTCCGCATCGGCGCCTCCTCCATGCTCGCTGACATCGAACGCCAGCTCGAACACCATGTCACCGGCCGCTATGCCGCGGCCTCCCGCCAGCCCCTCGCCTGAGATCATCATGCCCAGCGTCAGCGACATTCTCGACACCATGGACTATGGCCCGGCGCCCGAGAGCAACGCCCATGCGGTGGAGTGGCTCAAGGCCCATGAAAAGGGCTTCGGCCATTTCATCGGCGGCGTCTTCACCAAGCCCTCGGCGGAGAGCTTCGACACCGCCAATCCCGCGGACGGCCAGGTGCTCGCCCGCGTCAGCCAGGGCTCCGCATCGGACGTCGATGCGGCGGTGAAGGCCGCACGCAAGGCTTTTGGCGCATGGTCGAAACGCTCCGGCCACGGGCGTGCGAGGCACCTTTATGCCATCGCCCGCATCATCCAGAAGCGCGAGCGCTTCCTGGCGGTGCTGGAGACGATGGACAACGGCAAGCCCATCCGCGAGTCGCGCGACATCGACATTCCGCTGGTGGCGCGCCATTTCTATCACCATGCCGGCTGGGCGGAACTGATCGCGGACGAGTTCCCCGGCCATCAGCCGGTCGGCGTCTGCGGCCAGATCATCCCGTGGAACTTCCCGCTGCTCATGCTGGCGTGGAAGATCGCGCCGGCACTGGCGGCGGGCAATACGGTGGTGCTGAAACCCGCCGAGTTCACGCCCCTGACGGCCCTGGCCTTCGCCGAAATCTGCCGTGAGGCGGGCCTGCCGCCGGGCGTGGTCAACATCGTCACGGGTGACGGCGCCACGGGCGCGGCGCTCGCCGGTCACGCGGGCGTCGACAAGATCGCTTTCACCGGCTCCACGGAAGTGGGCCGCCTCATCCGCAAGGCCACCGCCGGTTCGGGCAAGAAGCTGTCGCTGGAACTGGGCGGCAAGTCGCCCTTCATCGTGCATGAGGATGCCGACTTCGATGCAGCAGTGGAAGGTGTGGTCGATGCCGTCTGGTTCAACCAGGGCCAGGTCTGCTGCGCGGGCTCGCGCATCCTGGTGCAGGAGGGCGTCGCGCCACGCTTCATCGCCAGGCTGCGCCGCCGCATGCAGACGCTGCGGGTGGGCGACCCGCTGGACAAGTCCATGGACATGGGCGCAATCGTCGATCCCATCCAGTTGAAGCGCATCACCGAACTCGTCGAGCAGGGCAAGGCCGAGGGCGGCACGCTGCTGCAGGCATCCTGCGATCTCCCCACGTCCGGCAACTGGTTCGCGCCGTCCCTCTTCACCGATGTCGAGCCGTCTTCCACCGTGATGGACGTCGAAATCTTCGGCCCCGTTGCCGCCGTCATGACGTTCCGCACGCCGGAGGAAGCGGTGCAGATCGCCAATCAGACGCGCTATGGCCTTTCCGCCACCGTGTGGTCCGAGAACATCAATCTGGCGCTCGACACCGCGGCGCGCGTGAAGGCGGGCGTGGTGTGGATCAACTCCACCAACCTGTTCGACGCCGCCGCCGGTTTCGGCGGCTACAGGGAGTCCGGCTTCGGCCGCGAGGGCGGCCGCGAAGGCTTGCATGAATATCTCGTCCCGTCCTGGGAAGCGGCGCTGAAGGCCGCGGCGCCCGCCAGGGCGGCCCCGCTCAGCGCCCTGCCGCCCGCGAGCGCGGCGGCCCAGCCCATCGACCGCACGGCGAAGCTCCATATCGGCGGCAGGCAGATGCGGCCGGATTCGGGCCACAGCTATTCCGTCCATGGAGGAAATGGCAGGGCCATCGGCCTGGCTGGCCTCGGCAACCGAAAGGACATCCGCAACGCGGTGGAAGCGGCAGCCAAGGCCTCCGGCTGGCACTCCGCCACGGCGCACAGCCGGGCGCAGGTGCTCTACTATGTCGCCGAGAACCTCTCGGCCCGCGCCGCCGAATTCGCCGCGCGCCTGCGCCAGATGGGTGCGGGCGCCAGGGCCGCCAGAACCGAGGTCGAGGCATCGCTCGCCCGCATCTTCTGGTACGCCGCACAGGCCGACAAATACGATGGCCGCGTGCACAGCACCAAGTCCCGCCATGTCACGCTGGCAATGAACGAGCCGTGGGGCGTGATGGGCGTGGTCTGCCCCGACGAGATGCCGTTGCTCGGCTTCGTTTCGCTGGTGATGCCCGCCATCGCCATGGGCAACCGCGTGGTGGCCGTGCCGTCAGCCCGCGCGCCTCTTGCGGCAACCGATCTCTGTCAGGTGTTCGACACCTCCGACGTGCCGGGCGGCGTCGTCAACACGGTCACCGGCGAGCGCGACGAACTGGCGAAGACCCTGGCGGAGCATGATGAGGTGGCGGCACTTTGGTATTTCGGGCCGGGCGTGAAGGCGGTGGAGGAGCTGAGCGCCGGGAACCTCAAGGCGACGTGGGCGTCTTCAAGCCCGCGTGACTGGCTGGCGCGCGCGCAAGGGCAGGGCAGTGAATATCTCCGCCGTGCCGTGCAGGTGAAGAACATCTGGGTGCCCTACGGGGAGTGAGTCGACTTTGCGTCCTCTCCCGCGAAGCGGGAGAGGAGGGGGCCCCGACGCAGTCGGGGTAGGCGAGGGGAAGGCAGCTCCGCAGAATCCCTTGACGTCCCCTCATCTCCCCGTTGCTCACGCAACGGGTCCCTTCTTCTCCCGCTGAAGGAGCGGGAGAAGACGCTTCGTAGCCTCTCCGGCGAAGCGGGAGAGGAGGGGCCCCCGACGCAGTCGGGGCAGGCGAGGGGAAGGCAGCTCCGCAGAATCCCTTGACGTCCCCTGATCTCCCCGTTGCTCACGCAACGGGTCCCTTCTTCTCCCGCTGAAGGAGCGGGAGAAGACGCTTCGCAGCCTCTCCGGCGAAGCGGGAGAGGAAGGCCCCCGACGCAGTCGGGGTAGGTGAGGGGA
>NZ_JADCDA010000091.1 GCF_020252405.1 Aestuariivirga sp.
GGCAAAAGCCGGGGCATGATCTTGTCGCAAAAGCGGTTTCCACTTTTGCGGATCATGCCCTGGCTGTCAGCGGGCACTGAGGGAGGCGATGTCCTCCAGCAGCCCCCTGGTGCCATTGTGGATGGTGAGCGACTGCACCTTGGCGGCGATCTGCTCGAGCGCCTCCAGCTCCTTCAGCCGCAGCATCGCCGGGTTCTCCGCCATGACGCGCGCCGTGTTGAGCAGCGAACGCGTGGCGTTGGTCTCCTCCCGGCGCCGGATCACCTGGGCCTCGGCGTCCTTCTCGGCCGCCACGACCTTGTTCAGGAGGTCCCGCATGTCGCCCGGCAGCACCACGTCCTTGATGGCGATGCCGGCAACCTCGATGCCGACCGCCAGCATCTCATGGCGCACCGCGGCCGCCGCCTCGGCATCCGTCTCGCCCTTGCGCGACAGGATGTCGTCCAGCGTGCGCGTGGCCAGCGACTGGCGGAAGGCATGCTGCAGCGACCGGTAGAGCGCATCGGCATAGTCCTTCACCGTGCTCACCGCCCTGACCGGATCAGTCACGCTGTAGCGCGCCACGAGGTTGACGCGGACCGACACCTTGTCGCGCGTCAGCACCTCCTGGCCCGTCACCTCCATCGCGTGCTCGCGCGTGTCGACGATCTTCACATTCACCGTGCGGCCGGTGTTCCAGAAGCTGTGCAGCCCCGGCTCCAGCGTGCGGATGAAAGCGCCATCGACGAACAGGAGACCGGTCTGGCCCTGCTCCACCACGAAGCGCTTGACGCGGTCGACCGAACCCGCCGCGGCGAGCCTGCGGCTCAACGCCCCGTCCACCTCGAGAGTGTCCGGCACGGCGATGGTCTCCACCCGCCACGGACCGGCGTCGGTCCACAACAGGCAGCGGCCATCCGGCCCCAACACGCTGTGGAACTTCTCGTCGCGATAGAGCACCGCGACCTCGGCCGCGCCGGTGCGCACCTCGGTCAGATGCTGCGCCATCAGCTCCGGCCGGAGACGGACGGCCTGCTCATAGACACTGCGGAAGACCGGGTCCTTGAAGGCATGGCCCTCGCAGGAGATCTTCCGGGCCAGCGACCAGAAGCCGTGGCGGCCGGGCCGCAGGATTCCGGTGAGCACACCATTGGTCAGCAGAATGGCGCGCTCGCCCTCCGTGACGGTGATGTGTGTCCTGAGGAATAATGTCTTGGTCTCGATCATCTCAGTGTCTCCTTCGGCAAGCGCGTCAGCATTATTGCATGAGGCGGGTTGTCCTCTTCGGTTGGGTTTGGGTTGGGTTTGGGTTGGGTTGGGTTTGGGGTTGGAGTTGTTGCGAACACCTTCCGGGGGGCCTTTGACCAGCCCGCGGCGGGCCACGGCATGACCGGTGCGGGGCCCAGGATGCGCTGCTCTCTCCCGCGGGATCGAGAAGGGCATCAGGGCGCCGCACGGGCAACCGCCGCGGCACAAGCTGCCGGCCGGCGGCGAACATCTCCTCCGCCCCTGCTCGCGCAGTGGCGTTAAAGCGTCACCAGCCGCCCCGGAAGGCTCAGTCGGACAGATCGAACAGGTTAATAGCCTGTGTCGCGAAGAGGGAATCGAACCCCCTACCAACAGATTATGAGTCTGATGCTCTACCAGAATGAGCTATTCGCAAGTCTTGTGGAAAGATGCTGGGACTCGAACCCAGTCACGGTATCAGCGTGGCCCCACCCGGAGCATCAACATCCTGGTTCCGTCAGTCCTGTTCCGGCCCTGCTACGCGCGTTCTCAGGGAGAGGCGCGGCGGCCAGCGCAAAAGCTGTGCCGTATGGGCTCGGACGGTGTCATCGGGAACGGCGCTGCGGATAACAGCCTTCGCCACCGGACACAACCGCATTTCTTACTTACAGTTTGCTTTGTTCGCGCCTGTGGCGCGAAGGCCACAGCTGCTCAGGCGTTGAAGGCCAGCACCGCGAGGGTGATGGCCGCGAGCGCCGACATCCAGACGCCGGAGACCAGCAGTTCCATCCGGGGGTAGAGCGACTGGTCGCCGGTGCGCATCATCCTGCCCGCCGTCATGCGGGCGAGGCCGTGGCACAGCGTGAGCAGCACCACGAACCCCATCTTGACAATGAACCAGCTGTTCGGCCCGTCCTGCGGCGGCAGGCTGAAGAACAGGCCGAGACCGGTGATCCAGATGGCAAGGATGACGATATCCGCGATGCGCGCCAGAATGCGGCGGAGGAAGGCCAGCGCGGCCCGCCGGTCGCCCGTCTCGCCGGAAGCGATGCGGATGTTGATGTAGTTCGCGATGCTCATGCCCGTGCCCGTGGCAATCGCAATCAGATGGGCGATGAGCAGAATCGTCTTCATGTGGCGTGCGGCCCTCCCCCGGCCGGTGTCCGCTGGGCTTGTTCCCCGTCAGATTTCTAGCACACCCGACATGATTTGCACCGCCTGACCCGCCACCCGCACAGCACTGAGCTTCGCACCCGCAACATCGGCCTCCAGCCACAGGTCGGAGGGACGGCCCATCTCATAGCCCTGCTCAAGCTTGAAGCGGTGCGTGCCGTCCGCCAGTTTCTCCGCCGCGAGAAGCTGCGCGGCAAGGAGCGCTGTGGCGGAGCCGGTGGCGGGGTCTTCCGGAATGCCGTCGCCCGGCGCATACATGCGGGCGCGGAAACTGGTGTCCGCCCCGTCGCCGCCCCGCGCATAGAGATAGGCATTGCCGATATCCATTGCCGAGACCATGGCGCTCCAGTGCGGCTCGTGCGGCTTCGCCCGGGCCAGCGCGCCACGGCTGTTCAGCGGCACATAGAAAAACCGCGGGCCACCCTCGAACAGTCCAGGGCCGTGCCCGTCGAAGCCGATGTCGGACACCGCAAGGCCAAGGGCGCGGGCCACCTCACCAACGGTCGGCAGCGGGTGATCGACCGCGAAGGGCACGACCGGCGCGGTGAACTGGGCGCGCGGCACATCGCCGATGCGGCTGACCTTCACCGGCACCAGGCCCGCAACTTCCTCCAGCCGGATTTCCGTCTCGAAGGAGCAGCCTTCCTTGTATTTCTTCGCCGCGAGGTGAATGGCGCAGCCGATGGTGGGATGGCCGGCGAAGGGGATCTCCGCCGTGGGAAAGAAAATCCGCACGCTCGCCGTGTTGGCCGCGTCCTGCGGTGCGCGCACGAAGATCGTCTCCGAGAGATTGAACTCACGCGCGATGGTCTGCATCTGCCCGGTCGTCAGCGCGTCCGCGTCCTCCACGATGGCGAGCGGGTTGCCGGCAAGTTTGCGGCTGGTGAAAACGTCATAGGTTGTGAAGGGCAGCTTCATGCGTAACAGGCCTACAGCATGATCCGCAAAAGTGGAACCGGTTTTGCGATAAGATCATGCTTTGGGCAGCCGGGCAGTCCGTCATCGGCGGCCGTTCCGCAGCCTCGCGCCGGTCACGATCATTGTGAGGGCTCCACGCGGATCATTTGAACAGCGCGTCGTAAACGAGCTTCAGCGAGACCACGAACAGCGCCACCTCGACCAGACGGTAGAACAGCGTCTCGGGCAGCAGCCTGGTGCCCTTGTAGCCCACCACCGCGCCGAGAATGGCGACGGGCGAGAGCATGGCCGCCACCTCGAGATTGCCGGGGTTGAACTGGCCCAGCGCCCAATAGGGCAGAAGCTTCACCACATTGATGACGGCGAAGGCGATGGTGCTCGTGCCCGCGAACACCATCTTCGGCAGCTTCTGCGGCAGCACATAGGTCTGGAACGGCGGGCCGCCCGTGTGGCTGACGAAACTGGTGAAGCCCGTGAGCGCGCCCCAGAAGACCCCGCGCGGAATATCCGCGGGCCTGGGCGGCGCATCGGCCTTCCGCAAGACGACCGTGGCGCAATAATAGAGGCCGACCACGCCGACGAGCAGCGTCACCATCCATTCCGGCGTGATCTTCGCCGTGGCCCAGCCCACGGCCACGCCGAAAATCATGGCCGGCAGCAGGATCGCCAGGTTGCGACCGCTGTATTCGCGGCGGTAGGCCCAGAGCCCCACCCAGTCGCTGACGATATAGACCGGCAGCAGCAGCGCGGCCGCCGCGACCGGCGGCATGACCAGCGCCAGCAGCGGCACGCCGAGCACCCCCACCATCGGCAGGCCCCCCTTGGACGCGCCGACGAGGAAGGCGGCGATGCCGGCAATCAGGAAGAAGAGCAGGCTGTCATCCATCAGTTCCGTTCGGGCCCCAGTTCCAGCATCGCGTGTTCGACGCCGAGGAACCGGCACAGCATTTCCACCACGAAGCCGTGGTCCTCGCGCTGCGGCACGCCCGAAACGGTGACCGCGCCCACAACGCCCGTGCCCTTCACATGGATCGGGAAGCCGCCCCCGGCATTGGCATAGTCCATCGGGTCCAGCCCGCGGGGGGCATCGAAGGCCTTGCCCGAGAACTGATATTCGCGCCCCACGCGGTAGGACGACTTGTGGAAGCGATAGACCGTGTTCACCTTGCGCCGCACCCAGTCCGGGTTCTCCGGTGTCGAACCGGGCAGTGCGGTGTAGAACAGCGGGCGCGTTCCGATCCGGATGTCGATCACGAAGGGCAGCTTCCGCGCCTCCGCGCAGGCGCGCATGAGGCAACCCAGCACCCAGGCATCGGCCTCGCTGAAATGCCCGAAGCGGAGTTCCTCCTCCTGACGGGTGATCTTCGCGATGTCCTGCTCGATGCTCATGGTTTCTTCCTCCAAACATGCCGTCACCCCGGCGAAAGCCGGGGCCCCGCTTCTCGCGCCCAAAGCGGGGTCCCGGCTTTCGCCGGGATGACGGGCAAAAAGATGGACAGCATCAAAGCAGAAGGGCGGCTTCATGGAAACCGCCCTGCCCGTATCCGGTGTGCATCCGCCCCACTCCACCTCCCCCGGGCCTGACCCGGGGGTCCTTTCAGCCGCACCAAAAAGGATGCGCGGATCAAGTCCGCGCAAGGTGAGGGGGTGGGGTCCGAAGGCTAGTTCCTGGTCTTGTCCACCAGCTTGTTCTTGGCGATTCTTTCCTGTTCCGGCGAAGGCCCGGATGACGGGCAAAAAGATGGACAGCATCAAAGCAGATGGGCGGCTTCATGGAAACCGCCCTGCCCGTATCCGATGTGCATCCGCCCCACGCCACCTCCCCCGGGCCTGACCCGGGGGTCCTTTCAGCCGCACCGAAAAGGATGCGCGGATCAAGTCCGCGCAAGGTGAGGGGGTGGGGTCCGAAGACTAGTTCCTGGTCCTGTCCACCCGCTTGTTCTTGGCGATTCTTTCCTGTTCCGGCGAAGGCCCGGATGACGGGCAAAAAGATGGACAGCA
>NZ_JADCDA010000092.1 GCF_020252405.1 Aestuariivirga sp.
GCGCCAAGCCATGGGCAAAATTCCCCTCAAACGCATGCGAAAGCGAGCCAGCTGGAACCCACAGACCCTGCTCGATATTCTCAAACCGTCACGCCGTTAACTTGGATTCGGAGCCCTGGTCTGGAGACGCCATTTGATCCAAGGTTTTCTCTAATTCGTCTGGGCGTTAGCGGGCAATGCACACGCCCGCGCTTGATCGCGCAGGCGGGGGTAGTCCAGCTTCGCCCGTTCCAGCGCTGTGCTGGACGGAAGGTGGGTGGATATTCTCCGCCAGCCGTGCCTCGAAGCGGCAGCCTTGGTCTGCCAAGATCCGACCCCAGACCCTGTCGCACATCAATTGACCACATCGAAGTACCGCGGAAAGTGCCTCTCAAAATGTCAGGATTTCAAAGACTTATTGCTAACGTACTAAACTTGGGCAGTCAGAAGCTTCGGAGAATATTGGGCCGAGAGAGGCCAATTTGGGCCCTGCTCTCTGTTTCGCAGTCTACAGCCTCACACCAAGAAGCCCATAAATACTGCGGATTTTTGGTGCTGGATTATCGGTGAGAGAGACTTTGCCGAGGGCTAAATGGCGGAAGAGGAGGGATTCGAACCCTCGATACGCTTTCACGTATGCACGCGTTCCAGGCGTGTGCCTTAAACCACTCGGCCACCCTTCCTTGAAGTGGGGCCGGGAATATCGCCAACTCTCCCGCAAATCAAGCTTTGTTGAGTGGCGGTGGCGCGTTTGTCCGCCTATATCAGGCGGGTAAAAAAGGATGGAGCCTTGAGATGTTCTTCAGCCGTCAGAAAGCCCGTATGATTTCGCCCGGCGAGGCGCTGCCCGGCCGGGCCGAGGCCATTCCCACCGCCGAAAAACACTACGTGAACGGCAACCCGCTGAAAGGCCCCTACCCCGCCGGCTCCGAAACCGCGGTCTTTGCGCTCGGCTGCTATTGGGGGGCGGAGCGCAAGTTCTGGCAGCAGGCAGGCGTGTGGGTGACGGCGGTTGGCAATGCCGGCGGCTTCAGCCCCAACCCGACCTATGAGGAGGTGTGCTCGGGCATGACCGGCCACGCCGAATCTGTGCTGGCGGTCTATGATCCGGAGCAGGTCAGCTACGGGCAGCTGCTCAGGCTGTTCTTCGAATCGCATGATCCCACCCAGGGCATGCGCCAGGGCAATGACGTGGGCAGCCAGTACCGCTCCGCCATCTACTGGACCACACCGGCCCAGCGCGATTTGGCCCTCGCCGCCAAGGAGATGTATGGGCAGGCGTTGGACGCCAAGGGCTATGGCCCCATCACCACGGAGATTGCGGAAGCCGGCCCCTTCTATTTTGCCGAGACCTATCACCAGCAATATCTCGCCAGGAATCCCGGCGGCTATTGCGGGCTTGGCGGCACCGGCGTGTCCTGCCCCATCGGCACGGGCGTTGCGGCCTGACCTGACAGGTCTTGCGGCCGGGGGTCAGCCCACGGCCACCCAGGCCCGCGCCCTCGACGAGGCGACCGCCGCCTCCACCACTTTCTGGATCTCCCAGGCCTCGCGGAAATCCGGCGAGGCCTTTTCGCCCCGGCCGATGGCGCGGAGGAACTCGCCCATCTCGATGGTCTTGAGATCGTTGAAGCCCAGCTGGTGGCCGCCGGCGATGCAGAATTCGCCGTAAGGCGGGTGCTGCGGGCCGGCCTCGATCCTCACAAAGCCATTGGTGCGCGGGTCGCCGCCTGCGCGGTAGAACAGCAATTCGTTGAGCCGCTCCTGGGTGAAGACCAGCGAACCCTTCTCGCCGCCGATCTCGAAACCGAGCTGCATCTTGCGGCCCGTGGCGATCCAGTTGGCCTCGATGGCGCCGCCGCAGCCGCGGCCGAAATCGACGAGGATGCGCGCCACGTCGTCGACGAGCACGTCCCTGCGTTCCCGCGCACCCTTGGCAACAGGCCTTGATTTGACGACGGTGCGCACATCCGCGCTCACCTGCGTGATCGGCCCGAGCAGAAAGCGCGCCATGCCGATGATGTGCGAACCGAGGTCGGCGATGACGCCAGGCCCGCCGGCGGGGTCGATGCGCCATGAATGGGGGCTTTCCGGATCATGCATGTAGTCCTCGGCGTGAATGCCGCGGAAACCGGTGATCTCGCCCAGCTCGCCCGCCTCGATCATGTCGCGCGCCTGCTTCAGGAGCGGGTTCTTGATGTAGTTGAAGCCCACCTGCGTGACCACGCCCCGCTTCGCGGCCGCCGCGGCCATCTCAAAAGAGTCCGCGGACGACGGAGACAGCGGCTTCTCGCAATGCACATGCTTGCCCGCCGCGATGGCGGCGAGCGCCATCTCCTTGTGAAGCGTGTTGGGCGTGGTGATCGACACGACATCGACCTTGGGATCGTTCACCAGCGCCCGCCAGTCGGCGGTGGAGCGCGCAAAGCCATATTGATGCGCGGCCCTGGCGGCGAGCGCCTCATCGACGTCGGCGATCATCTCGAGGCGGGGGACAGGAATATCGGGAAAGGCCGCAAGGGCTGCGCGGTAGGCGAAGGCATGCGCCTTGCCCATGAAGCCCGTGCCGATCAGGCCGATGCCCAGCTCCCTCAAGCAACCACCTCGTAGCCCGCGGCGGTCATCACCCGCATCAGCTCCTTGTGGCCGATCTGCGCCATTTTCAGCGGCGGGGCCTTCTTCGGGTCCTGCTCGGCCTCGACCACGAACCAGCCCTCATAGCCATAGTCCGCCAGCTTCTTCACGATCGCCCCGAAATCGAGCGAGCCATCGCCCGGCACGGTGAAGGCGCCCTTGATCACCGCGTCGAGGAAGCTCTCCCCCGTGCGGTCGAGCGTGTCGATGACCTCCATGCGCACATCCTTGGTGTGGACATGCCGGATGCGCCTGTGGTGCTTGTCGATGCAGCCCAGCACGTCGCCGCCGGCGAAGGCCATGTGACCCGCATCGAAGAGCAGCGCAATGTCCGAGGCCGCCATGAAGGCGTCGAGCTCAGCTTCCGTTTCCACCACCGCGCCCATGTGGTGGTGATAGACGATGGGCATGCCCTGCGCCTCCACCCATTTGGCGAATTCGGAAACTTTCGCGCCATAATCCTTCATCTCGGCGGACGAGAGCCTGGGCTTGCTGGCCAGCGGCCGCGACCGGTCGCCCTGGATGGAGAGTCCCACTTCGCCATAGACGATCAAGGGCGCGTTCACCGCTTTGAACAGGTCGATCATCGGCTGGATGCGCCGCTTGTTGGCTTCCATCGGCTCGTTCGCCAGAGTCGCCGAAAACCAGCCGCCGCACAGCGTCACATCCGCTTTCTTCAGGGCAGGGAGCATTTCCGCCGCTGTCGACGGGAAGCGGCGGCCCTGCTCCATGCCGGTGAAGCCGGCCGAGCGCGACTGGCGCAGGCATTCCTCCAGCGACAGGTCATCCGAGAGCTGCGGAAGGTCGTCGTTCCACCAGGCGATGGGCGAGATGCCCAGCTTTGCTTTCAACATCTCAGACTCCAATGCGTTGTTTCTTGCGGATGGTCTCGTGGTGTTCGCGGGCCTTGTTGACCTCCGGCCGGTCGGAGACTTCCGGCACGCCCACGTCCCAGTCGGCATCGCCCGGCACCCAGGCGAAGGCGTCGGTGACGATGGAAATCACCGTGGTGCGGTCCGTGGTTTTCGCCCATTTGAGCGCCGCCTCGAGGTCCGCGAGGCCTTCGCAGTGGCGCGTGAGAGCGCCCATCGCTGCGGCATGCTGCGCGAAGTTCACCGCGAAGGGCTCCTTCACCCGGCTGTCCTTGATGAGGTTGTTGAAGGATGGCGTGCCCTTGAAGTTCTGCAGGCGGTTGATCACCGCGAAGCCGCCATTGTCGCAGACGACGACGATCAGTTTGTGGCCGGTGAGAACCGTCGAATAGATATCCGAATTCATCATCAGGTAGGAGCCGTCGCCCACCATCACGATGGTCTCACCGTCACCTTTCTTGGCCATGGCATGGCCCCAGCCCCCGGCGATCTCATAGCCCATGGCGGAGAAGCCGAACTCGAGGTCATAGGTATTGGGGTTCTTGATGCGCCAGCCCTTGGCCGTCTCGCCGGGAAGGCCTCCCGCCGCCGTCACCATGGTGTCGTTGGGCGCGGCCCATGTGTTCACCACGCCGACGACCTGCGCATAGGTCGGCACCGCCGCATTGGTGGGCTTCTGGTGGGCATCGAGCAGCTCGTTCCAGCCCTTGAAGGCGATCTTGCCCCTGTCTGTCCAGGCCGCATCCGCCTTCCAGCCCACGAGCGCAGCTTCAAGCTCCGCCACCGTCTCCCGCGCATCGCCGACGACAGCGAGCGCGCGGTGCTTCGTGGCGTCATGGCGCGCGGCGTTGATCGAGACGAACCGCGCATCATGCGCGAAGACCGTCCACGAGCCCGTGGTGAAATCCTGCAGCCTGGTGCCGATGGCGATGATGACGTCCGCGGCCCCCGCCATCTCATTGGCCGATGACGAGCCGATGACACCGATCGGCCCCACATGCGCCGGGTGGTCATGCGTCACCGCACCCTTGCCGGCAATCGTCTCGGCCATGGGCACGCCGTGCTTCAGCGCGAAATCGGCCACCTCCTTCTCCGCCCCCGAATAGCGCACGCCGCCGCCGGAAATGATGAGGGGCCGCCTGGCGCCCCTGATCAGCTCCACCGCCTCCGCCACGCGCTCACGGTCAGGGCGCGGGCGCGGAATGGCGTGGACGGCCGGCGTGAAGAAGGCCTGCGGATAGTCGAAGGCGAGTTCCTGCGTATCCTGGCAGAGACCGATGAAGGCCGGCCCGCAGTCACCGGGGTCCAGCATCGTCGCCACCGCCTGCGGCAGGGAGGAGATGATCTGCTCCGGGTGGGTGATGCGGTCCCAGTAGCGCGTCACGGCCCTGAAGGCGTCGTTCACCGAGGTGGTGGGATTGTTGAAATGCTCCACCTGCTGCAGCACCGGGTCCGGCCTCCGGTTGGCGAAGACATCGCCCGCCAGGATCAGGACCGGCAGGCGGTTGGCGTGCGCGCAGCCCGCTGCCGTCACCATGTTCAGCGCGCCGGGGCCGATGGACGACAGCGCAACCATGATCTGCCGCCGCCGCATCGCCTTGGCATAGGCGACCGCCGCCAGCGCCATGGACTGCTCGTTCTGCCCCCGCCAGGTGGGCAGCTTGTCCTGCACGGCCTCCAGGGCCTCGGAGATGCAGGTCACATTGCCATGGCCGAAGATTCCGAACAGCCCCGCGAACAGCGGCTCCCGCTTCCCATCGATAACGGTGAACTGATTGCACAGATAGCGCACAAGCGCCTGGCCCATGGTCAAGCGGACAGTCTGCATGGCGGTTTCTCCCTTTGGAATGTGTTTTGGAACATTTCATCTATTTCTTCAAGAGATGGAACATCACTTCCACCAGTGCATGTTCCGTTCAGGCCAAATCGCCCGGACGGAACATGCGCCAGACCAAAAGCCTGAGCATGATCCGCAAAAATGGAACCGCTTTTGCGGCAAGATCATGCTCTATGCCCGCCCTGGCGATATCGCCAGCTCCCCCGCATTGACGACCAGCGCGGGGTCCAGCCTGCCCGCGAAGTGATCGAGCACATTCTGGACCGACGCCACCGCCATACGGGCTGCGCATTCCGCGGTGAGACCCGCCGCATGCGGGCTGAGCAGCACGCGGTCATTCGCCAGCAGCGGATCGCCGGTGGCGGGCGGCTCGGCCCTGAACACGTCCAGACCGGCGCCCGCGAGGCGGCCCTCGCGCAGCGCCCGGTCGAGCGCTTCCTCGTCCACCAGCCCGCCGCGCGCGGCGTTGATGAGGATTGCGCCGGGCTTCATCGCCCGGATCTCCGCTTCCCGGATCACGCCGCCCGCCGTCGTGCCGGGCATGTGGAGGGAGACATAGTCGGCGCCGCCCAGCGCCCTCGCCAGGTCGACCGCCGGGCGCACGCCATGCTTGGACATCGCCTCGGGCTTCACGAAGGGATCATAAGCGCTGACCGCCATGCCGAAGGCCCTGGCCAGTTCCGCCACACGGCGGCCGATGCGCCCGAAGCCCACAAGCAGCAGCGTCTTGCCGTCCAGTTCCACCGTGTCGAAGCGGTTCCTCACATTCCATTCGCCGCGGCGAACCGCGGCATCGTGCCGGGCCGCCTTGCGCGCGGTGGCGAGCATCAGCATCAGCGTGTGCTCGGCCACGGCGCGCGAGTTCACATCCCCCACGACCGCCAGCGGAATGCCGCGCGCGGTGAGCGCGGTTACGTCAACGGCGTCATAGCCCACGCCATGGCGCGACACGATCTTGAGCCTGGGCGCGGCGGCGATGACCTCGGCCGTCATCGGCTGGGTCCGCAGGATCACCGCATCGGCCTCGCCGGCATGCGGCAGGTAGGACCCGAGCGAGATCTCGTCGATCAGCGTGAATGTCATGTCCGTCGCGGCCTTCAGCCGCTCGATGCCCGCGTGATGCAGCTTTCCGGCGACAAGGATGTGCGCCATCTCAGTAACCCGGGTTCTTCGGCGCGGCGGTCTCCGCCACCTGCCCGCCGATGAGTTTGCGCGTCTCGTCAACGCTGGCCTTCGCGGCGGTGGCGAGCAGGCGCACGTCGTTCAGCAGCGTCACCATGTCGAAGCCCCAGCCGATGGCGCGCGCCGCATAGGCCGGATTGCCGCAATGAACCGCCGCCCTGATCCCGGCTTCATGGGCGCGCGCCAGAATCTCCCTGATGGCCTCGATCATCTCCGGCTCCTCGCGGTCGAAGCCCGTGGGGTACTTGCGGCCGGTGAGGCCGAGCGTCAGGTCGGCGGGGCCGATATAGACGCCATCGAGGCCCGGCGTGGCCACGATGTCCTTCAGGTTCCTCATGCCGTCCGCCGTCTCGATCATGGCGAGCGCGATCACCCCGTCGTCGGCCCATTTGCCGTAGTCGGCGCCATGCGCGAAGACCGCGCGCGTGGGGCCCATGCTGCGCTGGCCGTTGGGCGGGTAGCGCATGCAGGAGACGAACTGCTCGGTCTCCTCGCGGGTGTTGATCATCGGGCAGATGATGCCCAGCGCGCCGGCGTCCAGGGCCTTCATGATGTCGCCGGGGGAGAGCCACGGCACGCGCGCCATGGGCGTCACGGGCGCGGCCCTGACCGCCTGCAGCATCGGCGCCAGGGCATCATAGCCGAGAAAGCCGTGCTGCTGGTCGATGGTGAGCGAGTCATAGCCCTGCCCCGCCACGATCTCCGCCGTGAAGGCATTGCCGATGGAGAGCCATGCGTTGAGCACCGGCTTTCCCTCCGCCCACAGGCGGCGGATATTGTTCTGGGTCATGTGGTTTTCTCCCTGCCGTCCTTGATTGGCCAGCAGCCGCCCGCCGTCAAGGGATCGGGCGCCGAAGTTTGAGCATGGCTGGAGAGGCTGGAATTGGCGGGCGGGATGGCGTAACCAGCCTGCTCTTCAGGTTGCGGAGGGACGATGCCGGACGCAGGCATGGTGATCGTGGGAGGAGGCATGGCCGGGGCGCGCGCCATCGTCAGCCTGCGGGCCAATGGCTTCCGGGGTCCGGTCACGCTCGTCAGCGGGGAAACGCTGCTGCCCTATGACAGGCCACCCCTGTCCAAGGCCATGCTGCTCGAAGAAACGGAGCCGCAACCTGCACTGCTGCTGGACGAGGGCATGATCGCCTCGCTCAGCGCCAGCTTCGTGCGGGGCGTGAAGGCGGCGGGCATCGACCGCACGTCCAGGGCGCTGGTGCTGGAGGACGGCCGCGCCCTGTCCTATGACAAGCTGCTGATCGCCACCGGCGCCAGGCCGCGCCGTCTCGCGATCGAAGGGGGCGAACTCGCCTATACGCTGCGCGACTTCGCCGATGGCGACCGCCTGCGCCACCGCCTGCGGCAAAGCACATCGGCCGCCATCATCGGCGGCGGCTTCATCGGGCTCGAGGTGGCATCCAGCGCCCGCAAGCTCGGGCTCGACGTTACAGTGGTGGAAGCCCAGCCCCGCATCCTGATGCGCGGCGTACCCGAGGAGATTGCCAGGGTGGTGCATGCCCGCCACGTGGAAGCGGGCGTCACCATGCAGGTTGGCGCCGCCCTGAAGGCCGTGGAGACCGGCGGCGTGCGGCTGGCGGATGGCCGCAAGGTGAAGGCTGAGATCGTCGTGGCGGGCATCGGCGCCGCACCCGAGATCGCGCTGGCAGAGGTCTCAGGCCTTGCCGTCGACAATGGCATCGCCTGCGATGCAACGCTTCAGACCAGCGACCCGGACATCTATGCCGCGGGCGATTGCTGCTCCTTCCCGCACGGGCTGTTCGGCGGGAAAAGAATGCGGCTCGAGGCGTGGCGCAATGCCACCGACCAGGCCGATGTGGCGGCCGCGAACATGCTGGGCGCATCGAAGCCCTACATGGCGGTGCCGTGGTTCTGGTCCGACCAGTATGACCTGTCGCTGCAGATCGCCGGAAATCCCGCCGATGGCCCGGACGTCGTGAAGCGCCAGACGGGGGAGAGGTCCTTCGTGATGTTCCACCGCGGCCCCGAAGGCCGCCTCGTGGGCGCTTCGGGCATCGGGCCCGGCAACTCCATCGCGCGCGACGTGAAGCTCGCCGAAATGCTGATCGGCAAGCGCGCCGCACCTTCGGCCGAACAGCTCGCCGATCCATCCGTTCAACTCAAAGCGCTCCTGAAGGGCTGACATCGCATGAATTTCGCATCCGACAATGTCTATGGCGTGCACCCGAAGATTCTCGGCGCATTGGCGCAGGCGAATGAGGGCACGGCCCCCTCCTATGGCGGCGACGGCCACACGATCCGCGCCGAGGAGATGCTGAAGGACGTGTTCGGCTGCGATCTCCGCGCCTTCCTCGTGACCAGCGGCACGGCCGCGAATGGCCTGGCGCTGTCCACCATCACGACGGGCTTCGGCGCCGTCTTCTGCAATGCGGAGGCGCATATCGCGGTCGATGAATGCAATTCGCCGGAGTTCTTCACCGGCGGCGCCAAGATCGCCGGGCTCCGGGGTCCGGCGGGCAAGATCGCGCCGGAGCAGGTGGACAAGGCGCTGAAGGGATTCATCCGCGGCGAGCATGACCCGAAGCCTAAAGGCGTGTCGCTCACCAATGCCACGGAACTCGGCACCGTCTATTCGCCAGCCGAGGTGAAGGGCTTTTCCGATCTCATCCGGCCGCGCGGCATGAAGCTGCACATGGATGGCGCGCGCTTCGCAAATGCGGTGGCGGGTCTCGGCTGCACGCCGGCCGAACTCACATGGAAGGCGGGTGTGGACGTGATGTCCTTCGGCGCCACCAAGAACGGGGCGATGATGCTGGAAGCCGTCGTCTTCTTCGATCTGGGTCTCGCCGAGGACTTCGCTTACCGGCGCATGCGGGGCGGCCAGCTGCTTTCGAAGAGCCGCTATCTCGGCGCGCAGATGACGGCCTATCTCGACGGTGGCCTCTGGCTGGAGAATGCAAGGCGCGCCAATGCGCTGGCGCGGAGGCTGGCCAAGGGCCTCGCCGCGCGCGGCAAGGTTCGCATCCCGAACCCGGTGCAGGCCAACGAGGTTTTCGCCGTGATGCCGAAGGCGATGTTCGACAGGCTGCAGGCGAAAGGCGCCAAGTTCCATGACTGGATGCCGAACAGCCTGGGTGACGCCATCGCAGCGGACGAGATATTCGCCCGTTTCGTCCTCTCCTTCGCCACTCCGGAAGAGGAGGTGGACGCCTTCGTGAAGCTGGTGGCACAGGACTGACGCAAGAGGCGCTTCCTGGAGCATGATCCGCAAAAGTGGAACCGCTTTTGCGATAAGATCATGCTCAAATTTTTAGTCTGGCGCATGTTCGTTCCGTTCAGGCGATTCCGCCTGAACGGAACATGCGCTGGCGGAAGCGCCCCGTGCGTTCAGCTTGACATAACGTCAGGCAGCCTTCCTGGCTTCGATGACCTTCGGGCCTTCCACACCGTTCACCGGGATGGTGCGCGGCTTGAGGGCTTCCGGCACTTCGCGCTTCAGCGCAACGTGGAGGAGGCCGTTCTCCATTCCGGCGGAGAGCACCTGAACATGGTCGGCGAGCTGGAAGCGGCGCTCGAAGGCGCGCGACGCGATGCCCTGGTGGAGGAATTCCCCGGCCTGCTCCTGCTTCTCGCTCTTCCGCGCCGCGACGGTGAGGGAATTGCCCTTCACCTCCACCACGATGTCCTCCGGCGCGAAGCCGGCCACCGCCATCGTGATGCGGTATTCGTCATCCGAGAGCTTCTCGATGTTGTAGGGCGGATAGGTGGGGGCGTCGAAGGCGGAGGCCTCGTTCAGCATGCGGGCCAGACGGTCGAAGCCGACGGTCGAACGATAGAGGGGGGTGAGATCGAACATGGTCACATTCTCCTTGAGCAATGTCACATTTCAAGCCCGCCGCAGGGGCCGGGCCGGTTAAGTTCGCAGGCCCCACATGGGCACCTGCATGGAGAGAGATGGGAAGCCCCGCCGCGGTTTCAAGGGTGGCTGGCGGCGAGATGAACGGCGGATGAACGGCCGGTTCGGACGGGGTTCAAGCTGGTTCAGCCACGGTTGGCCCGAGGATGATTGACCTGCGCGCCCCGGACAGGGCGGGAGCCTGCCACCGCCGCGCCGCAGAATGGCCATGAAGCTTCACACAATGGAGATGTCAGCGGTTGCGCATGGCCGCGTCATCTGTTTCACTTGCCATGCGGCGGCCTTATGGCCGGAAGCCGGGAGGAAAGGGGCAATGTCGGGATCGTCGATCATTCGCGGTGTGAGCCTGGCCGGCGTGGCGCTGGTGGCGCTGGGCATGATCGCCCCGGCCATGGCGGGCGGAAACCAGGGCGGGCCGCCGCCCGTCAGTGGAGGGACCTATTCCGGCCCGCCCATCATCCGCAACATTCCAGGCCTGCGCCTGCTCTTCGGCGACTACACGCTGACCGAAGAGGAGTACAACAAGCCCCTCGAAAAGAAAAAGAAAAAGCAGATCGACGAAAGCTATTACGAGCCGCTGCCGGCTGCCCCGGCAAAGCCCAGGCCGGTCAAGCCCGCCGCCAGGACGGCCACGGCTCCGGCAAAGCCTGCGGCGCCCGCCAATCCCGCTCTGCCGCAGAAAACGGCCTCGGCCAGCGCCGCGCCCAAGCCCGCCGGCGGCGCGCCGCTCAGCTGCGAGAAGGCCACCGAGGTGGTGAGCGGCTTCGGCTTCGCCAGTGTCGAGGCGTCCTCCTGCACCGGCAAGCTCTATGCCTTCAAAGCCAGGCGCGGCGGCAGGATTTTTACGATAAAGCTCGATCCGGCGAGCGGCGAGATCACCGAAGTCAAGAAGCTGCCCTGACGCGTGAGCCCGGCGGTCCTCCATCCCACGCCGGAAAACCCGCTGCCGCCGGGGGCGGAATGCTTGGAACTGGTGACGCGTGACAGGCGGCGGCTGCGGGTGATGAAGGCCGTGCCGGAGAACCCGCGCGGCACTTTCGTCATTCTCGGCGGGCGCGGCGATTTCATCGAACGCTATTTCGAAACCGCGCGGGATCTGATGGCGCGCGGCTACGCCGTGGTGGCCCTCGACATGCGGGGTCAGGGCGGCTCCCAGCGCCCCAGGCGCCAGCCCTACCGCGACCGCACGCGAAACTTCGCCAGCTTCGACAGGGACGTGCGCACGCTGATGCAGAAGCTCGTCATCCCCTCCTGCCCGGCGCCCTATTTCGCTCTGGGCCATTCGACCGGGGGCCACGTGCTGCTGCGCCTGCTGCGCAGGCAAACGTGGTTCGACCGCGCCGTTCTCGTGTCGCCGCTTGTGGAAATCCTCTATGGGCCATGGCCGAGGCCGGTGGTGTGGCTCCTGCTCAACACCATGTGGTTCACCGGCCTCGCCAACTTCTTCCTGCCGGGCGTGCGCCGGGCGCCCATGGGCCGCGCCGATTTCCCCGGCAACCCGCTCACCTCCGACCGCCGCCGCTGGGAGCGCGACAGCTCGACACTCGAGGCCGCCCCCCAGCTGGGCCTCGGCGGCCCCACTTTCGGCTGGCTGGGAGCCGCGAGAAAATCGATTTCCCGCGTTCGGCGCATGCGGACAACCACCGCGCCGGTGCTGATCGTGGCGGCAGGCGCCGACAGCGTGGTGGGCAATGAGGGGATACTCCGCCTCGCGCGCCGGGTGCCTGGCGTGGCGCTGACCTTCATCCCCGACGCCAAGCATGAAATCCTGGGCGAGCAGGACATCATCCGCCGCCAGTTCTTCGCCGCGCTCGACAGCTTCCTGGCGTCCTGAGCCAGCGCATGTTCCGATCAGGCGATTCCGCCTGAACGGAACATGCTCTAGGATCCGATCTGCTCGAAAGCGAGGTTGATCCGCACCAGCATGGCGCGGACGTAGTCCATCACCTCGTCGGGCAGGTCGAAGGAGGCGATACGGTCCGGGTGATAGAGCTTGACCATGCGGTGATAGGCTTGGCGGATATCCTCCGGGGTCGCGTTCTTCGCCACTTTGAGCACCTGAAAAGGGTCGAAGTTGGCCGTGCCGGGCGCGGCGGCGTCGATATCGAGCTGGTCGGTCTTGGGTACGCTGGCGGAGCGCACCGACCTGATCATCGACTTGGATATGAACTGCTGCTGCCCGGAGAGCGAAACGGCATCGAGGAAAATGTCGCTGTTGTTCAGCGCGTCCCCCAGCCGGTTGGACAGCGGCATACGGATGGCGACAGTCACCACGGAGCCATCGGCGAGGGTCACGAAGACCGGAGTACGATTGGCTTTGTCGTCACGGCCGTTGAACATTGCGTATCCTCAGGCGCTTGAGTACACCGCCAAAACTGAAGCGACCGTTAAATTGCCTTTCCGTGCCGCGCATGCTAAGCGCGCGGAAAACCCCGGCCAAACGCATGCAGAAAGCCAGTGCGCCTCATGAACTTGCGCAATATCGCCATCATTGCCCACGTCGACCATGGCAAAACCACGCTGATCGACCGCCTTCTCTCCCAGTCTGGCTCGTTCCGCGAGAACCAGAAGGTGGCCGAGCGCGCCATGGACTCGAACGACCTGGAGCGTGAGCGCGGCATCACCATTCTCGCCAAGGTGACATCCCTCACCTGGAAGGACACCCGCATCAATATCGTCGACACCCCCGGCCACGCCGATTTCGGCGGCGAGGTGGAGCGTATTCTCAACATGGTGGACGGCGCCGTCCTTCTGGTGGACGCCGCGGAAGGCCCCATGCCGCAAACCAAGTTCGTGCTGCAGAAGGCCCTCAAGATCGGCCTCAGGCCCATCGTCTGCATCAACAAGATCGACCGCCCGGACGAGCGCCACAACGAGGTGGTGAACGAGGTGTTCGACCTCTTCGCCAATCTCGACGCCAACGAGGAGCAGCTCGACTTCCCGATCATTTACGGTTCCGCCAAGCAGGGCTGGATGGCGGACGCACCCGCGGGCCCGCAGGACAGCATGGCGCCGCTGTTCGATCTGATCGTCAGGCACTTCCACTCGCCCACCGTCGAGGACGGCCCCTTCCGCATGCTGGTGACGACGATCGAGTCCAACCCCTTCCTCGGCCGCGTGCTCACGGGCCGCGTGACGTCCGGTTCGATCAAGGCCAACCAGGCGGTGAAGGCGCTGTCGCGCGATGGCAAGGCCGTCGAGCAGGGCCGCATCTCCAAGGTGCTGGCCTTCCGGGGCCTCGAGCGCGTGCCGGTCGACGAGGCGCAGGCGGGCGACATCATCGCCATCTCCGGCCTCACCACCGCGACGGTGGCCGACACGATCTGCGATCCTTCCGTCGCCGCGCCGATCCATGCCCAGCCCATCGACCCGCCAACGCTGACCATGACCTTCCGCATCAATGACGGTCCGCTGGCCGGCAAGGAGGGCGACAAGGTGCAGAGCCGCGTCATCCGCGAGCGTCTGCTGCGCGAGGCGGAGGGCAATGTCGCCCTCAGGGTGACGCCGTCCGAAACCGAAACCGACGCCTTCGAGGTGGCGGGCCGCGGCGAGCTGCAGCTCGGCATCCTGATCGAGACGATGCGCCGCGAGGGTTTCGAGCTCACCGTGGGCCGCCCGCGCGTGGTGTTCAGGCAGGACGGGGAGACCGGCGAGAAGATGGAGCCGGTCGAGGAAGTGATCATCGACGTCGATGAGGCCTATACCGGTGCTGTCGTGCAGAAGCTCTCCGAGCGCAGGGGCGAGCTGAAGGACATGCGTCCCTCGGGTGTGGGCCGCCAGAGGATCGTGTTCCACGCGCCGACCCGCGGCCTCATCGGCTATCAGTCGGAGCTCCTCTCGGACACGCGCGGCACGGCGATCTTCAACCGCATCTTCCACGGCTATGCCGCGCATTTCGGCGAAATCCCCGGCCGTCACACCGGCGCCCTCATCTCGAACAGCGACGGCGAGGCCGTGGCCTATGCCATCTTCAACCTGCAGGACCGCGGACCCATGTTCATCGAGCACGGCACCAAGGTCTATCCCGGCATGATCGTGGGCGAGCACACCCGCGGCAATGACCTTGAGCTCAACGTCATCAAGGGCAAGAAGCTCTCCAACGTCCGCGCCGCCGGCAAGGACGAGGCGCTGATCCTCACGCCCCCCATCAGGATGTCGCTCGAAAAGGCGCTCGCCTATGTCGGCGAGGACGAACTTGTCGAGGTGACGCCGAAGTCCATCCGCCTCAGGAAGGCCATCCTCGACCCGCATGAGAGGAAAAAGGTGAGCCGCCAGAAGGAAGCCGAGAGCGGGGCGTGATCCCGCAAGGCCAGACGGAAGGCGCATAAAGCATTTTCAGGTCAAGTGGACACCGGTTGACCGTCGAAAATGCGACCAAGCAAAGCATTTTCAGGTCAAGTGGACACCGGTTGACCGTCGAAAATGCGACCAAGCAAAGAGACAGAGCGGGTTTCGGTTCCACTGAACCGGAACCTGATCTGGCCAGAGCGCCTCGCTCATGGCAGAGAGGCTGCCAGAGAGATCACATTCAAGGATGCCCCATGCGCATTGACGCCATTTCGATCGGCAAGAATCCGCCCAAGGAAGTCAACGTGATCGTCGAGGTGCCGGTCGGCGGCGAGCCGATCAAATATGAGATGGACAAGGCGGCGGGCACGCTGGTGGTTGACCGTTTCCTCTATACCTCCATGCGCTATCCCGGCAATTACGGCTTCATTCCGCACACGCTGTCGGACGACGGCGACCCGATCGACGTGCTGATCGCCAATCAGCGCGGCATCATTCCCGGCGCCGTCGTCGCGGTGCGCCCCGTCGGCGTGTTGAAGATGCAGGACGAGGCAGGCCATGACGAGAAGATCGTCGCCGTGCCGACGCCCAAGCTGACGCGCCGCTACGAAAACGTGCATGAATACACCGACCTGCCCGAGATCACCCGCCAGCAGATCGAGCACTTCTTCGAGCACTACAAGGACCTCGAGCCCGGCAAGTGGGTGAAGGTCGTGGGCTGGGGCGATGCGGCCGAAGCCGAGCGGATGATCCTCGAGGCGATCGAAAGGGCCAGGAAGGCGAAAGCCTGAACGACCCGAAGCTCTGTGTGCCATCATCGCCGGGCGCGTCCCGGCGATCTTCTTTAGGATCACGAAGGAGAAGATGCCCGGGACGAGCCCGGGCATGATGAGCGTTCAACGGAGGACAGTTCGCGCCCCTACATCGCGGGCTGGTCGATGCCCCTCGCGGCACAGGCGGCCTTGAGCGTGTTGTAGAGAAGGCAGGCGATTGTCATCGGGCCCACGCCGCCCGGAACCGGGGTGATGGCCCCTGCCACCTTCTCGCAGGAGGCGTAGTCGCAGTCGCCCACCAGCTTGCCCTTGCCGCCGCGCTCGATGCGGTTGATGCCGACGTCGATGACGGTGGCGCCGGGCTTCAGCCAGTCGCCCTTGACCATTTCAGGCCGGCCCACGGCGGCGATGACGAGATCGGCGCGGCGCACCACGCCGGGCAGGTCCCTGGTCTTCGAATGGGCAATGGTGACGGTGCAGTTCTCGGCCAGCAGCAGCTGCGCCACCGGCTTGCCGACGATGTTGGAGCGGCCGATCACCACCGCCTCAAGCCCGTCAAGCGGACCCAGCACAGCCTTCGCCAGCATCACCGAGCCGACGGGGGTGCAGGGCACAAGCGAATCCTGCCCGGTCGACAGCTTGCCGACGTTCACCACATGAAAGCCGTCCACGTCCTTGGCGGGGGAGATGGCGGCCAGCACTTTCATTGAGTCGATCTGTCTGGGCAGCGGCAGCTGGACGAGAATGCCGTGGACGGCGGGATCGCTGTTGAGCTTCTCGACAAGGGCCAGAACATCGGCCTCGGAGGTCTCGGCCGCAAGCTTGTGCTCCCAGGAGTTCATGCCGGCCTCGACCGTCTGCCTGGCCTTGTTGGCGACATAGACCTTGGAGGCCGGGTCCTCGCCCACCAGCACGACAGCGAGGCCGGGGGTGAAGCCATGCCTCGTCTTAAGGGTCTCCACGGCCCTGGCGATCCGCCCCCTCAGACCCTCGGCGAAGGCCTTGCCGTCAATCACTTTCGCCATATTCAATTTTCCTTCCCTGCATTCACTTTCCCGGCACTCCATGCCTCAAGTTCCGCGGGATTTCCAGTGACCGGAGCGGTCTTGTTGCGACCGGTTTCGCCGGCAAGCCGCTGGAAGGCCGATTTGGGAGTGACGCGAACGGAGAGCAGCAGTCCGCCCTTGCCAGGGCGAAGCGGCGGGCGCACGTCAAAAGACGCTATACAAAGCCCACGGAATCAGCTGCTGTAGGAACATGATTGCCAACAGCAGGATGACCGGCGAAATGTCGATTCCGCCAAAATCGGGAAGAAACCGCCGAATGGGTCTCAATAAGGGGTCAGTCAGCCGCTCCAGGAAATAACCGACCTGCCTCACATAGGGGTTCGAGCGGTTGACAATGCCAAAGGCCACGAGCCAGCTCATGACAACCATCGCAATGATAACGTAGGTATACAGTTGCAGGACCGTCAGGATCAGCCACAGGAAGGGGTTCATCGACATCATCATTCGGCAGCGGGCCTTCTGGAGTTTCGGCCAAATCTAGGCGCGGGCGCGTCGGCAAGCAAGCTTGACGCTGCCGCAGCCACGGACTAGAACCCGTCCCGCCTGTGGACACAGCCTTGAAATGGGGCGGTAGCTCAGTTGGGAGAGCGCGGCGTTCGCAATGCCGAGGTCAGGGGTTCGATCCCCCTTCGCTCCACCAGGCGCTGATTATAAAATATCGATAAGTAAGTCGGGTCTGATTACGGTTTGGACACCACCCCGTTGTTTCTCCGGCATCATCTTTTATGGAATGGCCCGCTCCTCACGCCACCGGCGTGGAATAGCTGGAATATCAACTGGAGGAATGAATTATACCAAGGGTTATTTGCATCGACCGGTGTGAGCCCAGTTTCGCATTGCGATGGATTTGATGGTGTTGGGCGTTGAGGTGAGGTTGTTCCATGCCTGGCATGATGCTTCGATGGTTGCTTCGTAACTGTCGAACACCCGGTTTGAGAGATAGGGCAGGTTTCGGATCAGTGGAATCGAAACCCGCTCTCTCTTTGTTTGGTCGCATTTTCGACGGTCAACCGGTGTCCACTTGACCTGAAAATGCTTTATTTTGAGCGGAGATACTGCCAGATATTCTCCTGCGGGTTCAGTTCCGGCGATCGCGGAGGTGCGGCTGAGCGCGGCCCTGACTCCCTGTCGGCCATCCCCCATTGGCGGCGCCAGTGGGAGGAGGACCAGGCGGGCGGAAACCCGAACTCCCTTATGCCCAGGCAACTGGCGCATGTTCCGTTCAGGCGGAATCACCCGGTCGGAACATGCGCCAGATCAAAAGCTCGAGCATGATCCTATCGCAGAAGTGGCGGCGCCGGGGCGCTGATGCCGGGAACGTGACCGGAAAGACTTTTTCATCCGGGGAAAAAAAGTTGCCTGCGGTCTTGCGGAGTCGGGGGCAGTTGCCCTAGGGTGTGTCATCAATTGCATGCTTCATCGCGGACGGAGGATCCCCAAAATGTGCGGAATCGCTGGAATTCTCTATAAGGGCAGCGCTGCTGCCGATGCCGGTGTCGGCAAGGCGCTGATCGACATGCTGGACGGCTGCCAGCACCGTGGACCGGACTCCACCGGCTTCTCGCTCTACCGCGACCCGGTGCCGGGCCACCTGCGGCTGCGCTTCATCGTGGGCGATGGCGCGGAGGCCAGGGCCGCCATCGGGCGCGTCAAGACCAAGCTCACCGAGTTCCAGGCCAAGATCGTGGAGGAGGAGCACAAGGGCTCGTCCTTCGCGGTGCTCGTCAAGTTCGACGGTGACCTGCAGACCTTCTCCTTCGAGATGGAGCATGCCGCCAAGCTCTCCTCCATCGGCGAGAGCCTCGACATAATCAAGGACCTGGGCGGCGCCCATGACGTCGACAATGTCTACAAGATCGGGAACTTCAAGGGCACGCACGGCATTGGCCACGTGCGGCTTGCGACCGAGTCAGACGTCGCCCCGGAGGCCACCCACCCGTTCTGGGCCACCGGCTTCTCCGACATCTCGATCGTCCACAACGGCCAGATCACCAACTATTACAAGATGCGCCGGAGGCTGGAGAAGCAGGGCTACTTCTTCAACACCGACAACGACAGCGAATTGATCGCCGTCTACCTCGCCGACAAGCTGAAGCACGGCTTCAGCCTGAAGGAGGCGCTGAAGACCTCGATCGACGACCTTGATGGCACCTTCTCTTTCCTCGTCTCGACCAAGGACGAGATCGGCTATGCCAAGGACAAGCTGGCGGCGAAGCCCATGGTCAAATACGAGGACGACAAGATCATCGCCATCGCATCCGAGGAAGTGTCGCTCAACCGCCTCTTCCCCGGCCGCGCCCTCAACACCTCTGAACCCGCTCCCGGAACCTACGACACATGGCAACGATCGATCTCAGCGTAACGCCCGTCCGCGAAGCCAACGAGCGCTTGCGCAAATATGGCGCGGACGGCATCGACGTCGAGGTGCTGAACCCCGACGCGCGGCACCATATCGGCGTGGGCCTCACGCATCCGGTCAACGTGCACATCAGGGGCTCGGCCGGCTATTTCTGCGGCGGCCTGACGGACGGGCCGCGCTTCATCGTCGACAACAATGTCGGCTGGGGCGTGGGCGACAACATGCTGAACGGCTCGATCGTGGTGAACGGCAATGCGTCCGCCATCCCGGCTGTCGCCATCCGCGGCGCCGAGATCGTGGTCAAGGGCAACATCGGCTCGCGCGCGGGCCAGGTGATGAAGGCCGGCACGCTTCTGGCCTGCGGCAACGCCAGCTTCATGGCCGGCTATATGATGTATGGCGGCCGCCTGATCATCCTCGGCAATTCGGGCGAGAAGGTGGGCCAGGACATGACCGGCGGCGACATCTATGTCGCCGGCAAGATCGGCGAGATGGGCGCCGATGCGATGCTCATCGACCTGCCCGCCAGGGAACGCGACGAGATCCTCGCCTTCCTCGACAAATACAAGATCCCCTTCAGCGGCACGTTCCAGAAGATCGTGAACGCGGGCAAGAAGCTGCGCTACCCCAAGACCGAGCCGCGCCGCCGCGCCATCCCCTTCTTCGAGAGCTTTGCGGACAATTCCTACTGGAACGCCAAAGTGCAGGAAGACATCCACATCAAGTCGCAGATCGGCCGCTACCGCATCCGCGGCTATGGCGCGGCGCGGCCGATGCCGCATCTCTCCGACATCGCTTTCAGGAAGGATATCCGCATCGGCGCGATGTCCGATCCGGACGTGCTCTCCAAGGTCGAAATGAGGACGGAAGTGGGCGGTCGCTCCGGCGCCAATCCGCTGAAGCTGTCCATGCCGGTGATGATTGCGCCCATGTCCTATGGCGCGCTGTCGAAGTCGGCGAAGCTCGCTCTCGCCATCGCCTCCCGCCTCTCGGGCATTTCGGAGAACACCGGCGAGGGCGGCATGTCGAAGGAGCAGCGCGAGGAAGCCTCCCAGCTGATCTACCAGTGCCTTGCCGGCCGCCTGGGCTGGAACATCCACGACATGCAGAAGGCCAACGGCCTCGAAATCTATATCAGCCAAGGCGCCAAGCCGGGCCTGGGCGGCCAGCTGATGGCCAAGAAGGTGACGCCCGAAATCGCCCGCATCCGCGGCATTCCGGCGGGCATCGACCTGCGCTCTCCCTCGCGCCACCCGGACGTGCTGGGCGCTGACGACCTCGTCATCAAGGTCGAGGAATTCCGCGAGGCCACCGGCTATCGCGTGCCCGTTTCGGTGAAGCTCGGCGCGGGCCGCGTGCGCGACGACATCAAGATCGCGTGGAAGGACGGCTTCGACTTCGTGGAGCTCGACGGCATGCAGGGCTCGACCGGCGCCGCCGGCAACGAGGTTCTCGAATTCGTCGGCATCCCCACCCTCTCCGCCATCCAGGAAGCGCGCGATGCTCTGACCGAAGTGGGCGGTCTTGACATGCCCGTCGTTCTGATGGGCGGCATCAAGGACGGCATCGACACTATCAAGGCGCTGGCGCTTGGCGCGCATGCGGTGGCGATGGGCACCTCCGCGATCATCGCCGGCGGCTGCATCGCCTGCCTGCAGTGCCACGCCGGCACCTGCGTGACAGGCATCGCCACGCAGGACCCCGAGCACGAGAAGCGCTACAATATTCCGGTCGAAGCCCGCAACATTCACCACTTCCTCGAAAGCGTGCGCTGGCAGATTGCCGCCATCACCCATGCGCTTGGCTACAGCGACCCGCACCAGGTATCGCGTGACGACCTCGTCGCGCTGACGCCGGAGGCGGCCGCCATCACCCGCCTTCCCTATCACCCCGAATATCGCGAGCGCGACCAGGGCCTCCTCAAGGCGTCCTGAGACGGCATCCACGTTAGGACCGAGACGATGAGCACGAACGTCATCACCGTTTACGACATCAACCGTGTGCGGCCGCCCAAGGCGCCCGCCCGGGACGATGTGCAAGACCCGCACTTCGTGCCCGCGCCCTGCCAGGTGGCATGCCCGGTGGGCACCGACGCGCCCTCCTACATCGGCTTCATCTGGGAGGAAAAATATGCGGAGGCCTTCGAGGCCATAACCGCCACCAACCCCTTCTCCTCGATCTGCGGCCGCGTGTGCGATGCGCCCTGCGAGCCCGCCTGCCGCCGCGCCGACAGCGACGGACCGATCGCCATCCGCAACCTCAAGCGCTATGTGATGGACAAGCTCGGCAATGACCATCACCTGCCGCCGGTGAAGGTCACCCGCAAGGAGACGGTGGGCATCGTCGGCGCGGGCCCCGCCGGGCTCACCGCCGCGCAGGACCTCGCCGAAGCGGGCTTCGAGGTGCATGTCTACGAGATGATGGACAAGCCTGGCGGCATGATGGTGTGGGGCATTCCGGGCTTCCGCCTGCCGCCCGGCATCATCGCCGAGGACATGAAGCGCCTGTTCAGGCACTGCCCCGGCATTCATGTGCATTGCGGCGTGACGCTGGGCAAGGACGTGACGCTGGACGAGCTGAAGCAGCGCCATGGCGCGGTGCTGCTCACCATCGGCTCGTGGTGGGGCAAGCCCATGGGCATCCCCGGCGAGACCAGCAGACAAGTGATCGATGGCGTGGGCTTCCTGCGCCGCATCAATGCGGGCGAGCGCCCCGCACTGCCGGAGAAGGTGATCGTGGTTGGCGGCGGCGACGTGGCCATGGACGCCTGCCGTGCAGCGCTCCGCATGCCCGGCGTCAAGGAGGTCAAGGTTGTCTATCGCCGCGGACCCAAGGAAATTCCGGCCCGCAAGGAAGAGCTGCACCAGGCCATCCTCGAAAACATCGAGGTGATTTACAACACCCAGCCCGTGGAAGTGATCGACAAGAACGGCGCCATCGCGCTGCGCTGTGTCGAGACCCGCATGGGCCAGCCCGGCCCCGATGGCCGCCGCAAGCCGGAAACCGTTCCCGGCTCCGAGCGCGACATCGACTGCGGCATGGTGATCATGGCGGTGGGCCAGAAGGCCGAGAGCGCCGAGCTCGAAGTGAAGGGCCTGATGGCGGGCGACCGCGTGAAGACCGACTGGAACTCCATGCGCACCGAAGACCCGAAGGTTTTCGCGGCGGGTGACGGCGCCTTCGGCGGCTCCACCATCGTGATGGCCATGATGCACGGCCACCGCGCCGCGCATTATGTGAAGGCGTTCCTTGACGGCATCGCCGAGCCGCTGCCCTACCGCACGCCCTACCGGACGCGCCGCGTGCCGGCGGCGCAGGACATCAACTGGGAAGTCTTCCCGCGCCGCGAACAGACATTCAACGGCCTGGGCGAGAACCCCTCCGCCTTCCCGGAAATCGAGACCACCTACAACGACGTGACGGCCAAGGAAGAGGCCGCGCGCTGCTACCGCTGCGACGCCGAGACCGGCTCTTCGGACTATTCGGTGAAAACGCGCGAGGATATCTTCGTGATGGCCCGCACGCCGGTGAGCGACATCAGGACCCAGGTGGCGATCCTCGAGAAGCGGCTTAGCCCCAAGTCCAATCCCTTCCCCGAGAATCACCACGCGTCCTTCGACGACCTGGTTCTGCTGCCCGCCAACCTGTCGCGCCTCGTCATTGACCCCTATCGCGATGCCTGCAACACCGCAACCGACATTGCAGGCTCGGTGAAACTCGATATTCCGGTGATTGCCGCGGGCATCGATGCGCTGCCCGCGGAGGCCAGGAACGGCCTCGGCCAGGCGCTGGCGGCCGTGGGCTCCGCCTATCTCGCGCGCGCGCCGCTGCCGCACTCCAAAGCGCCGTGGCTGCAGCTGCTGGAGCCGGGCGGCACGCCGAACCCGGGCGCCGTGGGCCAGGTCTATGTGCAGCCCAAGGGCTTCCATGCCTTCAAAATCGCCAGGCAGCCGGGCATGATCACCGGCCTCGTGGCCAACGCCCATGACCTCGAAAAGGCCATTCCCTTCGCGCTCGAGCATGACCTTGAGATGATGGTGCTCGATGGCTCTTCTGGCATTGCGGGCGAATGGCCGGAGCTTAAGGGCTATCCCGACTTCAGCGTGCTGCGCGATGCGATGCGCATCGTGCGCAAGATGAACCGCGAGGAAGACATCGATTTCGTCTATTTCGGCGGCGTGCGCTCCGGCACCGACATCGCGAAGCTCATCGGGCTTGGCGCCAAGGTCGGCGCCATCGGCCTGACGCTGGGCATGGCGCTGGGCGGCGAGATGGCGCCCGGCGGCATCGCCTTCTTCGGCGACCGCACCGATGGCGAACGTGCCGATGGCGCGGCCTCGATCATCAACGCCATGTCGGCCGAAGCCTCCATCATGGCGCGCTGCACCGGCAAGACGGATGTCCGCAACATCGAACCAGAGGACCTGCGCGCCATCACGCTCGCGAGCGCCAGGGCCTTCGGCATTCCGCTCGCTGGCCAGAAGCGCGGCGCGGTGATCGAAGCGGCGGAGTAGGCGGCCGCCGCAACGAGCGCGATCTGGGCAGATGTTTCCGGAAGCACCCGCGGGGGCGGCACGGGCATTATCATTCCCGTCGTTACTCTCCTTGCGGCACCCGCCATATGGCGCGGCGCGCATCGCCTGACGGCGCTGGGCCTCCGGCCCGCCGCTCCGGCGCCGGTCGGCATGGCCATTGCCGGAGCGCGAAACTTGGGGCAAAGTTCCGCTGACTTTAACCCAGGCTGAAGGATATCCCATGACCAAGATACTGCATCCTGACGACAACGAGCCCATCACCACCACACGCCGCCAGCTCATGGGCGGAATCGGCGCCATGCTGCTGTTGCCGCTCGCGGCGGGCGCGGCGGAGGCTTCAGCGGCGGCCGGCAATTCCGGACGCATCTCCTTCCGCATCACCCGGGCAGGCCTCATTGTCGGCCTGGGCGGCGGCACCGGCACGCTGAGCTTCAATGGCAGGAAGTATCCGCTCAGCATCGGCGGCATCAGCCTTGGCGCGACCATCGGCATCGCGTCCGCCGATTTCGTGGGGCGCGTGCGCCACCTGCGCCGTGCCAGCGACATTGCCGGCACTTATTCAGCGGTGGGCGCGGGGCTTGCGGCGGCAGGCGGCGGCGCCGTCGCCCGGCTGCGCAATTCGCGCGGGGTGGAGCTTGAAGTCTCCGGCAAGCAGGTGGGCTTCATGGCCTCGATCGACCTCAGCGGGTTGCGGATCAGGCTCGCGTAAGCAAGCGAATTGGCTGGGGCGGGAGGGATCGAACCTCCGAATGGCGGAATCAAAATCCGCTGCCTTACCGCTTGGCGACGCCCCAGCAGATGGGCCCGTATAGCCAGCCTATCAGTGCTTGCCTAGCCCGAAAAGCGTGTCTATAAGCCGCTCCGAGCCTATGACGGAGTGTAGCGCAGTCTGGTAGCGCACCTGCTTCGGGAGCAGGGGGTCGGAGGTTCGAATCCTCTCACTCCGACCAATGAATACGGCGCGGAACCGCGGGGTTCCGCGCCGTCGGTTTTTCAGAAGCGCCTCAGCGGCGACCGAGCAACGCCCAGGCGGCGGGGAAGCCCAGCGCCGCGACGGCAGCCTTCACCAGGTCACCCACCAGGAAGGGCGTGAGGCCATATTGAATTGCTTTCTCGAAACCGATCCAGGCCGAAAGCCAGATGAGGCCCGGCACGTAAAGGACGGCTGCGCCCAGCAGCATGGCAGCGAACATCTTGGGGATGGACCGGTCCCAGCCGCGCTCGGCGAGATAGCCCACCACATAGGCTGCGGCGATGAAGCCCAGCACATAGCCGAAGCTGGCCAGCATGACGCCCGATTTGAACTGGGCGAAGACGGGAAGGCCGATGGCGCCTTCCAGCGCATATAACGCCAGCGTTGCCGCACCCAGGCGGGAGCCATAGGCAGCGCCGATCACCAGCACGGCCAGTGTCTGCAGCGTCATCGGCACCGGAATCATCGGGACGTTCACCTGTGCGGCGGCAGCGACGACAAGCGAGCCCACAACGGCGAGCACGGCATTGCGCACAAACCCGGTGTCGGGCCACAGGCGGTCAGAAAGAAGGCTGGCATTCATGGTGGTTCACCCCTACCCTTTTCAAGGAAATGCTGAAACCCCCTTATAGAGTTGGCCGCAGCGCGCCGCAACTGACTGCATGACGGATTTGATTTTCGACCGCAACTTTGACGGGACGCCGGGCCGGGCCCAGCGCCTGTCGCCTCTCGTGCGGCGGGTGCTGGCGAACAACCCCGGCCCCTACACCTTCAAGGGCACCAACAGCTTCATCGTGGGCAATGGCCAGGTGGCGGTGATCGACCCCGGCCCGGATGACGACACCCATCTCGCGGCCCTGATCGAGGCGGTGAGGGGCGAGACGGTGACCCACATCCTCGTTACCCATTCCCACGCCGATCATTCGCCGCTGGCCACGCGGCTGAAACAAGCCACGGGGGCGGTGACGCTGGCCCATGGCGCGGTGGCCGCGCCGGCCTCCCCGGGCCTCCGCCTCGATGCCTCGATTGACCATGGTTTCGTGCCGGACAAGCGGCTGGCCGAGGGCGACACGGTGACAGGCCCCGGCTGGACGCTGGAGGCGCTGTTCACGCCCGGCCACATGTCGAACCACATGTGCTTTGCGCTCAATGAGGAGCAGGCGCTGTTCGCGGGCGACCATGTGATGGCCTGGGCAACGAGCGTGATCGCACCGCCCGATGGCGACATGGGACAGTATTTCGCCTCGCTGCGGAAGCTCCTGGACCGCGACGATCACATCCATCACCCCGGCCACGGCCCATCGAGGCGCGATCCGCTGCCGCTGGTCAGGGGCTATCTCGCCCATCGCCGCATGCGCGAGGAGGCGATCCGCGCGCGCGTCGAACAGGGTGCGCGGAGCGTGAGCGAGATCGTGGCGTCGATCTATGCCGATGTCGACCCGAAGCTCCATGGCGCGGCAGCGCTTTCCGCCACCGCGCATCTCGATCACCTTGTGCAGCAGGACAAACTTCGCAAGACGGATGGCATCTACGAGGCGGTGTCGGGGAAGGCGTAGCCCCTGAAGCGGGCGCGGCGGTTGACCGTGGCATAATCCCTGCGATGAAGCGGTCCTTCGACAGAACGCGACAGAACTGGTCGCGCGCCATGCCAGCGGGCCGCGTGACCGAGCACGCGGTGAACGAGCAGCGCAAACTCCTGCATCATTCCGGGCATGGCAGTTCTCCCTGACCTGTAGCGGGTATGCGACGGCCTCGCCAGATGACCTGCCGCGGCGGTCCGGTCAGGTTCTGGGGTCGATCGGCGTGATGGCGCCGAGGCCCAGCACCTGCTCGATGAAGCGCGCGCCGGCCAGGAGCTTTTCCTCGCCACGGCCGGGCGCCACCACCTGCAAACCCACCGGCAAACGGTCCGCCGTGAAGCCGCAGGGAATCGAGATGGCGGGGCTTGCGGTAAGCGTGATGGCGTGGACGATCATCAGCCAGTCGACATAGGTATCGAACGTCACGCCGCCGCATTCCGTCACGTAGCGCTGCTCCACCGGGAAGGGCGGCACGATGGTGGCGGGGCAGAGCAGCAGGTCATAGGTTTCGAAGAAGGCCCTCATGCGGCGGAACATCTCGCCGCGCTGGGCTTCGGCCCGGGCGATCTCGGCGCCGGTGATCTTCAGGCCCTTCTCGATATTCCAGACGACCTCGGGCTTCAGCAGGCCGCGGTGCTTGTCGAGCAGCGGGGCCATGTTGGCATAGGACAGCGCACGCAGCGTCTGGGCGCAGTCGCGGGTCTCGCGCAGATCGGGATGGGCTTCCTCAACGATGACGCCTTCCGCCTCCAGCTTGCGGGCCGCGGCCAGAACGAGGTCCGCCACCTGGCCGTCGACCGGCGGGAGGCCAAGGTCGCGGGAGAC
>NZ_JADCDA010000093.1 GCF_020252405.1 Aestuariivirga sp.
ACCAGGATGATGCGGTAGCCCTCGGCCTTCAGCGCCTTGCAGGCCTGGGCGCCGGAATAATCGAACTCGCAGGCCTGGCCGATAATGATCGGTCCAGCCCCGATGATGAGGATGGATTTGATGTCGTCACGTTTTGGCATGCGAGGGAAACCAGAATTTCGGTTCTCCTACACAGAAGGCGGGCGGATTCCAAGCCCAATCGGGGCGGGGTCAACACTCCCGCCGGTCAGATGGCGAGGCAGCGCGTGTGGCTGCAGGGCGCGACCGAAATCAGCCCGGCCGGCGGCCAAGCCCCATTCTTCATCACCACCGTAACGTTGGCGGGCTTGGCGGCGGAGACGGCGGCCGGCTGCGAGCCGTGGTTCGATCCGGCGAAAGCCCCCGCCGAGAGAAACATCACGCTCAGGATGACCGATGGGGTGAGCGTCTTCATGGTTGTGCTCCTTTTCCCCGGCGGTCAGCGGAACGCCCGCAGGACAAACTTTGCTGCCGCGCGGTGAGGCAGGCCACACCCGCCGATTTTTCCGAAACCCCGCCGGGCGGAAGAAAAGAACCCCGGCGCAAACTGCGGCCGGGGTCCAGGTACAGGCAGTGTTTGCAGGGGATGGGGGGGAAGTACTGCCTGGGAATGAGATACATATTGGGGTTCGAATGCGGTGGTTCAATGCCGCATGCGGCGGCCGCGCATGAATTATCCGTTAGGCGGAACGTCGGAGCAGTCGTCCTTCTCGCAGGCGATCCAGCCTTCGGTGTCGAGCACCGGATAAGCGCTGTTCTTGGCGATGACAGTGAGGTTGCTGGCCGGGTACGCATTCGCCCCCGGCGTGCTGGCGGGCGCATCGTGGATGGCGGCGGCCGCGGCGAAGGCGCCAAGGGCGCCAAGCAGGACGAAAGCGTAGCGGATCATTTGTGTTCCCCCTCTGGATCGTGTCGATGATCCTCATCTAGGGGGCGATCGGTCCGACCGTAGGACGCTTGTGTAACTTGTTTGTGGAAGCTTGTGTTCAGTTTGGGGCAATTGCGGCGGCTGCCACAATTGAAAAGGGCCGCTCTCCCCGGGGGGAGGCGGCCCTTGCAGCAGCGAACCGGAAAGGCTTCTTACTGGGCGCGCGGGCCGCGGGCCGGGCCCTCGACCTTCTTCGGCATGGGCAGCAGGCCTTCGCGTTGCAGCTTCTTGCGCTGCAGCTTGCGGGCGCGGCGCACGGCTTCCGCCTTTTCGCGGGCCTTCTTCTCGGAGGGCTTCTCGTAGTGGCCGCGGAGCTTCATCTCGCGGAAAATGCCCTCGCGCTGCATTTTTTTCTTGAGCGCCTTCAGGGCCTGATCGACATTGTTGTCACGGACGACGACTTGCAAGTGCTACCTCTGCAAACAGGGTTGGACGAATTGAAAGCCCCCATAGGAGGCAGAAAGTGAGCGGCGCATTATCATAGAGTCTCAGGTCTGTCGAGGGGTCAGCCTGTTGAAATGCCCCATTTTGCGCCCTGGCCGGGCCTCCCGCTTGCCATAGAGGTGGAGGTGCACCCGGGGCTCGGCGGCCAGCTCCCGCCAGCGCTGGGCCTCGTCCCCCAGCAGGTTGGTCATCACCACGTCGGCATAGCGCTCCGGACTTCCCAGGGGCCAGCCGCAGACGGCCCGGATGTGCTGCTCGAACTGGGAGACGGCACAGGCGTCCATGGTCCAGTGCCCGGAGTTATGCACCCGGGGAGCGATCTCGTTGACAGTCACCTGGTCGCCTGACACGAACATCTCGATCCCGATCACCCCCACATAGTCCAGCGCGGCGATGATGCGGTTGCCGAAATCCATGGCGGTGCGGGCGACGGCGGGCGAAATACGGCCGGGAACGGTCGATGTCTTGAGAATGTGGTTCTCGTGGTGGTTCTCGGGCACGTCATAGACCCGGACCTCGCCCGGCCAGCTGCGGGCGGCAATGACCGAGATTTCCGTCTCGAAGCGCACGAAGCCCTCAAGGATCGCCGGCTGCCCCCCGATCTCGGCGAAGGCGGCGGCGGGGTCGGTGGCGTCGCATATCTTGGTCTGACCCTTGCCGTCATACCCGAAACGCCTGGTCTTCAGCACGGCGGGCCGCCCGATGCGGGCGATTGCCGCCTCGAGCGATGCGATGCCGGAAACCTCGGCGAAGGGGGCGACGGGAATGCCGAGGCCTGAAATGAAGGTCTTCTCGGCGATCCGGTCCTGCGCCGTCTTCAGCGCCGCCACGCCGGGGGCGACGGGCGCCAGCCTGTCGAGGAAGCCCGCCGTATCTCCCGGCACGTTCTCGAACTCATAGGTGACGACGTCGACCTGTTTCGCGAAAGCCTCCAGAGCGGCAAAGTCGTCGTAAGCGGCGACCGATTTCGCGGCCGAGACGGCGAAGGCGGGGCTGTTGGCCTCCGGCGCATAGATGTGGCAGTCGATGCCCAGGCGGCCGGCCGCCAGCGCCAGCATGCGGGCCAGCTGCCCGCCGCCCAGGATGCCGACGGTGGAGCCGGGCGGCAGGGGCGTCGTGATCGTCCTCATGCCTCGTCCTTCGGGCGCTCGGCGACGGAGGCCGTCTGTTCCGCCCGGAAGGCGTCAAGGCGCCTGGTCAGCGCGGGATCGTTCAGTGACAGCACGCTCGCCGCCAGAAGTGCGGCATTCACCGCGCCCGCCTTGCCGATGGCCAGCGTACCCACCGGAATGCCCGCCGGCATCTGGACGATCGAGAGGAGGGAGTCCTGGCCCGAAAGCGCCCTGGACTCGACCGGCACGCCGAACACGGGGAGGGATGTCATGGCGGCCGCCATGCCGGGCAGATGCGCCGCGCCCCCGGCCCCGGCGATGATCACCCTGAAGCCGTTGTCCCGCGCGGCGGTGGCGAAGTCATAGAGCCTTTTCGGCGTGCGGTGGGCGGAGACGATGCGGTCGTCATGTGCGATGCCCAGGCGGTCCAGGGTTTCGGCGGCATGCTTCATGGTGGCCCAGTCGGACTGGCTGCCCATGATGATGGCGACGGGTGGCGTGGTCATCGGGTCCGTCCTCAGGCGATGATGTCAGGGATCAGCATGTTCTCGATGGTCTGGATCTTGTCCTTGATGTCCAGCTTCATCTTCTTGAGGCGGCGCAGCTGCAGCTGGTCACCCGTGCCGGTGTCGGCCAGGGACGTGATCGCCATGTCGAGGTCACGGTGCTGCTGGATCAGCGTCTGCAACTGCGCGCGCAGCTGCACTTCCTGTATCACGTCCAGCTTTGGCATTCCGTCCCCGACAGTTCACGCATCTGTTTTGCGGATTTCTTCACTAAAGCCCTTTGCACATGTTCGACAAGCCCCCAACTCTGTGCAATGATCGAGTCAATCCATAGCCAAACAATGGAGGATCGCATGAGTCTTCAAGCGCATCTTGGCGAACTGCACGCAAAGCATAAGGCCCTGGAGGCCCAGCTCGCGGACGCCATGAACCACCCGGCGTCGTCGGATGCCGAAATCGCCGCACTCAAGCGCAAGAAACTCAAGATCAAGGACGAAATCTCCCGGCTTGAGCACCAGCACGCCGCCTGAAAGCGCTCTGGATCAATAGCCCGGCGGCCTGGCCTTATGCCAGGCGGTTGCCCGCTCATAGGCATGGGCGGCTTTCAGCACGGTGCGGTCGCCAAACATGCGGCCCACAATGTGCAGGCCTGCGGGAAGCCCGTCGCGGGTGAAGCCGCAAGGCACGCTGGCGGCGGGCTGCTGGGTGAGGTTGAAGGGATAGCTGAAGGGCGTCCAGTTAACCCATTTTCCCGTGTTGTCAGTGTCGGCGGGTGACAGCCTGCCGGCCTCGAAGGCGGGGATGGGCAGGGTGGGCGTCACCAGCAGGTCATAGCCTTCCATGAACTGGCGCATCTGGCTGCCCAGCACGCCACGGGCCTTGACCGCATCCTGATAATCATCAAGCGTAATCGCCATCGACTGCGCCACGACGTCGGCCAGCGCCGGGTCGAGCAGCGCCTTCTTCTCCTCCGGCAACTTGCCGAGCAGGGCGCGCGCGCCGGACCACCACAGGATGCGGAAGGTTGCGGCGGGGTCGGCAAAACCGGGATCGACCTCCTCCACCTCTGCCCCCAGCTCCTCCAGCACGCGCACCGCGTCCCGCACCAGCTTTGCGATCCCGGGGTCGGCCTCGACATAGCCGAGCGTCGGGCTGTAGGCGATCTTCAGTCCTTTGATGCCCCGGCCAAGCTTCGCCGTGTAGTCAACGCCATCGGGGGGCAGCGACGTCCAGTCGCGCGCATCGGGCTGCGCGATGACGTTCATCATCAGGCAGGCGTCTTCCACCGTGCGGGTCATCGGCCCCACATGCGCCACCGTGCCGAAGGGCGACAGCGGATAGGCGGGAACGCGCCCGAAGGAGGGCTTCAACCCGAAAATGCCGGTGAAGCCCGCCGGAATGCGGATCGAGCCGCCGCCATCGGTGCCCAGCGTCAGTGGCGCATAGCCGGCAGCCGCCGCGGCGGCCGACCCGCCGGATGATCCGCCCGGCGTCTTCGTCACGTCCCACGGATTCCGCGTGATGCCGGTCAATGGCGAGTCCGTCACGCCCTTCCAGCCGAATTCCGGCGTGGTGGTGGCGCCGAGGAATACCGCACCGCATTCGCGCAGCCGGGCGACGCTGGGCGCATCCTGGTCCCAGGCCTGGTGTCTGTCGACGGTCAGCGATCCGCGCAGGGTGGGCCAGCCGCGCACCAGCAGCAGGTCCTTGATCAGCGCCGGCACGCCATCGACCGGCCCCTGCGGCTCAGCCCTCATCCAGCGCTTCTCGCTGGCCTTGGCCTCTGCGAGAGCCTCTTCCGCATGGACCGCGGCCATGGCGTTCAGCCGCCCGTCATGCCGCGCGATCTGCGCGAGGCAGGCCTCAGCCACCTCGACGGGGGAGAACGTCTTCTTCGCATAGCCCTTCACGAGCTTCGCGGCGGATTTCCACTGAAGGCCGGTCACGTTCCCCTCCCTCTCTGATGGCGTCAGGCTTCCCGCGCCTTGCTCAGCGCGTCCTTGAACTGCGGCAGGAGGTCCCCGTTGGTGGCGAGGATGCCGCCCGTCTCCATCGGGTTTTTCTCCGCATCGGGGTCGGAGACGAAGCCGCCGGCCTCCTTCACCAGAAGGATGCCCGCCGCCATGTCCCACGGCTTGATGTTTCGGCAGACCATGGCGTCAAACCGGCCCGCCGCCACATAGGCCAGCGAGAGGGCGGCCGAGCCCGTGCCGCGGATGCCCACGACGCGCGCCTGCAGCACGGAGATCTCGGCGCGCGACAGGGCCAGGTCCTTGCCGCCCCGGTGCGGCACTTCATAACTCACCAGCGTGTCATGGATGTCGCGGCGCTGGGCCACGCGGATGCGCTTGTTGTTGAGGAAGGCGCCGCCGCCCTTTTCGGCGGAATAGATTTCGTCGGTGATCGGGTTATAGGTGAGGGCGGCCACCAGCTCGCCCTTGCGCTCCAGCGCCACGGTGATGGCGAAGAAAGGGACGGCATGCATGAAGTTCATGGTGCCGTCGATCGGGTCGATGATGAAGCGGTGGTCGGGGTCCGTGCCGGGAACGACCCCCGTCTCCTCGGTGAGGAAGGCATAACCGGGGCGCGCCTTGGCCAGTTCCTCTCGCAGCAGCTTGTCGACGCGCTGGTCGGCGACGGTGACATAGTCGCCCGGCGCCTTTTGCGACACCTGCAGATTGGCAAGCTCGCCATAATCGCGCTGGAGCGTGCGGGCCGCCTTGCGCACGGCGGCGGTCATGACGGTGATGACGGGAGAGGGCACAGGAACGTCCTTGGTAAACAGGATGGATGAGGCCCGATAGCAGGATTGGCCGGGCAGCGAAAGCTCAGACCCCGAACAGCGCATGGAAGAAGGCCACCGCCCCCGCATAAAGCGCTGAGGATACGGCGGCCAGGATCCCGACGGAGGCCGCCGAGAAAACATAGCCCACCAGCACGGCGAGGCCGTCACGCTCGGCAAGCCCCAGCGCCAGGCAGGCGATGGCAAGCGCGGGCGGCATGTTGGCGAAGGGAATGGGCAGGAACAGGATCAGCGCCAGCGGAAAGGCCACGAGCCCGATCATCCGCTCGGCAAGGTTGGAGGTGACCACGAGGCCCAGCCGCGGCTTCAGCACGCGCTCCAGCCTGGCCATGACGGGCGTCACCTTGTCGACGAAGGTCCGCAGCAAGTCGCGCGGGATGCGGCGCTTGCGCACCACCGCGGGCAGCCACAGCGTCTGCCGCCCCACCATCACCTGCCAGGTGAGGATGACCAGCGGCAGGCCGAGAATGGCGGAGGTGCCGGGCGGCATGGGAATGGCGTTGGGCACCGCGAAGATGAACAGCAGCGCGCCGAAGGCCCGCTCGCCCAGTGAATCCGCCAGTTCGCCGATGGTGATTTCCTGGCTGGTGTCAATCGCGCGCACGATATCGGACAGCCGGGCCGGCTTCTGCTTTTTGTGCAACCCGCCGTCTTCATTCGTGTTCTGCTGCACGTGGTGTCCTTCACAAGCGCCCCCGGATCATGCCCCTTATATGGGAGTTGCGCGTGACAGTCACATGGCCGAATTGGGATACCCCGCCCGATCCAGCGCCCTCGCCACCGCCTCGGCTGGAACGGCCGTTTCCACCGTCACTGTCTTGCCCGCGAGGTCGGCCTTCACCTCTGCCGCCGGGTCCACCGCCTTCACCGCCCTGGTGATGGTGGCCACGCAATGGCCGCAGGTCATGTCGGGAACATTGAATTTCACTGCCGGGTCTCCGTGGAGTCCTGCCTGCCACAGTGGTTGTGCTTTGCCAAGGTTGAAAAGTCCCATGCCGGCCAGGGCCGGAGCGCCGTCGCGCAGCCGTTATATCTCCGTCGCACAACAGGACCGGATCAGCCTGCCGTGGCGAGGAGAAAACCCCGATGAGCGATGACACCAAGGACCATACGGAAGAACATCCGCATGCCGGGCGCATCCGCGAGCGCGCCTATCTGATCTGGGAAGGTGACGGCCGCCCGGACGGCCACGCGCTCGCCCACTGGGTGCGCGCCAGGCAGGAGATCGAGGCAGAGGTGGCCGGTGAGCAGGAAGGTGATGCACCCTCCAAAGCCTAAACATTCCCCGGCGCCGGGGCGAAGCTGGTGGCTGAGGCCAGCGCCCAGGCTTCCGCGAAGGCCGCGTCCCTGATCCCCGAAAGAAGCTCGCCGGGCTGCAGCAGAGGATAAATCTCGCGCAGGCTGTGAATGCGGCCATCAGCGCCACGGCGCAAGATGTGCTGAGGCAGCAGCTGTCTGGGGTGGTCGAGGCCCACCGCCGCCACGATTTCGGCCAGCGATTTCACCGTGTCTTCATGGAAGCGCGCCACGCGCTCGGCCTTGTCGGGCACCACAAGCGCGCGCTGGCGCATCGGGTCCTGGGTGGCGACCCCGGTGGGGCAGGCGCCGGTGTGGCAGTGCTGCGCCTGGATGCAGCCAAGCGCAAACATGAAGCCGCGCGCCGCATTGCACCAATCCGCCCCCAGCGCCATCACACGGGCCATGTCGAAGCCGGAGATGATCTTGCCGGCACAGCCGATTTTGATCTCATCGCGCAGGCTGGCGCCCACCAGCGCCGAATGGACGAAGGACAGCCCATCGCGCATCGGCATGCCGATATGGTCCATGAATTCAAGGGGCGCCGCACCCGTGCCGCCCTCCTTGCCGTCAACCACAATGAAATCGGGCTTCTGCCCCGTCTCCAGCATGGCCTTGACGACGCCGAGAAATTCCCACGGATGCCCGATGCAGAGCTTGAAGCCCACGGGCTTGCCACCCGAAAGACCGCGCAGCCGCGCGAGGAATTCGAGCAGCCCCGCAGGCGAGGAGAAGGCGGCGTGGCAGGCGGGAGACACGCAGTCCCGGTCCATCGGAACGCCGCGGATCGCCGCGATCTCGGGCGTGATCTTGGCCCTGGGCAGCACGCCGCCATGGCCGGGCTTGGCGCCCTGGCTGAGCTTCACCTCGATCATCTTGATCTGCGGGTCGCTGGCTGTGGCGGCAAATTTCTCCGCGTCGAAGCCGCCATCATCCGCGCGGCAGCCGAAATAGCCCGAGCCCAGTTCCCAAATGAGATCGCCGCCGCCCTCCCGGTGATAGGGGCTGACGCCGCCTTCACCCGTATCATGCGCGAAGCCGCCGGCCCTTGCGCCCTTGTTCAGTGCACGGATGGCATTGGCCGACAGCGCGCCATAGCTCATGGCGGAGATGTTGAACACCGAGGCGTCATAGGGCTTCGTGCAGCGGGGCCCGCCGATCCGCACGCGGAACGGCTCCGCCGCAGCCGGGCGCGGTGCGATCGAATGGTGCAGCCATTCGAAATTCTCGCCATAGACATTGTAGTGGGTGCCGAAAGGCCGCTTGTCGAGCTGCTGCTTGGCGCGCTGATACACGATGGCCCGCTTGTCCCGCGCAAACGGCATGCCGCTCTTGTCGTCCTCGAAGAAATACTGCCGGATCTCGGGCCTGATGTCCTCCAGCAGGAAGCGCAGGCGCCCGATGATCGGATAGTTGCGCAACACCGCATGGCGCGTCTGGAACAGGTCGTAAAGCCCCAGCAGGGCGAGGACCAGCGCAACCGCCAGCCCGGCGCCGATGAGACCGTTCCAGCCGGGCAGCAGCAGCGCAACCACCGCCAGCACCAGCACGGCGGCAATCGCCAGGGTCAGCGCCAGAAAGCGTTTCTCGAAGGGCAAAAGCACCGGTCCCGCATATCCCTCTGATGCAGTTGGCTCGCGGCGTGTGACGGCAGAGTTAAGGTTGCAAGTCCGAATAGGCTTGTCACTCCATCACACATCGGCCACCCAGGCAAGGCGGGAGCAACCAGGTGCGCCCAGGGGCGTGTTGGCGGCCAGCCCGTGTCCCTGGCGGCGACGGCGTTGGCGAGGATGACGGGTTTTCGCATGGCGGCGGCGAGGGCATTGAGATGGTGTTTTCCCTTTGGGGCGAGATCATGTTCAAGCAACCGGACGGGGCATGTCACCGGGGAGCGTCAAAAGCCAGGCGAAGCTCCTTGCCGCGCTGCAAGCTCCGACTTTGCCTGTCGAAAGCCCGCGCCTGTCCGCGCGGTCCGCGCCCGGGCTTGATCGTTTCCGGCGCCGGAGGCTCAGCCCCTCAGGGCGCAGCTTCCACACGGCGGTAGAGGCGGAAAGGTCCGATCGTCCGGTCCGCCCGGTAATGCGACCATGCCGCGCGGAAGTCCTCATCCTTCATCAGCCAGTCGAGGATGTCGAAGGGTCGCCCCCCGATGGCCACGGGCGCGTCGAGCGTGATGACGACCTCCGGCTGCCGCGCCAGTTCCCGCAGCGCCTGCCACCGCGTCAGGCGCTCGGCTTCCGCCGGGATGCTGGGTGAAAGACCCGTTTCGTAGCGCGCAACCGGACCGGAAAAGGCCACACCGCTGCTCGACAGCCCCACATAGCGGGCGCGTGTGTGGATTGCTGTGGGAAAGGCCGGGTAGGGTTGCGGGACGAAGGAAATAAAGCTGGCGCTGCGGTCCAGTTCCGCCAGCAGCGTGACTTCCGAGGGGGCGAGCTCCGCTGCATTGGCGAACCAGATTGCCGCCATTCGCCCGATCAGCAGAGCATTGACCGCGAGGAAGGCCGCCGCTGCACCCGCCACCAGCGGCCGCGGGTTGAACGTCAACACCGTGAGATAGAGCGCCACATAGCCAAAGGCCGGCAGGAAGTGGTAATAAAATCCTCTGCCCTGCAGGACGGCCGCGGCCATGAAGCCCAGTGCCGCCAGCAGATATGGCCGCGCGGCAGGCTCAGCCGCGGTCGCGCCGGTGGCTGCCAGCGGCAAGGTTGACAGCAGCACGACGGCAGCCTGCAAGATCAGGTCTTCCACCGGCCAGCCGGACGCCCAGTAAGCGCCGCTGCCCATGGGAATCATCTCCGTCAGATAGGGGCGGAAGAAGGCGAGCAGAATGACGCCATAGGCGATGCCCGCGGCGGCGATCACCTTTTCCTCGCGCCCGATGCTCCGCCGCAGCGCCACGATCAGCGCCAGCGGGATCAGGAAGTGCGGCTTCATCAGAAAGCCGACCGCGGCCATCAGGCCGCTGAGAAGGCCCCAGCGCCGCCCGGGCATGGCGCCTGCAACATAGGGCGCGGTGAGCAGCAGGGCGATCTGCTCGCGCTGGGCGAAGAAATTGGGATAAGCGAGGCTGACGAAAACGAGCAGCATCGCGGCGAGGGGCAGCCGCATCGCCGTGCCTGCCGAGCGCCACAAAGCCGCAATCGAGAGCAGCGTCAGCCCCAGCATCGACAGCCTCACGCCCCACTCAAGCCCGGTGACGGGCGCAAGAAGGGCCGCAGGCAAATAGAGAAACATGCACAGCGGTGGATTGATTTCGAGTATGTCGCGCCCATAAACGGCGCCGTGCAGCCATTTCTCCGCCGTCCAGGCGAGGAAGGCGACGTCGAAGTCGACAACATTGTAGAAGGGCAGGAGCGGGCACAGCACGATTGCAATCAGCATCAGTATGCCCAGCGCGCGGGGTCCGTCACAGCGCGCCACAAGCCTGGGCCAGAACGCCAATGTCATCGGATCGCCTCCTTGGGCTGCCCTTGCGCACCGCCGCGAATGGTGTCTCCTGCCCGCGCGCCCCTCCGCCATAATCGAAACGGAGTGGGCGGGGAAGGTAAAGTGGACTGCCGCATACAGATTCGATTCTATTGGATATGTGCGCCGGGCGCTATTCCAGCCGTGCCGGAAAGCCGGGGGCGCGGAGATCGGTGTTGAGCAGGTCTTCCAGCAGCCTGGCGATCTGGGTGGACTGTGCGGAGCCGCCATAGGCGGCCTTGCCCTTCATGAAGGTCTGCTGCGTCATCGAGGCGAGGTCCAGCGGCACGCCGAATTCCCTGCCGAAGTTCATGGCGAAACCCAGGTCCTTCAAGGCGAGGTCCATGGAGAAGGCGATATCGTAACTTCCGTTGAGGATCAGCTGGCCTTCCGTTTCATGGACAAAGCTCGACCCTGATGAGGCGGTGATCGCGTGCCAGGCCTGCCCGAGGTCGAGCCCGCCGCGCCTGGCGAGCATAAGCGCCTCGGCATCCGCCACGAGGTGGATGAAAGCCAGCATGTTGGTGATGACCTTGATGATCGCCGCCGAACCGATGGGGCCCATGTGGAAGATCTTCCTGCCGATGGTTTCGAGTGCCGGGCGGAACTCCCCGAACAGCGCCTTGTCGCCGCCGACCAGCACGGTGATCTCGCCGCGCGCCGCCAAGTGCACGCCGCCGGTGACCGGTGCTTCGAGAACCTTGATGCCCCTGGCCTCGGCCATCCGTGCCAGCCGGATCATCTCATCGCGGCCATTGGTGGAGTTCTCGATCCAGGTGGAGCCGGCCTTGAGCGTGGTGAGAATCTCCGCAAGCACCTTCTCCGACACCGCGGGCGATGGAAGGCAGGTGAAGACCACGTCGACCTTGGACGCCAGTTCGGCCGGCGAGGCGGCCCATGTGGCGCCATCCTTCAGGTGGCGCTCGGCAAGCTTCGGATCGAGGTCGTAGACGGTGACCTTGTAGCCCTTCTTGACGAGGGAATGCGCGAGGTGGCCGCCGAGGTTGCCGAGGCCGATGTAGCCGTAACTCACGTGTTGCATGATGTTCGCCGTTCCATTCTATCGTTTACACTCGACGCTGCTCAATACATCAAGCGAGCCCCAGATCTCACGGAAATTATTGGTACCCGGATGAAAGCCACTGGCTGTGGCATTCGCCGCCCCAGCGACAGTGAACTGTTCCGCCGAGGTGAACTGCATCGCACGGCAGAACGCGTTCGCGACGGCCCTCTGGTTCTGGAGGTTGCAGCGGTCCTCGCCAAACGGCGTGCCATGCACACAGCGGTCCACCGGCATGTTATCAATGCGGATTTCGCTGCGCGAGAAACGGCGGGAGTCGCCGGCGGCAGCATCCTTCTCGCACTTTACCATCGTGAAGACATCGTTGGCGGCAACATCCACGAACCGGTCGCGGTCGAAGTCATAGCCGATTGCATTCACCTCAAGCGCGAGGAATGCCGTATCCGTCGCGAAGCCAGTGCTGCGCAGAAAGCCCCAGCGGCGGCAGAAGGCGCTGGCAATGCGGCGTTGGTTGGCCTCCGAACAACGGTCGCCGCTGATATTGTCGCCATGGAGGCAGCGGTCGACGAGGCGCTGGCGGATGCGCACCTCGTTGCCGCGGAATTCCTCCTCCACCGACTGGCCATTCACAACGCGCTGGGCGGCCGGCGTGCGATTGGCGCAACCGACCGAAGACAGAATGTCTGCACCCCAGACGTTCTTCCAGCCCTCCACCATGTGAAAGCCGGAATGGGTGCCCCAGTTGCTCACATATTGCGGGGAGAAGCCGTCGGTGAAGCCTTTCTGGCGGCAGAACTCGTTGACGACCTTGTCGCGCGAGCGGGCGTCACATCCATCCCGTCCGAGGGCCACGCCATGCAGGCACTTGTCGATTGGCTTGCCGCGATGGCGCACATTGTCTCCGGTGAAGAAGCGCGTTCCACCATCCGCCGTGATGAAGGCACTGGCACCCGGCACCTCGATGTAGATCTTGTGCAAACCTTCGATGTCGAGGGCGGTGAAGTCAGGTTCACCCCCGACGCCCTGGCAGTTGGCAGCCGCTGGATTGCGGCCGGCGCAGGTGTCGAGGCGCACCCACTTGTTGCAGGTCGTTCCGTCGGGCTTCAAGATAATGAAACTGTAAATCATTCGGGAAGCGTAGTCGAAGGGCGTCAGCAGTTCGGCGTCCGAATTGGTGAAGTTGACATTTCCTGCGTCTATCCATGCTCCGCGCAGGCTTTCATAGAGACCGGATTCAACGCAGCTGGTGTTGCGGCCGATGAACCTATCGCGGTCGGACCTTAGGTGTTCATGGATGAGGCCCAGCTCATGGCCCAGCTCATGCTTGATGTTCGCCACCATGGAGAAGGGCGGGTGCGGATTACCAAGGTCGTCGAAACCCTGGATCCGCAACTCGTTCCGGCCCTGCTGTTTGCCGAGTTGCGTGCGGCTCGTGGTCAACGGTTCGGCGTTACGGAAGTAGACGTAGTTGTCCTCACCGTCCCGCCGCACAAGCCTGAACACTGTGTTGTTCGCAAAATAGCTCACGACCTCATTCAGGGCATCGAGACAGCAGAAGTCATCCGCGACTTCGTAGGGGATGACCCCGTCGTCCCACAATTGCCCCTTGCCGAACTGGCCCGGATACCCGGCTGAGAAGGTGGAGACCCGAGACTGATCCCTCAACTCCTGCTCGGTCGGCGCCTTGTTGCCCTGGACGGGAATGATGGCCCAGATGGGAACGATCATGTCTCCGTCATAGACATAGTCCGACCCGTAACGTTCTAGCAGCAGGTTGCGTGGCCCGAGATCAGTGGCAACCATGCGCCGTTCGAGTGCGTACTGCACCTCTCCGAGGTCGAATTCCGCGATCACGCCAATGAATGTGATGTCCTTAGCCATGGTGCGGATGCGCTGGGCTTCGCTCGTCAGCCTGGCCTTGCCAATGGCGTTTTCTACGCCCCGCTCGAATTTCCGCCGCGCATACTCGGTGAGCGTTTTCGGCTTGAGCTTCCGGGCCTCGAGTGTTTCGGCGAGCGATTTGTCGATCGTCAGGTCAGGAGATCTGTCCTGCGCATGGAGGATCGACGAACTCACCACGAGAAGAATGCAAAGCAGCACAGCACGGATCATTCTGGCCCCCACGTCGATGTCGCTGAACCATCATTGCTCAATGGAAAAAAAGGCCAACCGCGACTTGCACCATTCGGTGCGCTCAGCTTACGGGCGTATTCGTCATCTCAAGGTGCAGGTTCGTGCCGGTGTAGGGGTGCGCCTCGCAGACCTCCTCGTTGAGCTCGATGCCGAGGCCGGGTTCGGTGGGCGGGATCACATAGCCGTCCTGCCAGAGGATGGGCTTCTTCAGCACCTCGGCCTGGAAGCCGCGCCATTCCTCGATCGACTCGAGGATGAGGAAGTTGGGAAGCGAGGCGGCATAGTGCACGTTGGCCGCGCCCTCGACCGGGCCTGCATAGAGGTGCGGCGCGATCTGGGCATAGAAGGTCTCGGCCATGCCGGCGATCTTCTTGGCTTCCATGAGGCCGCCGACGCGGCCCAGCGCCATCTGCAGGATCGACGCCGCGCGGTTTTCCAGCACGCGACCGAACTCGTATTTGGTGGTGAGGCGTTCGCCCGTGGCGATGGGAATCGAGGTGCCGCGCGCCACGAGTGCCATTTCCTCCGGCTTGTCCGGCGGGGTCGGCTCCTCGAACCACAGGGGATCATAGGGTTCGATCTTCCTCGCGAAGCGGATCGCTCCGGAGGCCGTGAACTGGCCATGCGTGCCGAACAGCAGGTCGGCCTTGGCGCCCACCGCCTCGCGGATGAGCCTGCAGAACTTCACGCAGAGTTCGATCGATTCGAGCGAGGGCTGGCGCGGGTCGAAGGCGGAATAGGGGGCGGCGGGATCGAACTTGATCCCGGTGAAGCCGCGGCTGGCGTAGTGGGCCGCGCGTTCCGCCGACTGCTCGGCGTTCCAGAAGATGGTGGAATCCTGGCCCCTGGCCGGATCGGGGTAGATATAGGTGTAGGAGCGCAGTTTCTCGTGCACGCGGCCGCCGAGCAGCTCGTAGACCGGCTTGTTCAGCGCCTTGCCCTTGATGTCCCACAGCGCGATTTCGAGGCCGGAGAGAACGCCCATCAGCGAGATGTCAGGCCGCATCGAGAAGCCGGAGCCATAGACCTTGCGCCACATCGATTCGATGTGGAACGGGTCCATGCCTTCCACGTAGCGATGGAAAGTGTCCTCGATCATCGCCGTCATGGCCTTCGGGCCGAAGGTGGCGCAATAGCATTCGCCGATGCCGGTGATGCCGTTGTCGGCGGTCAGCTTCACGAAAATGAAATAGCGCCCGCCCCAGGAGGGCGGCGGATTGCCGACGATGAAGACTTTGAGGTCCTTGACTTTCATGGCACGAGCCCTCCCCGGAACGGGACCGCTTCTAGCAGGAAGGACCGGTCCCGCACGATGAAAATTTCTAACCGGAAGTGAGGCGGAAACGCTTGTTTTGATTGCCCGAACGGGGGCAATAACGGGCCATCACTCACCACTGAAGGTCTGCCGTGGCAGAGACGTTCGATTACATCATCGTGGGCGCCGGCTCGGCCGGCTGCGTGCTGGCCGACCGGCTGACGCGGAGCGGCACGCACCGCGTTCTGCTGCTGGAGGCCGGCGGCACGGACCTGCGCTTTTATGTGCAGATGCCGCTTGGCTACGGCAAGACCTTCTATGACAAGTCCGTCAACTGGATGTACAGGGCCGAGCCCGATCCGGGTCTCAATGGCCAGAGCGACTTCTACCCGCGCGGGCGCCTGCTGGGCGGCTCCTCCTCGATCAATGCGATGGTCTATATCCGCGGCCACCGGCAGGATTACGAGGACTGGCGCGCGGCGGGCAACGTGGGCTGGGGCTGGAACGAGGTGCTCTCCGCCTACAAGGCGATGGAGAATTACGCCGGGGGCGACCCCGCCTATCGCGGGCGCGGCGGGCCGCTGACCATCACCGATCTGGGCGGCCAGGCGCATCCGCTGTGCAAGCCCTTTCTCGAAGCGACCGGCAAGGCGGGGCTGAAGTTCACGCCCGATTTCAATGGCGCGGAGCAGGAAGGTGTGGGCCTCTACCAGTACACCATCAAGAACGGCATCCGCAATTCGGCGGCGCGCGCGTTCCTGCGGCCCGCGATGAAGCGCAGGAACCTGCGCGTCGAGACTCACGCGCAGGCAACCAGGATCCTGTTCGAGGGCAACCGCGCGGTGGGTGTTGCTTACGTGCAGCGCGGCATGAAGCTCGATGCGAAGGGGCGCGGGATCATCCTGGCGGGCGGGGCCATCAATTCGCCGCAGCTCCTTCAGCTCTCCGGCATCGGGCCCGGCGCGCTGCTCCATTCGCTGGGCATTCCCGTGGTGCGCGACAACCCGAATGTCGGGGCCCGCATGCAGGACCACCACGGCGTCAACTACACCTGGCGCATGACGGCGCCGACGCTCAACGACGAGCTCCGGCCCTGGTGGGGCAAGCTCAAGGCGGGCGTTCAGTACATTCTGACGCGCAAGGGTCCGCTGTCGCTCTCCATCAACCAGGGCGGCGGCTTCTTCCGCACCCACCCGGGGATGACCAGGCCCAACATGCAGCTCTATATGCAGGCCTTCTCGACGCTGATCCCCAGGGCTGGCGAACGGCCGATCCTCAACCCCGATCCGTTCTCGGGCCTGTCACTGGGTTTAAGCAACTGCCGGCCCACCAGCACCGGCGAGGTGATGATCAGCTCAGCGGATCCGCTGGCGCATCCGAGGATTTCCTTCCGGGCCTACTCGACCGTGTCGGACGTTGAGGAGATGCTGGCGGCGGTGAAGTTCCTGCGCAAGATCGCCGCGCAGGAGCCGCTGAGGGGCCTGATGGCGGAGGAGCTGCGGCCAGGCCCCGCGGTGACGGACGACAATGCGCTGATCGACGACTTCCGCCAGCGCAGCGGCACCGTCTATCACCATGCCTGCACCTGCCGCATGGGGCCGGACGCGGGCGGCTCGGTGGTCGATACCCGGCTCCGCGTGCATGGCGTCGAGGGCCTGCGCGTGTGCGATGCCTCGGTCTTCCCCAACCTGATTGCCGGCAACACCAACGCGCCCGCCATGATGGTGGGCTGGCGCGGCGCGGAGATCATGCTGGAGGATGCGCGCGCGTGAAAGGATGCGCGCGCGTGAAGTTCCCTCTCTCCCATCGGCTTCGCGGCGGGAGAAGGGACTTGCGTCAATGCCTCATCCCCGCCGGCCGCGTGACATTGTGCAGCACGCGATAGCCCTCCAGCACGAGGAGCGGGATGAGGTGCAGCCACAGGCCGTCATGGTTCTGCCGGATCAGGAACCAATGCAGGAAGACGGCGATGGCCGAGAGATAGACGGTGCGCTGCAGGGGTTTCCACCAGCGGCCGAGCCAATGGACGCCCGCATCATTGCTGGTGATGGCGAGCGCCAGCAGCGTGACGAAACCGAACCAGCCCGGCATATAGGCAGCCGACCCGAGGTCGAAGAGCACGACATGGATGTTCCATTGCCTCAGCAGATAGGCCGTGAGGTGGAGCAGCGCATAGAGGAAGCAGGCCATGCCCAGATCGCGGCGGCGCTTGAGGAGCCAGCCCGGCCAGCGCGGGCCCATGTGCAGCTGCTTCATGAGGATGCGCAGCGGCGTGACCGCGAGGGTGAGGATCAGCAGGCGCACCGCCCATTCGCCCGACTGGCTGATGAGCGGCCTCCAGCTGTCGTGCAGCGCGAACTAGATCAGCATGCCGCAGGCAGGCAGCGCCAGCAGCAGGCGGAAGGCCCAGCGGGATCCGGTGGGGAAACTCACGGCGGGTTCCGCAGGCCGCCCTCGGCCTCGCCCGCCAGCGCCATGCTGTTGCGGAGGTCGCGGCTCATGGGCGAAGTTCAGCGCGTTTCCAGCGTGCTGGCAAGATGGCGCGCCGCTTTCACGGCGGTGGAAAAGCAGGCCTGGAGCAGATAGCCGCCGGTGGGCGCCTCCCAATCCAGCATCTCGCCCACGCAATAGGTGAGGGGCGCCTTGCGGAGCTGGAAGTGTTCGTCCACCTCGTCACGCGAAACGCCGCCCGCCGAGGAGATGGCCCGCGTGATGCCGGCCGGGCGTTCGAGCTTCAGCGGCATGGCCTTGATGCCCCTGGCGCCGGGCTCGGTGCCCGTCTCGCGCAACAGGTTGACGGCAACGGGCGAGAGGCCCGCGGCCTTGCGCAGATAATTGGAGAGCGAGTCCTTGCCGCGCGGCCGCGTGAGGCGCTGGGCGAGAACCTCCTCGCTGAGGTCGGGGCGGAAGTCGATCACCAGCGGATGGCCGGGCTTCTCGCGCAGACCCTTGGAGAGGGCATAGATGGCGCCGCCCTCGATCCCCTCCTGCGAGATCATCAATTCGCCGCGCACGCGTTTTCCGGCATAGGTGAGGGCCACGTTCTTGACCGGCATGCCTGCAAATCTGTCGCGGAAGACCGGCGACCAGTGCACCAGGAAGCGGCTGTTGGCGGGCTTGAAGGGATAGACCGCGATGCCCTTCTCCGCGAAGAGCGGCAGCCAGGCTGCGTCCGAGCCCAGATGCGGCCAGCTGGTGCCGCCGAGGGCGAGGATGGTGGGCGTGCCGTCAAAGCCCCGCCATGTCGAGCGGGTGACGAGCTTCACGCCGAGGCCATCAAGCCGCCGCAGCCAGGCGCGCAGCAGCGGCGAAGCCTTCATCTGCTTGGGGAACACGCGGCCCGAGGAGCCCACGAAGGTTTCGATTCCCAGGCCATTGGCCCAGGCGGTGAGCGCATTAGGCGGGAAGGCGCGGATTGCGGGCTCGAGAAAATCCTTCGCCTCGCCGTAGCGCTCGAGAAACTGGTCGAGCGGTTCGGAGTGCGTGAGATTCAGCCCGCCGCGCCCGGCCAGCAGGAACTTGCGGGCTGGCGCCGGCATATGGTCATGGATGGTGACGCGGTGGCCGGCGGCGGCCAGGACTTCCGCCGCCATGAGCCCTGAGGGGCCTGCTCCGATGATGTTGACAAGCGCCACTTTTGCTCTCCCGGTTCAGGCGGCTTTTGCCGGGATGGGCAAGGGATGCAAGCCCAAACATTCCGCGCCCGTCGCTGATAGGGCAGGTTTCGGTTCAGTGGAATCGAAACCTGCTCTGTCTCTTTGTTTGGCGGCATTTTCGACGGTCAACCGGTGTCCACTCGACCTGAAAATGCTTTAGTACTACAGTTGCGTCTGCGTGGTGAGTCTTGCGCGGTAGTGGGCCTCGGCGGCATGGGCTTGGTGAACGCGCCGCCAGAGTGACCAACTGA
>NZ_JADCDA010000094.1 GCF_020252405.1 Aestuariivirga sp.
CAGCAACGCGCCCGACCACTCCGCGACCATTGTCGTCCTCCCGCCAAAAGCGGCAGGAATCACAAATCTATCGCAGACGCAACTGTAGTATTAGAGCGCCGGGCGGTCAGTTGAAATCGGAATGATTTCCTCCCTTTTCGGGGACGGCTGTCGCATATGGCCTGAAACCGCCCTCTTTATTATTCCTCTCCCCCACCGGGGGAGAGGTTAGGTGAGGGGGTGTTTCCGCGCGGGAGACGTTTGAGCAGGGATTTCCGGCGCTGTCCGCGTGGACAGACCCCCTCACCCTGCCCTCTCTCCCCCGATGGGGGAGAGGAAAGAAGAGGGCCGGCCCCTTGTGGCTTGAGGCATCCCCATTTTCATTCCTCTCCCCCTCTGTACACCCGGTGGGGGAGAGGAAAGACGAGGGCGGGGCTTTGTGGGGAGGGGGAACCCTCATGGAGTCAATTGACCGCCCGGCGCTCTAACCCGCGACGGAGGCGTCGTAGATGGACTGCACTGTCTTCTCCAGCCGGGCGTTGAACTGGGCGTCGGTCTGCTGGGCTGAAAGGCCCTCGCTCAGCGCGCGCGAGAAGCTGGCGATGAGGCCGGTGTTCCTCGCCAGCAGGGCATTGGCCTCGTCGCGGCTGTAACCGCCGGAAAGGGCCACCACGCGCATCACCTTGGGATGCAAGGTCAATGGCCTGAAAAAGTTTGCCTCGCTGGGAATCGTAAGCTTCAGCATCACCTGCCGGCCCGCGGGCAGCAGGTCGAGATGCCTGAGGATTTCGCCGCGGAGAATATTTTCCGCGTCCGGCTTGCCGGGGATCGAGATTGTCACCTCGGGCTCGATGATGGGCATCAGGCCCCTGGCGAGAATCTGGCGGCCATAGTCGAACTGCTGGGCGACGATGGCGGCGATGCCGGTGGGCGAGGCGGCGTCGATCACCGAGCGCATCTTGGTGCCGAAGACGCCCTTGGCGGCGGCGCGGTCGAGGAGCGTGTCGAGGTCCGGCATCGGCTTCATCAGGCGCACGCCGTCGTGGGCGTCGGCCAGGCCCTTGTCGATCTTCAGGAAGGGCACAACACCCTTGTTTTCCCAGAGGAAGGAGGGAACCGGCTGGCCGTCGATGTCGCCGTCCATGGTGCGTTCGAACAGGATGGCGCCAAGGATGCGGTCGCCGTTGAAGGCGGGTGACTTGATGATGCGGGTGCGCATGGCGTGCATCAGCGCGAACATTTCCTCTTCCGTCTTCCAGGCGTCCTTGCCGATGCCATAGCCTTCGAGCGCCTTGGGGGTTGAACCGCCGGACTGGTCGAGGGCGGCGATGAAACCCTTGCCGGTGGAAATCTTCTGCGCTTGTGCGGTGTTCATGGCGGATGATCCTCTTTTGCCGGCGGGACCATAGCGCATGTTCCGGTCAGGTGGAATCACCTGATCGGATCATGCTCCGGCCAATTGCCTCCGGGGCTTCAACCAGGACCCCCGGCCTCTCTGGCGGGCCTTTCGCCCCGGGCGCCTCAGCATTTTCTTAACCGTCAGGGGCTAAAGCATTTTCAGGTCAAGTGGACGCCGGTTGACCGTCGAAAATGCGGCCGAACAAAGAGACAGGGCAGGCCCTTGCAGGAGGTGATGCGCATGAGTCCCGACGGGGGTGTGGACACGGCTGCGGTGCGGCCCGCCGGACTGACCAGGATCGAACCCGCGAGCTTCCGCGGTGTCGATTGCAAGGTGCTGGCGGAGCGCTACGCCGCCTACCGCCGCAACATGGGGCTCGACGCCAGGCCGGCCGATGCTGACGTGATCGAACCCGCTGCGGCGCCCGGCAAGCCCTCACCCTGAAACAGGCGGGCCGGGATTGCCGGGCGGTGCTGGAGCATGAACCGCAAAAGTGGAACCCACTTTTGCGAAAAGATCATGCTCAAGCCTCTGATCTGGCGCATGTTCCGGCCAGGCGATTCCGCCTGAACGGAACATGCGCTATGGTCGGCTTTCCCCACTGGAAAGCCTGACCGATGAGCCACGCGCGTCCGCTGTTTGAAGCCTTTGCCCCGCCCATCCGCCCGCGGACCCCGCTGCGCGAGGCCATCACCGCCCATTGCCGCACGCCGGAGACGGAGTGCCTGCCGCCGCTGGTGGCGCTGGCGCGGATGGACCCGGCGCAGAAGCGCGGGACGGCGGCCACCGCGAGGACGCTGATCGAGGCGATGCGGGCCAGGCACAAGGTTACGGGCGTGCAGGGGCTCGTCCACGAATATTCGCTGTCGAGCCAGGAGGGCATTGCGCTGATGTGCCTTGCCGAAGCGCTGTTGCGCATACCCGATGCCGGCACGCGCGATGCGCTGATCAGGGACAAGATCGCGGAGGGGGACTGGAAGAGCCACCTCGGCGGCACGAAGCCGCTGTTCGTCAATGCCGCGACCTGGGGCCTTGTCGTGACCGGCAAGCTGACCTCGACGGTGAGCGGCGGCAGCCTGGGCGCGGCGCTGTCGCGCCTCATCGCGCGGGCGGGCGAGCCTGTGATCCGCCGCGGCGTGGACATGGCGATGCGCATGATGGGCGAGCAGTTCGTGATGGGCGAGACGATCGCCGGGGCGCTGAAGCGCGCAAAGCCCCTTGAGGCGAGGGGCTTCCGCTATTCCTATGACATGCTGGGCGAGGCGGCGGCGGCGGCGGACGATGCGGCGCGCTATTACCGCGACTACGAGAATGCCATCCATGCCATCGGCGAGGCGGCGGCGGGCCGGGGGGTCTATGAAGGTCCCGGCATCTCGATCAAGCTCTCGGCGCTTCATCCGCGCTATTCGCGCCAGAAGGCCGGGCGGGCGATGCAGGAGCTGCTGCCCAGGGTGAAGCAGCTGGCGAAGCTCGCCAGGCATCATGACATCGGCCTCAACATCGATGCGGAGGAGGCCGACCGGCTGGAGCTGTCGCTTGACCTGCTGGAGTCGCTGAGCCTCGACCCGGAACTGGCCTCCTGGAACGGGCTCGGTTTCGTCGTCCAGGCCTATGGCAAGCGCTGCCCCTATGTGATCGACTTCGTGGTGGACCTCGCCCGGCGCTCCGGCCGCCGCATCATGGTGAGGCTCGTCAAGGGCGCCTATTGGGACGCCGAGATCAAGCGCGCGCAGGTCGACGGTCTTGACGGATTTCCGGTGTTCACCCGCAAGGTGCACACGGATGTGAGCTATCTCGCCTGTGCGCGGAAGCTGCTCGGCGCGCTGGAACATGTGTTCCCGCAATTCGCCACGCACAATGCGCAGACGCTGGCGGCGGTCCTTGCGCTTGCGGGACCGCAATTCAGCGTGGGCGATTACGAGTTCCAGTGCCTGCATGGCATGGGCGAGCCGCTTTATGACGAAGTCACCGGCGAAGGCAAGCTCGGCCGCCCGTGCCGCATCTATGCGCCGGTGGGAACGCATGAGACGCTGCTGGCCTATCTGGTGCGCCGCCTGCTGGAGAATGGCGCCAACTCCTCCTTCGTCAACCGCATCTCGGACCCCAATGTCCCGGTGGACGAGCTGATCGCCGATCCGGTGGATGTGGTGAGCGCCATGCCGGTGATGGGCACGCCGCATGACCGGATCGACCTGCCCGCCGGTCTTTTCGGCCGGGAGCGCGTCAACTCGCGCGGGCTGGATCTGGCGGGCGAGGCGGCGCTGGCCAGTCTGGGCGCGGTGCTGAGGGAAACGGCGGCGGCGCCGTGGCATGCCAGGCCGCTGCTGGCCGACGGTGCCGTGACCGGCGCGACGCGCGACGTGCTGAACCCGGCGGATCGTGCTGACCGCGTGGGCCGCGTGACGGAGCTCGCCGCCGGCGATGCGGCGCGCGTCGTGCGGATGGCGCAGGAGGCCTGCGTCCGGTGGGCGGCGGCGCCGGCGGCGGAGCGCGCGGACTGCCTCGGGCGCGCCGCGGACATGATGGAAGCGCGCAGGGAGGTGCTGATGGGCATTGCCATGCGCGAGGCCGGCAAGACGGCGGCCAATGCCGTGGGCGAGGTGCGCGAGGCGGTGGACTTCCTGCGCTACTACGCCGGGCAGGCGCGGCAGTCGCTGGGGCCGTCGCACAAGCCGCTTGGCGCCGTCGTGTGCATCAGCCCGTGGAACTTTCCGCTGGCGATTTTCACCGGCCAGGTCGCCGCGGCGCTGGCCGCGGGCAATGCGGTGATCGCCAAGCCGTCGGAGGAGACGCCGCTGACCGCCTTCGAAAGCGTGCGCCTGCTGCATGAGGCGGGCGTGCCGCGCGGCGTGCTGCAATTCGCGCCAGGCGATGGCCGCCTCGGCGCGGCGCTGGTGGCCGAACCCGGGACCGCGGGCGTGATGTTCACCGGTTCGACCGAGGTGGCCCGCCTGATCCAGGCGCAGCTGGCCCAGCGCGTGACGGCGCAGGGCAAACCCATTCCGCTGATCGCCGAGACGGGCGGGCAGAATGCGATGATCGCGGATTCTTCGGCGCTGGCCGAGCAGGTGGTGGCGGACGCGATCGCCTCTGCCTTCGACAGCGCGGGCCAGCGCTGCTCCGCGCTGCGCGTGCTGTGCCTGCAGGAGGACGTGGCGGAACGCACGCTGGCCATGCTGAAGGGCGCCCTCGCCGAACTCTCGCTCGGACGCACCGACCGCCTGTCGACCGACATCGGCCCCGTCATCACGGCGGAGGCGAAAGACAGCATCGAGCGGCACATCGCCGGCATGCGCGGGGCCGGACACCGGGTGGAGCAGCTTGCCCTGCCGAAGGACGCCGAAAAGGGCTCATTCGTGCCGCCCACCATCATCGAGATCGACGATATCGGGCAGTTGCAGCGCGAGGTGTTCGGGCCGGTGCTGCATGTGCTGCGCTGGAAGCGCGGGGATTTGGACCAGCTGATCGACCGGATCAACGCCACGGGCTATGGCCTGACCTTCGGGCTGCACACCAGGCTCGACGAGACCATCCTCGCCGTCACGGAGCGGGTGAAGGCGGGAAACCTCTACGTGAACCGCAACATCATCGGAGCGGTGGTGGGCGTGCAGCCCTTCGGCGGGCGCGGGCTTTCAGGCACAGGCCCCAAGGCGGGCGGGCCGCTCTATCTCGGGCGGCTGGTGCGGAAGGCGCCGCCTCCGCCGCAGGTGAGTTCGGCGACGGCCGACGCGGCGCTGCGCGACTTCGCGGCATGGCTGGGCCAGCGCGGCCACAATGACGATGCGGATGCGGCGCGCGAGATGGGCGCGCTTTCCGCCCTTGGGATGGTGATGGAACTGCCCGGCCCGGTGGGCGAGCGCAACGTCTATTCGCTGCACCCGCGCGGGCGGATCTTGCTCGTGCCCCAGACGCTGAAGGGGCTGCACCGCCAGATGGCGGCGGCACTCGCCACGGGCAACAGCGCGGTGGTGGACCATGCGGGCGGGCTTGCCGCCACGCTGCAGGCGCTGCCAATGAGTGTCAGGCCGCGGGTTTTCGAAACATCCGACTGGGGCCTCGACGGGCCCTTCGCCGGCGCGCTGGTCGAGGGCGATGCACCGGAGGTGCGCGCGGCGAGCATGAGGATTGCCGCTCTCCCCGGGCCGCTGGTGCCGGTGCAGGCGGCGGGCACGGCAGAGCTTGCGTCCGATCCGCAGGCCTATTGCCTGAACTGGCTGGTCGAGGAGGTGAGCACCTCGGTCAACACCGCCGCCGCGGGCGGCAATGCGGGCCTGATGACCATCGGGTGAGCAGAATTTCCGGCGGCTGGGATAACGCATGTATGGGGGGATATGCGCTGCCCCGCATCGCCCCGTTGCAGGTGCGCCGCTCTGGACGTGCGGATGTTCCATGAGCCAGGTCCAGCCTCTCCCGCAAGGCGGGATAGGACGCCCCAACGAAGTTGGGGCCGGTGAGGGGAAGTCCGCCGGGACCGCAGCGGCTTGCTCGTCCCCTTGAAGCAATTTCAGGTCAACCGGTGCCCGCTTGACGTGAAAATGCTTTAGTACTACAGTTGCGTCTGCGATAGATTTGTGATTCCTGCCGCTTTTGGCGGGAGGACGACAATGGTCGCGGAGTGGTCGGGCGCGTTGCTGGAGTGGGAGGCGGAGCTTGCCTCGCTCAAGGCGAGAATTGGCGAGG
>NZ_JADCDA010000095.1 GCF_020252405.1 Aestuariivirga sp.
GCGGCCCGGCTGCGGCACATTGCCGGAACGCAGTGGTCAACGAAACGGTACATGAACATGCGGCCACTGTTTCAGGCCGAGGAAACCCAAACCGAAGCCGCTGTCGCTTGAAAAAATGTGCGAAAGATTCTGGACACTACCAAGGCCTCCACCAGCTGGCGCTGGTCCTCGGAGCCGAAGTGGCCGGGCAGATAGAGCAGTCCGGGTTGCATTGGCCGCTTTTCCCTCCGGTTGACCGTCGAAAATGCTTTAAGGTCGATAAGGCGTTTGTCCGGGTGATCGGGGTTCAAACCCTCCCGGCCTTACCGCAACCGCCGGGGCTGATCACTTTTGCGTGGGCGAAGCGCTTGATAGGCCTTAGCCTCCTGCCTATATAGCGACCGACAGCCGGTGCGCCCCAGGGAATCGGGCAGCCGGAACCTAATCTTAATCAGGAGGCGGACCCCCTTAGCCAACGGGGGCGGGCAAGTGCCGGATGGGCTTTCCCAGGCTCCGCCTGCCAATTGGAGGATCAAGATGGCGAAAGTGATTGGTATCGACCTCGGCACCACCAACTCCTGCGTTGCGGTGATCGAAGGCAAGAACCCCAAAGTGATCGAGAATGCCGAGGGTGCCCGCACCACCCCCTCGATCGTGGCCTTCACGGCGGATGGCGAAACCCTGGTGGGCCAGCCGGCGAAGCGTCAGGCGGTGACCAACCCGGAGAACACCTTCTTCGCCATCAAGCGCCTGATCGGCCGCCGCTTCGATGACCCGATGGTCGCGAAGGACAAGAAGCTCGTTCCCTATTCCATCGTGAAGGCCGACAATGGCGATGCCTGGGTCGAAAGCCGCGGCAAGAAGTTCTCGCCCTCGCAGATTTCGGCCTTCACGCTGACCAAGATGAAGGAAACGGCGGAGCGCTATCTGGGCGAGACCGTCACCCAGGCGGTGATCACCGTTCCGGCCTATTTCAATGACAGCCAGCGCCAGGCCACCAAGGACGCCGGCAAGATCGCCGGCCTTGAAGTGCTGCGCATCATCAACGAGCCGACGGCGGCGGCCCTTGCCTATGGCCTCGACAAGAAGCACTCAGGCACCATCGCGGTCTATGACCTGGGCGGCGGCACCTTCGACGTGTCTGTGCTTGAGATCGGCGATGGCGTGTTCGAGGTGAAGTCGACCAATGGCGACACCTTCCTCGGCGGCGAAGACTTTGACATGCGCATCGTCGATTACCTCGCCGACGAGTTCAGGAAGGAGCAGGGCATCGACCTGCGCAAGGACAAGCTCGCCCTGCAGCGCCTGAAGGAAGCCGCGGAAAAGGCCAAGATCGAGCTCTCATCCTCGGCCCAGACCGAGATCAACCTGCCCTTCATAACCGCCGACCAGACGGGTCCGAAGCATCTCGCGCTGAAGCTCACCCGCGCCAAGCTCGAAGCGCTCGTCGAGGACCTCATCGCCAAGACGATCGAGCCCTGCCGCGCCGCGCTCAAGGACGCCGGCGTGACCGCCGGCCAGATCGACGAGGTGGTTCTCGTCGGCGGCATGACGCGCATGCCGAAGGTCATCGAGACGGTGAAGCAGTTCTTCGGCAAGGAGCCGCACAAGGGTGTGAACCCGGATGAAGTGGTGGCCATCGGCGCCGCCATCCAGGCCGGCGTGCTCAAGGGCGAAGTGAAGGACGTTCTGCTGCTCGACGTGACGCCGCTGTCGCTCGGCATCGAGACGCTGGGCGGCGTGTTCACCCGCCTGATCGACCGCAACACCACGATCCCGACCAAGAAGAGCCAGGTGTTCTCGACCGCTGACGACAACCAGACGGCCGTGACCATCAGGGTGTTCCAGGGCGAGCGTGAAATGGCGGCCGACAACAAGATGCTCGGCCAGTTCGACCTGATGGGCATTCCGCCGGCGCCGCGCGGCCTGCCGCAGATCGAGGTGACTTTCGACATCGACGCCAACGGCATCGTCAACGTCTCCGCCAAGGACAAGGCGACGAACAAGGAACAGCAGATCCGCATCCAGGCCTCCGGCGGCCTGTCGGACAGCGAGATCGAGAAAATGGTCAAGGAAGCGGAAGCCAATGCCGCCGACGACAAGAAGCGCAAGGACCTGGTGGAAGCCAGGAACCACGCCGAAGCCCTGATCCATTCGACCTCGAAGTCGCTTGCCGAGTTCGGCGACAAGGTTTCGGCCGCCGACAGGTCGGCGATCGAGAGCGCTGTAGCCGACCTTAAGTCGGCGCTGGAGACCGGCGATTCCGAAGCCGTGAAGAACAAGACCAACGCCCTGTCACAGGCCGCGATGAAGCTTGGCGAGGCCATGTACAAGGCCCAGGCCGGCCAGGCCGAGGCGGATGCGGCACGTGATGCCGGCGGCCCGAAGGGCGGCGCTGACGATGTGGTCGATGCCGACTTCGAGGAAGTGAAGGACGACGACAAGAAGTCCTGAGGCCCCAGATGACCAGGAACCCCGCTTCACGCCGCGGGCCCCCGGCGGGCCCGGCACGCGGGGCGGGGTTCCGCCATTTTGCGTTTCACATTGTTTCCGGTCCTGCGTGCCGTCCACGCGAGGACGACAACCGACAGCGGTAAGCATTCATGGCCAAGCGCGACTACTATGACGTTCTGGGGGTTGGCCGGTCGGCCGACGAGAAGGAACTGAAGGCCGCCTATCGCAAGCTTGCCAAGCAGCTGCACCCCGACGCCAACCCGGGCGACGCCAGGACCGAGGCCAAGTTCAAGGAACTGAACGAGGCCTATGACGTGCTCAAGGACCCGCAGAAGAAGGCCGCCTATGACCGTTTCGGCCACCAGGCCTTCGAGAACGGCATGGGCGGGCGCGGCGGCGCCGGTTTCGGCCCCGATTTCAATTCCTCGATGTCCGACATTTTCGAGGACCTGTTCGGCGATTTCATGGGCGGCGGCGGCGGCGGCGGACGTGGCCGCCGCGGCGGCGGGGGGGGGCGCAACAGCGGCGCCACGCGCGGCTCCGACCTGCGCTACAACATGGAGATCAGCCTCACCGAGGCCTTCACCGGCAAGAACGCACAGGTCCGCGTGCCCTCCTCGGTGTCCTGCGAGGTGTGCGGCGGTTCGGGCGCCAAGCCCGGAACGAGCCCCAAGACCTGCTCGACCTGCGGCGGCCAGGGGGCGGTGCGCTCGCAATCCGGCTTCTTCACGGTGGAGCGCACCTGCCCCTCCTGCCAGGGCCGCGGCCAGGTGATCCCGGACCCGTGCAGCGCCTGTTCCGGCCAGGGCCGCGTCACCAGGGAGCGCACGCTGTCGGTCAACATTCCGGCCGGTGTGGAGGATGGCACGCGCATCCGCCTCGCCAGCGAAGGCGGGGCAGGCCTGCGCGGCGGGCCTGCGGGCGACCTTTACATCTTCCTTTCGGTGCGCCCGCACGAGTTCTTCCAGCGCGACGGGGCCGACCTGTTCTGCAAGGTGCCCGTTTCCATGACGGCTGCCGCCATCGGCGGCGAGATCGAGGTGCCGACGATCGACGGAAAGAAAGCGCGCGTCACGGTGCCGGAAGGCACCCAGACGGGCAAGCAGTTCCGCCTCAAGAACAAGGGCATGCCGGTGCTGCGCTCGTCGCAGACGGGCGACATGTATATCCAGGTGGCGGTTGAGACCCCGGTCAACCTGTCGCGCCGGCAGAAGGAACTCCTCAGGGAGTTCGAAAAGGAAGCGAAGAACAACAGCCCCGAATCGGAGGGCTTCTTCGCCAGGGCCAGGGCCTTCTGGGACGGCTTCGGCAGCTGAGGGCCCGCCGCGCTCCGGCGGACGTTCATCCTGTGCGGCCGGCGTGCCGGGCATCACGCGTTGAAGGCGGTGGGGAAGCCTACTCCGCCGCCTTCCGCAAACCAGCGCCGGACAGCGCCTCCAGCGCCTCCAGCAGCTCCGACTCGCGCGCCCTGGCCTTTGCGGCATTCGCTTGCTTCACGTGGCCGAAGCCGCGGATCATGTCCGGCAGGCCGGCGAGTTCCAGCGCCACGCTGCTGCGGGCGAGCTCCGGTGTGGCGATGAGGCGCTCGATGAGGGCGCGGTAATCGGCGATGAGCTGGCGCTCCATCTTGCGTTCGGCGGTGCGGCCGAAGAGATCGAATGGCGTGCCGCGCAGGCGCTTCATCCTCGCGAGCACCTTGAAGGCGCTCATCATCCACGGACCATATTCCGTCTTCACCGGTTTCCCGGCGACGATATCGGCCTGGCGGCGGATGGGCGGCGCCAGATGGAACTTCAGCGTGAAGCCGCCGGTGAACTGCTTCGCGAGATTCTCCGCGAAGCTTCCATCGGTGTAAAGGCGCGCGACCTCGTACTCGTCCTTGTATGCCATGAGCTTGAAGAGATTCCGCGCGGCGACGAGCGCCAGAGGTTCGGACACGGCGCGCACCCGCGCGAGGAAGCCGCGATAGATTTCAGCATAGGCCGCATCCTGGTAGGCGGTGAGGAAATCGACGCGCCGCGCGATCGCCTCGTCCAGCGTCTCGGCCTTCTTCTCCTTCTCCGCCTTTGCGCCGATGATGGCGCGCACCGCTGCCTCATCCACCGCGGCGCGGCGGCCCCAGGCGAAGGCGGCGAGGTTCATCTTCACCGACACGCCGTTGAGCCGCACCGCCTCCTCGATCGACTCGCGGGCGAGCGGCACGAGGCCCTTCTGCCAGGCATGGCCCAGGGTGAAGAGATTGGCGGCAATCGAGTCGCCCATCAGCTTCGTCGCGATGCCGGTGGCGTCGATGGCCGAAAGCCCGCCCGGCTTCACCGCCGCCGCGATGCGCAGCGTGAGCGCCTGTCCCTGCACATCGAAATCCGCATCATGGGTGAAATGGGCCGGCATCACCTCATGGCTGTTGATGACGGCATGGGTCTTTGCCCGCGAGGCCGCCGCAAGGATGCGCTCCGACGCGCTGGTGACGAGGTCGCAGCCGAGGATCAGGTCCGCACCCCCCCGGGCCAGGCGCACCGCCGAGATGGCCCCGGGCACCGCGCCGATTTTGAGGTGCGTCACCACCGCGCCGTTCTTCTGCGAGATGCCCACCATGTCGATGAGCGCCGCTCCCTTGCCCTCGATATGCGCCGCCATGCCAAGCAGGTGGCCGATGGTGACGACGCCCGTGCCGCCGATGCCGGTGACGAGGATGCTCCAGGGCTTTTCGAGCAAGGGCAGCACCGGCTCCGGAAGGGCGGGGAAGGCCGCCTTCTCCACATCGATGGCGCCGCCGCCCGTTCCCTTCACGAGCTCGCCGCCCTCCACCGTCACGAAGCTGGGGCAGAAGCCCTTGAGGCAGGAGAAGTCCTTGTTGCAGCCTGACTGGTCGATCCTGCGCTTTCTTCCGAACTCGGCTTCGACCGGCTGGATGGCCACGCAGTTGGACTGAACCCCGCAATCGCCGCAGCCCTCGCAGACGAGCTCGTTGATGAACACGCGCCTGTTGGGATCGGGGAACTGGCCCTTGCGGCGGCGGCGGCGCTTCTCCGCCGCGCAGGTCTGATCGTAGATGAGGACGCTCGTGCCCGTCACCCCCATCAGCTCCGTCTGCACCGCCTGCAATTCAGCCCGGTGGTTGAAGCTGGTGAAGGGCGGGAAGGCGGCGCGCGAAGGGTATTTGTCCGGTTCGTCGGAGACCACCGCGATGCGCGTGACGCCGACCGCCCGCATCTGCCGGGCGATCTGCTCCACCGTCAGGCCGCCGTCATTGCGCTGGCCGCCGGTCATCGCCACGGCGTCGTTGAACAGGATCTTGTAAGTGATGTTGGTTCCGGTTCCGACAGCATGGCGGATGGCCATGAGGCCGGAGTGATTATAGGTGCCGTCACCGATGTTCTGGAACACGTGGCCGCGCTTCGAGAAGGGCGCTTCGCCGATCCAGTTGGCGCCCTCGCCGCCCATCTGCGTGGCGCCCTCGGTCTTGCGGCCCGGCACGAACTGCGCCAGCCAGTGGCAGCCGATGCCGGCATAGCCGCGCGCGCCATCGGGCAGAACGGTCGAGGAGTTGTGCGGGCAACCCGCGCAGAAATAGGGAACGCGGGCGACGAGGTCCGCCTGGTTGCGCGCGGTCGATTGATCGCGCAGCGCGGATGCGCAGTCATGCGTGGCGCGGTCCTGGATGCGGGCGGCGATGGCGAGGGCGATCTGGTTCGGCTCCAGCACGCCATGCGGCGCGAACAGCGTCCTGCCATGCTCGTCCTGCTTGCCGATGACGGCCGGGCGGTTTTCCTCCGCATAGAGAATGTCGCGCAGCTGCGCTTCGATCAGCGGGCGCTTTTCCTCCACCACAATGATGGTGGAGAGGCCCCTGGCAAACTCCTTCACCACCGTCTCTTCCAGCGGCCAGACCATGCCGATCTTGAGAAGGCGGATGCCGAGGCGGGCGGCCTTCGCCCCGTCGATGCCGAGATTGTCCAGCGCCTGCCGCACATCGAGATAGGCCTTGCCGGCGGCGGCGATGCCGAGCGTGGCCGCCTCGCCGCCGCGCAGCACGATGCGGTTGAGGCCATTGGCCCGCGCGAAGGCCTTCACCGCCGGGATCTTGTGCATGTGGATGCGCTCTTCCTGCGCGATGCGGTCATCGCCGGGGCGGATGGAGAGGCCGCCTTGCGGTGGCGCGGGCTCGGTGGGAATCACGAAGGCCGCCCGCTCCGGGCCCGCGTCCACCACGGCCGAGGACTCGACCGTGTCATGCACGCATTTGAGGCCGACCCACACGCCGGCATGGCGCGACATGGCGAAACCCAACAGGCCGTAGTCGATGATCTCCTGCACGCCGCCGGGCGCGAGCACCGGGATCAGCGCATCCATCAGCGCGATGTCGCTGGCATGGACGACAGTGGAGGATTCGCCCGAATGGTCATCGCCCGCGATGGCGAGCACGCCGCCATGGGGCGAGGTTCCGGCCATGTTGGCGTGGCGGAACACGTCGCCGGTGCGGTCGACGCCGGGGCCCTTGCCGTACCAGACGGCGAAGACGCCGTCATGCTTGCCTTCGCCGCGCATCTCGGCCTGCTGGGCGCCCCAGCAGGCGGTGGCGGCGAGGTCCTCGTTGAGGCCGGGCTGGAACACGATGTGGCGCGGCTCCAGCACCCTGGCCGCGGCCACGAACTGGTTGTCGACGGTTCCCACCGGCGAGCCGCGATAGCCGGAGACGTAGCCTGCGGTGTCGAGCCCGGCCTGCCGGTCACCCTCCGACTGCATCAGCACCATGCGCAGGATGGCCTGCGGACCGGTGAGGAACAGGCGTGTGACCGAAAGGTCATAAAGATCGGCAAGGCTGTGGGTCGACTTGGACATGGGCGCAACTATACTGGAACGCATGAACAATCAAAACGCTTCCACCGCGGGGGTCGCATTCCCCGAGGCCCTGAAGGTGTGGGCGAAGATCGGGCTTTTGTCCTTCGGCGGTCCGGCGGGGCAGATCGCGCTGATGCACAAGGTGGTGGTCGAGGAGCGCGGCTGGCTCAGCGAGAGGGAGTACCTGGCGGCGCTCAATTTCTGCATGCTGCTGCCGGGGCCGGAGGCCATGCAGCTTGCCACCTATTCCGGCTGGAAGCTGCACGGCACGAAGGGCGGGCTGGCGGCGGGGCTGCTGTTCGTTCTGCCGGGTGCCGTCATCGTGCTGGCGCTCACCATGCTCTACGCCCATTTCGGCAAGCTGCCGCTGGTCGAGGCGGTGTTCTACGGCGTCAAGGCCGCGGTGCTGGCCATCGTCATCGAGGCGCTGCTGCGGGTGGCCCGGCGGGCGCTGAAAACGCGGGCCGACTGGGCGATCGCGGCGCTGGCCTTCGCGGCCCTGTTCTTTTTCGCCTTGCCGTTTCCGCTGGTGATCCTCGCCGCGGCCCTGGTGGGCGTGTGGCGGGCAAGCGGCGCGGCGGAGGCCCATCAAGCCACGCTTCCGGGCTGGCGGGCGCTTGCCGGCACCGTGGCGTTGTGGGGCGCGGTGTGGCTGGTTCCGCTGGCCGGGCTGGCGCTGCTGCTCGGGCCCCATCATGTGCTGACCGAGGTCGGCGTGTTCTTCTCGAAGCTGGCGCTGGTGACCTTCGGCGGGGCCTATGCGGTGCTGGCCTATATGGCGCAGGCGGCGGTCGAGACCCGGGGCTGGCTCTCCGCCACGGAGATGATGGATGGGCTGGCGCTCGCCGAAACCACGCCGGGGCCGCTGATCCTGGTCACGCAGTTCGTGGGCTATTTCGCGGGCCTGCGGGAGACGGGATCGGTCTGGGGCGGACTTGCGGCGGCGGCGGTGACACTGTGGATGACCTTTGCGCCCTGTTTCCTGTGGATCTTCGCCGGAGCGCCCTATGTCGGCGCCCTCGGCAAACGCCCAAGGCTTTCCGGCGCGCTGGCCGCCATCACCGCCGCGGTGGTGGGGGTGATCCTCAATCTCTCGCTCTGGTTCGGGCTGCATGTGCTGTTCGGGCATGTGGAGCGCCTGCCGGGCTGGTTCCGGCCCTGGGCGCCGGACTGGACCAACCTTGATGGCTTTGCGCTGGCGCTGAGCGGGCTTGCCGCGCTGGCGCTGCTGCGCTTCCGGCTTGGCATCTTGCCGGTGCTGATGCTGAGCGCGGCACTCGGGGCGGCCTCAAAACTGCCGGAGCTCGTTTCGATTTAATGGACCCGAAACGCTGCTCAATCTCTTTGTTTTGTCGCATTTTCCAGGGTCAGCCGGTGTCCGGTTGACCGGAAAATGTTTTAGAGCATGATCTTATCGCAAAACCGGTTCCACTTTTGCGGATCATTCTTGA
>NZ_JADCDA010000096.1 GCF_020252405.1 Aestuariivirga sp.
AAGGCCTGATTGGTGGTGCCGCCATCGACATGCATCTCGTCGAACGTCTTTCCGTCGGCCACCACCTTGATCTTGACCGGCGGGAACAGGCCCGGAATGGAGGAGGAGGCGACCAGAATGTCCTGGATCAGCTGTTTGCGGTCCGGCTCGCCGCTTGCCGCGATGGCGCCGATATCCCACACCACGGGCCGCCCGGCATCGAGGTTGGTGGTGCCGATGAGCAGCTTGCGGCCGCGGCCGTTCTGCACGGCGATGTCAGCCACCATCCGGTCGGTCACATAGCGCGCCACCAATTGCCGGAGCGGCGTGTTGTCGGCGGCGGCGCTTGACCGAAGGGCGCTCAGCACCGGCTTGCGGCGGAACACGTCTCGCCCCGAGATCTGGGTATAGGCCTCGGTCAGCAGTTTGTCATAAGGCGGCCCGAGATAGGCGAAGGGCGCTGTCAGCGACCCCGTCGAAATGCCGGTGACGATGGTGAACTCCGGCCGGGTTCCGGCCTCGGTCCAGCCGGTGAGCAGCCCCGCCCCGAAGGCGCCGTTGCTGCCGCCGCCCGACAGCGCCAGGAAATTGCGCTCCGTTGGCGACAGGCCGGCGGCCTTCTGCCGGGCGATAACCTCATTCATCACGGTGGTGCTCAGGCCCTCGCCATTGTCGCCCCAGAAGCGGATGTGGCTATAGCCTGGAACGACCGTGCGACCGGTCAGCGGCTCCGGCACCGGGCTGCGCAGCGATTCGACCGTGGGACCGGCACAGGCCACCAGTACGAGGCCCACAAGGGCCAGCAGAAACCGCTTCAAGAATTGGCCATCGAATCTGGCGGCGCGGGATTGCGTTGCCGCCTCAGAAATTGACCACCAGCGCGGCAAGGGGCCCCTGCTCAACCACATCATACACAAAGCCATCGTTACTATAGTCGACGCTCACGGCGCGATAGCCCGCAAACATCGAGAAATTGTCGGTGAAGGCATAGCCCGCGCCACCCATCAGGTCCCACATCAGTTCGGAGCCGGCGCCGAAGCCGCCGATCATCGCCCAGCTGGCAACATAGACATTGGGCAACACATCGGCGCGCAGCTTGGCGCCAACGAGCGGATCGACCCAGGTTGCGCCGTCGCTCCAGGAACTGCCGCCGAGAGCGCCGCCATTGGCGTCAAATTCATTGTCGACGGACCAGAGACGCGCACCGGCGATCAGGTCGAGACGGGCTACGTCGGTGTCATAGACCGCATAGCCCGCAACGCCGGTGAGCATCAGGCTGGTGTTGGCGACGTCGATATTATCGGCCAGCACGCCGCGCGGCGTGTTCACCGTCTCGCTGACATTGGTGTAGGTCGCGTCGACGCCAATCATGAAGCGGCCGTTGCGCGCTTCCGCAAGGCCCATGAAGGCGAAGTCCAGGCTTTGGACGAGGTCGCTGAAGGGCAGGTCGATTTCCTGCGCCGGCAGACCGAAGACCCCGACATCGCCATTGAGGCCAGCCGCCCAGCCATAGAGGGCAGCCGAGAATTTCCAATCGCTGGTGTCCGGCACGGGAGCAATGTCAGCGGCATGGGCGGCGACCGGCATGACAATGGACAACGCCGCGGCGGCGGCAAGAGCTTTCAGCGACTTCAAGACCATGTGTTACTCCCGCAATGGAAAGACATATACACCACCCAGCGCCACGGAAAAGTGAATCTGGCGACAATTGGGCGATCGACCGCCGTATTGCCGCGAGATGACGCATAGCTGCAACAACTTGGAAATGCACGGTCGCGACACCACATCTGATGCTTGATGCCAGAACATGCCAGTCTGGCGATTATTCCGGACAGGAGCAAACAATGTACACCCGACTGATCCCGACGATCCTCGCCGCAGCCTTCCTTACCGCGCTGCCGCTTGAAGCCGCCTTGGCACGCGGAGGCGACAGGGGCGGCGGAGGCGGTTTTGGCGGGAGCACCGGCCACACTGACGGCGGCCGCGGCAATGTCAGCTATGGCCGCCCGCAGAACACATCCAACCAGCAGCTGTTCGACCGGGCTCGCAAGGACTGCAGCGGCGCGAGATACCCCTCCGGCGCAACACCGCGGATCGATTACGACGCCGGCACCTATTCCTGCTTCGAGCCCGGCAGCACCCGGCGCTGAGCCTCTTTCACTAAGGCGTGAAGGCCCCCTGGGCTGACAGGCTGACACCCCGCGCCCGCCACCTTCGACAGGCCACTTGTCCCGCGATGCGCGCGTCCACGGCCCTGCACAGCTCCGGCATGGGCGCGGCACGGACCATCGCCTTCTCTCGCTCGCCGGTGCAGCGGCAGAGCACGCCGCGCAGGCCCGGCGCCGATCCGGCGCGCGAAATCGAATTGCGAAGACCGCGCCTTCACCCTAACCTCAAGCCGCGGGTTGGAGACCAGCGGAGCAGGCTCTTGGAACGGCGCGTCACGACCATTCTTCCCGGCGATACCGCGGGTTGCCCGCGCCTGATGGAGCGGGACGGGGCGGGCGCGCCGGCCGCGGCGACCGGCGGATTGAAGATGATGAAGCGCGGCTCCGTCCGGCCCACCGGCATGCACTCCCAGCAGGAATTCATCCCGCATGACAGCGGCCCGGACGTGCTGCGCGGCCATCCGCGCCTTGCCGCGATCCTGAAGACACCCGGAGACTGCGAATGACCGATTTCGGCCCGGCGGCGGACCTGCTGCTGAACAACTGGGCCGGGACGGCCCGCATTGCCGAACTGCCCGAGAGCATGCGGCCCCGGACGCGCGCCGAGGGCTATGAGGCCGCCGCGGCGGTGGCGGCGCGAAGCGGCAGCGCCGTGGCCGGCTGGAAAATCGCCGCCACCAGCGAGGCCGGGCAGAAGCACATCAACGTCGACGGGCCCATCGCCGGGCGCATCCTGAAGAGCAGGCTGCTGCCTCCAGGATCAACCGTCACGCTGGGCGGCAACATCATGCGCGTGGCGGAGGCCGAATTCGCCTTCGGCTTCGCGAAGGACATGCCGCCGCGTGCCGAGCCCTACCGCCAGGACGAGGCGCTGGATGCGGTTGACGCGCTGTATCTTTCGATCGAGGTGCCGGACAGCCGCTATATGGACTTCACCAGGGTGGGCGCGGCCCAGCTCATCGCCGACACGGCTTGTGCCTCCTGGCTGGTGCTTGGCCCCGCGGCCGGCAGGCCGTGGCGGGAGCTGGACCTTTCGGCCCATGCCGTGACAGGGCTCATCAACGGCGCGGTGAAGGCAAGGGGAACGGGCAAGGCCGTGCTGGGCGACCCGCGGACGGCGCTCACCTGGTTCCTCAACGAGGCGGCCACCTATTGCGGGGGCGTGAAAGCCGGGCAGTTCGTCACCACGGGCACCTGCATCGTGCCGATGGCCGTGGCGCCGGGCGATGAAGTGACCGTCGATTATGGCGTGCTCGGCGCCATCTCCTGCACGATCGTGTGATGCGGATGATGCGGCCCAGCCCGCTGACACGCGAGGCCTTCCGGCCCTTCGGCGAAGTGATCGAGATGGACGGCTCCGCCCATTTCACCATCAACCAGGGCTTCACCGAGCGCTTCAACGATTTGGCTCCCGTCGATGTGAGCATGGAAGGCGGCGGCCCCAATGTCAGCCTCTTCCTTGGCCAGCCGCGTCCAGCCCCCATCAGGATCACGCTCATGGAGCGCCACCCGCTGGGAAGCCAGGCCTTCATTCCGCTGCAGGACCGGCCGTGGCTGGTGCTGGTGGCGGAGAGCGTGCATGATTTCGCCAGCTACCGCGCCTTCACCTGCTCGGGCCTTCAGGGCGTCAACTATGCGCGCAACGTCTGGCACCACCCGCTGCTGGTGCTGGACGCGGACAGCCGCTTCCTCATCATCGACCGCAAGGGGCCGGGGAACAATCTGGAAGAGGCGTGGTTCGAGGACACTCCCCTTCACATCATTCATCCCTAAAGAGCAGGTTTCGGTTCAGTGGAATCGAATCCTGCTCTGTCTCTTCGTTTGGTCGCATTTTCGACGGTCAACCGGTGTCCACTTGACCTGAAAATGCTCTGTCTCTTCGTTTGGTCGCATTTTCGACGGTCAACCGGTGTCCACTTGACCTGAAAATGCTCCGGAGCCGTTGCCCAGGCGAAAGCCGCGGCCCGGCTTTCCCACCGCACATGCCGACCCGGAGCGGGGCCCTCGCTTTCGCCGGGATGGGTGCATTGAAGGAGGGCCTCACGCCCTCCCGTGCACCTTGCGGCCCTTCACATAGGTCGCCTTCACGGCGCGGTCATCGCCGAGGATCATCAGCGAGAACAGCACGTCCTCGAGCGAGGATGAAAGCGCGTGACGGCTGGCCAGCACCGGTGTCGCCTGCGGATCCAGCACCACAATGTCGGCGAACTTGCCCTGCTCCAGCGCACCCGTCTCATGCGCGATCTTCAGCCGCCCGGCGTTGCCGCGCGTGGCCATGTGGAAAAGCCCCAGCGCGGAGGGCTTGTAGCCATTGAGCATCTGCACCTTGTAGGCCTCGCCCAGTGTGGCCAGCATGGAATAGCTGACGCCGCCGCCCACGTCAGTGGCGACGCCGAGATGCACGGGCCTGCCCCTCTCGGAAAGCCGCGGCATGGACATGAGGCCCGAGCCGAGGAACGTGTTGGAGGTGGGGCAATGCACCACCGTGGACCCTGACTCCGAGAGCCGCCCGCATTCGCGTTCGGAAAGGTGGATGCCATGGGCGAACAGGCTGCGTTCGCCCAGCAGGCCGAAGCGGTCATAGACGTCGGTATAGTCCTTCGACCACGGGAACAACTCCTTGACGAAGGCGATCTCGCGCGGGCTCTCGGACAGATGCGTCTGCATCAGCGCGCCGGGGAGAGAGGCGAGCAATTCGCCGGAGACCTTCAGCTGCGCATCCGATGAGGTGATGGCGAAGCGCGGCGTCACGGCATAGCGCAGGCGGTCCCTGCCGTGCCACTTTTCATAGAGCGCCACGGTCTCGCGGGCACCCGTCTCCGGCGTGTCTTCCACCGCGGGGATGGCGTTGCGGTCCATCATGGTCTTGCCGGTGACGAGCGCCATTCCGGCATCCTGCGCCGCGGCAAAGAGCGCGTCGGCGCAGGTCTTGTGCACCGAGCAGAAGGCCAGCGCCGAGGTGGTGCCGTGGGCGAAGAGACGCTGCAGGAAGATCTTCGCCGCGGCCTGCGCATGGGCGGCATCGGCGTAGCGGCTTTCTTCCGGGAATGTGAAGCGGGTGAGCCAGTCGAGCAGGTCTTTCCCCGGCGCGGCCAGCATGCGGTATTGCGGGAAATGGATATGGGCATCGATGAAGCCCGGCATGACGATCATCTCGCCGTAATCATCGGCCTCCGCCTGGGCGAAGCCCCGCGGCAAAAGCGCCCGCGGACCGGCCCAGAGGATGGCCCCGTCATCGCCCACGGCCACGGCCCCCTTGCTCTCGTGCACCGCCTCGCCATCCGCCGCGAAGCTCAGCGTCTGGCCCTTGATGACGCGCGTCATGGCGAGACCCTGTCCTCCAGCCGAAAGCGCAGGATGCGGCAGACCTGCTGAAGCGCCGTTTCGAACTCCGCCTCCCGCCCATTGCCGATGCGCGCCGCAAAGCTCTCGAGGATCATGTGCCTGGTGGCGCCTCTGACCGCGAAGATGAAGGGAAAACCGAAGCGCTGCCTGTAGCGGGTGTTGAGATCGGTGAAGTGGGCGAACTCCCCGGCGGTCAGCGTGTCGAGCCCGGCGCCTGCCTGCTCCTTGGTCGAGTCATCGGTGAGCCTCGCCTTGCCCGCGAGGTCCGGGTGGGCGCGCAGAAGGGCCAGCTGCGCGTCGCGGTTGGCGGCGCGGACGGCGGTTTCGAAATGCGCCACCAACGCCTCGCGGCTGGCGAAAGGGCGCGCGGCATCCGCCTCGCGCGCCACCCAGGGGGAATGCTCGGCCACGCCGCCGAAGGCTTCGATGAAGGCCTTCGGGCTCATGGCATTGATGTCAGCGATGCTCATCATTGCCTGGCGATCCATGTTCCGAGCTTGGCGCGTTCCTCGTCGGTGATGCCGGTGCGGTTGGCGAGCGGCATGGCCTTGTTGGCGACCGCCTGCACCCAAACCTGCGCCGAATAGCGCTTGAGCTGTTCCAGCGTCTCCAGATGAACGCCCTTGGGCGCCACCTTGATGGTGGCATCGGTCGGGTATTCCGCATGGCAGGCGGCGCAGCGTGTCCGGACAATGGACAGGGCCTCGGCATCGGGCACCTCGCCCGGGAACAGCACGAGCTTCGAGGGCTGGGTGACGATCAGGCCGATGGCAAGCGCCGCGCCGATCAGCGGCAGCGTCCAGGCGATGTCGGCATGGGCGTCGCCCACCTCGGTGCGGACCAGGAAGTGCCGCGCAAGGCCGCCGGCCAGGATGATGAGCCCGGCCAGCAGCCAGGCATGCTTGCTGTCGGTGATCATGGGGAAATGGTTCGACACCATCATCGCCAGCACGGGCAGCGTCAGGTAGGTGTTGTGCAGCGAGCGCTGCTTGCCCGTGGCGCCGAGACGCGGATCGGGCGTCTCGCCCTTAAGCAGCGCCGCGGTGATCCTGCGCTGGTTGGGGATGATCACCATGAACACATTGGCCGCCATGATTGTGCCGATCAGCGCGCCGATATGGATGAAGGCGCCCCGGCCCGAGAACATGTGGGTATAGCCATAGGCGAAGGCCAGCAGCATGACGAAGAGGACAGTGGCCAGGAGACCGGTGCTGCTCCCGAGCGGCGGCTTGCAGAGCGCCGTATAGAGCACCCAGCCGAGCGCGAGGCTTGCCACAGAGAGGCCGATGGCCTGCCATGGGTCTAGCGGCAGCACGTTGGGGTCGATCAGGTAGCTGTCCGCCTGCAGGTAGTAGAGCACCACGAGCAGCAGAAAGCCGGTGACCCAGGTGAGATAGGCCTCCCACTTGAACCAGATGAGGTCCTTCGGCAGCGTCTCGGGCGCGGTGAGATATTTGCGCACGCGGTAGAAGCCGCCGCCATGCACTTCCCACACTTCACCGCCGACACCGGCGGGCATGCCCGGTTCCTTCCGGAGCGAGAAATCCAGCGCCACGAAATAGAAGGAGGCGCCGATCCAGGCGGTGCCGGCGATGATGTGGCCCCAGCGGATAAACAGGTTGGCCCAGTCGAGCGAGAAGAGCGGCGAGGATGACAAGAGCCACGCCCCGCCCAGCGAGAGGAAGATGACCGGCAGCGTCCAGGCGGTTTTCGACAGCGGATCGCCCACCTCGTGACGCACCAGAAAGTGGCGCAGCGCCGCGCCGCCGGTGAAGATGAGGCCCACCAGCAGCCAGGCCTGCGGCGCATCGGTGAGCATGGCGAAATGGTTCGACACCATCATCAGCAGCACGGGCAGCGTGAGATAGGTGTTGTGCAGCGAGCGCTGCTTGCCGGTTGCGCCCAGCCGCGGATCGGGCGCCTCGCCCCTGATAAGGGCGCGGGTGATCTTGCGCTGATTGGGGATGATCACCATGAAGACATTGGCCGCCATGATTGTGCCGGTGATCACGCCGACATGAATGAAGGCGCCGCGGCCCGAAAAGACATGCGTGAAGAGACAGGCGAAGCCAAGGATCAGCGCGAAGACGCAGGCCGCGAGCAATCCGGTCTTCTGCCCGATCGGCGAGCGGCACAGCCCGTCATAGGCCGCCCAGCCCGCGACGATGGAGACGAGCGAGATGATGATGGCCTGCCAAGGCGCAAGATTGGCCACGGCCGGATCGATGAGATTGGCTCTGGCGTTGACGTAATAGACCACCGCCAGCAGGAAGAAGCCGGTGACCCAGGTGAGATAGGCCTCCCACTTGAACCAGGTGAGGTGTTCGGGAAGGCGCGGCGGCGCCGAGAGATATTTCTGCACGTGGTAGAAGCCGCCGCCGTGCACCTCCCACGCCTCGCCGCGGACGCCCGGCGGCAGGCCATCGCGCGTCTTCAGCGAGAAGTCGAGCGCCACGAAATAGAAGGACGTGCCGATCCACGCGATGCCGGCGACCATGTGGCCCCAGCGGATCACGAAGTTCAGCCAGTCGGCGATGAAGGGCTCCAAGGCACGCTCCGCATGAATACGCCCGCCGGGGATTGCTCCCGCGGCAGGCGCCGGTTTGTGGTCCGCGCTTACTGCGGCAGCTTGTCGTCGACGCCCTTGATGTAATAGTTCATGCTGAGCAGCTCGCCATCGGGAAGCGGCTTGCCGGCCTCGCCCACGGTGGTTCCGTCCTGCTTGGTGATCGGGCCCATAAAGGGATGGAACGTGCCGGACTTGATCCTGGCGACCGTGTCCTCGGCTATCTTCCTCACGTCGTCGGGCATGTTGGTGAAGGGCGAAAGGACGACCATGCCGTCCTTCATGCCGCCCCACGTGTCGTCCGGCTTCCACGTGCCGTCCAGCACCGCCTGAACGCGCGCGATGTAATAGGGGTCCCAGTCATCGGTGTTGGCGGTGAGCTGGGCCTTGGGCGCGAACCTGATCATGTCCGAAGACTGGCCGAAGCCGAGCTTGCCGGCCTTCTCGGCCTCCTGAAGGGGCGCTGTCGAGTCCGTGTGCTGGACGAGGATGTCCGCGCCCTGGCCGAGCAGAACCTTGGCGGCGTCCGCTTCCTTGCCCGGATCATACCAGGAGTTGACCCAGACGATCTTGACCTTGAAATCCGGGTTCACCGACTGGGCGCCGAGCATGAAGGAATTGATGCCCATGACGACCTCGGGGATCGGGAAGGACACGATGTAGCCCGCGGTGCCCGTCTTCGACATCTTGGCGGCGATCTGGCCCATCACGTAGCGGCCTTCGTAGAAGCGGGCGTTGTAGATGCCGACGTTGTCGGCCTTCTTGTAGCCCGTCGCGTGTTCGAACTTCACATCCGGGTACTTGGCCGCAACCTTGATGGTCGGGTCCATGAAGCCAAAGGAAGTGGTGAAGATGATCTTGCAGCCTTCGCGCGCGAAGCGCTCGATGGCGCGCTCGGCGTCGGGGCCTTCCGCCACGTTCTCGAGGAAGGCGGTCTCGACCTTGTCGCCCAGCGCCTTCTCGACCGCCTTGCGGCCCTGGTCATGCTGGTAGGAATAGCCGAAGTCGCCGACGGGGCCCACATAGACCCAGCAGGCCTTCAGCTTGCCGGCTGCCTGCGCGGAGGAAGCCGAGACGCCGAGCGCCAGGGCCGCCGCCATTGCCATCCATTTCTTCATTCTCGTTTGCTCCTTTTTCATAACCATTTCCCTGCAGCCGTTATTCTGTTCGCTTGCGGCGCCGGCTGCAGGCCGTCGTCAAGCTTCTCAAGGGCCTACCGGTCAGGCACAAAAGGCTGGCCGAGGCAGGCCGGCGTATTGGCCCGCATCAGGGCCCGGTTCCGCGATATGAGGACCAGAACCATGACGGTCACCACATAGGGAAGAGCCGAGAGTAGCTGGGACGGGATGCCGATGCCATATGCCTGCAGCGAAAATCCCATCACCGTAATGGCGCCGAAAAGATAAGCCCCCACCACAATGCGCCAGGGGAGCCAGGAGGAGAAGACCACCAGCGCCAGCGCGATCCAGCCGCGGCCCGCCGTCATGTTCTCCACCCATTGCGGCGTATAGGCGAGCGAGAGATAGCCGCCGGCGAGGCCCGAGCAGGCGCCGCCGAACATCACGCAGAGATAGCGCACGCCCACCACCGAATAACCCAGCGCGTGGGCCGACTGATGGCTGTCCCCCACCGCCCGGATGACAAGCCCGGTCCTGGTGCGGAACAGCATATAGGATACGGCCGCCACGATGACGAGCGAGAGATAAACCAGGAAGTCCTGCCCGAAGAGGATGGGGCCGATGAAGGGAATGCCGGAGAGGCCGGGGATGGAGAGCCTTTCGAGATGCACGCCGGGCTGGCCCACGAAAGCCTCGCCCATCAGCCCCGAAACGCCAAGGCCCAGCAGCGTGAGCGCCAGGCCGGTGGCCACCTGGTTCGCCACCATGGTGAGGGTGAGGAAGCCGAAGAGCAGCGACAGCAACGCGCCGGCCACCAGAGCGGCGAGCACGCCCGCATAGGGATTGCCCGTCATCAGCGCCGCGCCGAAGCCCGAGACGGCGCCAACCGCCATCATGCCCTCGACGCCGAGGTTGAGGACGCCCGAGCGCTCCACCACCAGCTCGCCGATGGCGGCGAGCAGCAGCGGCGTGGAGGCCGTGATGATGGTGAGGATGACGGAGAGAACCTGGTCGTTCATGCCTCGGCCTCCGCCAGCCGCGGCCTGCGCCCGATGAACTTCAACCGGTGGAGAATGAGCGAGTCGCAGGCGAGAATGTAGAACAGCAGGATGCCCTGGAAGACGCGCGCCGTCTTGTCCGAGATGCCGAGCGCCACCTGCGCCGATTCGCCGCCGAGATAGCTGATGGCCAGCGCGAAGGCCGCAACCAGCGCGCCGATGGGGTTGAGCCGGCCGAGGAAGGCCACGATGATGGCCGTGAAGCCATAGCCCGGCGAAATGCCGGGCTGCAGCTGGCCGACCGTGCTCATCACCTCGCAGATGCCGGCGAGGCCCGCGAGGCCGCCGGAGAGGAGGAAGCAGAACCACACGGTCTTTTCCCGCGGGAAGCCGGAGAAGCGCCCGGCGCGCGGGGCGATGCCCTGGACCCGCAGTTCATAGCCCTTCAGCGTGCGGCCCATCATGAAGGCCAGCGCCACCGCCGCGGCCACGGCGAAGATGGCGCCGAGATTGATGTAGATGGGGCCGATGGACGGCGGCAGCACCTGGAACTGCGGCAGCAGCTGCCAGTCGGTGAAGGCGATGGTCTTGGGAAAATTGTAGCCCTTGGGATCGCGCCAGGGCCCGCGCACCAGCCAGTCGAGCATCAGCTGGATCAAATAGACCAGCATCAGGCTCGTCAGGATTTCGTTGGCGCCGAAGCGGTTCTTGAGGAAGGCGGGGATCGAGGCCCAGGCCATGCCGCCGGCAATGCCCAGCGCCAGCATCAGGACGAGGGTGAGCGGCGACTGGAACTCGGGGAAGAACACCGGGACCGCCGAGCCGAGAATGGCGCCCGCCGTGAGCTGGCCCTCGGCGCCGATGTTCCAGACATTGGCCATGTAGGAGACGGCAAGCCCCGCGCCGATCATGGCGAGCGGTGTTGCCTTGACGATCAGCTGCTCGACCGACCAGGACGTGGTGAGCGGTTCGGCGAAGAAGACGTAAAGCGCCGAGAATGGGTTCAGGCCGCGCAGCGCGAAGATGATGCCGCCGGTGATGAGCGTGAGCGCAATGGCGATGAGGGGCGACAGGATCGCCATGCGCCCCGATGCCCCTGCCCGCTTTTCAAGCACGAGCCGCATGGGCCGTCTCCTTGCCTGACGTCTGCCTGATCTCATGCGCACCGGCCATGAGCAGGCCGATCTTTTCCGACGTGAGGCCGGAGGCGGGATAGGCTTCCGACAATTCTCCGCGCGAGATGACGGCGATGCGGTCGGCAATCTCGAAGATCTCGTCCAGGTCCTGGCTGATGACCAGCACGGCGGAGCCTTGCCGCGCGAGGTCCACGATGGCCTGGCGGATGGTGGCGGAGGCTCCGGCATCGACACCCCAGGTCGGCTGATTGATGACCAGCACGCCGGGCCTGCGGTCCAGCTCGCGGCCGACCACGAATTTCTGCAGATTGCCGCCCGAGAGGGACCGCGCCTCGGGGTCGGGCTTGCCCTTGCGCACGTCGAAGTCCCTGACGATGCGCTCGCTGACGCCCGCGGCGCCACCGCTGCTCACCAGGCCGGACCTGACCAGCGCCGCGTCAGACGAATGCCGCGTCAGAACGACGTTCTGCGAGAGGGTGAAGGCCGGAACCGCGCCGTGGCCCAGCCGCTCCTCCGGCACGAAGGCAGCACCGGCATTGCGCCGCGTGTTGACGCCGTCATGGCCCATCGGCTTGCCGTCGATGACCAGCATGGCGGCCTGGGCCAGAGAGCGTTCGCCCGACACGGCATCGAAGAGTTCCTGCTGGCCATTGCCCGCCACACCGGCGATGGCCACCACCTCGCCCGCCCTCACCTCGAGCGAGATGTTCCTGAGTTCCACCGCGAAGGGCCCGTCGGCTGGCAGCCGCAAGCGATCGAGTTTGAGGCGGGCGGCGCCGCGCCGGTCCTCCCGCGCGCTCTTCACCACATGAATGTCGCCGCCCACCATCAGCCTGGCGAGGCTCGCCGCGGTTTCTCTTCCGGGGTCGACATTGGCCACCACCTTGCCATGGCGCAGGATCGTCACGTTGTGGCACAGGCGCTTCACCTCCTCGAGGCGATGGCTGATATAGATGACGGCGCACCCCTCGGAGGCGAGCCGCTGCAGCGTGATGAAAAGCTGGTCCGCCTCCTGCGGCGTGAGCACGGCGGTGGGCTCGTCCATGATGAGAAGCTTCGGCTCCTGCAGCAGGCAGCGGACGATCTCGATCCGCTGGCGCTCGCCCACCGAAAGGTCGGCGACGACGGCGGAAGGCTCCAGCGGCAGGCCATAGTCGCGCGACACGCGCGCGATGCGCCCGGAGAGTTTCCTCATGTCGAAGGCGCCCGGCATGGCGAGCGCGATGTTCTCCGCCACCGTCAGCGCCTCGAACAGCGAGAAGTGCTGGAACACCATGCCGACACCGAGCTTGCGCGCCGCGGCGGGGCTGGGGATGGTCACCGTCTTGCCCATCCAGCGGAATTCGCCGGAGGTGGGCTGCAGCGCGCCATAGATCATTTTCACCAGGGTGGACTTGCCCGCCCCGTTCTCGCCGAGGAAGGCGTGAATCTCGCCCGGCTTCACCTTGAGAGTCACGTCGTCATTGGCCTTCAGCGATCCGAAGACCTTGGTGACGTGGAGTGCCTCGAGCAGGTAGTCCATTGATCAGCCGACGTTCCTGACACTCAGCATGCCGTGGGTTGCGGAGGCTGACAATGCCTCATCGAGGGTTATGAGCTGTGCCGCAACCGAGACCGCAATCGCCGCCGGCAGCTTGGACCTGATGCCGCCGATGCCGATGGGGCAGATCATCGCCTCCACCCGCGACTTATCCACACCCGCATCCCTCAGCCGTCGCTCGAAGCGGGCCCGCTTGGTGGCGCTGCCGATGACGCCGGCATGGGCGATGCTGGCGTTGCGCAGGGCCGCATCGGCAATCCGGAGATCGAGCGCGTGGGAATGGCTCATGATGAAGGCGAGGCTGCCGGCCGGGGCTGCCGCAACGGTGTCCAGCGGGTCGCCGGAGACGCCCGTCACGTTCTGCGGCATGGCCCCGGGGAAGGCCTCCGGGCGGGGGTCCGCCCAGGTGACGTCAAATGGCAAGGCGGCAAGCGACAGGATAAGCGCACGGCCCACATGGCCCGCGCCGAAGACCAGCACGGCGCGGCGGCGCTCGCCGAAACATTCCACAAGGCCGGGAAGCCGGTTGGCGAGGGTGAAGGGACCCTCCGCCTCGCGCGCCGCCAGCGCGCAGGCCTCCGGCAGGGACGACACCCCGAAGCTCTCGATGGCCAGCGTCACCCGACCGCCGCAGCACTGGCCGAGGCCGGGTCCCAGAGACTGGGTGAGCATCTTCACCTGGCGCGGATGACCCAGCAGGCGCTGCGCCTCCGCCAGCGCCTTCCACTCCAGCGTGCCGCCGCCGATGGTGCCGTGAAAGCCCGCGCGGGTGACGACCATGCGGGCCCCCTCCTCGCGCGGCACGGAGCCTTCGGCGCGCACGACGGAGACCAGCGCGCAGGCGCCCTCCGTCTCCAGCAGGCGCGCGATCAGGCTCCACACCTTCATGCGGTCATCCCTTTCACCGCGCGAAGGATGGCCTCCGGGGTCGCCGGCGCATCGAGCCGCGGGACAGCGCCCGGCTTCAGGCTGGCGACGGCGTCGAAGATCGCCGTCCAGACGGAAATGCCCAGCATCAGCGGCGGTTCGCCCACCGCCTTGGAGCGGTGGATCGTATCCTCCCTGTTGCCGGGGCTCTCGAACAGCTTGACGCGGAAGTCGGCCGGCACGTCGGAGGCGCAAGGGATCTTGTAGGTCGAAGGCGCATGGGTGCGCAGCCGGCCCTGATCGTCGAACACCAGTTCCTCGGTGGTGAGCCAGCCCATGCCCTGCACGAAGCCACCCTCCACCTGGCCGATGTCGAGGCCCGGGTTCAGCGAACGACCGGCGTCATGCAGGATGTCCACGCGCTCGACCTTCAGCTCACCGGTCAGCGTGTCGATGGTCACCTCCGAGCAGGCCGCGCCATAGGCGAAGTAGAAGAAGGGCCGGCCCTTGCCCCTGGCGCGGTCCCAGTGGATCTTGGGCGTGGCGTAGTAGCCGGTGGAGGACAGCGGGACGCGGGCGATGTGGGCCTGCCGCGCGAGCTCGCCGAAGGCAATGGCGCGATTGCCGATGAGCACCCGGCCATCCTCGAACCTGATGCGGCTCTTCGGCGCCTTCCACTGCCTGGCCGCAAAGTCGATGAGGCGGTTCTTGATGGTGGAGGCCGCCGCCCTGGCCGCCATGCCGTTGAGGTCCGCGCCCGAGGAGGCCGCGGTGGCCGAGGTGTTGGGCACCTTGCCCGTGGTCGTCGCGGTGATGCGCACGGCGGCGGCGGAAATGCCGAACTCCTCCGCCACCACCTGCGCCACCTTGGTGTAGAGGCCCTGCCCCATCTCGGTGCCGCCATGGTTCAGGTGCACCGAACCATCGGTGTAGACATGCACCAGCGCGCCCGCCTGGTTCAGGTGGGTGAGCGTGAAGGAGATGCCGAACTTCACCGGCGTGAGCGAGATGCCCTTCTTCAGCACCGGATTGCGCGCGTTGAACCGCGCAATCTTCAGGCGCCGCGCGCGATAGCCGGACGATTTTTCGAGCTCGGCGATGATGCCGGGCGCAATGTTGTCCGCGACCTTCATGCCATAGGGCGTGACGCTGCCCTTCACCCCATAGAGATTGGCCTTGCGCACGTCGAGCGGGTCCTGCCCCGTGCGGATGGCGATCACCTCCATCAGGCGCTCGGCAAACAGCATGCCCTGCGGGCCGCCGAAGCCGCGGAAAGCGGTGTTGGAGACGGTGTTGGTGCGCAGGCGCCGCGTGGCGATGCGGGCGGCGGGATAGAAATAGGCATTGTCCGCATGGAACATGGTGCGGTCGCAGATGGCGTTCGACAGGTCCGCCGAACAGCCGCAGCGGGCGAGGAAATCGACCTCGACCGCGCTTACGCGGCCCTTCGCATCGAAGCCGGCGCGGTAATCGACGCGGAAGTCATGGCGCTTGCCCGTCAGCATCATGTCCTCGTCACGGTCGAGGCGGCACTTGGCGGGGCGGCCGGTGAGGCGCGCGGCGAGCGCCGCGAGGCAGGCCCATTGCGCCGCCTGGCTTTCCTTGCCGCCGAAAGCGCCGCCCATGCGGCGGCATTCGACCGTCACGAGGGCCGCCGGAACATGCAGCATGTGGGCGACGATGTGCTGGACCTCGGAGGGATGCTGCGTCGAGCAATGCACCGTCACCGCGTCATGCTCCTCCGGCACGGCGAGGCTCGCCTGGCCTTCGAGATAGAAATGCTCCTGTCCGCCGATGCGGAAGCTTTCGGACACCGAATGCTTCGCGGCGGCGATGCGTTTCGCGGGGTCTCCGCGCAGGAACCGGTAGGGCTCTCCCACGTCAATCGTCTTCGCCGCCAGCGCATCCTCGACGGTGACGGCGGGCGTTTCCGCCGCGATCCCGATCCTGGCCAATCTCGCGGCGCGGCGGGCGGCCCCGCGCGTCGCGGCGACCACCGCGAAGATCACCTGGCCGTGGAACATGATGCGGCCATCGGCGAGGATCGGGTCGCCGCCGAACACCGGCGCGCAGTCGTTGAGGCCGGGCACATCCTTTGCGGTGAGCACGCGGATGACACCGGGCGCGGCAAGCACGGCGGAGAGATCGACCGTCGTGATCCTGCCCAGCGCGCCATCCCCCGCGAAACCGGGATAGACATGGACGAGGCCCTCGGGCTCGCGCAGGTCGTCGATGAAGGCGGCCGCCCCCTGCACATGCAGTTCCGCACTGTCATGGGCCAGCGTGCGGCCGACGGTTTTCGTCCCGATCATGCGGCGGCCGGCCATCACGCCACCGCCTTTCGGTCACCCAGCACACGCGTCGCGGATGTCCCCGCGACTTCCATCAGCGCTTTCCTCAGCAGCCCTTGCGCCACCTCGATGCGATAGGCGGCGGAGGCGCGCATGTCGGAGATGGGCTGAAAGTCCCTGGCCAGCGCCGCGATGGCAGCGTCCCAGGAGCCGGGCTGGTCGAGCGGGGTGCCCTGAAGGGCCGCTTCGGCGCAGGCACCGCGCCTGGGCGTGGCCGCCATGCCGCCGAAGGCGATGCGGGCGGAAGACACCTTGCGGCCATCCAGCGCGAACCTGAAGGCGGCCATGACGGCGGAAATATCCTGGTCGAAGCGCTTGGAAATCTTGTAGGCGCGGAAGGTCTCGTTGGCCCTGAGCTTCGGCACATCAATGCGCCAGACCAGTTCGCCGGGCTTGCGGTCCTGCTTGCCATAGGCGATGAAGAAGTCCTCGAGCGGCAGCGAACGCTCGCTGTCGCCATGGCGCAGCGTGAGCGTGGCGCCAAGTGCTATCAGCATCGGCGGCATGTCGCCGATGGGCGAGCCATTGGCGATGTTGCCGCCCACCGTGCCCGAGGCGCGCACCTGGGTGGAGCCGAGGCGGCGCAGCACCTCCGCGATGTCCGGATCGATGGCGGAGAGCGCCGGGGTGGCCTCCGCATAGGTGGCCGCCGCGCCGAGCGTGACCTGGGTCCTGGCCGCCTCCACCGCATGCAGTTCCTTCACGCCGCCGGTGAGGATGATCTTCGGCAGCGCGCGCATCTGCTTGGTGATCCACAACCCGACGTCCGTCGCGCCGGACACGATCGTGGCATCCGGGTGTTCCGCCGCGAGACGCGCCAGTGTTTCAGGCATCGCGGGGCGCGCAATGAAGCTCTCGGGCGTGCCGACGAAGACATCGCTGCGGTCATCCAGTGCCGCCAGTTGCTTCGCCGCCTGCTTGGCCTCCCTGGCCCAGCGGTCAACCGGCGTTCCGCCGCAGGCGGCGAGGCCGGCGTCGATAATCGGACGATAGCCGGTGCAGCGGCAGAGGTTGCCGGCGATGTGAGTGGCGATCTCGTCCCGCGTCGGCGCTCCGCCTTGGCTGTAGAGGGTGAACAGCGACATGACGAAGCCCGGCGTGCAGAAACCGCATTGCGAGCCATGGGTATCGACGAGGGCCTGCTGCACGGGATGCAGCACGCCGCCATCGGCAAGGTCGTCAACGGTGACCAGTTCCTTGCCGTCGAGCTGGCCGACCAGAAGGATGCAGGCGTTGACCGGCTCATAGACCAGCTTGCCGTTCCTGAGCGAGCCCAGCGCCACGGTGCAGGCGCCGCAGTCGCCCTCGTTGCAGCCTTCCTTGGCGCCGCGCGCGCGCTCCTCAAGGCGCAGGTAATCGAGCACCATGGCGTTGGGCGGCACGTGGAAAAGCTCCACGATCTGGCCCTTGCGCAGGAAGCGGATGGAGGCACGGGTGGTCACCTGGGATCAACTCCCTCTGTAGGTCGAATAGCCATAGGGCGAAAGCAGCAGCGGCACATGGTAATGCGCAGCCGGATCGGCGATGCCGAAGCGGATGGGAATCACGTCCAGAAAGGCCGGTTCCGGCAGCCTGGTTCCGCTGGCCCTGAGATAGGCCCCGGCGTGGAAGCGCAGCTCATATTGCCCGGCGGCGAACTCCGCACCCTCCAGAATGGGGCCGTCGGCGCGGCCGTCGGCATTGGTGTGGATGGTCTTGACCGGCGTGGCGTCGCCGAGGCGGAAAAGCTCGATCTTGAGGCCTGCCGCGGGCTTGCCGGAGGCGGTGTCCAAAACATGCGTCGTCAGGCGGCCCATGGTCGCTCCGTTGCCCCCCATCTTTCTGAGCTCAGGATCCGGATGTCCCGATTGGCCAAAAACCTATCATGCAGCGCGCGTTCGCAAAAGCAGAATAAAGGACACGGAGTGCGCGCATGATCCGCACGCTGAAGCATTTTCAGGTCATGCACCGTGATCTCAAGGAACGCCCCGGCCGTGGGACGCGCCTACCTGATCAGGATGCCGCGGAAGTCGTTGACGTTGGTGTGGGTCGGGCCGGTGATCACCTGGTCGCCCAGGCGCTCGAACAGCGTGTGGGCGTCGTTGTTCTCGAGAAAACCCATGGGATCAAGCCCCAGCGCACGCGCGCGCGCAAGGCTGGCGGGATCGATCACCGCACCGGCGATCGGCTCCATGCCGTCGATGCCGTCAGTGTCAGCGGCGAGCGCGGTGATGCGGGGGCATTCGCCCAGCGCGATGGCGAGGGCCAGCAGGAACTCCACATTGCGCCCGCCACGGCCCTTGCCGCGCACCGTGACGCCCGTCTCACCGCCCGACAGGAGCAGGCATGGCTTCCGGGCGGGGGCATCGCGGGCGGCGATTTCGAGCGCGATGGCGGCAAGCACCTTGGCCACCTCGCGCGCCTCACCCTCGATGCGGTCGCCCAAATAGAGCACGTTGAGGCCCTGTGCCTCGGCCCTGGTGCGCACGGCGCGGAAGGATTCATGCGGAGAGACAATGACGCGCGTCTCGGCACGGCGGCTCAGGATCGAGCGATCCCCGTCCGGCGCCTTCAGCCAGGCCTCGATGGATGGCGGCACCGGCACGCCATAACGCGCGAGGATGGCCCGCGCGTCCGTCTTGCGTGTCGGGTCCGGCACGGTGGGACCCGAACCGATGATCGCGGGATCGTCGCCCGGCACGTCGGAGAGCGCCAGTGTCCAGACCGCGGCCTCGCCAGCGGCGCGGGCAAGCCTTCCGCCCTTGACGGCGGAGACCTGCTTTCGCACGCAGTTGAGTTCCGCGATGTTGGCCCCGCATTCGAGCAATGCCTTCACCAGCCCGAATTTTTCCTGAATGGCGATGCCGGGCGCCGGCTTTGACATCAGCGCCGAGGCTCCGCCGGAGATGAGGGCGATGAGGAGATCGTCAGGGCCGAGTGTCGATGCCAGAGCCAGCGCCTGTTCGGCGGCGGCAAGGCTGGTCTCGTCCGGCACCGGGTGGCGGCCGTGGACCAGCTTCAGGCGCCTGAGGTCATGCGCGTAGCCGTGGGGCGCGATCACGAGGCCTTCGAGCGGGCCGTCCCAGTTGTCTTCAACGGCCATGGCCATGGGCACGGCGGCCTTGCCGACCGCGATGACCGCGGTGCGGCCCCTGGGCTTTTCGGGAAGGTTGCGGATCACCGCCCTCACCGGATTGGCGGCTTCCACCGCGGCGTCGAAGAGGCTCCGCAGGATTTTCCTGTCGTCAGTCACGCGAGGCAAGCTCCCTGGCTCATGGCCTCTTGCTCATGGCCTCTTGCGCCATGCCAGGGAGATGCACAAGCCTCCGACCGGATCAGCGGGCGACCAGCACGCTGCAATGGGCGCGGCCCGCCACATCGGCGGCGACGGAACCGAGCACGAGGCGCGAGACGCCGCGCTTGTCGCCGGTGCCGACGACGATCTGGTCATAGCCGTTTTCTTCCGCGTACTGAACGATGGCCGAAGCGGCCTCGCGGCTCCGCAGCGCCAGTTCATCGACATTGGCGGCGCCATGCTTCCTGGCGGCGGCGGCGGCGTCGTCGAGGATCTTCTTCACCTGATCGTCTTCCAGGCTGTAGATCAGCGGTCCGCGGCTGCCGCCGTTGGCCACGTTCACCACGCAGATCGACAGGTGGGCACCCAGTTTCCCGGCCAGTTCCGCGGCCAGTTCCACGGCATGCGCCGAATGTTGGGTGCCGTCGGTGGCGCACAGAATTTTCTTCATTTTCACTCCCTCCATCTCATCACGGCGTTTGGCTGCCGCGGATGATTACGGAGGATACTGCCGCCAAACCTTGATTTCGGTCAACAATTGGCCAGCCGCCGGAAAGCTAAAGCATTTTCAGGTCAAGTGGACACCGGTTGACCGTCGAAAATGCGACCAAACAAAGAGATGGAGCAGGTTTCGATTCCTCTGAACCGAAACCTGCTCTAGGAGCCTGTCTGGAAAACAGCCTAGACGGCGGGGATAGAATTTGATTCACTCGGGTTATGAGCAAGACATTTCGATCGTGGGAAGTAGATCAGGCGTGGCTTTTGCCGGCTTCGGTTCATGACTTTGTGCCG
>NZ_JADCDA010000097.1 GCF_020252405.1 Aestuariivirga sp.
CCTCGCCAATTCTCGCCTTGAGCGAGGCAAGCTCCGCCTCCCACTCCAGCAACGCGCCCGACCACTCCGCGACCATTGTCGTCCTCCCGCCAAAAGCGGCAGGAATCACAAATCTATCGCAGACGCAACTGTAGTACTAAATCGTCCATGAGCTCCTCCGAATCAGGAAAACCAACGGAATCACTCAGATCGCAATAAAGCTAGCGCGTTAACTTGAGTTCGGAGCCCTGTCCCCGCAAGGCGCCGGTTGCAGGCACGCGCGAAATACCCTATATCCCGCGGCGTCGGTCAGCCGCTTTAGCTCAGTTGGTAGAGCACATCATTCGTAATGATGGGGTCGCGTGTTCGAGTCACGCAAGCGGCACCAGTTGTTTTCTGATTATGGTTGACTGAGACGGGGCTGCCAGGGATCGTGCGCGCAGGGTCCCGCTGCGGTGCAGGCCATGCCTATACTGACCTGCGCCGCCTGCAATATCATCCGCCCGGCCGCGCCGACGCGCGCCCTGCCCGGCCAAAACCGGCTTTCAGGCCGCAAAACCGCATGCAAAGTCCAGACATCCGCAATGCAAGGTTTGTTCAGCGGCGTGCGCGGGGGTGTCCATAATACGGGGACCCTATTTCTCACAGCTTCGCATGGCGTCCGCAACACGCCGCCTGCCGGTCGACCGGAGGCGGCTCCATCCGCTGGCCGGAACCGCCCTCCTCGAAGGCCCGCACCCACATTGCGCAGAGACCGGATCGCACAATGTCATCGGCGGAGAACTCGATCACCGGCACGGGAAGCTGGCGCGCGCGAAGAAGTGCGATGGCCACCTGCAGACCGGACCCCTGCTGCAGGTCACACTGTGCAATGTCGCCGTTGATGACGGTGGTGCAGCCCTCGCCCACGCGGGTGAGGAACATCTTGATCTCGATTGCCGTGGTGTTCTGGGCCTCGTCGAGGAGGATGAAGGCGTCCTTCCAGGAGCGGCCGCGCATCACCTCGAAGGGAACGACCTCGATGTCGCCGTTCCTCACCGCAACATCGTAGACGGCGCCGCCGAGGCGGTCGCGGATGGCGCCGGTGACCGGCACGGTCCAGGGCGCGAATTTGCTTTCGAGCGTGCCGGGGAAGAAGCCCAGCGAGCGCCCGCAGGGCACATTGGGGCGGGTCAGAATAATCCTGGCGATCGACCCGGCGCGGTATAGGTCCGCGGCATGGGTGGCGGCGATCCAGGTCTTGCCCGTGCCCGCCGGGCCGAGCACGAAAACCTGCGGGCTGGTCCTGAGATGGGCGAGATATTCAGCCTGGCGCCGGTTCATCGCGATGATGGGCGGCGGCGCGCGTTCCGCCCCGAACTTCTTTTTCCTGAAAGGTATGACGGCGCCGATGTCGGCTTCCTCCGATGCCCGGTGGCGGCGCTTGTCCCGCGCCTTCACCTTCGTCCTGGTTTTGCCCATTCGCTTCTCCTTCGCGTGAAACCAAAGAAAACGCAGATGTGCGGCCGGCGGAGGAACAACCTCCCGGCCTGTGCCAAATCCAAAGCGCGGAGTCCCGGGAAGATCGCGGTGCTATCGCCGTGACCGGCAATGACAAAACCATGCATGGCGGCAGTCGTCATGATTCGCGTGACAGTTTGACGACCGCCCCGCCGCAGCCACGACCGCCGATGACCCTGCAATGCCAGACACCCGGTTGAGCGGCGGCACGCAGAGCTTCGGTTGATTGTGACAATGCCCCTGCCTATCAAGAGGCAGACACGCAAACAGGGAAACCATGAACGTCAGGATCGAGCGCAGGTTCCTGCTTTCGCCGGATGACTGGCGCATGCTTGTGGCGCGCGGCGGCAATATCCGGGACGGCCTCATTGGGTTGGGCGATGGGCGCAAGACGCGGGTCCGGACCATGGGTGGCCGCGCCAGCCTCACGGTCAGGACCACGCATATGGCAGGTCGGCGGCGGGCGGCGCGGCCCAGTCTGGCCTTACGTTCCGACCGCAAGCGGCTGTGCGTTCAGCTCCATGGCGTAGCGCTCGATCAGTTCGGCAAGCGGCCGCGAGGACACGATGGCCAGCGCCGTGCCGAGATCGAAGAGGCGCACGGTGCGTTCCCGCTTTTCCGGGAATCTCTTCAGCTGCCTCTCCACATGCATGGGATAGACGTCGATGAGGCAGGTCTTGCCGGCGACGCCCCGCGCGCGCTGGAAGTCGAAGCTTCCGAGCAGCCGCGGCAGCACCGGCCCGACAAGGCCCGCCTCCTCGCGCGCCTCGCGGGCCGCAACGTCATGCGGGGCAAGGCCGCGGATCGGGTTGCCTTTCGGAATGATCCAGCGTCCGCTGCCGCGGCTGGTGACCAGATACACCTCAATCGCGCCATCGGCGCTGATCCTGACGGGAAGGGCGGCGAACTGCTGGAGCATGGGAAACATACCGGCGGAAAACGTGATTCGGCCTCAAGTATGGCGGCCTTTGCCGTCACACACACGACATATATCGGGCGTTGAAAAATTGGCTGGGATGCGCATGCGAAAGAATCAGATATCATGAGCGGCGACAAGGCGGAGCAGGCTGCGCCCTCCCCGGCTTCCCCCTCCCCGGCTTCCCCCTCCGCGGCTTCTCCCGATGAGCCACCCAAGCCCGCCTTCACCGAAATCGAGGTCAAGTTCCAGGCAGACCGGCCGGCGCTGGAGCGCATTCTCGCCGCACAGCCGCTGCGGGGTGCTGCCCTCGCACCGGAGCGCGAGCTGCTGTCCATCTATTTCGATACGCCTGGCCGCGGCCTGCAGCAGGCCGGCCTCACCCTCCGCCTGCGCCGCAAGGGGCGGGCCATCCCGGTGCTTGGCGTCAAGTGGCCGCGCGGAACCGCCGAGGACCTGTTCGCGCGCGGCGAGGTGGAAACACGCTCACCGGGCGGCGATGCCAACATCGAGCTCTTCGAACCCGCCATCCGCGACCGGCTGAGGGACGTCCTTGGCGGGCAGCCGCTCAGCCCGGTGTTCAAGACCCAGGTGAAGCGCCGCACCGCCATGATCCGCCATGGCCGTTCCGACATCGAGCTTGCGCTTGACGACGGTGTTGTTCTGGCCAATGACCAGAGTCGGCCGCTGACCGAGGTGGAGCTGGAGCTGAAGCGCGGCAATGCGGCCGACCTGCTGGCCCTGGCGCGCCAGCTGGCGCAGGATTGCGGGTTGAGCCTCGCCTTCGAACCCAAGGCCGGCAGGGGCTACCGGCTGGCGGAGCGGGCGGCGGCGCGTCCGCAGAAGGCGCAGCCCAGCACGCTCGCGCCATCGGCCAGCTTCGATGATGCAGTCGCCGCGGTGATCGCGGGCTGCCTCGCGCATTTCACCGCCAACTGGGCCCCGCTGCGCGATTCGGATGCGCCGGAATCAATCCACCAGCTGCGGGTTGCCCTGCGCCGCCTGCGCAGCGCGCTGGGCATTTTCCGCAGGCGCATCGTCCTGCCGGAACTGAAGGACATCCGCGCGAGGGCGCGCGATATCGCCTCGGCACTGGGGCCCGCGCGCGAGTGTGACGCCTTCCGCCAGAATGCGCTGGCGGGGCCGCTGCACGGCCAGCCCGGGCGCCTTGCCGCCGCCGCGCCGCTGCTGGAGGCGGTGGAACGCCGCCGCGTCGAGAGCTATGCCGCGGCGCGCCGCACGATCGACGACGCCGCCACCTCGCTCTTCGTCATCGATGTTCAGACATTCCTGCTGAAGCGCAGCTGGCGCACGGCGCTCGGCCCGCAGGATCTGGGCCTTCTCACCTTGCCGGCGCGCGATTACGCGGGCGAGGTTCTGGACCGGCTCAGACGGCGGGTGCTGAAGCGCGGCAAGCGCCTGCCGGAAATGCCGGACGAGGAGCGGCACGAGCTGCGCATTGCGCTCAAGAACCTGCGCTATGCGGTCGAGTTTTTCGGCCCGCTCTTCGCGCAAGACAAGGAGCAGCGCAATTTCCTGAGCCTGGTCTCGGACCTGCAGGAAGACCTGGGCGCCCACAACGATGCCGCCACGACGGAAGCCTTCATCGGCACGCTGGAGCTTGCAGCCGATGCGCAGGCGCAGTTCGCGGCGGGTTACCTGCTCGGCTTCTACCGCCACGCCACGCTCGTTGCCGACACGCATCTGACAAGGAAGTGGAAGAATTTTCGCCGCTCCGGCGCCTTCTGGGCGTGAGCGGTCATCTGAAGGAGAGCGCACATGAACACGCAGCTTCTGGACGAGGAATATGTCAGGCAGGACTGGCTCGACAGCCTCGACGAGGAACTTGAGCAGGAACTTGATGACGGACGGCTGGATGCGCTGGCCGATATCGGGGAGGGCGCCAGCCCCGGCCTCAACCGTCGCTTCTATTACGAGGAACTGTTCCGCCTGCAGCGCGAACTCATCAAGCTGCAGGACTGGGTGGCCACCACCGGCCAGAAGGTGGTGGTCATCTTCGAGGGCCGCGATGCCGCGGGCAAGGGCGGCGTCATCAAGCGCATCACCCAGCGTCTGAACCCGCGCGTCTGCCGCGTCGTCGCCCTTCCAGCCCCCTCGGAGCGCGAGCGCGGCCAGTGGTATTTCCAGCGCTACGTGCCGCATCTGCCCGGCAAGGGCGAGATCGTGCTGTTCGACCGCTCATGGTACAACCGGGCCGGCGTCGAGCGGGTGATGGGCTTCTGCACCGAGGATGACGTCGTCGAGTTCTTCCGCAGCTGCCCCGAGTTCGAGCAGATGCTGGCGCGCTCCGGCATCAAGCTGGTGAAATACTGGTTCTCGATCACCGACGAGGAGCAGCACAGGCGCTTCCTGATGCGCATCCGCGATCCGCTCAAGCAGTGGAAGCTGAGCCCGATGGACCTGCAGTCGCGCGTGCGCTGGGAGGCCTATACCAAGGCCAAGGAGGCGATGCTGGAACACACCAACATCCCCGAAGCGCCGTGGTGGGTCGTCGAGGCGGTGGACAAGAAGCGGGCGCGGCTTAATTGCATCGCGCATCTCCTCAGCCAGTTTCCCTATGAGGAGATCGTGAGGCCAGACGTTGTCCTGCCGGCCCGCGTGCACAATCCCGACTACATACGCGGGCCCATCCCGGCGGAAATGTACGTTCCGGCAAAATACTAGAGCGCCGGGCGGTCAATTGACTCCATTAGGATTTCCCTCCCCCTCGTGGGGAGGGCTATCGCATATGGGTTCCCTTCTCCCGTCCGAAGGATGGGAGAAGGTGCCCGAAGGGCGGATGAGGGCCTTTGTCCACAGATTCCGATGCG
>NZ_JADCDA010000098.1 GCF_020252405.1 Aestuariivirga sp.
ATGCTCCAGCGCATGTTACGTTCAGGCGGAATCGCCTGAACGAAAAGAACATGCGCCAGATCAAAAGCTTGAGCATGATCTTGTCGCAAAACCGGTTCCACTTTTGCGGATCATGCTCTAGAACCGCGCGGGGAGTTGAGGAGGCCGGATGGCGCGCCGTTCGATTGCAAAGGAGGCCGAACTGGTCCGGCAGCGGCTCGGGCAGCGCCCCATCGTGCTCGTTGGCCTGATGGGTGCCGGCAAGACGAGCGTGGGCCGCAGGCTGGCCGAGAAACTCGCCATTCCCTTCGTCGACGCCGACCACGAGATCGAGGCGGCGGCGGGCAAGACCGTCAGGGACATCTTCGCCGATCATGGCGAGCCCTATTTCCGCGAGGGCGAGCGCCGTGTTATTCAGCGCCTCATCGGAAACGGCGCGCAGGTGCTGGCAACGGGCGGCGGCGCCTACATGAACGACGACACCCGCCAGCGCATTCAGGAGAGCGGCATTTCGGTCTGGCTCAAAGCGGCGCTGACCGTCCTGATGAAGCGGGTGCTGAAGCGGCAGGACCGGCCGCTCCTGCAGAACGAGGACCCCGAGGCGGTGATGCGCGGCCTGATCGACAAGCGCTACCCGGTCTATGCCCTGGCGGACGTGACGGTGGAAAGCCGCGATGTGCAGCATGGCCAGATGGTGAACGACGTGGTCCGGGCGCTGGCGCAGTGGGACGGCTGGGACAAGAAGAAGACAACCCATGAGTGACCTCAACGCCGCCGGGCGGCGCGAAACCGTGCCCGTCTCGCTGGGCGAACGCAGCTATGACATCCACATCGGCGAGGGCCTGCTGGCCCGGGCCGGCGAGGTGATAGCACCCTTTCTGAGGCGCCCGCTCACCGCCATCGTCACCGACGAGAACGTCGCCGCCGCCCATCTCGCCACCCTTGAGCGCGCGCTGGCCGCGACGGGCATACGCGCCACGGCCATCATCATGCCGCCTGGCGAGAAGACCAAGAGCTACCAGCACTTGGCCGAACTCTGCGACAGGCTGCTGGCCGCCGGCATCGAGCGGCGCGACCGCATCATCGCATTCGGCGGCGGCGTCATCGGCGACCTCGCGGGCTTCGCCGCGGCAATCCTGAGGCGCGGCGTGGACTTCATCCAGATCCCGACGACGCTCTTGTCGCAAGTGGACTCCTCCGTCGGCGGCAAGACCGGCATCAACTCGCCCCATGGCAAGAACCTGATCGGCGCCTTCCACCAGCCGCTCGCCGTCATCACCGATATCGCGCTGCTCGACACGTTGCCCAGGCGCGAACTGGCGGCGGGCTATGCCGAAGTGGCGAAATACGGGCTGCTCGGCGATTCGGGTTTCTTCGAATGGCTGGAAGGTTCCGCCGCCGCCATCATGCGCGGCGACAGCCAAGCGCGCATCCATGCGATCCGCAGGTCCTGCGAGGCCAAGGCCCGGATCGTCGCGGAAGACGAGCACGAGACCGGCGTGCGTGCGCTGCTCAACCTCGGCCACACTTTCGGCCATGCGCTCGAATCCGCCACCGGCTATTCGCAGCGCCTGCTCCACGGCGAGGGCGTCTCGATCGGCACGGTGCAGGCCTTCCGCTTCTCCGAACGCCAGAAGCTCTGCCCGCCGGGCACGGCCGAGCGCGTGGCGAAGCACCTCAAGAGCGTCGGCCTTCCCATCCACGCCTCGCAAATCCCGGGCGAACTGCCGCCGCCCGCAACACTCGTCGAAATCATGCGGCAGGACAAAAAGGCCCAGGGCGGCAAGCTCACCTTCATCCTGGCGCGCGGCATCGGCGAGGCTTTCATTGCGAAGGATGTCAGCGAGCATGAGGTGCTGAACTTCCTGACGGAGGACCTTCGCCAGCGATGAGTTCCGGCACCGCACTGATCGGCGGCGCGCTCGTCGCCCTGCTCTTCCTTTCGGCCTTCGCGGCCGCCGTGCGCGCCAGCCTGTGGAACGCCTCGCGCACCCGTCTTGGCGAACTCCAGAAACGCGGCATTCATGGCGCCGCGACTGCACTGGGGCTGCTCGCGGATGAAGACCGCACCATGGGCGCCCTGGCGCTCGCCAAGCTTCTGGCCATGGCACTGGCCGGCGGCCTTGCCGCCTTCCTGCTGTTCCACGATCTGGCCCCGCTGCGGGCGGGCCTCGCCGCCATTGCGCTGGTCTTCACCTATGCCCTGTTCGGCCTCGTGCTGCCGGATGCCTATGCCGCACGCCGCGCCGACCGGGTGGCCGTGATCCTGTCCGGGCCGGCGCGGCTGCTGGTCGCCGTTCTGGGCCCGGTCGCGGCAGCGCTGGAGGCGCTGGCGCGCGGCATCCTCACGCTCACCGGCAACAGCGGCGTTGACGAAACCCACACCATGCACGAGGAGCTGCGCGAGGCCATCGACCTTCATGTGAAGGACGGCACAGCGGTGAAGAACGACCGCGACATGCTGTCCGGCATCCTCGCCATGCAGGACCTCGAAGTCGCCGACATCATGGTCCACCGCACCAAGATGACCATGCTCGACATCGAGCAGGACCCGAAGGAGATCGTCAACACCGTGCTGAAGAGCGGCCACACCCGCATTCCGGTGTGGAAGGACAATCCTGACAACATCATCGGCGTGCTGCATGCCAAGAATCTTTTCGCAGCGCTCCAGAAGCACAATGGCGACGCCGCAAAGGTCGACATCGCCGACATATTGCTGCCGCCCTGGTTCGTGCCGGACACCCGCGCCATCCCCGACCAGCTCAACGCTTTCCTCAAACGCAAGAGCCACTTCGCCATCGTGGTCGACGAATATGGCGAGGTGCAGGGCCTCGTGACACTCGAAGACATCATCGAGGAGATCGTCGGCGACATCAAGGACGAGCATGATGCCGTGGCGTCGGGCGTGCGGCCCAAGCCCGACGGCTCCTTCCTCGTCGATGGCTCAGTCGCGATCCGCGACCTCAACCGCGCCTTTGACTGGGAACTGCCCGACGAGGAAGCCAACACCATCGCCGGCCTCGTCATCCACGAGGCGCGCATGATCCCCGACGTGGGCCAGGCCTTCGTCTTCCACGGCTTCCGCTTCGAAATCCTGAAAAAGCGCCGCCACCAGATCACGGCGCTCAGGATGATCCCGGCGAAGCGGGAGGGTGAAGGAGATGTTTTCGCGTAGTTGGGACTCGTGGGAAGATCGCGAAACGAGTCCTTCTCCCGTTGCGAAGCAATGGGAGAAGGTGGCCAAAGGCCGGATGAGGGCCCCTACGGAGCGGACGCCTGGATCGCCAGTGCGTGCACGCGCTCTTTCAACTCGTCCGCCAATGCGGCATTCACCATGCGGTGCTGTTCGACGCGCGACCTGGCTCTGAAGGCTTCCGCCACGATGACCACCCGGAAGTGGCTTTCCCCATCGGATCTTGCGCCGCCGTGGCCGGCATGGTGGTGGGATTCGTCGATCACCTGAAGCGCTGAGGGCGCGAAACTGTCACTGAGCTTCCTGGTGATTCTCTGGCCAACGGGGCCAAGATTGGCGTTCAGTGTCATTCTGTCTCTCTCCACCCGCTAATGCTTGCTTGCGCCGGGCTCTATCACCATAATTGACGGCAATGAAACTCGATTCAAAATACTTCGACAAGATCCGCGTGAAGCCGTCCTCCGACAAGAAGAAGGCGGCGGAGACCATTCCCCAGTGCGACTGGCCCGATTGTCCGCGCCCCGCCCGCCACAAGGCGCCGATGGGCCGCGGCCATGAGGGCAAGTTCTTCAACTACTGCACCGAGCATGTGCAGGAGTACAACAAGTCCTACAATTATTTCTCCGGCATGAAGGACGACGAGATGCAGGAGTTCCAGAAGAACGCCCGCCTCGGCGAGCGTCCAACCTGGAAACTGGGTCAGAACGCCACGCCCAATGCCTCCAGCGTGCGCCGCCGCGGCGCCCAGATGCGGGCAGACCCCTTCGGCCTCAACGGCGCCTCGGCCAAGCAGCCGGGCCGTCACCCCACCGGCCGGGCGCTGCGCTCCACCGAGCTGAAAGCGCTCCAGACGCTCGGGCTGGACGACGCGGCGACGCCAGAGCACGTCAAGACCCAGTACAAAACCCTGGTCAAGCGCCTCCACCCTGATGCCAATGGCGGCAGCCGCGCCAACGAGGACACGCTGAAGGCGGTGATCCAGGCCTATGACCATCTGCGCTCAAGCGGGTTCTGCTGAGCGGCGCAAAGCCTTGCCCGGCAGGGCCTGACCGTCTAAAACCCGCCCGCGTAACCCCGGAACATAAAGATTTCCTGACATGATTGCGAAGGCCCCCGCAGAGGCGAATGGCATGCCCGACACCAAGGCGCCGGTGAAGCAGCTTTTCGGCTTCGACTCGAACATGGACGTTCCCGCCTATTCCAGGCCCTCGGAACATGTCCCGGACCTCGACCCGGACTATCTCTTCAACCGCGAGACCACGCTCGCCATCCTCGCGGGCTTCGCCCATAACCGCCGCGTCATGGTGACGGGCTATCACGGCACCGGCAAGTCGACCCACATCGAGCAGGTGGCCGCCCGCCTCAACTGGCCCTGCATCCGCGTCAACCTCGACAGCCACATCTCGCGCATCGATCTCATCGGCAAGGATGCGATCGTGCTGCGGGAGGGAAAGCAGGTCACCGAATTCCGCGAAGGCATCCTGCCCTGGGCCTACCAGCACAACGTGGCCCTCGTCTTCGACGAATATGACGCCGGCCGGCCGGACGTGATGTTCGTGATCCAGCGCATCCTCGAAAGCTCGGGAAAGCTGACGCTGCTCGACCAGTCGCGCGTCATCCGCCCGCACCCCGCCTTCCGGCTTTTCGCCACGGCCAACACGATCGGCCTCGGCGACACCACCGGCCTCTACCACGGCACGCAGCAGATCAACCAGGCGCAGATGGACCGCTGGTCGATCATCACCGCGCTCAACTACCTGCCCCATGCGCAGGAGGTGGGCATTGTCGCGGCGAAGTCGAAGCACTTCGACAATGAGAAGGGCCGCAAGATCATCTCCAACATGGTGCGCGTGGCGGACCTGACCCGCAACGCCTTCATGCAGGGCGATCTCTCCACCGTCATGTCGCCCCGCACCGTCATCACCTGGGCGCAGAATGCCGAGATCTTCGGCGACGTGGGCTTCGCCTTCCGCGTGACCTTCCTCAACAAGTGCGACGAGCTGGAGCGCAGCGTGGTGGCCGAGTTCTACCAGCGCTGCTTCGGCGAGGAACTGCCGGAATCATCCGCCCACATCGCCATCGCCTGAGTGACGCGCGGTGGCGAAGGAGAAGGACACACCTTCGAACGAGTTCAAGCGCGTCCTCACCGTCGCGATGAAGACCATTGCCGAAGACCCGGAGCTTTCCGTGGCCTTCGGCAACGAGGCGCCCTCGCTGGCGGGAAACCGCGCCAGGCTGCCGCAGGTCGGCAATGAGCTGAGGGCCGCCGACATCGCCGTCGTGCGCGGGCTCTCGGACAGTTTCGCGCTGCGGCTTTCCAACCACAGCGACAAGGTCCACGCCCGCTATCAGCCGCAGGGCAAGAATGCCCGCGCGGTGTTTGAGGCCGTGGAGCAGGCCCGCATCGAGGCGCTGGGCGCCAATGCCATGCCGGGCATGAAAACCAATCTCGCGGCCATGCTGGACGACCGCTACCGCAGGAAGGACGCCGCCCGCTACACCGACCGCAAGGATGCGCCCCTGGACGAAGCCGTGGCGCTCATGGTGCGCGAGACGCTGACCGGCGAGAAGCCACCCGAAGGCGCGCGCGCCATGGTGGACCTGTGGCGGCCGTGGATCGAGGACAAGGCGCGCGGGCAGCTTTCGCGGCTGATGGAGAACATCCACGACCAGGCGGCCTTCGCCCGCATGTCGCGCGACATCATCGCCGCCCTCGACATGGGCGAAGAGCTGGGCGAGGACCCCGACCAGTCGGACGAGAACGACGAGTCGAACGAACCGGAAGAGGATTCGGGCGAGCGCCAGGAGACGCCTGACAGCGAGGAGCAGGAAAGCTCCCAGCAGTCGATGGAGGAGATGCAGGACGCCGAAGGCGAATCCGAAGCCGCCGAAATGGACGCCACGCAGATGGACGCCGAGAACCAGGCGGAGGACAGGGACGGCGAGGAAGAACAGAACGGTGAAGAGCCGTGGAAGCCGCAGCTCCCCTTCTCGTCACTCTCCAACGAGGATTTCTACAAGGTCTTCACCAACCAGTTCGACGAGGTGATCGCAGCCGAGGACCTGTGCGACGCCGAGGAGCTGACCAGGCTCCGCAACTATCTCGACAAGCAGCTTTCCAGCCTGCAGGGCGTCGTTGCCCGCCTGGCCAACCGCCTGCAGCGCCGCCTCATGGCGCAGCAGAACCGCTCCTGGGACTTCGACCTCGAGGAAGGCGTGCTCGATGCCGCGCGCCTCATGCGCGTCATCATCGACCCCATGCATCCGCTCTCCTTCAAGGAGGAGCAGGATACCGAGTTCCGCGACACGGTGGTGAGCCTGCTGCTCGACAATTCGGGCTCGATGCGCGGCCGCCCCATCACCGTTGCCGCCACCTGCGCGGACATTCTCGCCCGCACGCTGGAGCGCTGCGGCGTGAAGGTCGAGATCCTCGGCTTCACCACCCGTGCGTGGAAGGGCGGCCAGGCGCGCGAGAAGTGGCTGGCCTCCAACAAGCCCGCGAACCCGGGCCGCCTCAACGACCTGCGCCACATCGTCTACAAGTCCGCCGACACGCCGTGGCGGCGCGCCCGAAGGAACCTCGGGCTGATGATGCGCGAGGGGCTGCTGAAGGAAAACATCGACGGCGAGGCGCTGATCTGGGCGCATAACCGCCTGCTTGCCCGGCGCGAGCAGCGCCGCATCCTGATGGTGATCTCGGACGGCGCACCGGTCGATGATTCGACGCTGTCGGTCAATTCCGGCAACTATCTCGAAAAGCACCTGCGCCAGGTCATCCATGACATCGAGCAGCGCTCGCCGGTGGAACTCATCGCCATCGGCATCGGCCACGACGTGACGCGCTACTACAAGCGCGCCGTGACCATCGTCGATGCCGAGGAACTGGGCGGCGCCATGACGGAGAAGCTGGCCGAGCTGTTCTCCGAAAAGGCAGCGCCAAAGGTGGTGGCCAGGCCCACGCCACGAAAGCGGGCGCCGGCGTAAGCGCGCGGGCCAATTCCCCTGCCGATGTAAAGCCGAGGAGGGCCGCGCCATGGTGTGCGCCCGAGAGATGATGAGTGAGCGTCGCCGGTGTAGAAGTTGGCTACTCCGCGCCCGGCTCCCCGTCCGCGTCCGGCAGATGCATTTCCAGCGGCATCTGCCCGGTCTCCGCGTCGTCGAGCGGGTCCTCGTCGGGCAGCAGGTCGTCGCTTGCCCGTGGCATGGGGATGTCGAAGCCCGGCGGCAGGTTGGCGTCGAGCAGGCCCGCGCCCTTCAGTTCCTGCAGGCCCGGCAGGTCAGAGACCTCGTTGAGGCCGAAATGGCTGAGGAAGGCTTCAGTCGTGCCATAGGTCACCGGGCGGCCCGGCGTCTTGCGCCGCCCGCGCATCCTCACCCAGCCGATTTCGAGCAGCTGGTCCAGCGTGCCCTTTGAAATGGCAACACCGCGGATGTCCTCGATCTCGGCCCTGGTCACCGGCTGGTGATAGGCGATGATGGCCAGCGTCTCCATCGCCGCCTTGGAGAGCTTGCGCTCCTCCACCTTGTCGCGGCGCAAAAGATATGACAGGTCACCGGATGTGCGGAACTGCCACTTGCCCGCGACCTCGACGAGGTTGACGCCGCGGTTGGCATAATTGGTCCTGAGGTCGGCGAGCAGCCCAGCCACATCCGTGCCCTCGGGCAGGAATCTCTTCAGATGCGCGACGTCGACGGGTTCTGCGGTCGCAAACAGGATCGCTTCGATGATGCGCAGATGCTGGTTGCGGCCGGCGCGCGGGTGTTGCGTCACCGTCGCCATCGGCTGGACTTTGGCTTCGCCTTCGGGAGCATCCGCGGCGGATTCTTCCAATACGGATACTTCGGCCACGATCTCGATCTCCGTCATCTCTTCGGTAAGGATGGCCACGAATTTTTCCCCGCCCGCCGCCCCGTCGCCGGGCTCACCCTGCCCGGTCTGGCCGGACCCCGGCGCCTCATGCGCCGCCGCCCCGTCCTCCCTGATGGCGGCGCCAACCGCCATGGCTCGCGTTTGCATGGTCATGTCTCTCACTCCATCACATCACTGACGCGGCCCTCAGGCCGCACTTGCCCGCCGCCTGACATAGATGGGGCGGAAGGGCCCTTCTTGCCTCAGCTCCAGCAGGCCTTCGCGCGCCAGTTCAAGGCTCGCGGTGAAGCTTGAGGCCGTCACCGACCGGCGCATGCCGGGCTCGGCCATGTATTGCGCCAGCCAGATGTCCAGGGCGCCCCAGTCGTCCATCACGCCCACCATGCGCTCCAAAGCGGTGCGGGCCTCCTTGATCGACCAGGTGGGGTGGCGCAAGGGCACATAGCTCCGGTGCGCAAGCTTCTTCTTGCGCCGGTCGGCATAGGCCTTGAGCAGATCGATGAGATTGTCGGCATACTGGCGCCGGGTGTCGACAAGGATGGGTTCGGGCGCGCCGCGCGCAAACACGTCACGCCCCAGCACGCCGCGCTTCAACAAATTCTCGGAGGCCGTGCGCATCGCCTGCAGGCGCCGCAGGCGGAAGGCCAGGCGCGCCGCGAGATCGGCCGGCTCCTGCTCTTCCGGGCCGGGGGGCGCGGGAATAAGCAGACGCGATTTGAGATAGGCAAGCCATGCCGCCATCACCAGGTAATCGGCAGCAATCTCAAGCTGAAGCTTGCGCGCCTTCTCGATGAAGTCGAGATATTGCTCGGCAAGCTTGAGGATCGATATCTGCTTCAGGTCCACCTTGTGCTGGCGGGCGAGTTCGAGGAGAAGGTCAAGCGGGCCTTCGAAGCCGCCCACATCGACGATCAGCGTGCCGCCATCACCCGCCGCCACCGGCTCGGCGCGCAACGGAGCATCGCCGTCAGGCCAACCCTCGGGGGCGGCGGCTGCAGCCTCCCCGGTCGGCTCCCGTTTGCTCTCCTGCTCGCCGGTCACGCCGCAATCATCCTCTTTCCGACACCATTCTGATACCAAGGGATGGTGGGCGATTCGCCCCTCTGCCACAACTTATCCCCAGATTCGCCCGTGGGATACACTCTCGTCCCCCCCCTCTCTCCGCGGCATTGGGGGCGAGGAATGGTCAGAGTTAGGCCGACAGCACGGCCGCGAGGTCTTTCAGCGCCTGCTTTCGGTCGAAGGGCTGCGGCTTGCGGGCGGCCTTCAGCGCCGCCCTGGCGCGGGCCAGGGACTTGCCCTTCAGCACGCCTGCGGCGGCAGCCACCTCTTCCATCTGGGCCATGTCGCCATTGCAGTGGAGCACGATGTCGCAACCCGCTGCCAGCGCGCCCTGCGTCTTCCCGGCATAGCTCCCCGACAGCGCCTTCATCGACAGGTCATCCGTCATCAGCAGGCCGCGGAAACCGATCTGCTTGCGGATGACGGTGGAGATCACCTTCTTCGACAGGGTGGCGGGCGCCGTCTTGTCGAGCGCGGTGTAGACCACATGCGCCGTCATCGCCATGGGCGCGTCCGCCATCGCGGCAAAGGGCGGAAAGTCCACGGCCTCGAGTTCGGCGCGCGCCGCATCGACAACCGGCAGTTCGAGGTGGCTGTCCGCCCTGGCGCGGCCGTGGCCGGGAATGTGCTTGATCACCGGCAGCACGCCGCCATCGGCAAAACCCGCGGCATGGGCGCGGGCCAGCGCCATGATGGCCTCGATATGGTCCGAATAGGCGCGGTTGCCCACGATCTCATGCGCATCGGGCTGCGGCACGTCGAGCAGCGGCACGCAATTCGCGGTGATGCCGGCGGCGATCAGGTCCTCCGCCATCAGGCGGCCCACATTGCGCGCGGCACGCAGGCCGGTGAGGGCGCTGGCTTTGAAGGCCTCCCCATAGGCGCGGGCCGCGGGATAGCGCCGCCAGGCATTGCTGGGCGGCCCCAGACGCTGCACGCGTCCGCCCTCCTGGTCGGTGAACACCGGCGCATTCCTGCGGCCCACGGCAGCACGGAAGGCGCCGGTCAGCGCCTTCAGCTGGTCCGGCGTTTCGCAATTGCGCTTGAACAGGATGAGGCCCCAGGGATTGGCGCTCGCAAAAAAATCGCGTTCGGCCCGGCTCAACACCGGCCCGGAACAGCCCGAGATGAATGCGCCGATCGGGGACATGCGGTCAGACCTGCACAGCCCTTCAGGGTCCCCTTACCATGCAGTCGCTCTCGCCCGCGGCAATCAGTTCGCCGCACACTTTGGTGGCGTCGCCGCGCGTCGGCAGCGGCCCCAGTGCCAGTTGGAAGCGTGTGCTGCCGCCCACCGTGGTTTGGCGGATCTGCGACTTGAGCGGACCCACGACGCCCGGATAGGCCCCGGCCAGGCGCGAGAATTCCTGCTTTGCCTCTCCCTCGGTGCGGAAGGAGGTGAGCTGGACAACATAGCCGCCGCCCGTCGCGGCCTGGGGCGCCGGGGCGGCGGGTGCTGTCGCTTGCTTCGTCTGCGTGGCGGCGGAGGCGACCTCAGTGGGCGCGGCCTGCTGGGCGGGTATGCCGTTGGCCAAGCCGCCGCCGTTGAACAGGTCGAAAATGGTCTTGCGCTTCTGCGCCGCGGGGGCGGTGGCTTGGGCCGCAATGTCCGCCGGGGCGGGTGCGGCGACAACGGGCTCTGCCGGGGCCAACTGGCTGCCGCCGCCCTGCTGCGACGGCGGCACCAGAACCACCGGCTTGGAGCCAAGGCTGTTGAAGTCCGTCTGTTTGGCGACCGGTTTCGAAGTGGTCTTCTTGGCGGCGGTCTTCTTGGCCGCCGGCAGGGGCGGCGGAGCGGGCGCGGCTTCAGCCGGGGGCGCGGGCGGGGTTATCTCGGTGTCGGGCGCAGGCATCGCCGCTGCGGCGGCGTTCGGCGCAGCACCGCTCCCCGAATTTGCAGCGCTGGCGGCTGCGGCGCCTGCCCCTGAAACAAGAGCCGCCCCGTCGGTGGTTTTTTCCGGGGGCGGCAGGGTCATCTGGTCACTGGACGCGGTCTGGGCCGGACTGACAGGGGTTGGCGGTGGCGCTGCCATCCCCCCCTGATCCGCCGCCGCCTGGTTTGCCGTCACCAGGCTTGACGTCCCCTGGCTCGCCGCCACCTGATCCGGTTTGGCTGAAGCGGCGGCAACCTGCTCCCCAGTTTTGAGGCCCAGGCTGCCTTGCTGATCACTGCCGGGGATTGGCAACGGTGGCGGCGGCTCCGGGTCGGGCAGGCCCTGGCCCGTGGCTCCAAGGGACGGCGCATCGGGTGCTGGAATCTGGTTGGTTGTGCCTTGCGGCTCGATCTGCGGCACCTGGCTGGCAGGAACGGCGCCCGCGTCAGGCTGCGCTGCCGGAGGTGGGACCGGGGTCTCCTCCGTCGGCTGCATTTCCCCGGTCACTTCCTGTTCGCCTACGATACGATCATAAATCTGTTTCTTGCGCGCTGCCGGCGCCCCGGTCTGGGCATCGCCGCTGCTGCTGGCCTCGGGTGCTGCCACCTTGGCGGGGGTCGCCGGCGCCTCCACGACGGGCGGGGTGGCAGACGGGTTGGATGCGCCAGTATTGACCAGGTTCTTGAGGTCGCCGCTGTAGAACCAGATCAAGGCCGCCATCAGCAGGCCGGCCACCAGCAGGGCGAGCCCCAGCAGCAGCGGCGCGTTGGAGCGGCGCGGCTCATCCGCAAAGCCCTCTTCGGCCTCCTCATAGGCGGACTGAAAGTCGCGCGCGCTGGCGCGCCCGCGGGCCGGCGTCTGATCGTCCTCGAACACCTCGTCAAAGTCGTCATGGTCGCGCGCCTCCGGAGCCGGACGGCCGAGTCGCGGCGCGGTGCGGGCCTCGTCGTCAAACTCGTCCTCGGGGAAGTTGCGCGGCTCGGGCGCCGGGGCTGGCAAATATGGAGCAGGCGCCGGAGAGCGAAGAGCCGGGGTGCGGCGGGCGGTGCTGTAGCCCGCCGGATCACTGCCAAGGCCCGCACGCGGTGTTGCCGGCGGCTGCAGACGCGGCGGCGCCCCATAGCTGGCCCCACCCCCGGCGCCGGACGGGCGGAAGGCTGGCTGCGGCCGTGCCCCGATGCTGCCATTGGCACCCGCTCCCGTGCCCGGGCGCAAGAAGGGAGGCGGCGAACGCTCACCGCCGAGGGCGGGGCGTGGTGGGGTGAGCGGCGGTGTCAGGCCAGAGCGCGGGGCATCGGCGCGGGTCTCGTCGGCAAAGCTGAACTTGGGCCGGGGCGCACCACCGGGCGGCGATTTAACGCCGGGGCTGCGCGGAACCGGGGCGGCGAGGCGTGGCGGCGCGGCAGGGCGCGGCGGGGGTGGAGCAGACACCGGCTTCTTGGCGTCGGTGAGGTTGCGGGCGGCCTGAACGCGCTGCTCGGCGAGGCGCTCGGCCGCGGCGCGCTGGGCGCGCAGCTTCTCGGCCAGCGCATCTTGCGCAGCATTGTCAGGCGCCTTGGGCGTGGCGCGAGACACGGGCGGTGGCACAGCGGGCGCGGCCGACGCTTCCGCAGCCGGCTGGGCAGGCTTCGGCGGCACGCGCGGGGCCATCGGCGCGGGCTTGGCCACCGGCGCGCGCGGGGCGGCGGGCCTGGCAGTTCCAGCAGGCGGCGGCGCGGCGATCGGCGGCTGGCCGCGGAACTCATCCGAAAGCTTCGGGAGGTCCTTCGCACCGATGCCGAGACGCTCGCGCCAGTTCCGCTTGTCCGGCCCAGCGCCGTTGCTCGAATCTTGGTCCATATGCCCCTTACGCCTCTACATCTCTTCGGCGGGTCTTACCCCGAGGATCCGAAGGCCGTTTGCCAAAACATATCGAATCGCCACGAGGAAGGCGAGACGTGTTTGGGTGAGTTTAACATCTTCTGTCAAAATAAATCTTAAATGCGGCGAGTCTTTGCCCTTGTTCCAAAGCGCATGGAAATCGCCAGCAAGTTCAAAAAGATAGAAAGCCACGCGGTGGGGCTCGTGGGCCTGGGCCGCGGCCTCGATGAGGCGCGGAAACTCGGCCATGCGGCGCGCCAGACCCAGTTCCGCTTCGTCCGTGAGCAGATCGAATTCCGGTGTTTCCGCCGGTTTGAGCCCCTCCTCCGCCGCGTTGCGGATGACCGAGCAGGTCCGGGCATGGGCGTACTGGACATAGAACACGGGGTTGTCCTTGGACTGCTCCGTCACTTCGGCAAAGTCGAAATCAAGCGGCGCCTCGTTCTTGCGGAACAGCATCATAAAGCGCACGGCGTCGGGGCCGACCTCGTCCACCACATCGCGAAGCGTCACGAACTCGCCGGCCCGCTTCGACATGCGCACCGGCTCGCCGGCGCGGTAGAGCTTCACCAGCTGGCACAGCCTGACAATGACCTCGACCTTGCGGTTGCCCGCCAGCGCGGCGCCCAGCGATTCCAGCCGCTTCACATAGCCGCCATGGTCGGCGCCAAGAACGTAGATCAGCTCGTCGAAGCCGCGCTGGATCTTGTTGCGGCTGTAGGCCACGTCCGAGGCGAAGTAAGTATACGAACCGTCCGACTTGAGCAGCGGCCGGTCGATGTCGTCGCCGAACCCCATGGTGCGGAACAGCGTCTGCTCGCGGTCCTCCCAGTCATCCGGCAGTTCGCCCTTGGGCGGCGGCAGGGTTCCCTGGTAGACAAGGCCCCGCTCGCGCAGTTCGGCAATCGTCTCCCTCACCTGACCGGATGCATGCAGCGCCTTCTCGGATGCGAAAACCTCCTGCCGGATGTCGAGAGCGGCGAGATCATCCCGGATCAGATCCATCATCATCGCGATGGCCTTGGCCCGCACGATGGGAAGCCATTCCGCCTCGGGCCGGTGCTTCAGCGCCGCGCCATGTTCGGCGGCGAGCGCCTGCCCCACCGGCTTCAGATAGCCGCCCGGATAGAGACCGGCCGGGATCTCGCCGATCGTTTCGCCCAGAGCCTCAAGGTAGCGCAGATAGGCCGAGCGGGCGAGCACGTCGACCTGCGCGCCGGCATCGTTGATGTAGTATTCGCGGGTGACGTCGTAGCCCGAGGCGGTGAGAAGTTCAGCCAGCGCATCCCCGAACACGGCGCCGCGCACGTGGCCGACATGCAGGGGGCCCGTCGGGTTGGCGGAGACATATTCGACATTCGCCTTCTTCCCTCTACCTAAGGTAGAATTTCCATAAGCGTCCCCCTCGTCGAGCACCGCCTGGAGCACCTGCGGCCAGGCTGCCGCAACGAGTTTGATGTTGATGAATCCGGGGCCGGCGATGTCAACGGCGGCAACGTTTTTGTGCAACGGCAGCAACGCGGAAAGCGACTGCGCCAACACTTTTGGCGGCATGCCGAAGGCCTTGTTCAGCACCATCGCGGCATTGGTGGAAATGTCGCCGTGCGAGGGATCGCGCGGCGGTTCGGCCGTGATCCTGGAGAGGTCCGGCAGCGGCACGCCCCGTTCCGCCGCAACCGTGGAGACAGCCCCGCGGATCACCTGCAGAAACTCAGCAAACAGGTTCATGTCTACTCTTAAGCTGTTGAAACAACACCCTGCTTGGCCCTAGCGGAAAAGCGGATCGAGGTCAAACAATCGCTGGTGCTCGGCAATCGCGTAGCGGTCTGTCATGCCGGCAATGAAGTCGCAGACCTGGCGCGGGCGGCCGTCCTGCCAGCCCGCCGGCAGGAGCCGCGGATCCTCCATATAGGCCGCAAAAAGATCGTGCACGACCCGCCGGGCTCTCGCCATAATTTTCTCAATTTTTTCATGGCGATACATGCGTTCATTAAGAAATGACTGCAACGCCCGGTTCTGCTCGGCCACCGGCGTGCTGAAGGCCACGAAAGGCATCCCGAATCCGCGCACCTCCGCAGCGTTGCGGAAGTTGTTTTTTGCGTTGATGTTGTTGCATTCCGCGATGATGTCGTTGACCATTGCCGACATCACGCGGCGCACCGTTTCATGCACGATCCGGTCCTGCTCGAGGCCCGGATAAAGCCGCAGCACCTGTGCCAGCGCCTCCCCCGCCAGCGGCACATCGCCCAGGTCGATCAGCCCGAACAGCCCCGCCCGCAACCCATCGTCAATGTCATGCGCATTATAGGCGATGTCATCCGAGATCGCCGCCACCTGCGCCTCCGCCGAGGCATAGGAGGCGAGTTCCAGATCATGCTCCGCCGCATATTCGACGATCGCCTCTGGAAGCCCGCGCTCCCGGTAGCGGCCCACCGGGTCGCCCTCGGCATTGACCAGCGGACCATTGTGCTTGACCAGCCCCTCCAGCGTCTCCCAGGTCAGATTGAGCCCGTCAAACCGCGCATAGCGCCTCTCGAGCTTCGTCAGGATGCGGAGCGACTGGGCATTGTGGTCGAAACCGCCCCAGGGCTTCATCAGCTTGTCAAGCTCACGCTCCCCGGCGTGGCCGAAGGGGGTGTGGCCGAGGTCATGGGCCAGCGCCAGCGCCTCCGTCAGGTCCTCGTCGAGGCCCAGCGCGCGGGCGATGGAGCGGGCGACCTGGGCCACTTCGATCGTATGGGTGAGCCGCGTCCGGTAATGGTCACCCTCGTGATAGACGAAGACCTGCGTCTTGTGTTTCAGCCGCCGGAAGGCCTGGGAATGGATGATGCGGTCCCGGTCGCGCGCGAAGACGGAGCGGAAATCTGCCCCGGCTTCCGGATGCACCCTCCCCCGCGTCTCCCCGGGGAGAGAGGAATAGGCTGCCGTGAACCGCTGCATGGGAGAATCCATTGACAAGACTGGAGCAGGCCCCAACATACACCATCATGACCGCGTCCATCACCCTCACCGAGGCGGCAGCCTCGCGCATCCGCGACATTCTGGCGAAAGAGCCGGGCAAATCGGCGCTCCGGATTGCGGTGAACGGCGGGGGGTGCTCCGGCTTCCAGTATGATTTCCAGCTCACCGAGGCGGCCGCCGGGGACGACCTCGTGATCGAGCGCGGCGGCATCAGGGCGGTGGTCGATCCGGTGAGCCAGGAGTTCCTCAAGGGTGCGGAGATCGACTTCGTCGATGACCTGATGGGCCAGTCCTTCCGCATCAGGAACCCCAACGCCACCTCCTCCTGCGGCTGCGGCACGTCCTTCTCGATCTGACGCCCCGATCTGACTTGCGGCGCATGAGCGCCACCGCCATCATGGCCGCCATGAAGATCGCCACCTGGAACGTCAACTCCATCAAGGCCCGCCTCGACAACGCGCTCGCGTGGTTGCGGCAGGCCAGTCCCGACATCCTCTGCCTGCAGGAACTGAAATGCGAGGACCATGCCTTTCCGGCGCAAGCCTTCGAGGAGCTGGGTTACAACGTGCTGGTGCACGGCCAGAAGACCTATAATGGTGTTGCCATCCTGTCGAAGCCGAAGCCCGAGGACGTGACGCGCGGCCTTCCCGGAGACGACGGGGACAGCCAGGCGCGCTATCTCGAAGCCGTGTTTGCGCGCAACACCGGCGTGGTGCGCGTGGCCTCGATCTATCTGCCCAACGGCAATCCTCTGGGTACGGAGAAATTCGCCTACAAGCTGCGCTGGATGGACCGGCTGCAGGCCCGGGCGAAGGCGCTGCTGAAACTGGAGGAGCCCACGGTGCTGGCGGGCGACTATAACGTGATCCCCACCCCGCTCGATGCGAAGCACCCGGAGAACTGGACGGGCGACGCGCTGTTCCAGCCCGAATCCCGCGCCAAATTCCGCACCCTCCTCAACCTCGGCCTCACCGACGCGATCCGCCAGATGCATGGCGACGCGCAAGGCCTCTACACCTTCTGGGACTATCAGGCCGGCGCCTGGCAGAAGAACAACGGCATCCGCATCGACCACCTGCTCCTCTCCCCCCAGGCCGCCGACCTGCTGAAGAGCGCCCACATCGACCGCGAGGTGAGGACTCAGGAGAAGCCATCGGACCACGCGCCGGTGGTGATCGAGTTAAGGAGCTGACTCACCATTGTAACTCGGATTGGTCATTGTGTCGCAATGGAACTGACTATTGCTATAGTTCATGATGTCAAAGGAATGTCCTTACGCGGCTGCATTTAGAGCGTAGTCAAAAAAAATGGGTATGTTTTCCCTCCCCCCTTGTGGCAGGGCTATCGCATATGGGTTAGAGCGTTGATAAGGTAGTCATTGTCCCAGTTGCAAGCCTTGATGCGCTGGCTGATGCGGC
>NZ_JADCDA010000099.1 GCF_020252405.1 Aestuariivirga sp.
CTGCCGACTTCCCAGTGGTAGGCTGGAAGCGGCTTGCGACCGCGCATCTGTCAGGCCGTGGTTTCCCTGCCGACTTCCCAGTGGTAGGCTGTGTGCGCCGTCGATGCTGTCCAGGATTTTGCCGTGGTTTCCCTGCCGACTTCCCAGTGGTAGGCTGACGGATGAAGCCACCGCGCCAAGGCTGAGGCCGTGGTTTCCCTGCCGACTTCCCAGTGGTAGGCTAATATGTGCAGGCCGTTGTGCTTGGTGACGGCCGTGGTTTCCCTGCCGACTTCCCAGTGGTAGGCTCACACCGTCGCAACGTTGCCGGGCTGGAAGGCCGTGGTTTCCCTGCCGACTTCCCAGTGGTAGGCTACGACCACACCAAGTGACTGACAGCACTCTGATTTTCCTTCCGGATAGGAAGGGAAATCAGAGCAGTACGAGCTGGTTCGCGGCGAGTTTTTCACTTCTTTTCGATTCGCCTATCAGCAGTTTCATGCGGGCGTACTGGCGCTCGGTGACGGTTAATGTGCGCACACTGCCCCTGGATGGCAAGTTGCTGGTGACGCGGGCATGGTGCTTGCCGGTGGCCTCCTCGCCCCTGCAGACGCGGGCATAAACGGACCATTGCAGCATCAGGAACCCATCGTCCTTCAGGAAGTTGCGGAAGCGGGTGGCGGCGCGCCGCTCCACCTTGGTTCCGACCGGCAAGTCGAAGAACACGAACAGCCACATATAACGCACCTCGGCGGATTTCATCACTCACACTCACAATACTCAAACTCACAGTTTGGGCAGGCACAGCAGGGCAGGCGAAGACGCTTCCATGGCGCGCACCAGACATTGGGAGGCAATATCCGTGGCAATCAGTACACTGACGGTCTGGCCTTGCAAGCGAACGTCCCCGTTAAGGATACCAGCCAGCGCGCGGCGATGATCGAGCGTGAGGGGCGCGGCTGGCTCCGCGCCCTCCGCAAGATCATTCACTCCGCGGTCGACGAAGGGGCGGAACGGCTCGAGCAGATCATCCGCGAGGTTGAAGGCATTGGTGGCGCTTCTGTGGAACAGCCCGAAACAGGGGAGCAGGCCGTTGGCGACGATGGCCCTGGCAATCGCGGCGCGCAGCACGGCATAGCCGTAGTTCAGCATCTTGTTGCGCAGGTCCGCCTCGTCGGAGCGGGTGAAACCGGTGAAAAGAAGCTGCCAATATTCACGGGCAGCACGGGCCTCCACATTGTCGGGATCGCCCGAAGCCACCTGTTTTGCCATGGCGAGAAGGCTATCTGCCTGCCTGCCAGCGCGTTCGAGGCAGGCGGCCTGGTTCTCGATCTTGGCGATAACGAGCGCCTGCCACAGCCGCTTTCGCAGTGGCTGGGAAAGGCCGATCTGCATGGCGGCCACGGCCGCCTGCCGGTGATGGCGGTGGAAGGGCAGCGCCATGCCCGAAGGCGTGTGCCGCTCATCCGTGAAGATGACAGCGACTCCCGCTGCCATGCAGGCGGCGATGAGCGCGGCGGAGATTGTGACCTGCGGACTGTCGAGGACGATCCACGCAACATCCTCGATGGGCATGGTCACTTCGCCATCCTCCTGGTTCACCACCAATTGCGCGTCCCTTGAGGAGAGCCGCGCGGGACGGCTTATGTGCACACCTTTCCACGCCATGTCCGCCGCTCTTGTTCGACAAGATGCCGTTTTCCCAAACGGTCTATCGTATATTTGTTGAAAGTCTTCAGCGTCCTTGCGCCGATGCCCGCGATTTCGTCACTTGAGTTGCGGTCGTGCGAAATTTTCAGCGCGCCTGTACCCCGGTCAAAGCCACGATAGTAGCCTGCTAACAGTGCTCCCTTGCCGGTTTCGATTTCGAGATAATTCATCGGCGTCAGCGACCAGAGGAACTCACATTCACTATCTATGGCAGGCCATTCCTTCTCGTCCTTGTAGGCCTGGCATGCGCGGTTCGGCGGCGTTTCCATCGTGGCGATCTGGTGCGGGTACACCGGCACCAAGTAGAATTGCCATGCTCCCTTCTTGTTCTGCTTCCTGAACACATCCACCCGCGCCATTTCGCCGCGATCAACCGCACCGTTGCGCACCAGCACATCGGGCTTCTTCGTGGTGAGCAGCGTGACCTTGGCAATCGGGTCGCCCCTGGGCGAGAGTGGCGGCGCCCCCTGCGGCTTGCCGGCCTCGATCCAGGCGCGAAGGCTGGCGATGGTGGCGGCGTTGCGCTCCGGGTCCTTTACCCTGTCAAGGTCGGCGGGCTTCAGGTCGGCAATGCGCTTTCGCTCGAAGACGAGTTTTCCGTTGTCGCGCTCCGACACGGAGCGGATGGTGGCGGCATGCGCCTCGCCGCGCGCGCGGCGGCGCTCGGCGCGCGAGACGAAGACCTTTTCGACAGCCGCCATGACATCCTGCCGGAAGCCGGGCCATGGCGCGTCCAGCGCGCGGAAGTCACGCGGGCTGCCGCTTGCCTCCTCCTTCTTGAATGCGGCGGTGAGGCGCTGCAACTGGCTTTCGGTGCAGGCGGCCACCACGATTGCATCCAGCGCGTGGTGGCGGTCGTCCGGAATGCGCTGGCCCTTCTCGTCCTTCTTCATCTTTTGCAGGCCCCAGCCACGGCGCAACCTGTCAGTCAAGGCGCCGGGCCGCGTGAACACGCGGCGGGTGCCTTCGCCGCGCGGGTAAAGCTGCTTCAGGCATTCGGCGAGCAGGCGGCAGGTCCAGCGCGTGTCGTTCAGGTTCCGGTCGCGGAATTTCTGTTCGAGGTTCGCTGCATCCTTGATCGTGTAGTTGCGGCGCTTGAAGCCCTTGAGGGTGGGGAGCGACTGCACGCGCGCCGCATAGGCCTCCCAGTCCGCCTCCGTCTTGTCCGCCGCGAACCATTCAAAAGGCGTGCGGCCGCGCTTTTGTTGATTGGCGCGCGCCGTGCACAGCGTCTTGTTGTTGAAACTGTCGTCGCCGAATCGGCTCCATGGCAGGATATGGTCCACCTGCACCGCATTGCTGTCCGCCGCAATGTCGGCGGGCGAAATCGTGGTGTCGGAGTAGAGGCAGCGGCCGTTCTGCTGAAGCCAGAGCTCGTAGCGCAGCAGGTCCTCGGCGGAGGAGCAGGGGCGGCCCACATCCTCCGCGAAGCGCGCCCGAAGGCGCTCCTTTTCCTTGTTGCGCTTCTCGATGCCGCTTTCGATTTCGCGGCGCTCGTCGATTCCCTTGCCGACGTCGCGGGCAAGTTCGATGTGAATGGCGTCCGGAATGCCGTATTCCTCCACCACCGCCTTGACCTGCTTGACCGCCTCGATCAACGCCTTGCGGGCGATGGGGCTGCCGACCAGCGAACGGTCGATCACTTCGCCCTTGAGGATACGCTTCAATGCCTCCTTGCCGTGGGCCTTCACGTCAAAAGCGTTGCCCTCCCGGCTCGTCACATGGTCATAGCCGTGGCGGGCGCAGGCTTCGGAGTAGACAAGCCCTTCCGCCAGGTGCGGAATGATGTTGCGCGCCGCCTTCGCGGACATGTGCCCGGCGCCGGTGAACTTGTCGAAGCTGCCTGCCTGCGTGGCGGCGATCAGCGTTTCCACTGTCGCCGGATCGAGCGGCAATTCCTCCAGCCCGGCGCGGATGGCTTCCGCCGTCTCGCGGAAGGAGATGATTTCGGCGATGCGGTCAAGCGTGGCGGGTGTGGTGGCGAGCCTCTCCCATGCCGCGGGGCCGATGACGCCGCGCAGTATCGCGGCGCCGAGCGCGGCTTCGCCATGCCGGGCAACCACATCACCGCCTTCATCCTGTTTTCGCACCGTGGAGAATTGCGCCTCATCCGCGAGGCCGATGATCTTGCGCAGGGCGGTGAAGCTGATCTTCCTGCTCTGGCCGAATGCGGCGATGGCGGCGTGGAGTTCGGCGGGCGTGATCCGGCGCGTGAGCTTGCCCTCGCGAAGTTCAAGCGTGTTGAGGCGCGAGAGGTAGCGGAACAGCTCGAAGGAATAGGCGCGTTTCGCGGTTCGCTTTTCCGCCGGTTCGAAGGCGCAGTTCGCCAGCAGCTTCTCGCTGTCCTGCAGCGGTCTCTGGAAAAAGGCGGCCTCGGTGAAGGCCTGTTCGAGCGATGGCGTGGCGGCCTGGTTGCCGAGCCGCCGCTGCGCGGCGAAGATGGCGCGAGCCTCATGCGCGAGATCGTCGCGCAGCGGCGTGCGCGCGTAATCGCCATCGCGGTTGCGCTTGCGGCCGGGCGATGCCGCAACGAATTCGCCGAAGGTGCGGCCCGCCATCTTTTCCTGCGTCTCGGCCATGGCCTTCTTCATTTTCGATCCTTCCGGATCGTTGCCGCGCGATTTCGCGTTGGACTTGAAGCCGCGGTGCCTTGCGATATGGCCCAATGCGACGGCGAGTTCTTGCGGAGACAGCAGGCGCCCGCGCGCCGCGGCGCGCGCCTGCCACGGGTCGATGCCCTGATAGCGCAGGGCGTCCGCCGTGCCGCTGGCGAGCAGGCCGTGGGCGTGAAGAATGCGGCGCACCGCGTTCATCCGCTGCCGCCTGCGGCGAATGACGCGGCGCTGGCCGCGATATATTCGGCGAAGTTCAGACTTGGGCTGTCGCTCCTTGTCGGTCTCCGGCGCATCAAACATGCGGGTTCCGGCGGCGATGATGCCCTCCCGGCCCTCCGCCACCTCCAGAACAGCCCATCCAACGCTCGCAATCCCGCAGTCAAGGCCAAGAACCCGCATGCCCAGCACTCCCTCTGTTATCGAAAATATTGACAAATGTGCAGGGGGATGGCAAATCGGTTTCGGGAAGTCGGTCGGGAAACCACGGCAAAGTGGTTTATCCACTGAAGGATTATCCCTCGTTCGGGAAACCGGGCGGGGGAGATTCCTTTCATGCGCTCAGGTCTTTAAGCCGGGACACGAGTTTTCCTCCGCGTGTTGGGCATGATCGATAATCGATGATGGATATTGTCATGCCCTAAGCAATCGGTTGCCCGAGCGCGGGCTGCCCATGGCCGCTATCTGAGCCGCGATCTGTGCCTGGCCTATATCAATGCACTGGCGGCGGGTGACCCGGACGCTGATATCGTGCTGTAGAGCGCCGGGCGGTCAATTGACTCCATGAGGGTTCCCTTTCCCACAAAGCCCCGCCCCCGCCTTTCCTCTCCCCCGGCGGGAGGCGAATCGCATATGGCGGCGGCGTGTCTTGTGCCATGTCAGTTTTCCCTTCTCCCGTCGCGGTACGCGATGGGAGAAGGTGGCCGACAGGCCGGATGAGGGCTTCTTTCCGCATCGGAATCTGTGGACAAAGGCCC